>NZ_MLJI01000003.1 GCF_002095535.1 Pantoea cypripedii
CTTTGATGAATTGGTTAATAAGGCCTATTTCATTATTTTTTATGAAAATAGGATGAACCTTACCGTTTTCCCGAACGGCCATCGCCCCCTGGGTGCTCGAACCACCGTAAGCTTCAATAATGAAATTATTATTGGTAGTACCATTGGCAGATATGGCCGGATTGATTGCTGTGAACGATGAGAACAATATTCCGATGTGAAACAGCTTCGGTTTCATGACGGTTGCGCCTTTAGTTACGGGATGTGAAAACATCTAATATTTCGAGTATATATGCCATATGACGGTAGCTAAAGTGCCATCAGAACACTCCTAAAGAAATTAAAAATAAAGTGAATTCGAGCGTCATTAATGTAAGGTGTTTATTTTGATTAAAATCAAGTGGTTGATATTTTTTAGTTGTTGCATTGTAAGGCGTTTTTGTTTTTCTGTTGATTAAATAATGATTGCATTATCTTTATATTTTCATTGCGAAATATCTATAAATAAATTGATCGTTAATCAATGAACAAGATAACGTCATGCCAGGTAAATCATTCGTTTAATGAGTGGATTGCCATCCGGTCAGGGGCCAAAAAATATCAGGATATCTCGATTTATCGGGTGCGTTTATTTTCCGCAATGTTAACGATGTTACACGATTTTAATTTTATGCAATAGCGATTTTCTTAAACTGTGTAAACGAACTGTCAATGAGAGAGTGAAATGTTAGCATTATTTCGAGTGAGGTCATTTCCCCTTTAAATAATTCATCACTGAAGGTGCGAACGTGAATACACAATCATTTCTCTCTGGCCGAAATATTGGCCTCGACCTGCTGCGCGCAGGATTAATTCTGGAAGGTGTGCTTCTGCATGCATCAAGAAGCCTGCCAGGTGAAAATGGCTGGTATTATGTCGCGCAGCGCGATCCCTCTGAGTTATTTACTGCTTTTCTGAGTATGTTTCATACATTCAGAATGGAAGTGTTTTTCTTTCTTTCGGGAATGTTTGCGGCATTAATTGTATTACGCAAAGGTCAAAAGATTTTCCTTGAGAATCGTCGCAAACGGGTGCTTACGCCACTGATCACGGCCTGGTTGCTGATTCCCCCGTTAATGTATGTGATTGCCGGGCAAATGAAAGGCACACCCTTATCCTTAACGGGTTGGTTACACAGTTATTTATGGATGCATCACCTGTGGTTTCTGGTTTCACTGTCGGTCATGTCGATGGTGATTCCGGGACGTTTTTATCAATTCGCCTCGCGGCAATTGGGCAAATTATCGCTGCCAATGTTGCTAACGACCCTGATCCTGCTGGGTAATGCCTGCTTTTTTCTCAAGTTTTTGGTTAAAGGGCAGGGCGAGTTTATTGAATTGATCCCGGTTACCGCACGTTTTCTGGTTTATTACGCTGCTGGCTATGCGCTGTATGTCAACAGAGAGAAAATTGTGGCATATGCGGATTGCTGGCTGCTCAATAAGTGGCTGATCGCGGCTATCGCGCTGGCTACCTGGCTGGGATTCTATGTGGTTGCGCATCAGCATATTGCCAGCGCTGTGAAGTATCTTCCGGTGCTGATGGGCAGTGTGTTGTCGGTCGTGCTTTCTTACTGGCTGGTGTTCACCTTCGAGCGTTTGCCGCTGAAAGAAAACCGTTTGCTGACGGGGGTGGTGGATTCCGCACTGGTCATCTATCTGTTGCATTATCCGGTGGTGATCACCTTCTCGTGGCTGATGGATGTCTGGCTGCCGGCCAACCTGTCGATCATCTATGTGCTGATTAACTGCGCCATCGGGATTGCGGTGAGTACCCTGTGTTATTGGCTGATAAAACGCTCACGCTTTACCTCGATGTTATTCGGGCTGAAACCGAAGGCGAAGAAAGTCGTGATGCCAGCTGAAGTCAGTTTGTAGCAAAAATGCCAGCCTGCGGGTTTCATGGGCAGGCTGGCACACTTAACGTGCGGCGTGGAGGAAGGTATCAACCTGGCTACGGTCAGGGATCGGTGCCACAGCACCATAGCCAGTGGTGGTTAGTGCGGCGGCAGCGTTGGCATAAAGTAAGGCGTTTTGTGGCGCATCGCCCGCCAGCAACCGGGTGAGAAAAGCGCCGGAGAAGCAGTCACCGGCACCGGTAGCATCGACGGTTGCGACTTTATGGCCCGCCGCGACTACGCGCTCATTGGCGCTGGCGTACATCGCGCCTTCACTACCCATTTTCAGTACTACCTGTTTGACGCCGAGATGCAGATAGAAATCGGCGATGGCATCGGCATCCTGTAATCCGGTCAGCAAACGGGCCTCATCGAGGCTTGGCAGGCAAATATCCACCAGGCGTGCGACTTCGTGGATCACTGCACGCGCTCGTGCCAGCGGCCATAGTTTCAGGCGCAGATTGGTATCAAATGAGGTGAGGGTTTGATGTTTGCGCGCCAGTTCCAGTGCGGCAAAAACGCTGTCACAGGCGCTGTCGCTGATTGCCAGGGTAATCGCCGAAGTATGCAGCAGACGCGCTGCTGCGATGGCAGCTTCCGGTAGATCCTGCGGACGGAGGCGCGAAGCGGCGGAACCTTTCCGGTAGAAGGTAAAATGGTGACCACGTTCATCGTGACTAATAAAGTAGATGCCGGTAGGGGCCTCGGCATGGCGCAGCACCCAGTTGCAACGCACGTTTTCCTGCTGCCACAAAGCGACAAACTGATCACCAAAGACATCGTTGCCGAGCTGCGTAAACATCGCCACTTTCGCTCCCTGACGCGCGGCGCTGACGGCAAAATTTGAGGTGTCACCGCCATAACCGCTCAGATAGCTGACCGGTTGTTGTGCTCCCGGTAACTGGCTGAATTCGTAGAGCGGTTCACCGAAGGAGAGAATATCCAAATCTTTCATGTTGTTGATCCTGTCAGGCGGCCACGGTGCCGTGGCCGCTTATCACGGTTAAATGCGGCCGTATTTGGCCAGCCCTTCACGCAGCGATCCTGACTGGATAATCAGTTTGGCCTGTTCCAGCTCGCGCTGATCGATGGATTTGGACAGTTCCAGGACTGCTGCAACCTGGGCCTGTGGCACACACACCACGCCATCGACATCACCGACAATCAAATCACCTGGGTGAATCGTCACCTCGCCGAGGGTCAGGGCGACATTGGCGTCCAGAGTTTTGAAGCGCCCCAGCGTGGTGCCAGGGGTCACGGTTTTGGCAAACACAGGGAAATCGTAATCACGGCGGATCTCGGTTAAGTCACGCACGCCACCCATCAGCACTGCGCCTTCATGCTTATTCGCCACCGCGCCCGCGGTCATCAGGCCACCCCACACGGCGACGTTCTCCAGTGCCGGGCTGCCGCCAATCACAATCACGGAACCGGCTTCTGACTCATCAATGGCATCCAGCGCATGCTGCGGCGGTAGTTTTTCATCAGTGACATCTTCGAGGATGGTCACCGCCGGGCCGACAATCTTTTTGTCGTTGATACGGTTCTTCACCTCAAACGGCAGGAACATGGTTTTACCCACAATCTGGTCGCAGGCATCCGCAATCGAAGCGGTGGAAAAAATCGCGCGATAACCTTCAATAATCTCGTTGCTATACATCTTCTCTATCCTCTTGGCAGGGCGGGTGCTTAACGATTCACCCAATTCAGGGGTTTGTTGCCTTCAAAGACACGCAGCACTTCCTGCGCGGCTTTGCGTTGCAGTTCAATTACCGATTCCTCAGTGAACCAGGCGGTATGGTCGGTACAAATCACGTTAGGTAAGGTCAGGAGCGGATGGTCGGCACGGATCGGTTCCTGCTCAAACACATCAAGCCCGGCAGCAAACAGCTGACGATGTTGCAGTGCCTGGAACAGGGCGGTTTCATCGATCAGGCCACCGCGAGAGGTGTTCACCAGTACGCTGGTGGGTTTCATCATCGCCAGTTGGTCCGCCCCGATCAGATGACGGGTCTTCTCTGACAACGGGACATGCAGGGAGATAAAGTCGGCTTCACGACACAATGTCTCCAGTGACACGCTCACCACCCCGGCATCTTCAGCGGCCTGCGTATCCAGCAGCGGATCGCACACCAGCAGCGAACGGAAACCGATGCCGCGTGCTTTCGCCGCCAGGCAGCGGGCGATACGGCCAAAGCCCACCACGCCGAGCACTTTGCCACTCATGCGGAACATGGGTTCAGTCTGGCCGATGTTCCACAGGCCCTGATGAACCTGCTGATTGCGTGAGGTAATGCGGCGAGTAGCGGCCAGCAGCAAGGCCAGCGCGTGTTCGGCGACGTCTTCCGATCCGTAATCCGGTACGTTTGCGACGTAAATCCCTTTCTCTTTGGCCGCGACGAGATCGACGTTATCCACCCCGACGCCGTAACGCACCACCGCCTGGCATTTATCGAGAGCGGCGATCATGCCGCTGTCGAGGCGTGCTTCACGCAGCATCACGGCATCGGCATCCCGCAACTGTTCCAGCAGCGCATCCCGCGCGGTGTTGGCAGGGATCACCACAAATTGCGGATGAAAAGCGGCGAGAATGGCTTCTTCTTCACGGTAATGCACATAACCCGGTTCAAGAACCACAATCTTTTTCATGACAACCTTCTTAAACTGACATGTTAGTTTTGTCGAATATTGACGATGAGTATCGGTATCAGCAACATTAATGTCTGATATTGGTGACTCACATCACGTTTTATTGATTAATTCTGAAATGTTAGATTAGTGACCTGGCATCGGTGCGACACTCGGTTCGCGCTGACGTTGCAGCCATTTGATGATCATCATGGTGCAGATCCCCCCCACCAGCATGACGATGCTGAGATAGACCATCGGCGCGGTGGCGCTTTGCATTTGATCGCGTACCAGCGGGATGGTGTTTTGCGCGAAGAAACCACCGAGGTTGGCCAGCGAGTTAATGATGGCGATACCCGCAGCCGCTGAAGCACCGGAGAGGAATTTGGTCAGATTCCAGAAGCAGGGCTGGATAGCGAATACCGATAACACCACGCCGCAAATAAAGGCAAAGCTGATGACCGGCTGGCTGGCGAACCAAACCGAACCAATAAGGCAGGCAGCAGAGGTAAACATCGGCAGCGCGACGTTGATAAACGGGTTATTAGTACGTTCCGGCTTCTGTGTCAGCCAGCGCAGCATAATCATCACCATCGCCCAGGGGATCATATTGACGAATCCGTTGGTCATATCGGAAACCCCGAAGGATTTCACGATGGTCGGCATCCAGTAGCTGATGCCATAAGCGCCGAAGCAGATAAAGCCATACACCAGCGCCAGCGCCAGCACGCGTTTATCGGTCAGCGACTTGAACAGCGTATCGACAGATTTATCCGTTTCCTGACGGCGTTCGTCCTCCAGCCGTTGCGATAGCCACTGCTTTTGCTCGGTTGACAGGAACGTGGCGTGCGCCGGGCTAATCGGGAACCAGAACAGCACCGGAACGATGAGGATAATCGCCAGCAGGCCGGTGATCAGGAACAGCCATTGCCAGCCTTCATAACCCATAATGCCGTGCATGCTGAGCAGCGCACCGTTGAGCGGGGCACCAATCATATTGGCGAACATGCTGGCGGTGACGAGGAAACCGACGATACGCGGACGGTATTTAATCGGGAACCACTGTGTTGAGTAATAAATCAGGCCCGGATAGAAACTGGCTTCCGCCAGCCCGAGCACAAAACGCAGGCTGTAGAACATGGTCAGGCTTTGTGTAAAGGCGAGGGCAATGGTGATGATGCCCCAGGCCGCAAGGCTGAGGGCAAACCAGCGTTTGGCACCGACCTTCGACAGGATCAGGTTGCCTGGAACGCTAAAAACCAGATAACCAATAAAGAACAACGACGCGCCGAGACCAAATGCCGACTCGCTCCAGCCGAGGCTGCTGACCATCTGCAATTTGGCAAAACTGATATTTTGCCGATCGATATAGGCCACTACATACATCGCCACCATCAGTGGCACCAGCATGGTGATGATTCTGCGGATAGTGGTGTGCTCAATGTCGTTCACGACATTGCGCGTTTTACTCTGTGTCAAAGTACTCATGGCTGCTTTCCTGATTCTTATACGATTGAATGACAGCGTGAGAAGCTGCGAAAAGAAAACGTTTGATCCCTAGTGGGGGGGTATGCCGGGCGAGGTTGAGGTAATACCTCGCCAGCTGTTTACGTTAACTTCGCGCTGAATGTCACTGGGTGATAAATCTGACATGTCACAAATCTATCAGGTGGCAGGATTAAAGTTAGGTGTATGTTAGTTCTTTGCTAAATCGATCACAAAAAGTGCAGCAGATCGCGATTTAGTGTGATGGCTGTCACGGGTGGTAGTGGCTTTGAGCACAGATCTTGCAATCAGGGTTAAAATACGCAAAATCATAACTAACATGTTAGATGATAAATTTATTAATATTCATTAAGATAGATATTGACGGGTGCTGAAATTTTGCAACGAAACACACCAGGTAACGTGCTAAAAGAAACCAGAACAGCGGTCAGGATCACATATCATTCCCGCTGATGGTCGCTATAACCGCAGCTGATGACTGCCGTGGATTTTGTGAAGCAACAGGCAAAATTACCAAATGGCCCCTTTACCCGATAACAGAGGATGCTAGATTCTGACATGTCAGAAATCGACACATAACCACAATAAAACCATCCTTCAGGGGTAAAATTATGTTCTATGCATCTCCCTCATACTCACTCAAAAAGCTTTCTGCGCTGATGCTGTTACTCACGGCGAGCGGGGCTGGATTTTCAGCTCTGGCGGCGACACCACCCAAACTGGATGTGGTCGCGGAGTGGAACCGTCTGCCTTATGACCTGAGCGACCCTGCTGCCGCTGCGGCATGGCAAAAAAACGACACCAAAGCGATGTTGCATGGCGTTAAAGTCGATGCGCATGGCAACCTGTATGTCAGCACTGCGCGCTGGGGCGGCCCGGAAGTCCCGGCGACGCTGTCAAAACTGGTGAAAAAGGAGGGGCAATGGATGCTGAAACCTTTCCCCAGCGAAGCGATGAACGATGTACATAATCCGCAGGGTTTAAAGGCGGTGCTGGGATTTGAGATCGACCGTCATAACGTAATGTGGATTCTCGATCAGGGCCACATTGCCGGTGCGCCTAATAAACCCGGTGATGAAAAGCTGGTGGCATGGGATTTAAACAAAAACAAGGAAGTGGCGCGTTACACCTTTACCAACGATCAGGTCGATTTTACCTGTTCATTCCTCAATGACGTGGCGGTAGATAATGACGCTGGCGTGGTTTATATCACCGATTCCGGCATTATGTGCCATCCGCTGAAAGGCGGTTTGCTGGTGTACAACATGAAGACCGGCGTGGCGAAACGGGTACTTTCTGCGCCTGAATGGGTTAATGACCAGCCTGGTTTTACCTTCAGTATTCACGGTGAAAAAGTGCTGAAGGATAAAGACGGAAAAGCCAATCCGATGCTGACCGGTGCCGACGGTATTGCGTTGTCCGGTGATAAGAAAACCCTTTACTGGACCAATCTGACAGGCAATCGTTTGATGAAAGTGCCCACCGCTGTGCTGCGCAACTTCAATAGCAGCGAAGCGCAGATCGAGCAGGCGATCAAAGTGGATACGGTGTTACCGTCGAATACCGACGGCATCACTGCGGATCGCCAGGGCAATCTGTATCTCACTGCGCTGATGCTCAATGGCCTGATGAAGCGTGATGTGAAAACCGGCAAAGTCACCCCGCTGGTGACCAGCGACGCCATCGCCTGGCCGGATACCATCGGCTGGGGACCGCATGGCGACCTTTACTTCGTCAGTAACCACCTCAACAGCTGGGTAGGGGGGGAGATGAATTTTACTAATCCACCGGTACCCAATTTCCGTATTTATAAAGTCCATGTCGGTGGTGAACCGTACACCGCGAAATAATTGTTCAGCGGCGGAGTATCACTCCGCCGTTTAACGCTCCTGAGGTTAGTTATTTCGGGCGTCGTCGAGTGCATCCTCGGCATCGGCCAGTTTCTGACGCAGTTCTTTTACTTCACGTTCCCGGCGGCGAATGTCTTCTGCATTACCATTACGCGAAGCCGAATTACGGCAATGCCTTTTCACTTCGGTGATGGCGCGTTCCAGCCCGGCAATTTCATGCCTGTTGTTATATTCCTGCGCATACCCCATCTGGCGCTGCAGCGCTGCTTCTCTTTGTTCACAGCTTTGGGTTTGCTCTGAAGCATGGCTGGCAACAGTGAATGCCACCAGTGGCAGAGTTAAAAACATTTTCATCGATAGATATTCTCTCCATAGATAGTGGCAGGCGTTTCCTGATATTTCGCCTGCGGTTGAACGTTGCTGGAAAACCTTTTCTGGCTCTCTTCAACCCTAATCTAGCGATATTTTTTTTGCGGGCTTTCGAATTTGGTGGGTTTCTTCTGTTTATTGGCAATCAGATAAAAAACAGGTTTGCCTGTCAGTTGAGCAAAATTCGATAGTTTATGTCTATTCCCGATAATCCCTCTGGACTGTTACCGGTAATCTCCCCCTGATTGATCTTTTTTTTAAACCTCAGGGATTTCCATGATCAGCAGCGTAAACAACACCAGCAATCTTTCACCGATAACGACAACCGACCTGGCCAGCCCACCCACGCCGGCCAGCGAGCAGTACTCTCCCCCATGCGATAAATCCGCCCTGCAGACCCTGAACAGCAGCATCCGTTTTGCCAGTGAGAATACACTCGACTGGTCCGACAACAGTTTTATCAGTGGAACATTTGCATCGTTGTGCACGTATGAAGTGGGGCACTGGCTGCAGGCCGAGACCGGGCTGAGCTACAGGCCACCGGTTCATCAGGAAGAAGGAGGGCTGGTTCCACTGTCGTCACTGCTTTACGGGCAGGAGGAAACTCTGACGGAGAAGGAGTTGAAGACGCTGGCTGACGCGCTGCTGAAGCTGGAGAAAAACTGTCTGCCAATGGAGGAGGAACCTGAGACGGCGGTTCCGGAGATGGAAAAATGGAAAGAGGGTCTGGAGAAGCTGAAGGAGTTCCGCCGCCTGGGGAAAAACCGCGAATACCTGACGGTGGATATGCCGCGTCTGCAGGAGAAAACGGTGGACCTGGCGGAACGGGAATGGATGCCGGATACGCGCCATGCCGGCGCATCGCTGCAGCTGCTGTGCCAGGAACTGTCATCATACAAACCAAAGAACGATGTGCCGACGGGTGATCAGAATGTGGGTATGAAGAATGCAGTGCATTCATTGTGCAAACTGGCGGAGGCGCTGGAAAAGGCGGATACCCTGCTGGCCGGGGTGGTGGAATTCAGGATGACTGGAAACGCCCTGGCGCTGCCTGTCGGGCCAGAAGCAATCCTGCGCGATCTGCAGCGCGCGCGGGAAGAGACCCGTTTTGAGCATCTCTGGAAGGCCGTGGCGGAGACCACAGATAAAGCGTCATGGCCGGAACAGGACCCCCTGCATAAGCGGCTGAATGACACTTTCTCAGCGCTGGAATCCGGGTGCCGTATAACGGAGCAGGCGATAAGCAATGCACGTCCGCTCTATCTGAGGGAAATGCGGACGGAGCAGGTGTGGCTGCAGAAAGAAGCAGAAGCCGTGATGAAGGAATGCCGCGGGAGCGGCCTCCCTCTTGTCCGGGACGCGGCAGCAGCACTGGAGACGATGTGTCACCTGACGGCGCAGGCGATGTCTGTGGCGGGCGAAAGTAAGGAAGAGGTCATCATGGCGCTGCGCAAGTCAGCGGGTGATCTGTGCAACCTGTCAGCCGCCCTGCAGAATGCAGTGACCATTGGGCCAGTGGTACATGGAGGGAAAGCGGGTGGGAAGGAGGCGCGCGTGCTGGCGGAGAAGGCGCTGAATTCCGTCATGAATGATGTCAAAAAGGCACTGGAAAAGCTGAAAAAGCATCAGAAGCCTCTGGCAAAAGTTCAGTTCTCCGGGCTGGAGAAAACAGCCATGCATGACGCACTGAAACAGCTGAAAAGCCGGGTGGGTCTGCTGGCGGGTAACATGAATACGCTGCGTAATGAAATGAAAGACCCGCTGCCGGATGATGTGCTGGAATTCCTGCTGCGGGCGCTGGACCACAGCAGGGCCGCGCGCTGGCTGGGCAAACAGGATGACAAGACGGCGGACGTGCTGTCGGCGCTGGGACACCTGACAGGCAAAGGGGTTCGCAGCGTGCAGAATGTCTACGCCCATTACAAACAGGGGGCAAAACGCAGCGAGTTCAACGTGCTGATGCGGGGAGCCGCACGCGGCCCGCTGGGCATGATGCTGAGGGTTTGCCGCGCTACCGAGAAGCTGGCGTTTGCCGCAATGGAAGCCGCGGAGAAGAAGCCGGATGTGACGCGTCTGCATGCCGACAGAAACAGGAAAATCAGGGAGGATAAGCCTGCGGAGAGGGTCGCGCAGCATCGTAAGGAGAAGATGGTCGCGCTGGAGAAGGCGCAGAAGACAGCAGAAGGCGAGATGGAGAAGCTGGCGCTGGTGCACGGGCGACTGAACAGGGACCTGGACGGGATGCTGTCGGCCTTTGCTGCACCGGAGGAGCATAAGGAGATAGAGAGGCTGCGCAGGCGGTGTGACCGGTCAGTGGACCGCTGCCAGGAAGAGGCGCGGAAGATACGCAGGGCGATGGACCGGCTGGTCAGTCCGGCAGGCAAGGGCGGGAGCCAGCAGCTGTCAGCGGCGTTGCGGGACAAAGAGACCTATGAGGAGGCAAGGCGCGCCATTACGGAAGGGCTGGCCGGGATGCGCACAGCGATGGGCGAGTTTGAGGTGGAGGTGGCGCTGATCACCGGTAAATGTTTTGACCTGTTTTCCTGGGACTCGAAAATTGTCAGGTTCAGTGCTGAAGTCGTGGATATGTGTGGTGCGATGCTGTTGCCGGAGAACCCCACGGCTGAAGACCACGAAGAATCCGAGCGGGTGATGCGCGGGATGGCGCTTGAAATGGGGCGCCTGCTGGTCAAGCCTCAGGACCCGGAGGGGCATGATTTCGCCGGGCGGGTGCTGCAGGAGGTCGGGATGCGTCGTGCAGATACGGCGGTGAAGGCCCAGACGCCGGAGGAGGTGATGAAGTTTGTGCACAGCTGGGAACAGCAGAAGATGGATAAATCCGCCGGTAAAACGGTATCGGCTTTTGTCAGCCGCGCGGGGAAAATGCTGGCGCGGCAGGCACTGCCGGAGCTGTTTGGCGCAGCGGTACATATTGCCAAGATAGCCAAAGCGTTTTACAAGGCGGCAACCACACTGGCCACCTACTTCGAGACGCGCAAGCAACTCAACAACGCGGTGCAGGTGGACGGACACGTGCTGGCCGTGGATAAGGATGCTGTCCGCGACAGGATGGTCAAGTCACTGGTGGAAATCTGGCTCAAACTCATCGTGCCGTCAGGGGTACAGCTGGCTGCTCAGACGGTCGTCACCGGGGTGGCGATAAAGCGTGATGGCTGGTCGGCGGTGAAGGATAAAGCGATAAAGTCGATGAAGGAAGATCTGGTAATAACAACGGTTGCTGAGGGTATAGCGCTGGGGGCAACCCGGATCATCGGTGATGTCGTGAAGCAGACGCCGGATAACGCTCAGGTCACCCACTCTAATCTGAATAAAATGAAAACAAACACGGCGCTGCTGTGGGATACGCGGACGACTACCGTGCACAGCCGTTCCGGTGCGCAGGGTGCAGCACCGGAGCCGGAGGTAAAGAGCCGTGGCAAACGCAGTACACAGCCCGATAAGGAACAGGCAACATCTGATGCCAGTGCCATACAGCCGCCGATAACCGGTGCACCTGAAGCCGCAGAAAACGATACCCTGGTGGGTGCCGCACAGAAGACGTCCGTCGGCAGCACCGACGCCAGCGAATTCACAGTGACCGAGAAAGAATATAACGATACGCAAATCGGTATAGATGCCAGGATGAAGGCCGACTATAGAAAATTTATCGAGAATCATATCCAGAAGATTCTCGATAAACACCCCAAGGGGCGTGGCAAGATCTCCTCACCTTACAGTTACGTTAGCACTATCATCAAGGGGCCGCCCGATGTGGTGGGGCGGGCGCGCATCATTGATATTTACACCGGTAACGTTCCATTTAACGCCGAGGTGTTATGGCACGGTAGTACGGGTGACAAGGATTCAACCGAAACCTACCCGGAATTTCGCAGGGAGCTGTTTGGGCAAAAGGGTTTTAAGTCCGTGAGGAATGATCCTCATGGAGTTATGCCTATCACCGATGAACAAAGAAGACTGGATGTAAGGAACAACCCTCATATTAAACATTCGGCAGCGAAACTGAGAGAAACATGGCCTAATCATTTGCGCGACATGAGGACAAGAGCGCCAGAAATGGCAACGCTTTATCGAAATATCTTTAAGCTGGGCTTTAAAAACGCGCTGACTTCCCCAGAAGCGCAGCTGTCGGAGGGAGAAAAAACGGCGATCAGAGAATTTTTGAACGGCAATAACACCCACGTGACGACGCTGAAATATAATGGCAAACCGGTATTAGACGTCATCGCCCTGGAAGTGCCAGGTGATAATCCGAACGAAAAGAAATTATTACTCATGGATTATGATGGAAAACTGTTGCGGACTTCTGCGGGTACGGTCAATAACGGAAATAGCTTCACGCCAGATGCCGCTCTCCAGACCTATATTGCCCAGCATATGACCCAGGGCACCAGCGAAGATGCTGCGAAAGTGCCAACCCGAACCGTAACGATAGAAAATACCGGCGACAATTACGACACAAAACTGGTCGAAAATTATTTCACCGCACAGAACAACGAATTTTATCGTGTGGTGGCGGATCCAAATAAAGAAGATAAAAGCAGGTTGTTTAAAAAACTTGATAAAATAGCGGATAACCTCACCTTTATAATTGGGATGTCTGGCGCACCAAAAACAACGCCACAGGGAATGTTGGCGTCAGCAGTTGTGACAATGGGTAAAGGAATTATCAAATATACTATTGAGTCGGATGCAACGGAGCGTAAAAATATAACGATTCAGACTGGCATAGATGTGACCTCTGGGCTTATCACGGATGGTCTTGGCGGAAGACTTCTGGGGAAATTAGGTAAGAAAAGTAAATTTGTTAGTGATGGGATGAAGTTCTCTAATGATACGGGTATAACGACACAAAAAGCAGGCGAGAAAATCAATGAAGAAACGACAAAATTAGCCAAAAAACTTGGGGTAGAGGTTAAAAGCAACCAAAGTGATGCCCTGTCAGCGCCTAAGGAAGAGCAGGCATTAGCAACTGAGAATCATCTAAGTGCAACGCCTGAAAATGGCTCGGGAGGATTAACACCTTCAACCCTTTGGCAACAAGTTTTAAGTAATATTAGAAAGGGACTTCTTCATGATAATAAAACCAATACGTTATCTACCGAGACTATAAGATTCCTGGAGAGTGTTGGAGTAGATATTAAAAAACTACTGGATAGGTATGGTTCTGAAGAATCACGTCGGCGCGCTAATGTCAACGGTGTGACAGATTATAGCCGGGTAGAATTTGACTCCAATGGCGTGAACGATATCCTGAATGAAGCTCAGGAGGCTTACAAAAAATTCGAGAAAGCACAGCTTCAGGAACGGATTATAGATAAATTAAAGGAGCTTGAAAGAATCACCGCCAATGGTGGAAAGATTCAAATTCCTTATCAACTACTCAAAGATTTACGTCAGGCAGGAATCGATATTGATTATTATCTTTCCGGCAATGCACTTGATGATGATAATAATCCTGACACGAAGTATGAGGTGAGGTACGAGCATTCCAGGTTGGATCAATGGCGATTAAAAAAGCTGAGGTTTATGGTCAAAGCAGAGCAGCTGGATGAATCGAACATGGAAAGCGCAGTCGATTTATTACGAGAGATAAGAGACGAAGCGGGAGAGAATGAAAAAGTTACTGTGCCAGAAAAAGTGGTAAGAATGCTTAAAACGCCTACATCCAATGCCAGGATTTATATCCTGACAAATGGCGACGAAAAGCCAGCCAAAGAGGCTGCGCAACAGGTAGGGCACTCAAATCCAACCAACCATCGCTATGTTTCGGATTACACACTGGACAAAGGCCATCTTAATTCGCTTATTGAGAAATACAGAGGTCACTCGATCCCTAATCAGCAAGCAGCTCATACATATTTGACAAAACGTATTGATGACATGGCTGCAGAAGATAATGGGGTTGGTGATGATGTTCAGATCTATAGCTTCCCTGCTAACTTTGAAAATGCAGTGAAAAAAGAAGGGCGATTCGATTTAAAAACATACATGGAGGACCATGGGAAATATTCTATGGCTAAAGGCTGTTGGCTGATCAGCAAAAATCAGATGAGTGATTTAGCCAAAGAATTGTATGTAACCTTGCCAGCAGAAGAGAGAGCTAAAATTGATGCCAGAAGTACTGTCGCTCAATTGACGGCCAACCATCAGGCGCTAGAGAGGAAATGGACGAATGTCGGACAGGAGCTGGATGCTTTGATCGCCTCCGGAGGGGAAGGCAATTTAACACCAGAAACGATTAACTTCCTGAGAGCGCAGGGGGTTGATATCAATGGTTCGTTGAAGAGAAATGGAACAACATTATCAGTAACCCCAGCTGAAGATGGCAATATCAGTTATGAAGAGATTAAGGTTGGGTCGCGAGGTGCATCAGCCATTAAAGAAGATATTGAGCAGTTTAAGCGGCGACAGAAAATTCCCGCAACGCTTAAGCAGATTCACTCCCTGATGGAAAGACTGGATAAACACAAACGCCTTCAGCTGCCTGAGAGTGTAAGAAAAATTTTGCAGGCTAGTCCTGCTATTGACACCAACGATCTTTATATGGAAGAAATTAAAACAAGAACGGTAAGTAGAGCCGAACTGAACTGGATGTATTGGGCGTTGAAAGCGGAAGCGGAGCTGCCTGCGAACAGTACCCCTGAACAAACGGCTGCATTTATGCAGGAACTGGAAAATGCTATGGGGACAGGTGACACCATTGCATTACCCCCTCATTTAATTAACCGCCTGAATGCTCATGGAGTTGAGGTAGATGATTTTGTTAAAGAGCATGGCAATACGACTCTGGCCGAGGAATATGCGGAAAAAAGAGGCACACCAGACAACCTGGATTCAAGGGATATTGAGATTTCAAAAGAACGTATCACAGAACTTAGAGGAAAATTACCTGTCTCGCAGGCACCGCTTGCTCCGTCCACTGATGAGCAACCGGAAAATGACACACCTGTTACTGCGGGGACATGAATCAGCAATGGAAAGCGATGAATTATCGTCACCTTTACTTCTCAGAAATCAATTCTGCTCCGACAGCTGCACCGCCATGGTATTGGGCTCCAGCGCTTCAAACAGGTGCGGCTCGTCAGCGGGATAGCAAATGTAGTCGCCGGGGCCGAGCAGCACCGGTGCATCGCTCGGGCCGACCAGGGCGCGTCCCTGGGCGATGATCACGTGTTCCACCGAGCCGGGCGGATGCGGCTTTGACGCCCGCGCTGCGCCGGGTTGGCTGGTGATCAGATAAAGATCGCGACGCCCACCTGGCGGGCAACTCGCCAGCAGTGCTGCCTGATAATCCGCCAGTTCGGCAGAGATCACCATTCCTTCACCTTTACGAATCACCTGTAACCGCTTCACTTCCGGCTCCATCAGGCGCGCGAAGGGAATATTCAGCGCCACACATAATGACCACAGCGTCTCAATACTGGGATTGCCATTGCCTGCTTCCAGCTGCGACAGGGTCGATTTCGCCACACCGGCGCGACGAGCGACCTCAGTCAATGAAAGACCGGCACGCTGGCGTTCACGCACCAGTCCGGCGGCAATAATATCAATCGGCGGGGTCACAGCTACTCCTGTTCGATATAAAGAACAAATTGTTCATCTTGTAAAACAATGTTGAGGCGTTCATTATAACGACTTTCCTGTTCGATATGAGATCAAATTATTATGCGTCTGGGAGCAGTACCTCTGGATAAAGGGGTGATAAAAGCGATTTTTCTCGTTTGTCTGGCCGATGGAATCGTCGGCCTTTCTTATGGCTCGCTGGCGGCAGCGGATGGTTTTCCCCTCTGGGTGCCGATCGCGCTGTCCACTCTGGTGCTGGCGGGGGCATCTGAATTTCTCTTTATTGGTATTGTCGCCGGTGGCGGCAGTCCGTTCACGGCGGCCGCCGCCGGATTGCTGGTCAATGCGCGTCATTTGCCGTTTGGCATCGCGGTGAAAGATTTGGTCGGGCAGGGTGGTCGCGCGCTGTTTGGCTGCCATATCATGAATGATGAAAGCGTGGTGTTTGGCATTTCGCAACCGAAGCTGGCACAGCGCCGTGCTGCTTACTGGATTTGCGGTCTGGGTATTTTCGCCATCTGGCCACTGAGCGTGATCAGCGGTGCGGTGATTGGTCGCTTTATCCCGGATGTATCGGCGATTGGTCTGGACGCCGTGTTTCCCGCCATTCTGATTGCGCTGATTTTCCCGGCGCTGCGCCAGCGCCGCACGCGCTTCCCGGCTTCGCTCGGAGCATTGCTTTCGGTACTGGCTACGCCATTTGTTCCAGCCGGGATGCCGGTGCTGTTTTCTTTATTAGGTTTGCTGAGCTGGCGGGAGCGTAAATAATGGAAAATGGCTTAATCATTGCGGGTATCGCGCTGCTGGCGAGTGGAACTTATCTGATCCGTTTTGCCGGATTCCGTCTCGGCAGCCGCATGCAGATGTCCGAACGCGCGCGCAGCATGTTGTCCGATGCCGCCACCGTGTTGCTGCTGGCAGTGGCTGTCACCACCGCGCTGTTTGAAGGTACTCACTTCGCGGGTGTTGCCCGTATCGCAGGTGTGCTGTTTGCCGTCTTCCTTGCCTGGCGCAGAGCACCGCTGATTGTGGTGATCATCGGGGCGGCGTTAATGACGGCAATCCTGCGTTACCTTGGCGTCCCCTGATCGCGCCAGGTTTGCGCACGCAATTGATACACCAGGCTGGCGGGAGCGCCGGGAATGTCCTCAACCCGGTCATAACAGCGCAACCCCGCCTTTTCCAGTACCTGCTGGGATGCCAGATGATCTTCGCGTACCGCCGCATCAACCACTGGCAGCTGGCAATGATCAAAGGCATAGGCAATCACCGTGCGGGCAAATTCAGTGGCATACCCTTTGCCCCATGCCTCTTTTGCCAGCCGGTAGCCAAGATTATTCACCGGCTTGCCGACAAACTCCCGCACCGTTAATCCGCCAAAACCTACGACTTCTTGAGATCGCTCGCGTAGACAAATCGCCCAATTGCCAAACGGATACGATTGCCAGTGCGCCAGCCAGCGTGTTAACACTTCTTCGGTAAAGGTGAGGTCAGGAAAAGGGCCGGTGGGATTAAACATGTTGGTGCCGGGATCGCCATAAATGGCGAATAAGGTTTGCAGGTCCTGCATTTCCACCGGGCGCAGAAAAAGTCGTGCCGAGAACAGTTGCATATCACTCACCTTAATTATCTTCCTGATCGCGTTTTTCGATTATAAGCACAGCAGGAGAAACCATGACACCTCGTTTAGCTCGTCCTGATGAAGCTGCCGCGCTGTGGCGTATTCGTAACCTCGCGATTCGCCACGGTTGTCAGGCCGTCTATCCCGCCGATGTGATTGCCGCCTGGACCCCCGACCCGTTACCAGAAGGGTATTTTGACGCGATACGCGGTAATCCTTTCTTTGTGGTTGATGACCCTCTGCATGGCGTTGCCGCCACCGGTTTTCTCGATCTGGCGAACGGCAGCGTTGAAGCCATTTTCACGCTGCCATCCTGCCACGGCAAAGGCTACGCCAGCGCTATTATGCAGGCGATTGTGCGGGAGGCGCGTCAGCGCGGTTTTCGCCAACTGACGCTGGCGGCGACACCCAACGCCTGCGGATTTTATCTGCGTCACGGTTTTAGCGTGGTGAAAGAAAGCCTGTATCACTCGGCGCTGGCCGGTGCGGCTTTACCCTGTGTTGAGATGAAATATGACCTTTAAGACTATGATTACAGGACATCAACAAAAGAAGGATCTGGATAAGATGGTGATTAACTGCGTGGTCTATCGCCACGGCAAGCGTGAAGAGAATGTCAACATTGCCGATATCAGTGAGGTGCTGAAAGAAGACAACACCTTTGTCTGGCTGGGATTGTATCAGCCGGATGCCGCCTTTATGCAGACGCTGCAACAGGAGTTCAGCCTGCATGAGCTGGCGATTGAAGATGCGTTGGTGGCGCATCAGCGCCCGAAAATTGAGCAATATGGCGAGTCGGTGTTTGTGGTGGTCAAAACCGCGCATCTTGACGATCAGCAACGCATCTCCTTTGGTGAAACGCACTTCTTCCTGGGTAAAAACTTTCTGATCACCGTGCGCCACGGTTCCACCGATGGCTATGGCGGTATCCGCGCGCGTGCGGAAAAAAATCAGGCGATGATGAGCGAAGGGCCAGGCTATGCCATGTATTGCATTCTCGACTGTATCGTTGATAACTACGCCAAAATTACCGCCAGCCTGAGTAAGCGCATCAGCGAAATGGAAGACCAGATGTTCACCACCCGTTTTCATCGCGATACGCTGGAAGAGGTTTATCATCTGCGACGCGAGTTGCTGTCGCTGCGCAATGCGGCGATGCCAGTCACCGAAATTTGCCCGCAGCTGGTGCGCTTCCACGAAAATCTGATCCCAAAAAATCTGCGCGCTTACCTGCGTGATGTGCAGGACCATGCGCACCATGTGATGATCGATGCTGAAGATATGCGCGAAATGCTCACCAGCGCCATGCAGGTCAATCTGGCGCTGGTCTCGGTACAGCAAAGTGAGGTGAACAAGAAGCTGGCCGGATGGGGTGCGGTGCTGATTGTACCCACCATCATTTTTAGTATGTACGGCATGAACTTCGCCGATATGCCGGAGCTGCATACCCACTTTGGTTATCCGATAGCGCTGCTGGTGACCTTTATGATCTGTGGTTTTATGTGGTGGCGACTGAAACGTTCTGGCTGGCTGTAATCGGGCAAGGCGATTTTTTAGTCAAACGATTTTGTTATCACTGTGCGCGGAAAGGGGGCAATTTGTGGGTTGTCGCACATTCCGCGCGTTCATCGTTCCAGCAGCGCGAAAACTGCTGACCCCACCAGCAACGGTGATTCCGGTAGTTAAATATTCAACCTTATGTCATTTTTCTGACATTTTATACTCTCTCCCGTCATCACGCTTTCCTATCACTGCCTTTGGATAAATACAACATATCCCACATTAACAACATAAACCGGTCTTGCATCTCTCCACAGCTATGCCACTATCAGCTCAACAGTGGGTCGGATGGATAGAGCGTGAACATGCAGGTTATGCCGGATTTATTAAGCGCGGCGGCACGGATTCGTCAGGGTGAGTGCAGCAGTGTGGCATTGGTGGAGTTTTGTTTGCAGCAGATAAAAACCCACAATCCCACATTTAATGCCTTCGGTGATGTCTATTACCAGCAGGCATTGGCTGAAGCAGAAATCTGCGACCGTGAACGCCAGCAGGGAAAATTGCGCGGTCCGCTGCATGGTGTGCCATTCGGTATTAAAGATCTGTTTTCTACTGCCGGATTGCGGACCTGCAAAGGCTCTCTCACCGCGGTGGATAATGTTCCGGATAGCGATGCGCCGATTATTGCGCGCTTAAAAGCAGCGGGTGCGATCATTATCGGTAAAACCGCCACCACCGAATTTGGCTGGACCGGCTCCAGTTATTCTCGCGTGTATGGTCATGGTCGTAACCCGTGGGATCCGTCTCTGACCAGCGGCGGCTCCAGCTCCGGATCAGCGATCAGTGTGGCGGCGCGTATGGTGCCTGCGGCACTGGGGTCGGATGGCGGTGGCTCGGTACGGATTCCCGGTGCGTTTTGCGGCATCTTTGCCCTCAAGGCATCGCTGGGGCGTATTCCCACCTGGCCGTGGTCCGCGACGGAGATGCTCAGCCATGCCGGGCCGATGACGCGCACAGTGCGTGACAGTGCGCTGCTGTTTGATCTGCTCTCCGGCCCGGATGCGCGCGATCATCAGGCGTTACCGGCGAAAACCGAAAGCTGGCTGGAACGTTGTGATGCGCCGCTGCCACCGCTGCGCGTGCACTACAGCCCGACCCTGTTTAATACGCCCGTCGATGCCCGCATTGCCGCCTGTGTTGAGCAGGCCGTTGAGCAGATGGCACATGCGCTGCCGATCACGCTGACCGCTAAACCGCTCAGCTGGCAAAGCCCGTTCGACACTTTCGATACCTTGTGGAGCGGAGGCCGCGGTATCGCTTATGGCGCGGCACTCCGGCAGCAACTTGACCAGCTGGATCCTGGTTTTGCCGCCCTGATTGAACGGGCGCAACGCATCGATCTGGCCGATTACCTGAACGCGCAAAAACAGCGGGCCTTTTTTGCCAGCCAGGTCCATGCGCTGTTTGACGAGGTGGATTTACTGATTACGCCCACGTTGCCGATTCTGCCCTTTGCTGCCGATCGTCATGTCCCGCAAGGGCAACCAGAGGGAGACAGCGGTGTGGAGTGGGCGCGCTGGACGCCGTTTACCTGGCCTTTCAATCTGAGCGGCAATCCGGCGGCGACGGTGCCGTGCGGCTTTACCCCGGAAGGTTTACCGGTGGGATTACAGGTGATCGGACGCCGTTATGCCGAAGGGGATGTATTGCAGTTCTGCGCGGCACTGGAAGCGTTGATGCTGTGGGATCAGCATGTGCCCAACCTGTCGCCGCGCGATTTATAACGTCATGCCGGGGCAGGGCCGTCAATCCGGGTATACTGCGGTTTTCCCCGCAGAAACAGAAGGGTAAGTATGATCAATCAGCCGCGACTCGATGAGATCAAACGGGTACTGAGTCACGATAAACGTGTGCGCGTCACCGAACTGGCGCAGAAGTTTGTGGTATCGGAAGAGACCATCCGACGCGATTTGAAGTATCTGGAGGAGCAGGGGGTGCTGCGTCGGGTGCACGGCGGTGCAATTTTGCCCGTACCCAGCGAAGAGCAGCCGCTGCAAATTCGCAGCCGCATTAAACCGCGCGCCAAAGTGCGCATGGGACAGCTGGCGAGTGAACTGGTTGAGGAAGGGATGGCGCTGTTCCTTGATACCGGCACTTCGACGCTGGCGCTGGCGCAGCAGCTGACGCGTTTTGCGCGACTGAAGATTATTACTAATTCACTGGATATTGCCACGCTGCTGACGCAGCAGAGCGAGAATGCTGTGACGCTAACACCAGGGCGCGTCCGGCGAAACGATAACGCACTGATTGGCCCCCATACGCTGGATTTTGCCCGGCAGTTTCACTACGACATCGCTTTTATGGGCATTGGCGCGGTGGATCGGGACAACGGCTTTATGGACTACGAGGAGCCGGAGGCGTTATTACGACGCGTGCTGAGCACGCACTGCCGCCAGAGTGTGATTCTGGCGGATGAAGGCAAATTTGGACTGCGTACCTTTGTGAATACGCTGCCGTTCAGCGCGGTCGACACCTTAGTGACCAATGCGCCGCCACCGGCAGCTTTTGTAGCGAGTCTGGAGAACGCACATGTCAACATCCTCCATCCCGGTACTGCCGCGGATGACCTCACGCGACTATCAGGTATTTGATGCGCTGTTTGCCACCAGCAGCCGCATCGGTGCCACGGCAGCGGGCGGTTTGCATCGTCTGACGGCCAGCGCCGAAGATCAACAGGTGCGCGATGCTTTTTGCACCTGGCTGACCCAGCAGGGTTTTGACGTCAAGATTGATGAAATCGGTAATATTTTTGGTCTGATGACGCTGCGTCCGGGGGCACCGTGGCTGCTGTGCGGATCGCATCTCGACAGCCAGCCGCTCGGTGGCCGTTTCGATGGTGCTTACGGCGTCACCGGTGCCGCCGCCACGCTTGCCGCGCTGGCGCGGCAGTTGCGGGACCATCCCGTTGATGCGCAATGCAACCTGGCGGTGGTCAACTGGACCAATGAGGAAGGCGCGCGTTTTCAGCCGAGCCTGATTGGCAGCTCGGTCTTCACCAAAGCGGTCACGCTGGATGAGGCGCTGGCCTGTACCGATGCCGATGGCATTACGCTGGCTAGCGCGCTGGCAGAAATTGGCTATCGCGGTGAAACATTACCAGCCTTGCCGTTGCGCGCTTACCTTGAACTGCATGTGGAGCAGGGGCCGCACCTTGAGCTTCAGGGCAAACAAATTGGCGTGGTGACAGAAACCTGGGCGGCACTGAAATGGCAGGTGACGTTTCGCGGTGAGCAAAACCACACCGGACCGGCGTTGATGAACCGGCGTCGTGATGCGTTGCTGGCGGCGGCACAGACCATCGTTGCGGTGCGTGCTGAGGCCGATCGTCACGGGGAAATTCTTCACACCTCAGTGGGGCGTCTCGAAACTACCCCCAATTCTCCCAACGTGGTGACCTCGGAAGCCACGGTGTACATCGAATTTCGCTCTGCTGATGAGGCTTTGTTGCATCAATTACGCGACAGCTTCAGCCAGCAGATGCAATCGATTGCTCAGGCTACTGCTACCGATGTCAGCCTCGATCGGGCGCAATTCCGTGCGCGGCAACAGCTGGATGCCGGGCTGGCACAACGCGCGCTACAGCAGGCTAATCGCCTTGGCCTGAGCGCCATGCCGCTGCGTAGCGTCGCCGGGCATGATGCCATCAGCCTCAGTTATCACTGTCCCAGCTCGCTGCTGTTTGTCCCGAGTGCGGGTGGGTTGTCCCATAACGAGCGTGAATTTACCGCCACTGAGGATCTGCATCGTGGCTTGGATCTGCTGATGGCGCTTTTGAGTGATCTCATCCTGCAACCCGTTCCGGAGGAAACCGCATGATGACGCGCTTAGAACAGGTTCTGGAAGCGTGGCAACCCGGCCAGCGTTTTGTTGTTGAACCGGGCTGCGCCGGGGTGGCATCACCACATCGGCTGGCGACGGAGTGGGCAGGCTTCCGGCTGGAGAGCGCCGGGCAGCGCTTTTACGCCAAAGTGTTATACGACGATCAACGCACGCTGCTGGATGTCCGCCGCAGTGCCGAAATCAGTCGTCAGGCCGGTGAGTTGGGCATTGCCCCTGCGCTGTGCCATGCCGATGAACAGGCTGGGGTGCTGATCTTCGCCGCGCTGGATGATGATTTTCGCTGGGCCAAACTGGCCAGCTTCAGCGACCCGGCGCAGTTCGACGCACTGACCCGCACCCTGGACCGATTGCACGATGCCGCGTTACCGCTGCCACAGCCTACGCGTCAGCAGGACATGCTGCGACTGCGCCAGCAAATCGGACAGGCGAACATTGCCTTGCCGGAAGAGATGGTATGGCTCGGTGAATGCGTGGATCTGGCCTGGCAGGCACTGCTGGCTGCGCCATTTACGCCGGTGCTGATTCACGGCGACCCGCTTGCCAGTAACTGGATGGTCAACAGTCAGGGTGAGTGGCGTTTGCTGGATTTTGATTACGCCGCGCAGGGGGATGCCTGGCACGATATCGCCACCTTAATTCATGAACAATTACCCACTGACGATCGCTGGCGCGATGCGATCCGCGCCTGGCGCGGAGAATGCAGCGAGGCCGATGTGGCACGCTGCCGCCTGTACGCGCTGGTGGATGATTACCACTGGGTGTTATGGGGCATGCTAAACGGTCACATCAGCGCGCGCGGGCTGGAGTTCGCCAAGCTCGGCCAGTGGATGTTGCTGCGCTGTCGTCAGAGCGCGCGCGATCCCCGATTCGAACGTTGGTTAACCCTGACAGCGGAGCAATCACGATGAGTAAACAACCCGGACAAGCCGTAAGCTGGCAGGAGCAACGTCTGGAGCAGGCGATTGCTGCGATGCCTGGCTGGCAAAACAAAACCATTCACTATCGCCCGGTGAGCGGGGGGATTTCCAACGCGAACTGGCATGTGGCGGTTGCAGGTGCGCCCAGTGCCTACTTCGTCAAAATTCCCGGTGAAGGCACTGAGCGGTTTATCAATCGAGACACCGCACACGAGGCCAGCGTCAAGGCGGCACAAACCGGTTATGGCGTGCCGGTGGTGGCTTATCTGCGCGAGTTAGGGGTGGAGATTTTTGAGTTTATCGATGGCTGGCGCGCTTCATCTAACCTCGATTTTCAGCAACCGGCCATTCGCCACCGCGCGTTGCATGCGCTGAAAAGCTTTAATGACCAACCGCGACTGACCGAGAACAAAACGGTGTTCGATATGCTGAATGAACATATTGAACAGGTGCAGGGACTCAAGGCTCCCTTTTCGGCGGATGCGGTCTGGCTGCATAAGCAGGTGCAACGGGCGCAGCAGGCGCTGGAAGCGGCGGGGCTGGATAGCGTGCCCTGCATGAATGACACGCTGGCGGGGAATTTTATGCTGAATGCCAGTGATGAAATCCGCCTGGTTGATTTCGAGTATGCCTCGAATAATGACCGTTGTTATGAACTGGCGTTATGGTTTGGCGAAATGTTTTTCACACCACAAATTGAACTTGAATTGCTGGAGGATTATTTCGGTAAGGTGGATAACGCGATATTTGCCCGCGTGCAAATCCACAAATATCTGGCGGATATGAAGTGGTCCACCTGGGCGATTATTCAGCATCAGGTGGCGGATATTGATTTTGATTTCTCGAAGTATGGTCGCTGGAAAGAATTGCGCGCCCGCAGTGTATTAAATCATCCCGACTGGGAAAACTGGTTGCGCGCATTGTAAGTTTTATCGAATTACACCACAGGGGAAAGGCTGTCTGACAGCAGGTAAAGGAGTGCGAACACCATCATTCTAAATTCCGGAGGGGGTTATGAGTACCATGATCATGGCGCAACAATTGCGCGATCGCATTCGTATTAAAAATAAAATCTTTGCCGTCTATCTGCTTGCTTTATTACTGCTGGCGCTCTGTCCACCGTTATATTTAAGTGTCAGTGGCAGTAGCTCATTATTTCTGGGTATTCCGTTGCCGATTATTTACTGGCTGGCTATTGCGGTATTTCTTGGCGTCGGATTATGGGTGATGTATCTCGCTGAATGTGCATTTGGCGAAATTCCCGCGGATGAGGAAGTATCATGAAAATTAGCGCCGCAGAACCGCATTATTTAATTACCTTTGGCATGATCGGTTTATTTCTGGCGATCATGATTGCCGTACTCTATGCCACCAACCGTAAAAGCACCTCGTTCTCTGACTATGCGGTCGGCGGGCGCTCTTACGGTCCCTGGTATATCGCCATGAGTTACACCAACTCCTGGTGGCCGGGGGCGACCTTTACCGCGTTTTTTGCGCTCTCTGTCAGCGGCGTGATTGGCTTCTACGGCGCGGTGTACTCCACGCTCGGCGTCACCGCGATGTATCTGATGGCACGCCGTGCCTGGAAATGGGGTCAGCACTTTAACCTGACTACCCAGCCCGATTTGCTGGGGATGCGCTACAACAGCCCGGCGGTGAAACGTGTGGCATCGATCATTGGCATCATCTGCGTGTTTCCGTGGGTAGTGATGGGCATCCAGGCACTGGCATTGCTGGTGGAGTTCGCCAGCTTCGGTCGCTGGGGCGTCACCACCTGTCTGATCGCAGGGGTACTGCTGATTCTGGTACGCCAGTACTGGACGGTAAGTATGGGGATGCGCGGTCTGATCATGACCGATATGTACCAGGGCATTATCGCTTACGGCCTCGGCGCGCTGGTGTGTGTGGTGCTGTTGTTCAACGGCGATCACAGCTTCGGCCAACTGTCGTCGCTGCCGCCAGCGATGTTACAGATTCCGGGTGCGGAAGGTTCGCATTACGGTTCGTGGTATATGTTCAGCCTGATTTTCACCGGCGTGGTGGGGTCGATGTGCTGGCCGATGAGCTTCCAGCGTATCTACACCGCCAGCGGTATCAAGGCGGTGAAGAAGGGCACGTTGCTGACGATTCTGCTGGTGGGCGGTTTCTACGCCATCCTGATGTTGTTTGCTACGGCGGTCAGCCAGGATCCCAATGTGCAGGGCAATCCACAGAACGGTTTCTTCACCGCCCTGTTTGATCAGGGAGGCCCGTGGCTGCTGGCGTTAGCGCTGGTGATTGTGCTGGCGGCGAGCATCGGCCACGTCGATGGTTGTGTGCAGGTCTGCGGCACGCAATTCGCCAATGACCTTGCCACCTGGAATAAACCGCGCAGCGATCGTCAGTTAACGGTGCTGGCGAAATCGGGCATGGTGGTGTTTATTGTGGCAGCAGCACTGCTGGCGTATTTCACCTTTAACTATTCACGTTTGCAGTTGCTGGCGCAGATCTCCTATCAGGGGATTATCCAGCTGGCGGTGCCGCTGTTCTTTGGTATCTTCAGCCGCTTTGGCAATAAGCAAGGCGCACTGCTCGGCATGATGACCGGCATTATCATCGCCATCGTGCTGACGGTTTTCTTCCCTGATGACATTCCGGCACTTGGCTCGCTGACCAGCGGCATTGTCGGCCTGGCAGGTAACCTGCTGGTGTTTGTCGCCTGCGGCGTATTGGTGCCGGTGGATGCCAAAGAGAAAGCGCGGGTTGAAGCGTTGTTTGCGCTGGCGGAACGCCCTACGCAGCCACTGGGCAAACCGGTGCTGAATTAACGCGGATGTAAAAAAGCCCCATTTATTGGGGCTTTAATTCAGAAAAAATACCCATGCCTTTCTTTTCAATCAACTCCAGTATTGCCAGAGCTGCACCTTTTGGCGCTGCAACACCACGTTCCCATTTCTGGATACTGTTGGCAGAAAGATACATATATTTTGCCAGCTGGCTCTGACTGAGATGTTCACGGCTGCGCAGGGCACGAATACGATCGCCAGTCATTGCATTCTGATTTGATTCGCGTCTGGCTTCAGCCAGAAGCGCATCGGCCTCTGCCATATCCTCATCGGACGCGGTGCCTAGCTCATGCTGCCGTTTCATCAGAGCATGCATTTTGAGAATACGTTGATCAATCATATTTCTTCTCCACTTCTGCCTTTGCCATCTCAATATAAACTTTGTTTTCAAGATCAGTTTTAATTTGGTTTTCTGTTTTACTCTTAAACGTTCTTGACTGTAGTTTATAAAAATTCAGAATGTTGGGAGGGATTTCAGGTCCACTTTTAGGAACATCCTTTTTCTCCCACCCGTCAAGGAAATAGACCTTATCTCATTGATGATAAATGATAATTGTCCTTGCGCCACCACGAGTTCCTGCTTGCAAGGCAACACGCTTTTTATACACACCACCGCCCAGCGATCCATCTTTCGGATCAGCCAGCAACTCAACAGCAAGCTGACGTAACTGAAAGTCAGTGATACCGGACTTTTTTCGTTCCTTGTTATAACTCCATTCCACAAACAGCCTTAGCAGATTGTCCATTCTCATACTCATCCTTACTGTGGTAAATATTACTATAGTTGTATAGGTCGGTACTTTCAAGTTCGTAAAATGACCAGATGCATCTTCCCCCAAATAAGTCCATGATAAGCCGATGATTCCCAACAGGAGCTGATGATGGCGATGTCCACCCCTTTCAATATTGGTCTGCTGCTTTTCCCCTCTCTGACGCAACTCGACCTTACCGGTCCGTGGGAAGTCTTCGTGCGGATGCCTGGCGTCAATAACTACCTGGTGTGGAAAGATCGCCAGCCAGTGATGTCAGACCGGGGTTTAGCCATCATGCCGACGGCGACCTTTGCAGATTGCCCACCGCTGGATCTGATCTGTATCCCCGGTGGTCCGGGCCAGATTGCGTTGATGGAAGATGACGAAACGCTGGATTTTGTGCGACGCATGGCGGAGCAGGCGCAGTGGGTGACCTCGGTGTGTACCGGCTCGTTGGTGCTGGGTGCGGCGGGATTGTTGCAGGGCTATCGCGCTACCTCCCATTGGGGATCGCTCGATCAATTGAGCTTGTTTGGGGCAACGCCAGTGCAGGAGCGGGTGGTGCGCGACCGTAACCGCATCACCGGTGCCGGGGTGACTTCCGGCATCGATTTTGCGCTGACGGTGGCGGAAGAATTGCTGGGCCGGGCAGCGGCGGAAAATATTCAGTTGCAGATGGAGTACGACCCGGCACCGCCGTTCCACAGCGGTTCACCGCGCAGCGCTTCAGCAGAGAGACTCACTGAAGCGCAGCAGCAGATCGCGGAATTTATCGCCCGCCGTCGGGTGGCGAGCGAAAAAGCGGCCGGGCGGCTTAAGCGTTAAGTAGCTGGCCCAGCTCCAGCTTCAGGCAGCGATCGGCGAGGTGAAAATAGCGATCGTCATGGGTTATCACCAGCACGGTTTTGCCACGCGCTTTCAGCGCGGGCAGCAGCTGGTGATAAAACACCTCGCGGAACGCCGGGTCCTGATCGGCAGCCCATTCGTCAAACAGATAAAATGGCCGATCTTCCAGCCACGCCACCAGTAACGCCAACCGCTTACGCTGTCCGGTAGAAAGTGCCAGCGTCGAGAACACCCCCTCCTGCAACGTGACCTTGTGGTTAAGCTGCAATGCTTCGAGTAGCTGTTGCGCTTCATCATTCCAGCGGGCGGCATCAATCCCCTGCAGATCGTCGAATAGGTGAAAATCGTTGAATACCGCCGAGAACAGCTGCCGATAACGCGCGCGGCTGGCATCGGTGATGGCAACACCATCCAGCAGCAACTCGCCGCCATCCGGTTGATATAAGCCGGTAATCAGCCGGGCCAGCGTGGTTTTGCCGCTGCCATTACCGCCGGTGAGATACACCAGTTCACCAGCGGTAAATTGCAGCGAAATCGGTCCGAGCTGAAAACCCTGCGCTGCGCCATGATGGTAGGTCAGATCGCGCAGCTCCAGTCGCTGAAATTCCTGCGGGGCGGCGTCGATGTGGGTTTGCTCGGGCGGCAATTGCAGCTGCATCGCATTGATGCGCTTCAGGGCAACCTGGGTCATGGTCAGCGAGGGCAGGGTGGATAGCGCGCTTTCAATCGGCACAATCATATAAAGAAACACCATGGCGAAACCCGACAGCACCGCACCGTGCAAGTCCAGCACCCGGGTCAGCAGAAACATCACCACACCGATAAACGCGAAGAAAAAAACGCTGGCCCAGATATTCGCCAGGGAATACAACACATAACCGCGTGTGCGCTCGACACGCACCTTCTCAATGGTGGTGAATAACCGGTTGTGCAGAAACGCCTGCTTGCGCGCGGCGTGCAGGCGTAACTCCTTGGCCCCGCTGAATAGCGCGTTGACATCGCCGGTCAGGGTTTCTTCCCGCTGGCGCGACTGGCGCATCAGTTGCAACGCACGGCGATGCACCCAGCTGTAGCCGAGGGAGCCAATCAGCACGGTAACAATCGCAATCCCCATCACGGTGACAGACAGATAACCCAGATAGGCCATGCAGCCCATGATTACCGCCAGCGACATGACAAAAGCCGGGAGCGAAACGAAAAAGATCACTACCTGATCCAGGTCCTGGGTCAGGATGCTGAGTGCGCGCGGCATGCCGTGTAGCTCCAGATCGGCGTAGCGGGCATCCGCCACCTGCTGCACCAGCATGCGTCGCAGCTGGGCTTTGCTGCGCTGGCCCATCGCCATAAACAGCGACTGACTGAGCGTTCGCGTGCCGAGCATCAGCAGCGCCAGCAAGCCGAATTGCCACGCCAGTTGCAGGCGCTGCGCGTCTGTGGCGTTCAGCCCCTGGTTGATTAAGGCCAGCAGCGCGGCGTTACTTAAACCACCCACCACGCTACAGCCTAGCGCCACAAAAAATAGCGCACCGGTGGTGCGCAGTAACATCAGGTAAATCGCCACCTCATCTCCTATGAGTTTGTACTATTCAACGGACGCCACAGCAGTAGCGCCAGCCATGGGCCGCCGATCAGCGTTGCCATCAGTCCGGCCGGAATTTGTCGTGGATAAAGTAGATTGCTGCCTGCCCAGTCAGCCAGCATCATCAGCACTGCCGCAATCAGCACCGCCAGTATCAGTTGCCCGAGCGGACGGCGTGCGCCCAGCTGCCGGGCCAGCTGTGGCCCAAGCAGGCCGATAAAGGACAACGGGCCGACGATCAACGTTGCCACGCCCGTCATCGCTGCCGCCAGCACCATCAACAGCAGGCGCGCCCGCGTGACGTTAAGCCCCAGTGAGGGCGATACCGGATGCAGTGGTAACAGCAGCAATGCGCGGCGCAATAGCGGGGTCAGCGCCAGTAACAGCAGCGCCAGCACCAGCGCGATTGCCGCCGTACTGGCGTTGACGTAGTAGGTTGAGCCGGTCATCAGCTGACGCAGCATCGCTGCCGCCATGCCGTTGTTGCTCATCACGATCGCCGCGACGGACTGAAATAGCGCGGTAATCGCCAGGCCACTTAATAACATGCGTTGCGGATTGAGAGCGTAATGGCGCGCCTGCCACAGCGTGAGCGCCAGCGTCAGCAACGCGCCGATGGCGCTACTGGCCAGCATCAGCACGATGCCACCCAGCGGCCAGAGTAACAGTTGTACGGTGATACCCAGTGAGGCGCCAGCGCCAATACCCAGCAATTCCGGGCTGGCCATGGGATTACGGCTGACCCGCTGGATGATCACGCCAGCCGCCGCCAGCAGCACGCCTGCCGACAGTGCCGCCAGCAGACGTGGCAGGCGGAACGGCAGCAGGGCATGGAGTTCAGCCAGCGAGTTCCAGTGCCAGCCGGTAATGCCGCGTGCAAAATCGAGCGACACCGCCAGCAGCAGAAAAAACAGCGCGATCACCGGCAACAGGATGTTGCGATGGGTGGGGAAGGGTATCTGAGCGGGTTCACTGACGTCAGGTTGAAAGATATGGCGCAGGCGGGGCAGAAACCACAACAGCAACGGTCCACCCGCCAGCGCCGTCATCATACCGGTTGGCAGCAACAAGCCACCAATACCATTCAGGCGGCTGACGCCCTGATCGGTCAGCCACAGCAACCCGGCAGCCAGCAACGGCGACCAAATCAGTTTCTGGCGCAGATGTTTTGCGCCCGCCAGCATCGCAAGATGCGGGGCCGCGAGGCCAATAAAACCAATCACGCCGACCACGCTGATCACCAGGCTGCTGATCACCAGCGCTGACAGCAGGGCGATGCCCCGCACCAGCCCGGCGGGCATGCCTATTGAATGGGTTACCCGCTCATCCAGCGCCAGCAGGCGCAGAGGCCGCAGGATCAGCAGCACCGGTAAGGCGGCCATCAGTACTCGCGGCAGGAGCCACCAAAACGGGCTGGCATTTTGCTGGGTTAGCGCACCGCCGCCCCAGATAAATACCGCCGCCAGCGAACGGTCATAGATGATCGTCAGCAGCAGATTGACGGAGCCGCAGTACAGATTGACCAGCATGCCCGCCAGCGTCAGTGCCAGCGGGGTAAAACCCTGACGCAAACTCAGCAGAAACACCACCGCAAAGGCCAGCAATGCGCCGCTCAGCGCGATCCATTCACGTCCGGCCAGCAGCCACGCCGGGCCAGCCAGGGACGCGAGTGACAGCGCCAGCGTGGCACCGGAAGCGATACCCAGCGTCAAGGGCTCCGCCAGAGGATTGCGCAGCGCCTGCTGCATTACCACGCCGGTAAAACCCAGCGCCAGCCCGCACAGCAACGCCATCCCCTGGCGCGGTAACCACATCTGGCTAAAGATCTGTTGCGCCAGGCTGGGATTGGCTGAGCCGTGCAGCGCCTGCCAGATATCCGGCCATGCCAGCTGCTGGCTGAGTTGTTGCAGGCTGAGGAGCATCGCTATGGCGAACAGCAGGGTACAGAGCAGGGCAGGATGGCGTGTCATCATGCGTTTGCCTCCTGTAACGCGCTGACCAGGCTCTCAGCAAAACGTACCGCCGTCAGCACGCCGCCCTCGGTGGATAATCCATCGGGCATAACCAGCAACCGGTGACCACCGCGCGTCAGGGTCTGCCACAGCGGGGAGTTAATGACCGGTGTCAGATCCACCTCCGGCCAGGAGGGTAGCAGTACCAGCCAGCCGGGCGGCATTTGCGCCAGTTGTTCCAGCTCCAGCGTTGCCATGCCCTGTGGGCCGACGGCGAACGGAGGGCGGTGATCCAGCTCCAGCAATGCCAACATGTCGTTAAACAAACTCCCCGGACCAAACGCCAGCGCATGCAGGGTATCCAGCGGATGCAGCAGGTAGATGGGCCGTGGCTGAAATTGTGTGGCTCGTTGCCGGGCCTGGTCGAGACGTTGCAGCAGGGCGGTCATCACCTGTTCCGCCCGGAGGTTATCTCCCGCCAGCTGTGCCAGGGTATGCAGATTCTGCTGCGCCTGCTGCCAGGGATGGGGGCTATAAATTGGGAAGTAATGCAACGGCGCGATGCGTGACAGCTGCGCTTCGGCCATGCGGTGCGCGGGGGTGACCAGCAATTGCGTGGGATGCAGTTCAAACAGGGTTTCATAGTTGGGTTGAAACAACAGGCCGACATCAGCCACCTGGGGTGGCAGTGGCGGCTGGCTGAATAAGCGGCGATACCAGTCTGGCGCAGCCACCCCCACCGGCGTGACGCCGAGCAGCAACGCCATTTCGGTTAATCCCCAGTCGAGGATCACCCAGCGCGGCCGGGTTGCGGCTAGCAACGGAAATGAAAACAGGGCAGCGCCTGCCAGCGCGCCCTGGATGAACTGCCGACGGCTAATTACCACTGATAACTCACCGTGGCGATCAATTGCCGCCGCAGGCCAAAGTGGCAACCGAGATCGTTACAGTTGCTGATGTACTGTTTATCGGTCAGGTTTTGCAGGTTCAGCGCCAGCTGCCAGTCCTGCCAGCGGTAACGCATCATCGCGTCATAAATCATCACCGCTGGTACTTTCAGGCTGTTATCGGTGGTGGCGTAGTTGGTGCCAACGTAGCGTCCGCCGCCGCCGATAGTCACACCATCAAGCACGCCCGGTAAGGCGTATTCGGTCCACAGGCTGGCGGTTTGCCGCGCAATCGCCACCGGCTGTTTACCTTCGGTATCATCGTTAGCCGAGATCACTTTCGGGTTGGTCAGCGCGTACGAGGCATTCACCAGCCAGCGTGAGGTGATGTTCGCTTTCGCATCCAGTTCGAAGCCCTGAGAGCGGATCTCGCCGGTTTGCACCGAATAATTAGCATGCTCCGGGTCGGCGGTCAGGACATTGGTCTGGCGCAGGTCGTACAGTGCAGCGCTGAACAACGCGTTAAAGCCATTCGGTTGATACTTCACGCCCACTTCGGACTGCTTGCCTTTGGTTGGCTTAAAGGGATCGCCCGCCCAGGAGGTGCCGGACTGCGGCTGGAACGAGGTGCCGTAGCTGATATATGGCGCAATACCGTTATCGAAGTGGTACATCAGACCGGCGCGACCGGTGGTGGCGTAGTCGTTCAGCTCGGTACGGGTATCGCTGACCCAGTTCTGCGCGCGGCTTTGCGCTTTGTCATAGCGTCCGCCGAGATTGAGGATCCAGTGGTTCCACTTCATGCTGTCCTGGAGGTAAAAACCCAACTGGGTCATAAAGGAACGGTTGTGGTTATCAATCGACAGACCTGCAACCGGGGTGCTGTAATCCGGGTTGAGATAGCTGATATCAGACGCGGTACCGTAGCCGCTGTTCTGACGTAAATCATCGTGCACATAATCCATGCCCAGCGTCACCGCATGGTTAACCGGGCCGGTATACAGGTTGCCTTGCAGGTTGGTATCGACATCAAACGCATTGAAGGATTCGATCACGCGCATGCTGTCACGGCTTACCGTCGCCGAGCCATCAACTACGGTATGGGTCGGGTAGACCATCTGGTAATCGCTGCTGGTGTGCAGATAACGCAGGTTCTGGTGCAGGCTCCAGCTATCATCGAACTTATGCATAAAGTCATAGCCGATGCTGGCCTGCTCGCGGCGATAGTAATCAAAGCCCGGCTGGCCGCCGTAGAAATTGTCGGAGTAATTGCCCTGCGCGAGGTGAATTAAGCTGCCTTCCAGCGGCATCTGGTTATAAAACCCGGCGTAGGGATCTTTGCGGAACTGGCCGAGCAGCGTCAGACGCGTGTCGTCATTGGGTTGCCAGGTCAGTGCCGGGGCGATGTCGTAGTGCTTGTATTTGGTGTAATCGACCTGGGTGTCGTTGCGTGACCAGGTGCCGGTAATACGCCCCAGCCAGTGTTCGTCATTATCCAGCGCGCCGGAGAGATCCAGCCCGGTTTGAAACAGATTATGGCTACCGGTGCTGACAAAAATCTGGTGGATAGGTTCGGCGGTGGGGCGCTTACTCACCAGGTTAACCACGCCGCCTGGGCTGGCCTGACCAAAGGTCACCGAATCCGGGCCTTTAACCACTTCGACGCGATCCAGCAGGAAAGTATCGAAATTCGGACGCGACCAGTAAGTCACCGTCGGCAGACGCAGACCATCCAGGAACTCGTCAGCCGCGAAACCACGAATGTAGATATCATCGAAACGGTAATCTGCACCGCCGCCTTCGGAGCCGATGCCGCTGTTATAACGCAACGCCTGGGCCACGTTCAGCGCGCCCTGGGAAGCCATCTGCGCCTGGGTGATCACCGAGATACTTTGTGGCGTTTCGATTAACGGGCGGCTGCTTTTGGTGGCAGAATCCGCTTTTTTCGCCACCTGGTTCCAGCTGTCGGCATCGCCGCCATCGGTATCCACGTTATTGGCGGTGACGGTCAGCGTACTGTCTTGTGAATTATTATTGTTATCTGCCGCCCAGGCAGGTGTGCTGCTGAACAGCACCAGCAGTAAGGCGTTCAGTGGTGTGCGTTGAAAAGTGCGATGACGCAAGATTTTTATCCCCGATATAGTCCAACGGCCCCAAATAGTGATACAAATGATAATCATTACTATTTTATTTGATAGCGCCACGCTGGCGGGTTTGCGTGATTGATGGGCTTAATGACGCAAGGCAGACAGCAATCGGCAATCTGACAGGATTGGATGTGATGGTGTTGAACAAACCACGGCTAACCGATGCCAGCCCGACCTTACCGTTATTAACCACACGGGAAATGCATTATCACGCGGGACGTGAGGAGCGCTGGCATGCCCATGAAGTGGCGCAGCTGGTGCTCTGTTTGCAGGGGGTGATGCGGGTGCAGACGCATAGCGCATCATGGACATTAACACCGGGCCGGGCGCTGTGGCTGCCGGGTACCTTACCCCATGCGTTAACGGCACTGAGCGATATCCGCAGCCTGAGTCTGTATCTGGAACCGGTGGTGGCGCGCGCCTTCTGGCCGGAAGCACGCAGCATGATGATTTCGCCCTTGCTCCAGGCGTTGATGCAGACGCTGGTGGAGATGGAACAACAATCTAACCCCGATCCGCTGCGGGTGGAGCTGATAACGCCGTTGCTGCTGGATGAAATTCGTCGCGCCCCCGAGGGGCCGGTCTGCGTGCTGCCGTTACCCGCCGATCGTCGTCTGATGAGTATTTGCCAACAGTTGCTGCAAAGTCCGGCCAGCAGCGACACGCTGGAAGAGTGGGGCCATCGCGTCGGAGCCAGCTCGCGTACCCTGGCACGCCTGTTCCGCGATCAAACCGGTATTACCTTTACGCAATGGCGGCAACAATTGCGGTTATCAGAAGCGCTGGTGCAACTGGCACAAGGGCAACCGGTACTGCGCATTGCCAGCCAGCTTGGCTATCAAAGCCCCAGCGCGTTTATCTCCATGTTCCGTCGTTTGCTGGGCGATACGCCACAGCGTTTTTTGCGGATTTCAGGGTGAAATCGCCAGCCTGATGATCATCAGTGCCCGCTTGCGGTGGGGCATCGGGCGATGGCATCCGTGCTAATTTCGCCCAGCGGATACACTGCCATATTTTGCAGGTCGTCAAGGCGCGATTTATCGTGCCGCACAAAACTATACTGCGTTGGGATAACCATTTTTACATAGCATGCGGGACACGCTGATGAGTTGGTGGAGTCCCGATTCTACTTCTGCCGCAGAACTGGTAGCGGGGAGGCGTAGCAGGGCTAACAGAGCCGTGTTATCGGCATCCGTTGCCAGCACCACCGAGCTGGAATAGTTAAGTTGCAGGACTCTTTGCAAATCCTCTACCGTGTTTGGCAATGGCGCAACAGGACAACACATCTCCAGCGTATGGTCTGACTCATTGAAGTAAATGGTCAGTTCCTCATCAACGATTAAAACCGGGTCATCACCGTCTATTTCCAACCCGAGAGCGTCATAAAGACTATAAATAATATTCGACATAATTCCTCAGTTATGAACCAGTTTTGATAACCCTTGCGTTGCTTTCAATACCTGGTTGTTTCCAATACGTTCATTAAATGACAAATTCATCCCGGGAAGAGGTAAGAATTTAATGACTTTATTACCTGCAACACTGGTGTTATAGGCCTGAACTTCTGCATTACCGCCATTAATCAGGACGTTCTGAAATAATTCCTTATCGGCTTTACTTTGCAGGCGACCCGGTTGACTTAATGGTTTTCCTTGATGCTGGCTTATCACTTCCCTTTTGATTTCTGCATCCAGCATGCCTGTTCTGTCCTTGCCACTTTTACAGTTCCAGCACGGTACAGCACCCATTTCATATGCCAGCATGGCGATGCGTTGTGCAGCCTTATAGGGCTCACCTCCATCATGATGGTGGGATTTTTTAATAAAGATATCCCTGAGCTGCTGGCTAAGTTCCCGTACCTTTGCTCCATTTTCAGGGTTGGTTTTCAGATATTCGCCGACCATACCTTGAGGTTGTGTAGTGAATTTCAGTTCAGGGCCAAATAGTTGCTGCAGTGCCTGATCATTATATTTATCTGAGGCAGTCCAACCCAGTTTCAATTTCAGAGCCATTTCGTTGACCCCAAGACTGAATGCCACAACCTTCAGATTGACCTTTATCGGTTTTAATTCGCCCTGTTCATCCCTGATGGTAAGGCTCAGAGGCGTTTGCTGGGTCAATGCTTGCCAGGCGTGCATTTGGTCAGCGACCATACCATCCTCTTTTCCTGGCTTGCTTGCGGTGGCGAGTGAGGTGGAAACCAGGTTCAAAGGCACTTCCTGGCCGGAGAGTGCGCGATGTAACAAATCTGGTTTTGCATATAAAGCGGCAGTTAACACTTCCTTTGCCCGAGTGATGGCACCGGCCTGACGAGCAGGATCGCTCTTTTTCAATCCGTAGGGTGAGAGAATACCGTGGCGGATGCCGTTAAATAACGTCTCAGGGCGACCATCCTTATCGGGAACCGCAATTTCCGACATCCATAAATTGGTGGCGTGTTGGGTATCAGTACTGGATGAGCTGCAAACACCTTTATCCAGATAGGATTGCTGGAAGATATCATGGGTGCCGGCCTTCATTTTCCCGGCGGGAGTCAGGGTGCTGATATAATCATGGCCGCCGTGCGCAATCTTTGTGTTTATTTTATCCCAGTGGTTATTGTTGCGTATTTTTATTGCCGCTGCTTTGAATTCTTTTTTAATGATGCTTTTAACGTCTTTCAGGGGCACCCGATGTTTATTACTGAATGCAGTTGAAATATTATCGATGAGTTTGCTATTTAATTTTTTTGAGGTGTTAATTTGTTCTTTACTGGCCATCTGCATGCCTGACTCTGTCGTTTTTAAAAGTCCTGGCACCAATTGCAACGTGCTTTTATTGAGTTTCAATTTATCCATGACAAATTCTGCAATGTTCAATTGCTCAGTCTGGAAAGCTAAAAGCGCATTGACCGAACGGGCAGGCGGGGAAATATCACCCCCCGCTTCTGGACAGATTGGAGTCGCAAGGTAAGGGTTTGCTGCATTACCGCTGGTAAAAGGCAGCGGATCCTGCGTGGCCCGACGAGGCTGGATTTGTTCTGTGTTCAAATCATGGGTTCTAAGTTCTGCATGGGATAGTGAAGCCCGCATCACATTAATCTCCTGTTAGTAACAAAATTTATGATGTCGGGTTGCTAACAACGTGCATCAAATAAACTCAGTTTACTGAATCAGGTGAATGGCTTTTATGAATTACTGCATAAGCTTATGGTTTTGGTACAACAGCCAGATTGCTTAAATATCCAGCAATCGTTTGTTCAGTAACAAAATCAGAAATTCTGATGATCCGCAGTCGATTATGAATGTTATGACTGCTTCATTTCCCGCATATGGATTTTTATCCTGCATTCGCAGGGGATTAGCAAAATATCACGAAAATTCAGCAAGTAACCCGCAAGATTGCGCGTTGCATTCTGCCAGGGGCTGTGAATAAATACAGAGACTTTCTTCATAAAAATGCCATATAGGCCGGGCGCAAGCCTGAAAAAGATCACCGCAACCATGAAAGACCATCAAGCCAATTTGGCCCGGGAAATCAGTGCCAGAAGCGAAAGCCTGGAAGCACATCTCATCAATATCCGTCGTGATATTCACGCCCATCCTGAGCTGGGTTTCGATACCCACCGTACCGCGAAAATCGTCGAACAGCAGTTGTTAGCGCTGGGGCTGACGCCGAAAACCGGCGTGGGTAAAACCGGTGTGATGCTGGACATCGTCGGTGCTCATCCGGGCAAAACCTTATTATTGCGTGCCGATATGGATGCGCTGCCGATTCACGAGCAGACCGGTTTGCCATTCAGCAGCAATTATCCAGGCAAAATGCACGCCTGCGGCCATGATATTCATACCGCGACCTTGCTGGGCGTGGCGTCCATCCTGCCGCATTATCGTGACCAGCTGCACGGCACGGTGCGCCTGATTTTTCAGCCTGCGGAAGAAACGCCGGAAAGTGGGGCGGAAGCGATGATCGCCGATGGCGCGGCAGATGGCGTCGATCTGGCGATTACGCTGCACAACAAACCGGAACAGGCGGCCGGTGAAATCGGCCTGACACGCGGGGCCAGCACCGCCTCCAGCGATGAGTTTGATTTGGTGGTACACGGCACCTCAACCCATGCGGCGCGCCCGCATATGGGCACCGACCCGATCATTGCGGCGGTGCATCTGATCACCCAGCTGCAAACTATCGTTTCCCGCGAACTCGATCCGGCTAACTCAGCGGTGCTGACTGTCGGCCATATCCACGGTGGCACCACGCACAATATCATTCCTGATAGCTGCCTGATTCAGGGCACGGTGCGGGCGAAATCTCCGGCGGCACGTGCGCATATCGAGACGGCGTTTAAACGTATTTGCGCAGGGGTGGCGCTGGCGCTGAATACGCGTATTGAGGTCAATTATCAGCGCGGCGTGCCGCCACTGATGAATGACGATGCGTTGATTGACCAACTGGAAGCCATCCTGTCGCATCAGTTTGGTAAAGCGATTATCGCTAAACCCAGTGCCAGCTTTGGCGCTGAGGATTTCTCGCTGTTTACCGAACGGGCACCGGGTTGCCAGATCCATATTGGTTCCGGCGCGCCAGGACGCGATGATCACCTGCACAACTCGGATTATCAGCCCGACGAGCGCAGTATCCATGCAGGCACTCAGGCGTTAGCCCGTTTAGCCATCGATTTACTCTCCAACAATCAATAACGAACCTTGAGGTTTTATGATGATGCGTAAAGGGCTTTTCACCGCTTCCGTTGGCATGCTGCTGCTTGCTACTTCGGCTCTGGTCCAGGCGAAAGATTTTGGCACCCTGAAATTTGCTACCGAAGCGGCTTATCCTCCGTTCAACCAGTCGACGCCGAGCGGTAAGATTGTCGGTTACGAGCCGGATATGGTGGCAGAACTGGCAAAACGCGTTGGCTTTAAATACGAGCTGGTGGCGCAGAAATGGTCAGGCATGATCCCCGGCCTGGTTGATGGCAAATACGATGCGGTGGTGGATGCGGTAACCGTCACGCCGAAGCGTGAAGAAGTGGTAGATTTCACCCATCAATACACCGTCAGCGTGTCGGGCTTTGTCACTATGAAAGGCAGTGCGCTGGATACCCTGCCAGGTAACAACGAAGTGGTGCAGGCCGGTGATGAAGCCGGTATGACCAAAGCCATCGACGCGCTGAAAGCGAAGTTCAAAGGCAAAACCATTGCGGTGCAGGTGGCGACCATCCAGGCGGACTTCCTCAACAAATACCTGTCTGATGTGGCGACCATCCGTACTTATCAGGGTGGCCCGGAAACCTTCGCCGATCTGCTGAATGGTCGCGTTGATGCGGTGATGGCGTCACGTACCAACCTCAACGCCTATGTGAAAAAACATGCGGATACCGTGAACAGCACCGGCTATGGTTTTGTTGGCGGTGTGCTGGGCCAGGGTTCAGCCATTGCACTGCGTAAAAATAATCCAGAGCTGAAAGCCGCGCTGGATGCCGCGCTGGTCTCAATGATCAAAGACGGCACGCTGAAACAGCTTTCTATCAAATGGTTCGGCGAGAACGTCGCACCTGCGGAATAATGCCTGACGCTTATGACTATCGACTGGCAACTGTTAGGATTCGGTGATGAAGGGTGGGGCGGCGTATTGCTCAATGCCGCTACCGTCACCGTGACCGTTTCTCTCTGCGCCTGGCTGCTGGGCGCAATTCTTGGCAGCCTGTTGTGCTGGATGCAGATTGGTGGCTCGCGCTGGCAGCAACGGCTGGCGGGTGGCTATATCACGCTGTTTCGCGGTGTGCCGGAACTGTTGGTGATTTACCTGTTTTACTTTGGTGGCCGCCAGGTGGTGGGCTTCTTTGGTGCTTTGCTCGATTTGCCGGGGCCGTTCGATGTGAACGGCTTTGTCGCCGGGGCTATCGCCATCGGGTTGATCTCGGGGGCTTATCAAAGCGGCGTGTTCCGTGGGGCGTACCACGCCATCCCGAAAGGGACACTGGAAGCGGCGACCGTCACCGGCATGGGGCGTTTGATGTTGTTTCGCCGCATGATTGTGCCGCAGGCGCTGAAAACCGCGTTACCTGGCATGGGTAACCAGTGGCAATCGGTGATTAAGGAATCGGCGCTGGTCTCGGTGACTGGCCTGGTCGAAACCATGAACCAGATTTCTACCGCCTCCAATTCAACGCAAATGCCGTTCTTCTTCTACAGCGTGGGTGCGGTGATTTATCTGATCATCACCACCTGTTCCGATTTTGTCTTCCGCTATGTGGAAAAAGTGGCCATGCGCGGGCAACAACGCGCCCGGTTGTAAGGAGGCCCGATGGATTTTTCCTTTTTGCAGCACACGCTGGTGGCGCTGCTGCGCGGATTACCGCTCACGCTAAATCTTGCTGTCCTGTCGCTGCTGGGCGGCGGGCTGCTGGCGCTATTGCTGAATTTGCTGCGCCAAAACCGCGTGGGCAGCTATGTCGCGCGGTTTTATGTCTGGCTGTTTCGCGGTACGCCGTTGCTGATTCAGATTTTCATGATCTATTACGGACTCGGCAGCTTACCGGCGGTGCGCGAGAGCCTCTTCTGGCCGCTGCTGCGAGATCCTTACTGGTGTGGCCTGATCGCCCTGATTCTCAATGATGCGGCGTACACCTCAGAAATTCTGCGCGGTGGCCTCAACGCGGTGAGCGTACAATCGCTGGAAGCGGCGAAGGTATGCGGCATGTCGCGCTTCACCACGCTGCGTCGTATCACGCTGCCGATTGCCGTGCGTCAGGCGTTGCCTGCTTACAGCAATGAAATCATCTCGATGATTAAATCAACGTCGCTGGTCAGCACCATCAGCCTGATGGAGATGACCGGCATTGCCGATTCGATTGTGTCCGAGACCTTCCGCGCGCTGGAAGTATTTATCAGCGCGGCGATTATCTACCTGCTGCTGACCGTGCTGGTGAGCAAAGGTGTGGCGCTGCTGGAGCGCCGTTTGTCCCCTTACTACGCTGGAGCACGTTAATGAGCAAACCGACTATCGCCCTGAGCCATCTCAGAAAAAGTTACGGTGGCCATGAAGTGCTGCACGACATCAGCCTGACGGCGCAGGATGGCGATGTGATTTCGCTGATCGGTGCCAGTGGTTCGGGTAAAAGTACCCTGCTGCGTTGCATCCCGTTCCTCGAAATTCCCCAGGGGGGCGAGATCGCCGTGGGTGACGAAGTGGTCACCATCGATAATCCGCATGAAAAACTGAATCGCGAGCAGCGTAACCGCATCAAGCTGATGCGCATGCAGCTCGGCTTCGTGTTCCAGAGCTTCAATCTGTGGCCGCATAAAACCGTGTTGCAGAACATCATGGAAGCCCCGGTGCATGTGCAGAAGCGTAGCCATAAAGAGGCGCTGGAAGAGGCTGAAGCGCTGTTGCATAAAGTGGGTCTGTATGAAAAACGCAACGCCTGGCCGTCACAGCTTTCCGGTGGACAACAACAACGGGTGGCGATTGCCCGCGCGCTGGCGCAGCAACCGAAGGCAATTCTGTTTGATGAACCCACTTCGGCGCTGGACCCGGAACTGGTGGGGGAAGTGCTACGTGTGATCCGCGGACTGGCGGAGGAGGGGCGTACCATGATTATCGTGACGCACGAGATGGGTTTTGCCCGCGACGTTTCCAATAAAGCGGTGTTTTTGCATCAGGGGAAAATCGAAGAATCCGGCTCACCGCAGCAGGTGTTCAGCGACCCGATTTCGCCGCGCTGTAAGGCCTTTGTCAGCAGCCATTTGCAACGCAATAGCTAACTCCCGCCTCATTTGAATGTAAGTAGATTTTACACGATGTCTTAAAAATGACTGATCCGGCACAGACGTGGTGCGAAAAAGCAAGACCACGTCTGTGCTGGAGTCAGACAATTATTCTCCCGATGTGCCTGACTTTCGCAGGATATGCTGTCTTTTAACCTGGTGCTATTTACGCAAATCCCCGACGGAATGCGGCTTCGCGGCTGATTTTAGGCGGTGGAGATGTGGCCGTACGCAGACTATTATCAGCGCTCGCATGACATTTTAGCGGCGGGGTAAATTGATGATTGCGACGGTCTGGTTAGTGGAAGACGACGTATCCGTGAGCGAATCCCTTGGGTTCCTGTTGAAAGCGCTGGATTATCAGGTGGTGGACTTTGTTGATCTTACCGATTTTGAGGACGCCACAGCGGGAGCCAGGCCGTTACGGGGTTGTCTGCTACTCGACGTGCCGCTGCCGGACATCAACGGACAAAACTGGCTGGCAGAGCACACCCAACGTCACCCGTTATTGCCGGTGATTATTATGGCCGACCATGACACGCCGGAAGAATATCGCCACGATGCCTTTGCCTTTTTCATCAAACCGCTGGATATGGAACCCTTGCTGGCCAGCATTAAACAGGCAGTGGAGGAGAGTGCGCGGCGCGTTGAGCGCTGGCACTCAGGGTGACGATGTTATACCAGTGCGACTTTTCCCTGTTGCAGGCGTCGCGAGGTGACAAAGCACAGCAGTGGTACCGGTAAGGTAAACAGCAACAACAGCCACAGCAGCACATACACGGCATCGACGCCGTCATTTTGCAGGTTGTTGTACAGCTGTACCGGCATCCCCTGAGGGAAGTAGGCAAAGATCATCACGATACCGAATTCCCCCATGGCACGCACCCAGGCCAGGGCAGTGGCGGAAGCCAGACCCGGTGCCGCCAGCGGCACTGACAATCGCCAGAAACGTTGCCACGGTGGTGCGCCGAGGGTGCGACCGGCTTCAAGAATTTCTTTCGGCACGCCAGCGAAGGCGGAACGTGCGGCAGTGACAAAGTAAGGCAACGCGCCATACCATTGCGCCAGCACAAAGGCTGCCGGGTTATTCACCAGCGTCATGCCGAACCGTCCCAGTAACTCGCCGGGGACACTGTAAGGCCCATAGGCACTCACCAGCAAAATCCCCATCGCCAGCGGTGGCGTGAGTAACGGGATCAACACCAGCAGTTCGACGATCAGGCGCGTTTTACCCCGCGCCTGGGACAGCCACCAGGCCACCGGTAATCCGCTGAGAAAAATCAGCAACAGCGCCACCCCGCCCAGCGCGAGGGAGGTGGCGATGGCATGGCTATCGCCCCATGCCAGCCGCAGATGTTGCCAGTGCGTCACGCCAATCAGCGTGACGAACGGGACAGCCAGCAGCAGCAGGGCCGGAAGTGAGAGCCACAACGCGGTGGACTGGCGTTTTCTCATGGCTGGTACAGCACGCCACCTTTCGGTGCCGCATAGCCGTTCTGTTTCAACAGCGCCTGGCCTGGCTGGCTCAGCATAAAGTCAACGAAGGCTTTACCGGCCGCGGTGCCGTTCGGCGCATTTTTCAGCACTGCGGCGTAATACACCATCGGCTGAGTATGCAGGGTTTTTTCCTCGCCTTTGCTGTCTTTCACCTGGAAGCTGACCGTGTCATACCACTGTTTCGCCTGATCCGGATTGCTCAGATTGATTTCGTCCGGCAGCGCGATATAAGGCAGATGGGCGGAGATCACTTCACTTTCGTAACCGGCCGCAGCATCAACCTGGCCGCTCTCCAGACGCGCCAGCAGGCCACCTTCCAGATGGGTTTGCGCCGGGTTTTGTACCCCGCCCATGATTTTTTCGGCGATGCCCGGCTGGTGGTAATACTTCTCAGCCAGCAGCAGGGTAAAGACGATGTTCTGACCTTTCGGATCGTTAATCGGATCGGTACGACCAAATTTCAGTCCTGGCGTTGCCAGCACTTTCAGCCAGCTGGCATCGCTGCCTTTAGCCTGAGCAAACTGCTGCGCGTATTTCCCTTTCGGGCTATAGGCGATCACCATGCTGGTACTGGCGACTGGCACTGCGGTATCGATCAGTCCGGCATCTTTCAGGATCTGCATCGGCCCTGGGGTGATGGAAACAAACACATCGGCAGTGATTTTCTTACTCGCCAGCAGGCGAGCCATACCGTAAGCCCCCTGGCCTTGTCCCTGGTAATTACCGTTATTTTCTTTAGCAAACGCTGGACCTAACGCCTGGTCCATGACTTTGCCCATCGAACCGGCGTAGGTGACGCGGATGTCGGTATTTGCCAGGGCATTGAGACTAAGACTCGCGCCTGCGGTGAGCAGAAGCGCGCTAAGCAGTTTATGTTGCATTCCATTTCTCGCTATATAATTAGGTAAATAACGATTAACAGGATAAGCATAGCGAGGCAAGCAATAAACTATTGCGAAATATAGCAAAAGGCCCGAAGACGCGGGCCTCGGGAGTCAGGCAAGAATCCGTTTTGCCCAGGATTCGATCTCATCACCACTGCCAATATCCGCCTGTACCAGTCCATTGACAATAAAGGTGGGGGATACGTGGATACCGTTCTGGCGTGAATATTTGCAATGCCATTTGATTTCGTTCTGCAATTCAGCGCGGTCAAACGGCTCGCGTGCATTGACACCGCTGTATTGCTCCAGACGATCGAGGATCTGGTTCGGCGTGGTGTCCATATTGGGGCCGCGGGCGTGATCGGTGAACTCGAACTCTTCGCGGTGATCGGCCACGGCTTTCAGCACCGCTTTGGCGGCGGCTTTGCCTGCGGGCAGGGTGGACGCGGCAAGTATGTAGCGCACAATCAGGCCGGAATACATATGCCATGGCTGTGATTGCAAACGGATTTTCAGCGTCATCTTCTCTTCGCCGACCAGGTTTAATAACGCATCGAACTTATTAAATGCGCGCACCGAAAACGGGCAGGTGGGTTCGAGAAACACTTCAAACACCTTCGGGCCGTGGCCCCAGACCAGTGGATCGGCATGCAATGCGGTTGACTGACTCATCGTGACTCCCTGTGTAGAGAAAAAGTTTACCCACTTTGACAAAGCGTTGCGGCGGCGACCAGCACAAGCTTAGGCTTTTTTGTTACAAAGCCATTCTCTGGTGTCATAATCCGTGCCAGATAAAAATCAGTTTACAGATCCGCGAGCTACGAAATTGTCAGGCGCTATGCCCTTTGCCAGCCAAATAACCAACTATAGTTATCCTACATTTTCGCTGTTTGAGGCGCTGCGACCGCCGCGCCTTTTTTTATTCATTTGCCCGGAGCTGAGAGAGATAAAAAAGAGGTTAATTGTGCTTGCCGAAATTTCCTGGAAAATCATCCATCAGGTTATCAATCAAACGATTGCGGAGATGGTGGATGAGCAGCAGACGCTGGATGTGTTGACCCTGCGTGGGCGGTTAAGGGAAATGGCCGAAAACGAGAGCGATGAAGAGATGGTGCTATGTTACTGGCAGGCGATGAAAGTGCTGACGCACCTGCCGCCGACGGTGACAGCCAGTCAGTTGATTGAAGCGGCGCGTAACGCCTTTCGCAGCCCGATTAATCATGACCCGCTTTAACGCTGCTTCGCAGCAGGTGCTAACATAATCGTATGATTATTCAGCATAATAATGGGACATGATTTGATAAACTTCTGTCGTCAGAGACCAACCACTGAGGACAGCAATGAAAATTACGAGCTATGCCGCCATGCAGGCGGGTGAGGCGCTGGTGCCTTACGAATACGAGGCCGGTCCATTGGCTGCCGAGGATGTGCAGGTAGAGGTGGATTACTGTGGCGTCTGCCACTCCGATCTGTCGATGATTGATAATGAATGGGGTGGCTCAACCTACCCGCTGATTGCCGGTCACGAAGTGATTGGGCGCGTGGTGGCGCTGGGCGAAGCGGCGCAGAATAAAGGGCTGAGTCTCGGCCAGCGTGTTGGTATCGGCTGGACAGCCAAAAGCTGCCAGCATTGCGATGCCTGTATCACCGGTGACCAGGTCAACTGCGAAAACGGTAAGGTCTCCACCATCAATAACCACGGTGGATTCGCCAGCCACCTGCGCGCTAACTGGCAATGGGTGATCCCGCTGCCGGAATCGCTGGATATTGCCACCGCCGGTCCGTTGCTGTGTGGCGGTATCACGGTGTTTAAACCGTTGCTGATGAACAACATCACTGCGACCAGCCGCGTTGGGGTGATTGGCATTGGTGGCCTCGGCCATATGGCGATCAAACTGCTGCGCGCGATGGGGGCGGAGGTCACCGCGTTCAGTTCGTCTGCCGGTAAAACCGAATCGATTCTGGCGATGGGTGCTGACTGTGTGATCAACAGCCGTGACCCGGAGGCGCTGAATGCGCTGGCAGGGCAGTTTGATTTGATTATCAGCACCGTGGCGGTGGATCTCGACTGGAAACCCTATTACCAGGCTCTGGCGCGTCAGGGCAAGTTCCACACCGTGGGTGCGGTGATGAAGCCGTTTGAAGTTCCGGCATTTAGCCTGATTGTTGGCGATCGTGCGGTTACCGGTTCCTCCACCGGTTCACCGGGTCAGCTGCGTGCGTTGCTGAAACTGGCATCCCGCGTCGATATCGCGCCGACTGTGGAAGAATTCCCGATGTCGAAAGTGAATGACGCGCTCGATCATGTCCGTGCCGGTAAAGCGCATTATCGCGTGGTGCTGAAAGCAGATTTCTGACAGGAGAGGCGCGATAAATCGCGCCTCTCAGGCACTGACTTGTAGCGGCGCGATTTATCGCGCTGTTTTTATCACACCGCTAAGGCTGAGGCGTTACCCTTGCGCATCATCCTTCTCGCCGAGGAACCAATACCACAGCGGAATCGACATCAGCGCGGTAAACACCGTGGTGTAGAGCGCGATCATAAAGCCCTGAGTCAGATACATGGTCAGAGACCAGCTGCTGAACGGGATACCATATTGTTCAATCACGCCGCCAATAATCGCATTACTCATCACTGTTCCAACAATCAGCGCCAGCACACACAGCCCATACAGGAAATGACGCATCTCCTTGCGCTTAACGGCGAAGCGGGCGCGAATAATGCCAAGCGGCGATTGCTGCGCGGCCAGCAGCACCTGCGTATCAACCGGCGCGCGTTGCTGAGCACGGAAACGCAGGATATCGACCAGCAAAAACGCCAGCAGACTCACCCCCATCACCGGCAGCGCATAACCGAGCGCCAGTGCCAGCAGCAAACAGGCCCCTTTGGCATAGTGTGGTAACGCCAGCCAGGCGGCTGTCAGAGTCTGGGTCGGACTGGCTTCTGCCTGCTGTGGCCGACGCAGCCACCACATGCGATAGCCCAGCACAATCATGGTGCATAAACCCAAACCGAAGGCCGCCAGCAGCAGCTGATTCGCCAGGCCGAACAACACCCCCATGTGCGCATCCACACCCCAGCGTGTCAGCTTCGCCACCAGCGGGAAACGATCGAAATACACATGATCGACAATGGTGAAATCCTGTGGATTCACTGACACGGCATCCACTTGCGTGGGCCAGCTGCGATCGATTTCGCTTACCGTCCATGCCTTATCCGCATTTTTCGGCTGACGTAACTCCAGTTTGGTTGCCGAGATTCCCGCCGCTCGCGCTGCGTACAACGCGCGATCCCAGTCGCCATCGGCGGCATTGATCGGGCCATGTGGTACCGGCATCGCCATCGTCGACATATCCATGCCCGGCATACTTTGATGGTCGGCATGAGGATCGGCAGGCATCGCAGGTTCATCGTGGTTGAGCGCGGTGTTGACCTGTGGCGTCAGCCAGTTCAGTTCGGTACGCCAGCGATCAATATTGCCACCTGCCCATTGTGACCAGGTCAGTCCGGTGACGGAGAAAAACAGTAAGCCCAGCAGCAGCGTCAGGCCGAGGGTGATGTGCCAGTGTCGGCTAAAGGCAAAGCGTCCACGCGGCGTTTTTGCCTTGCGGCGTGGACGCGTCCCCAGCCACAGCAGTACACCGCCCAGTGCAGCCACCCACAACCAGGACGCCGCGAGTTCGCTGTAGTTGCGGCCAACGTCCCCCAACAACAGGCTGCTGTGCAGCAGGTCGATGGTCATGCGCAGCGGCAGCACGCCACTGGTGCCATATACCGTCATATCGCCTTTCACCTGTAAGGTGTAGGGATCGATAAAGACCGAACGTGACTGCGAAGCACCGAGGGAGGGATCGCTGAACTGCACACGCGTGGTATCGCTGGCACCCGGAGCCGGGCGTACGGCGTAGATACGTTGTTTCTCACCAGCATAAGCGCGGGCTGCGGCGATTTGTGCCGAAAGCGGCTGCGCGTGACTACCTGGCTCAACACTCAACGCGTCTTTATACAGCACGTTTTCCAGCTGGGGCGTCAGCACATACAGCGTGCCACTCAGCGCAGCGATAAAGATAAAAGGGGCGACAAACAGGCCGATGTAAAAATGTAAGCGGCGTAGCAAATTAAGCACCGCGCCGCGCGGTGCTACAGAGTGAACAGCAGACAAAGCCGTCTTCCTTGCGTAAAAGAATGCTCAAGCGTCATCCAGCGGGATGCGCTACCGATCGAATCATGTCAGCAGGAGAGAAGGGCAGGTGGCGCGCGCGGTCGGTGGGTCGAGGTATGACGGCAGATCACCGGTGCGATGACATCGGGAATCGGCGGGGCGCGGGAAATTACCAGCATCAGCCAGATGAAGGGGACAAACACCCACATCATCAACGGCACATGCACCAGCAAATCACAGTAGCCACAGGCGAATTCGCCGTCGTCCATCATATGATGGTCCATGCCGGGCATCACCATATCCGGCATGGCATCGTGATGCATAGGCATGTCGGCCATCATGCTTTGCAGGTGGTTCTGTCGTTCCAGCAGCGTTTTCGACACCACCGGCGCAACAAACAGCAACAACACCGCCACGATGGCGATGCAGGCAGTCAGGCGCTGGCGAATTGCAGACGAAAACATCATGGCGGAAACGGAGGTTACTGATTAAATTGGGCGGAAGTGTAACGCGATTACCTGGGATGGGTTAAAAAAACTGAGGGCATTGAAGAAATAATTCGCATCTTTTGAAAAAAATCACGTAACACCCAGCTTTTGTTAACCTTAATGAAACATGACTAGATCAATAGAGAAACATTAAAGCGGAGAAACAATGAAGATTGTCACCCTTGACGGCGATACCCTGCCGCGCGCGCCACAACGTCCCCAATGGTGTACCGACTGGCAATATCGCGCCACCACCTCGCTGGCGGATCTGGTCCATGTGCTGCATGATGCGGAGATGGTGATCACCAACAAGGTGCCGTTGCGCGCTGATACGCTACGCCAGCTGCCCGCCTTACGTTACGTCTGCGTGGCGGCTACCGGTTATGACTGCATCGATCTGGCGGCCTGTCGCGAGCGGGGCATTATCGTCAGCAACGTACCGGGCTATTCCACGCGCAGCGTGGCAGAAGGGGTGATTGCGGCATTATTCGCCCTGCGCCGTCATCTGCTGGACTACGTTAACAGCACGCGTAGCGCCTGGCCTGCCTCGTCGCATTTTTGCGTCCATCGTCAGCCGATCCAGGACATCTATGGTGCGACCCTGGGTGTCATCGGCAAAGGCGATATTGGCCGCGCCGTCGGCGAGATGGCTCAGGCGCTGGGGATGAACGTGTTATATGCCGATCGTAAAGGCAGCAGCGTCTTGCGTGAGGGGTATGTGCCGTTTGAGCAGGTACTGGCGCAAAGCGATGTGCTGACGCTGCATTGCCCACTGACGCCGGAAACAAAGCAGCTGATCAATTTATCCGCGCTGGCGCAGATGAAGCCTTCAGCCCTGCTGATCAACACCGCGCGTGGCGGTCTGATCAACGAAACCGAGCTGGCCCATGCGTTGCGCCAGGGAGTGATTGCCGGGGCGGCACTGGATGTGCTGACCAGTGAACCCCCCGCTGCCGATCATCCGCTATTGCAGGCTGATGTACCCAACCTGATGCTGACACCGCATATCGCCTGGGCCAGCCAGCAGGGGGTGACCAACCTGCTGCGCGGTATCGAGAGCAATCTCGCCGGATTCTGGCAGGGCGCGGCACAGAATGTTGTGAGTTAAGCGCGATTAAAAAATCGATCGTCCCAGCCGTTCCGTCAGCATCTCCAGCATCACCGTACCGGCCAGTGAGTTGCCTGAGCTATCCAGCGCGGGCGACCACACCGCGATACTCATTTCTCCAGGGATGACCGCGATAATGCCGCCGCCCACGCCGGATTTTGCTGGCATTCCCACTCGCCAGGCGAACTCGCCCGCTCCATCGTACATGCCGCTGGTCATCATCAGCGCGTTGACCTGACGTGCATGACGCGGTGAAATCACCGTGATTTCATCGCCGAGGCTGCGTCCATGATTTGCCAGGTAGAAGAAGGTGCGTGCCAGTTCGGTACAGCTCATCGCCATCGCGCAGTAGTGGAAATAGGTTTCCATCACTTTGCTGACATCGTTGTGGAAATTGCCGAAGGATTTCATCAGCCAGGCAATGGCGGCATTGCGTGCCGAATGTTCGTATTCGGAGCGAGCCACTACCCGGTCATAATTGATTCCATTGCGCTGCGCAAGACGGCGCACAATTTCCAGCATGCGCTGACGCGGTGCCGTCAGGCGGCTTTCCAGCAGATCGCACATCACCAGCGCACCGGCGTTGATGAAGGGATTGCGCGGTTTGCCCTGTTCCAGCTCCAGCTGCAGCAGCGAATTAAACGCCTGGCCGGACGGTTCTTTGCCGACACGCTGCCAAATATCCGGCTCGTCATATAAGGTCAGCGCCAGGGTCAGCGACAGCACTTTCGAGATCGACTGAATGGAAAAACGGGTATCGGCGTCTCCCGCCTGATAACAGGTGCCATCGGCGACATAAATTGCGATGCCTGCCTGATCGGGTGATACCCCCGCCAGCGCGGGAATATAGTCCGCCACTTTTCCCTGCCGGGTCAGCGGGCGAACCTGTTCGATAATCTCTTCCAGCAATGCGTTACTGAGTTCAGACACTTTTATGCTCCGTGCATAGCCATTCTGGTCGGGGATGATCGGGACTCGCCGCCTGCGCGTCAATCAGTGACACAAAAAACTGTGAGCAATCAGGGTGAAGCCTGCGTTACAGTGCATTGATTATGCACCGATGATGAGACATCACCATGTTAACCAATCTGTTGCAGGCCTTCCCTGCGGCGGCCCAGGCAGGCAGTGCTGAAACCTTCGAGCAACTTCTGCAACGTCCCAATCTGCGTATCGAACGTATTGTTTCAACCGGCCAGACCAGCCCGCCGGATTTCTGGTATTGCCAGACGCAGGGCGAATGGGTGTTGATCGTGCAGGGAGAGGCCGGTTTGCAGCTTGAGGGTGAATCCGAACGGCGATTACGTCCCGGTGATTTTGTTGATATCCCTGCTGGCTGCCGTCATCGTGTGAACTGGACGGCGGCGGAGCAGCCAACGGTGTGGTTGGCGATTCACTACGGTGAGTTGCCCGATGCAGAAGAACAATAAATTTTAAGATAGAGGATGGCATGTCTGTGACACAAGATTCTGCGCAGCCGGAAACGGTGATGCGTGCGGGGCGTTTTCTGTTGCTGCAACGGCTGATGCGGCGCGATAAAACCCCGGTAGCGTTGCTGTTTCTGGCGGCACTGGTCGGCATTTTGACCGGTCTGGTGGCGGTCGCCTTTGATAAATCAGTGAACTTTATTTTTCATTCACGGCTCAACTGGCTGGCTGATCAGGCGAGCAATCCGCTGCTGAATGTGCTCTGTGCTTTCTTTGCGGCCGCCCTGTTAGGGGCGCTGGGCTACTGGCTGGTACGACGCTTTGCGCCAGAAGCGGGGGGATCGGGGATCCCGGAAATTGAGGGCGCGCTGGAAGAACTCAGGCCGGTGCGCTGGTGGCGCGTATTGCCGGTGAAGTTTATCGGCGGGATGGGCGCACTCGGCTCGGGCATGGTGCTGGGGCGTGAAGGTCCGACGGTGCAGATCGGTGGCAATATTGGGCGTATGTGTACCGATATGTTTCGGGTGCGCTCGTCAGAAGCGCGTCATACTTTGCTGGCAACCGGTGCGGCGGCCGGGCTTTCTGCCGCGTTCAACGCACCGCTGGCGGGGATTCTGTTTATCATCGAGGAAATGCGTCCGCAGTTCCGCTACAGCCTGATTTCTATTAAAGCGGTGTTTGTCGGTGTGATTATGTCGAGCATCGTGTTCCGCCTGTTTAACGGCAATGAAGCGATTATCAACATTGGTCAGCTTAAAGATGCTCCGACGTCCACCTTATGGCTGTATCTGCTGCTCGGCATCCTGTTTGGCGGCTGTGGCGTGGCGTTTAATCGCCTGATTTTCTGGACCCAGGATCAGTTCCAGCGGTTGCATCACGGACGTACCGCGCCCTGGGTGTTGTGGGGGGGCCTGCTGGCTGGTATTTGTGGTGTGCTGGGATGGATACTGCCGGAAGCTATCAGCGGCGGCATCACGCTGATCCCGGATTTCTCTGCCGGACACTTCACCGCGCTGGGATTATTTGCCCTGTTCGCGTTGCGCGTGGTGATCACCATCTGCTGTTTTGCCTCTGGCGCACCCGGCGGGATTTTTGCGCCGATGCTGACGCTGGGCACCCTGCTCGGTACCTGTTTTGGTCAGCTTTGCGCGCATTGGTTTCCTGGTTATCAGCTGGAAGCGGCGACGTTTGCCGTCGCCGGGATGGGGGCGCTGTTTGCCGCCTCGGTGCGTGCACCGCTGACCGGCATCGTGCTGGTGCTGGAGATGACCAATAACTATCAGTTGATTCTGCCGATGATTATCACCTGCCTTGGGGCCACGCTGGCGGCGCAGTTCTTTGGTGGCAAACCGCTGTATTCGTCGTTGCTGGCGCGCACGCTGGCGAAAGCCCAGCGCCGCGAAAATGCGACGTAGCGGTTGTCGTTCAGGGCCGTTTACCCACGCTGTGGGTAAGCGTGGTCCATTTACGCGCCTGCTCGCTCAGGCTGAAACCGAGGCCGTGGCGGTCAGAAATCAGCATGCGCCCATCGCGCAGTTCCAGCTGTTCATTGAATAGTGGATTGAGCCACTCAAAATGTTCCAGCCAGGGTTCAATCGGGTAGGCTGCCGCCAGATGGATATGAATCTCCATGGCGAAATGCGGGGCCAGCTTGCGGCCATGGCGTGCCGCCAGATCCATAATCTTCAGAAACGGCGTGATACCGCCGACGCGCGGTGCATCGGGCTGGACGAAATCGCTGGCGTTACCGAGGATCAGCTGCTCATGTTCGCGGAAGCTGGTGAGCATCTCACCGGTGGCAATCGGGGTGTCCAGCGCGGCGGTCAGGGCCGCGTGCCCCTCAACATCGTAAGCATCGAGGGGTTCCTCAATCCACACCAGATTGAATTGTTCCATTTTTCGGCCCATGCGAATGGCGGTTTCACGATCCCATTGCTGGTTGGCATCGACCATCAGCGGGAAATCATCGCCCAGCGTCTGACGTACTGCTGCCAGGCGACGCAGGTCTTCTTTGGTATCAGGCTGGCCAACTTTGATTTTAATGCCGCCGATGCCGTTCTCGCGTGAAATGGCGACGTTCTTCAGCACCTGATCGAGCGGAGTATGCAGGAAGCCGCCCGAGGTGTTGTAGCACTGCACCGAATCGCGATGCGCCCCGAGCAGTTTTGACAGCGGCAGGCTGGCGCGTCGTGCTTTCATATCCCACAGCGCGATATCGAAGGGGGAAATAGCCTGCACGGCCATGCCGCTGCGTCCGACTGATGCGCCTGCCCACAGTAGTTTGGTATAGATTTTATCGATATCGTTAGGATCTTCTCCGAGTAACGCATCGGCGATTTCGCAGGCGTGAGCATATATACCCTGGCCCCCGGCACGTTTGGAATAGCTGAAGCCGATCCCCTCAAAGCCATCACGCGTGGCGATTTCCGCCACAATGATCGCCACTTCGGTCAGTGGCTTCTGGCGTCCGGTCAACACCTTGGCATCGCTCACTGGCGTCGCCAGCGGCAGAAAGGCCAGCGATAAATTGACCCAGACGATACGGTCGCCACTGTCGGCAGCGGTGGCGGCACCCTGCGCTTTGGCATAAGTCACTGCGGCGGAATTAACACCTGACATGCGAGTCTCCTGTTAAAATGATTGCGCTAACATTCTTGCTTCGCAAGGACTATGCGCCAGGATGTTCGGTTGTTAATGTTCGCGTGATCACATTTTCGGCATTGCGATGAAAAAAATGATAGCCCTAACATTTACCGGGGAACATCGTTTTACGTTATGCTAGCCGCTGGTTTTCTCCAGGCTAAGTGGCAATGAAACAACGCAATCTGGCGCGCAAAGGTGCGCCCACGCTGGAAGATGTGGCACGGGTGGCCGGTATTTCACCGATGACAGTCAGCCGTGCGCTCAATTCACCCCAGCAGGTCCGGCCCGCTACGGTTGAAAAGGTGCTGGCCGCCGTGCAGGCCACCGGCTATATCCCCAACGCGCAGGCGGGTAGCCTCGCCACCAATCGTAGCCGTTTGATTGCCGTGGTGGTGCCGCAAATTAACAACAACATGTTTGTTGATACCATCCAGAGCCTCAATGACACCCTCAGTGCGCAGGGTTATCACATGCTGTTGTGCGTGACCGGCTATGAGGCCGAAACTGAGGCGGAAACCGTTGCCACGTTGCTATCGCGTCGGCCCGATGGGGTGGTGCTGACCGGTATCCATCACAGCAGCCAGCTGAAGAAGGTGTTGTTGCAGGCCGATGTGCCGGTGGTGGAGATTTGGGATATGACACCCACTCCCATCGATATGCTGGTCGGCTTTTCTCACGAAAAAGTCGGCGCATGCGTGGCGGCTTACCTGGCGCAGCGTGGGTATCAGCGACCGGCGTTGATCTGGACTGACGATCAGCGTGCATTGCAGCGTAAGCAGGGTCTGCTGGAGGCATTAAAAGCGCAAGGCATCGCTCTGCTTGCCGATGCACCGGTTGCGCTGCCCGCGCTGATGACGCGTGGTCGTGAAGCCTGCGCTGAGCTATTGGCGGCCCACCCCACTTCAGATGTACTGGTATGCAGTTCCGATACCCTGGCGCAGGGTGCGCTGATGGAAGCGCAGGCGCGCGGCTTGGTGGTTCCCCGACAGCTGGCGGTGATTGGTTTTGGCGATCTCGATTTTGCCGCCGCTAATTTTCCGGCGATTTCCACAGTGCGTATCGATCGTCAGGCGATGGGCAGGCTGGCGGCACAGCAGCTACTGACCCGGTTGCAAGGCGCAGCGGTGACTACGCCGATTATCGATATGGGTTTTACCATGATTCCCCGCGATTCGGGTTAAGGCACGTGATCCTCATCACTGGTGAAAAATATTTTCCATGTTATAAATTGTGGAAATTTTATTTCATATGGAGAGGAAACCGTTATGTCATCATCGCTTAGCCTTGAAACCCTGTTGCAACAGGAAGCGGAACACCGTCTGCCGCAGTTTGACTTCGATCTGGCCTGGCAAATCGGTCAGAGCATCCAGCAGCGTGGCCGTGAAGCGCAGGCACCCATCTCGATTGAAGTCTATGCTTTTGGTCAGGTGCTGTTTCTGGCGGCGTTGCCAGGATCCTGTCCGGATAATCTGGAGTGGATGCGACGCAAAAGGAATACCGTATTGCGTCATGGTCACTCTTCAATGTATGTGGGGCTGCTTAACGAGCAGAAGGGCGAGCGGATGGATCGGCAGGCGTTTATCAGCCAGGCAGATTATACCGATCACGGCGGTTCTTTCCCGCTGCTCAATCCTCAGGGCGCGATTCTCGGCGCTGTCAGCGTCAGCGGTTTACCTTCTGAAGATGATCACGCGTTAGCATTATGGGGGATTGCCCAGCTGCTGCGCTGATCGGCGATGACCGCGTTAATCGCGGTCATCTTTACTTTATGACTTCAGGTGAGAGCGTCGTATCTGCAATTCTCCCCGCGTCCAGACGCCACCAGGGGTGGCACGTTCATCAATCAGCCGGTTTAAGGCTTCTTCAATCAACAAATCAATACGCTGATTATAGGTGGTGAGTTGCCAGCCGGGCAGGGCGGCTTCTTCGATACCATCAAAACCCACCACCGCCATATGTTTGTTGCCAGCGCCCTCGCGCAAGGCTTCCAGTGCACCCAGCGCCAGCACATCATTCTCACAGAACAACGCGTCAATACGATCGGCAGGCGCGTGGGCATTGAGATAATCTGTCAGCACCGCATAGCTGCGCTCCTGGGCGTAGCTACCGGCTGTCAGCAACACTTCCAGCGTTAATCCCGCCTCCGCCAGAGTCAGTTGTAAACCATCAAGGCGCTGTAGATGGTTGCTATTGGTTTCCGGCCCGCACATATAACCGAAGCGGGTATATCCCTGCGTCAGCAGCAGCTCGCCCAACTGTTGCCCTGCGCGCAGATCATCAATTTTCACCACATCAATACCTGGAACATCATTGTTGCGACACAGCTGCACCAGCGGGATATGGTGCAGTTCCTGTGCGATGTCCACCAGTTCTTCCGTCAGTACCGTGCCGAGGAACAGCAAACCATCCACCTGCAATTGATCAGCCAGCATCATCACCGATTTATGATTCTCGCTATTGGTGATGTTGAGCAGCAGGGCCATGTAGCCACGTTTCTGCAACTGATTAGTGACCGTATCAATCAACAGCAGCGAGTGCGGGTTCCTCATCTCATCAATCACGACCCCAATAATGTGCGTCTTCTTTTGCGACAGACTGCGCGCCAGCAGGTTAGGGCGGTAGCCCAGCTCGGTTGCCACGGCCAGCACGCGTTCACGCGCTTTGTCGGAGATTGACGCACCTGGCGTAAAGGCACGCGATACCGTCCATTTCGACACACCCGCCTGGCGTGCAACATCGCTGGCGGTGGCTTTGTGGGGTTTTGTGATGGGTTTGCTCATAGCACCTGCATAGAGGAGTCGGCGAAAGGCCCCTGTTTTTTTGATGTGGCGATTATGTTTGATCTTTGCAGCCGATTGAAATGTTTTTTGCAATCGGGTGCAAATGATTAACATTTTGTGATCGCTTTCGCTGATTTACGTTTTGCTGGATTGACTAAATTTGCACCCTGGACGACATTTCGCCAGTACCTTCCCTGAAGATATGACTGTCCGTCTCTTTTTTTTACTTATTTTGCACCCGGTTGCAAAACGGTGGAAATCAGCAGTGTCGCTCTTCCGGTCGGATCATAACACCATGACCCTACAGGAAATGACCATGAAGATTGTGAAAACGATAGTTCTGATTTTAGGTGTACTCGCCATCGCCAGTGTGCAGGCTAAAACCTGGCAGGTGGGCGTTGCACTGGCCAATTTCGATCTCAATTTCGTCTCGATTCTGCGTACCCAGATGGTGCATGAGCTGGATAGCTCCGGCATGAAAGGGCAGTTCTCCGATGCCAAAGGCGATGTGGCCCTCCAGGTTCAGCAGGTGGATGATTTCATTAATCAGGGTGTTGACGCCATTATCCTCAACCCGGTGGATACCCAGGGGGTAAGGCCGATGATGGAGGCAGCCAGACGCGCCAATATCCCGCTGATCTTTGTGAATCGTAAACCGGAGGTGAAGCTGGCAGGGCAGATGGCGTATGTCGGTTCCGATTCAGCCCTCAGCGGCAAGATGGAGATGGAAGCGCTGGCGCAACGCATGAACTACAAAGGCAATGTCGCCATCATCATGGGGGCGTTGTCGAACGAGGAAGCGCGTGAACGCACCCGCGCGGTGGAAGAGGTGATTGCTGCGCACAAGGATATGAAGGTGGTGGAAAAACAGACCGCCAAATGGCAGCGCAACGAGGCGGTGGATGTGGTGTCCAGCTGGTTGCTCAACGGTACGCCGATCGATGCCATTGCCGCCAACAATGATGAAATGGCGATTGGAGCCATTATGGCGCTGAAACAGGCAAAAAAGGAACACATACTGGTGGCGGGCATTGATGGCACGCCGGACGGCCTGCAATTTATTAAAAGCGGTGACATGGCGGTGACCATCTTCCAGGACGCGAAAGGACAGGCCACCGGTGCGGTGCAGGTCACCAAAGCGATGCTGGATAAACAGAAAACCGCCCCCTACAACTGGATCCCGTATGCCACGGTGACCCAGGACAATTACCAGCAGTTTGAACAGAAAAACCAGAAATGAACCCTTACCTCTGACCTCAATTGCACCCGAGTGCAAATCATTAAGGAATGGCTATGCAAAACGGTGAAAAGAAGATCCCTCGACCTTTACGCTGGGCAATGATTGGTGGCGGGCGTTTAAGCCAGGTGGGCTACAAACATCGCTCCGGCGCGCTGCGCGATAACACTGCTTATCAACTGGTGGCCAGCGCGTTCGATATTGATGCGCAACGTGGCCGTGATTTTGGCGTCAACCTCGGAATGAACGCCGAACGTTGCTACGACAACTATCAGCAGCTGCTGGCAGAAGAAGCGCAGCGTGATGATGGCGTTGAAGTGGTAACCATCGCCACCCCTAACGGCACCCATTATGAGATCACCAAAGCAGCACTTAATGCCGGGATTCACGTTATCTGCGAGAAACCGCTGTTTTTCACCACTGAGGAAGCGCAGGAAATTAAGGCGCTGGCGGCAGCGAAGGGGCTGATTGTCGGTGTCACTTATGGTTTCTCCGGCCATCCTTTGCTGATGCAGATGCGGGCGATGATCGCCAAAGGCGATATTGGCGACGTACGCATGGTCGAACTGCAATACACCCACGGCTTTAGTGCCAACGATAGCGCCGACAAATTCAGTGATGCGCAAAAATGGCGTGTTGACCCGAAAATCGCCGGGCCTTCTTTTGTACTGGGCGATATCTCTACCCATACCTTCTATATCTCGCAACTGGTGCTGCCACAGCTGCATATCCAATCGCTGTTGTGCGATCGCCAGAGCTTTATTCCGTCGCGCGCCCCGCTGGAAGATAACGCGCTGGTGCTGATGCATTACGACAACGGTGCCGTGGGGCGTATGTGGGCGTCATCGATCAACGCCGGTTCGATGGATAGCCAGAGCATTCGCGTGATTGGTTCGCGCGCCAGCCTGGAGTGGAGTGATTACAACCCTGGCGAGCTGAAATATGACGTGCAGGGACAGCCGAACCAGATACTTCATCACGGTATGCCGTATCTCGATGACAGCGCGCTGGCGGATGAACGCCTTGGTGCGCTGCATACCGAAGGGCTGGCGGAGTCATGGGCCAATATCTACCTCAAATTTGCCATTGCCATCAGCGCCACGCAGCGCGGCGATCAGCAGACCCTTGACAGCCTGATCTATCCCGATATTAACGCTGGTCTGGAAGGGGTGCGCTGGATCGAAAACTGTGTCCGTTCGGCGGATAACGGTGCCTGCTGGGTCAACTATCAATAAGGAACCCTCATGAGACTCGCTTTTTGTACTGATAGCCTCGGGCATCTGCCGTTTGCAGCGATGCTGGATAAATTGCTTGAGCTGGGCGTGTATGGCGTGGAAATGACCACCGGAGGCTGGTCATCGGCACCGCATCTGCGCACGGAAGAACTGCTCGCCAGCGCCAGTCAACGTCGGCAGCTGCTTCAGGCGCTGGAAAGCCGTGGTATGACGATCGCGGCGTTGAACGTATCGGGCAACCCACTGGATGTTGGCGAACTGGGGCAGTGCCATAAGCGCGACACCGAACAGGCGCTGGCGCTGGCCGGTGAGCTGGGCGTGGAGAAAATCGTGATGATGAGCGGCCTGCCGCCTGCCAGCCCTCACGACACCATCCCAAACTGGATCACTTACACGGTAAGCTGGCCGCCAACGCTGAAAAATTGCCTCGATTATCAGTGGAACGAAGTGGCGATTCCCTACTGGCAGGGGCTGGTGGCGCGGGCAAAAGCCAGCGGTGTGGCACGTTTCGCGCTGGAGAATTTCAGTTCGATGCTGGTGTGGAACCCGGAAACCTTGTTCCGTTTGCGCGATGCCGTCGGGCCGATGGTCGGTTTAAACCTCGATCCCAGCCATCTGTTATGGATGGGAGGTGACCCGATTGCAGCGGCGCGGGCGCTCGGCCCGGCGATTCACCATGTACACGGTAAAGATGTGCGACTGGAACGCGGGCTGGTGAATATCAACGGGCTGCTGGAAACCAAACCGGTGGAGGATGTTGCCAATCGGGCCTGGAACTACGTTGCGGTGGGCTGCGGCCAGGATCTGCAATGGTGGAAGGAGTTCTTCTCGGTGGTGCGCATGATGGGCTACAACGATTGGGTCTCGCTGGAGATGGAGGATCTCACCATGTCGGTGGAGGCGGGTGTCACCTCGTCAATCGCCGCTCTGCAACAATCCATCAGTCAGTAAATCCTTTAACACGGCGGGCGATAGCTCGCCGTGTTCTGTACATCCCGCCGCGTCTGCCCGATACTTCGTATTTATACGTACCATTGAGAGACAGCTTATGACCAGACATCCACCGCGCGCAGAGATTCGCCTGGAAAACGTGCTGGCGGCGCTCGGCAACCCGATGCGGATGACGGTGGTTAGCATCCTTGCCGATGGTGGTGAGCATACCTGCGGTTCGTTGTTGCAGGGCGTATCGAAATCCACGCTGACCCATCACTGGCGCGTATTGCGCGACAGTGGCGTGATCTGGCAGCGACCTTCCGGACGTGAAAACCTGTTGTCACTGCGGCGGGAAGATTTGAATGCGCGTTTTCCAGGCCTGGTGGAGGCTTTGCTGGCGGCAGCCGAACAGGATGCGCTCACGCGCGCCACCCTCGCTGATTTTCATCCCTGAAGCAGGTTGCATTTGCCACAGAGTGGCAACAGCGGTACTGGCCTGATCACAGATGGCGCGCCGGCCTGCCAGAGGTGCCATCACCATTTGTATCGCGGCAATCACCACCAGCAATGTCAGCGGCAGCAGCCAGTTGCCGCTGACGTCGTGCAACATACCAAAGCACAGCGGCCCCAGCGCTGCCAGACCATATCCCACGCATTGCGCCATGCCGGATAGCTTCGATGCCTGGCGATGATCCTGGGTACGGAGATTAAATAACGCGAGGCAAATCACCATTGATGCACCCGCCCCCAGACCTGCCAGCACCAGCCACAACAGCGCCAGTGCCGGAGCCAGCAGTAAGCCGGTTACCGCAATAAAAATCGCCAGCGAAGCTGCAAAGCCAATGGCACGTTGATCGCGGAATTTTTTCAGCGCGCTCATACAGGCCAGGTTGGCGACAATCGCCACAATTTGATAGACGAACAACATCCCACCGGCTTCCAGCTGGCTGATACCGTTGTCCTGCGCAAAGGGGGTAAACCAGCCAATCAGGGTGTAAAAGGTCAGCGACTGACAGGCCATAAATAACGACACCTGCCAGCCGATGGCGGAACGCCACGGCGAGCGTGCCAGGGATTGAGCTGATGCGGCATGAGGATGTGCTGCGGTTTTTTTCAGCAGTGGCAGCCAGGCCAGTAGCGCGACGATGGCGGGGACTAACCAGACGCCCAGCGCCAGATGCCAGCCCGCACCAGTGAGTTGCGCCAGCGGTACCGCCACGCCTGACGCGATGCTGGCGGTGATCGCCATGGTGGTGGCATAAAGGCCGATATAACGCGCAGTGTGAGCGGTGAAGTCGCGCTTGATGAGCGGTGGCAGTAAGACGTTGGCGGCGGCGATACCGGCGCTGAGCAACAGCGTACCGGCCCATAACGCGTTTTCACTACCGCTGATGCGCAGTAGCGAGCCCAGCGTAATCAACAGCAGCGCCCCCCATAAACTGCGCTCCAGTCCGAAACGGTTGCCCAGCCAGGCTGCGGGTGGGGCGAGAGTGGCAAACATCAGCAGCGGCAGGAAATTCAGCACGCCTGCGGCGCTGGCACTCAGGCCAAAGGTCAGGCGGATATTTTCCAGCACCGGCCCGGTGGCGGTGATCGGCGTGCGCAGGTTGGCCGCAGTCAGTAGCAGCAGGAACAGGAAAAAACCGGAACGGCGCAGGGCAGGCATTGCAGAGAGTACAGGCTGGGTCATTTTTCGCACCATAGAAAAAGGCAGAACAATTCTGCTCATGGTGCGTTGGTTGACGTTAACGCTTACGCAGCGGCAGGTTGCCGTTGGGAGTCGGTGATACTAACGAGGCCGGGAGGGGATGTAAAGGGGGAATGCTTGCCAACGGAACAGGCATAAGCCTTTAGGCGGCTAGAGTTGCAGAGTTGGCTTTTTGTTCATAGAATTACTTTGTTCATGAATCATGAACATTGATAAGGTGTGAACAAATGAACGAAGAACAGCTCTTATCAGATGCGATTGAAAACCTTGCTGATGGTTTTAGCCTGACTTATGTAAACAGTTCGGAAGGGGCGGGGCGTGATTACTGTGCAGAACTGATAGCCCCAAATGGCGAGCGGGTTCATTTGGCATTGGAAGTAAAATATATTCATCGTAAGCAGACACTTTTGACTGCAAAAGAGCGAATGACACATGATGCAGGCGGTCTTCCGTGGCTGCTGGTATGTAATCGACTTACGCCTGACTTAGCTGCATTTTGTGCCTCACAAAAAATTAATTATCTTGATAGCGCCGGAAATACCCGTATCCAGGTACCTGGGCTGTACCTGATGGTAGCAGGACGGTATGAGAAAAAAACTGTGCCTTCGGGTAGCAAAATGGCTGAAGGTGTGATGAAGTTGCTTTTTGTTTTGTTATCGGATCCCGATACGTTAAATAATACCTATCGTAGTCTGGCAGAGTTATCCGGCATTTCTCTCGGGATGGTTAGCAAGGCTTTTGGCTATCTTGAAAATCAACGTTATTACCGTAAAGCTCAAGGCGGCAGGCGTCTGATGAAAGAAGATGAGCTGGTAGCATTATGGATTAATGATTATGCAAACGCGTTACGCCCCAAATTAAAGCAGCTCTACGCAGACTTCCCCAAATCATGGGAGCAATTGGCACTTTTGCCGGATGAATATTCGGGTGGAGAAATTGTCGCAGCAGAATTGAGTGAGGGATACTTACTTCCCAGTACGGGAATAGTTTATACCCCGTATCCGTTATTGCAACGCCGTAAAGAACTGGGCTTAAAACCTGCACGCGATGGTCATTTTCAGTTAATAACATGTTTTTGGGGAAGTTTTAAACTAAATACCCGAGCTAAAACAATCTTGTGCCTGGCAGAACTACTGGGCAGTGGCGATGATAGAAATCGAGAAGTTGCGAGGATTATTAATGACAAATATCTTAACCTTAACGAATCCGCTCTCTTCAGTTATTGAAAAACTGTTGGCTACTGTAAGTCGTGTTTGTAGTTCACAGAGTATTTCATTTTTTATTGCTGGTGCCAGCGCCCGTGAAATATTAATTCATCACGTTTATGGGAGAAGTGCTGGACGCCAAACTCGCGATATTGATTTTGCTGTTTTCGTTAATGGTTGGGAGCAATTTGAAGATTTAAAACAAGCATTCATGAAAGAAGGGGCACGAGCTATAAAAGGAAACGCCCATCGAATGGTTGCGGAAGGTGTAGAACTCGACATTATTCCGTTTGGCGGTGTCGCTGAAGATAAACAAGTTGCATGGCCGCCTGACCGGGAAATCATCATGGCAGTGGATGGTTTTGAAGAAGCGTATTTGCACACCGTGCGGGTGAAACTAAACAGTGGAGAAGTTCTGCCATTTTGCTCATTACCTGGCCTGGCTTTACTAAAGCTTTTCGCATGGCGAGATCGCGGAGCGGCAAATGCCAAAGATGCTACCGATCTTTACAAGATCATCGCTGAATACGGACTCATTGAAGACCAACGCATCTATGAATTACCGATAGACAATGAAAAATTTGAATGGGATCCAGTCCGTATGGGGGCATTTTTGCTGGGCAGTGATGTTGCAATCATGAGCGCAGGTGAAACTCATATGGCACTTCTCAAATTGGACAAAGAGAAACTCATTGATGCAGTTGTACGCCAATCACGTGATGGAAGTGTGCAGGAAATTGATCAGCGCATTAATGATTTTTGGCAGGGTATCCATACCCTCGGCTATTGACGTTACTGACGGGCCTTAGTCCAATCTGGAGAACAGCAGCAAAGCGATGTGGTGATATTGCTGAAAACGATGCTGGGCAAGGGAGAACGAGGTTAATTATAAAATTCAGCATCGTTACCAATATGAAACGATTTTGTTTCTTCGGGTAATTTCGCGACCCCGTTCACTTTTTCAGATTTTAATACTTGCTGAAATGGCTATATCCAGGTGAAGGTTATTACAGGAATAAGAACCAGGCCCAATAAGGATGGCCTGAATAACTTTCATCTTCAGTCAGTAGAGCATTTATATTATGCCAGATAATAATACTATCGTGCCAGTGACCGGGCGCGGTGTTATTCAGCCTTTATCACAATTACGTCCACTACCAGTTTCCAGAATAGCCGGAGCAATTAATCATATTGCCCCGACGACTGCGGTAATATCCTCATCGCTACCACAACGAGAAAGAATATCTTTTAATAGAGCATGTCATGCTGCTGTTGTCAGGCAGGAAGCCAGAACAACCCGGCCATCAATATCGCAACAGCATGCTTTGGTAAGAGATAATATTCGCGCCTCTGCCGACGCTGAACCACTGACAGCCAGTTCTATTCTGGCTGCGAAATCACGAGGAAATCGACGAGTCGCGGGGAAAGTTAAATCAATCAGAATCAACACGCAGCATGATCAGGATCGGCTGAGTCGGCAGAAATGGACGGCGGAATTAACACAGTCACAACAAAAGTTATCACGCATAAACATCGATGATGAAAATGAGGCATTATCTCAGCCCAGCTCCACTGACGCATTGCAAATACAATATATGAATAGTGGAGCCAGTACATCGCAACAGCAACGATCCCCCGTCGCAGCGACACCACCGGCAAGTGTTGCCACAGCGAAATTTCCTTACCGGGGCGAGGGTGATCCGTGTGAAATTTATGCCCAACAACAACAGCGCATGGTGATTCTGACCCGTGGTGCGGGCGTGTACGCGCAATTGCCTAATCTGCGACCCGCGCTGGAATTAGTGAATAAAGTTGTGGGTGAGGTTTTCAGGAAAATAAAAAACCCGGAGTATGTTGGAGAAGTGATGGATACCATTGCATTCTGCACCGGTATTCGGCCAGAACGAGTGACTTTTACTATCTACTGCGACTTCTTAGCACAGATTCAGTCGTTGCTCCGTCAGGCGGGTACTTACCTGCCAGGTGAAATCAATGAAAACCAATTCGCCATCGTCGCACCCCCGGCAGGAAACATTATGGCGGCAGCGACTATACCTCAGGATCCCCATCATAGAGTCTGGTTTTCCCACAGTCAGTCGGCCGCCAGTCAGGCTGAATTTTTTAAGACGATGATCCATGAACTTGGCCATATGTTCACGACAGCCAATCCGGCGTTTGATTTTATCTATCTTATCCCACAAGGTTGTAATGAACAGGAAGTCTGTGACGTTGATGAATTGCATAAAGCCCTGATCAATGAAGTTGCAAATATTGGACATAATATTTATGTGCGTGAAGCCTATTTCAAAAATACGATGAAAATGCTCGGGAAAAGTTATCCCGGTGCTCCGTTGCATCATCTATTTAACGCCGCGACCTCCGCTGAGGCCGCCTATGCAATGGAGTATAATGATTGGCTGCGTTATGTACTCATCAGCAGAACATCTGACTTATTAAGTATGCTGGTGATGAAATTAGGTTATGACAAATTTCTCAAAGCTTTGCCGCCACAGGCACGTTCCACTGCCGATCCTGTCCTGGATATGGCTAAGATAGAGGCAATTAAAGATAGAACCTCGATTAACCTGCATCTTAATACCATCTGTAATGTTATGCGCGAGATTACAACGGATTTCAGAGCGGCCAATGGCATAATGAAAAAACTGGCCAGTATCGCCTTACCTTATCCCGCCGAAACAGCACAATGGTTGAAACTTATGGGAGGGGAGCTTCCCAATATGATGGCGCGCCTTTATCGCAATGAACCCAAAAATTCTGCGCATGTGTTGGGTACGATTAACTGCATTTTAACCTGGCTAATGGAGAGGGGTGATTTACCCGCGAGTTATGTGAAGGAATGTATTCTGCCAATCCCTTATACCTATGAATTTTATGACACTAAAAACAGCAAAGAGATATGGCAGGATAAACTGATTAATTGCTGGGCTGACTTATTGCGTAGCTTTCTCAGACGGTCTTCTCACCTCCCGCAACAAAGAGATATAGAAAACCTTGTCAGGATATTAATCCAAAAGTCGATGAGCTACAGAAATATACCTGGAACTGTACAGTTTTATAAAATGCTGGCGCTGGAGCTGGAACGACGGATGAACTGGTTTAATCATGTGACTAAAAATGAACAGCCCCAGAGTGATGAACCGAAAAGCAAAAAAGTGAAAACTTCCCCAGAACAGCCGGATAGCCGCCTGATGAATCTGGCAAAAAAACAGCGCTGGTATGTCGCGATTGAAGATGAAAATGGCGAGTTTTTGCGAGGCTTTAATCCGGCAGGAGAACGGATTACGGTCCGGGAACTTTTCACGGAACAATTCAGGAAACCAGGCGTAGCCGGAACTGCCAAAATAATCTGCACCCTGCGAGAATGGCAGGAAAACGGACAGGCTTATTATCATGGAACGACGCGTGATGGGGGGGATATCCACTGTGAAAACGATGAAAACAACCTCAGCCGGGCGGCAATGGCTGCTTATCGGGGGGAAAAGCCCACCGAAGAAGAAGTGATCATGCTGGGAAGAGATTTAGCGGCCGGGGAAGACAACCCTTAACGGAAATCTGGACTACTTTGAGTTAAAGATAACGACCCGTTAATGCAGAAGGACAGAGGATGCTTTGGTTATTGAATACGCTAATCCTGCTTTCCACCGTGGTGTTGATGGAGGTGGTTGCCGCGCTGGCACATAAATACATCATGCACGGCTGGGGATGGGGCTGGCATTTGTCGCATCATGAGCCGCACGACAACAAATTTGAACTCAACGATCTCTATGCACTGGCGTTTGCCCTGCTGGCGATAGTGCTGATCCTGTTTGGCGTGCAGGGGCTATGGCCGATGCAGTGGATTGGCGCGGGTATGACGGTATACGGTGCGCTGTATTTTATGGTGCATGATGGTCTGGTTCATCAACGCTGGCCGTTCCGCTATATTCCGCGCCGCGGCTATCTCAAACGTCTGTATATGGCGCACCGCATGCATCATGCGGTGCGTGGACGCGAAGGCTGTGTCTCCTTTGGCTTTTTATATGCGCCACCGTTACCCAGGCTACAGGCAGCGTTGCGTCAGCGACAGAGACGAGAAAACCACCTCAAATGATGGCAACGCTGCCGTTATTGTCCTGGTCGTTGCCATAGCCCCGCCGGGCGGGCCGCAGGCGAAACCAGCCGCGATCGGATTGCCAGCCCGGCCCCCCTGAGCAGTAACGCCAGTTTCTCGCCATTACTGGTGTGCTGGCGCGAATCCCACGCCTGCGCGCCTGCCTGCAACACTTTCATGCCAATTTCACGATACACGCCGTGAGCGGTGGCGATCGCCCAGGCTGAACGCAGCGGCAACCCCGCTAACCCGGCGTATGCTGACTGATAATAAGGCTCTGCTGCCGTCACCAGGCGTGCGGCGAGTGTGGCAATCGCCGCACGATGTTGCATATCGGCCAGATTATCGCTGCGCAAACCCAGCGGTTGCAGCCACTCCTCGGGCAGATAACAGCGGCCATTGCGTGCATCCTCGACGATATCGCGTGCGATATTGGTCAGCTGGAAAGCCAGCCCTAAATCGCAGGCGTGATCCAATACCTTTTCATCACGCACGCCCATGACCCGCGCCATCATTAAACCCACGACCCCTGCGACGTGATAGCAATAACGCAGGGTATCGTCGAAGCTCAGGTAGCGCTGGTGACGTGCATCCATCGCAAAACCTTCGAGGTGATCAAAGGCCAGTTGCGCTGGGATCCGGTGCATCAGTGCGACCTCCTGAAAGGCGGCAAACGCCGGTTCTGCCATGCTGGCACCGCTGTAGGCCCGCCGCGTTTCCAGTTGCAGATGCGCCATGCGTGCCAGCGCATCATCGATAGCATGCTGCGATCCAGGCGCTCCCAGCGTCTGACCATCAATAACGTCATCGCAATGACGACACCAGGCATACAGCATCAGCGTGCTGCGGCGCGTTGAGGCATCGAACAGTTTGGCGGCAGTCGCGAAGCTTTTTGAGCCAGCAGCCATGGTGTGGGTGGCGTGCGCCATTAACGGCATACTCATCCGGCAAGATCCTCCAGCATCAGTTGCGCAGTGGCTTTCGCCGAACCAATCACCCCGGGAACTCCGGCACCGGGATGGGTGCCTGCGCCAACCAGATATAAATTGTGAATCGCGGCATCGCGATTGTGTGGCCGAAACCAGGCGCTCTGCGTCAGGATCGGCTCCAGCGAGAACGCCGACCCCTGATGGGCGTGCAGCGTGTCGCGAAAATCAACAGGTGTGAACATGCGTTCGGTGACCAGCTGCGAACGTAAGCCCGGCATCTGGTGCTGCTCCAGGTAAGCAAAGATACGATCGCGCAAGCGTGGGCCTTCCTGTTGCCAGTCAATATCCGCTGTGCCCAAATGAGGCACGGGAGCCAGTACATAAAAACTGCCGCAACCCGGTGGCGCGAGGCGCGGATCGCTGGAGCAGGGAGCATGCAGATACAGCGAAAAATCCGGTGAAAGCTGGTTGCTGTGAAAAATGTCATCAATCAATCCGCGATAGCGTGGGCCGAAACACACCGTGTGATGTGCCAGCTGCGGATGTGGCTGATTCAGGCCAAAATACAGCACAAACAGCGAGTTACTCATCCGTTTGCGTTTCAGTGCCGCCGCGCGTTTTGCCGCTGCGGGGTGATGCGCCAGCAGGCTGGCATAGGTATGGACCACATCGGCGTTTGAAGCCACCGCAGCGGCGGCAAAATGTCGCCCATCAACCAGCTGCACGCCATGAATTCGATCGCCCTCAGTCTCAAGCCTGCGCACCTGGGCATTCAGCAGCAGCTCGCCACCCAGGTCCTGAAATAACTTCACCATGCCGTTGATCAGCGCGCCGGTGCCACCACGCGGAAACCACACCCCCCATTCACGCTCCAGCGCATGGATTAAGGTATAAATCGACGATGTGGCAAACGGATTACCACCCACCAGTAGCGAGTGAAAAGAAAAGGCCTGACGCAAATGATCATCCTGCACAAACTTCGCCACCATGCTGTAAACGCTGCGCCACGCCTGCAAACGACCAAGCTGCGGCGCGGCGCGCAGCATCGCGCGCAGCGATAAAAAGGGTACGGTGCCGAGTTTCAGATAACCCTCATTAAACACATCGCGTGAATAGGCAAGGAACTGACGATATCCGGCCACATCCTGCGGGTTAAAGCTGGCGATCTGCTGCTCCAGTCGGGTCTGGTTGTTGTCGTAATCCAGCGTGCGGCCATCTTCCCAGCACAGACGGTAAAAAGGCGTCACCGGCAGAAGCTCGACATAATCACACATGGATTTACCCGCCAGCGTGAACAGCGCTTCAATTGCGGTGGGATCGGTAATTACCGTGGGTCCGGCATCGAAGGTAAATCCCTGATCCTGCCAGACATAGGCACGTCCACCGGGCTTATCACGCTGCTCCAGCACCGTGGTCGGGATGCCAGCTGCCTGTAAACGGATCGCCAGCGCCAGGCCGCCAAAGCCCGCGCCCACCACATAAGTGCGTTTCATGGTTTCTTCCCTGTCTGCGGTTGTGTCGTCAGCAGCGCGCGCAACGCGGCACCGGGTGGGACCGGGGGTTTGCCACAAACAATGCGCGCCTTATCGATGAGGGTCAGCTGCCCGGCATAAAATCGGCCAATTAATCCGGCATTCAGCTGGTAAAAACGCTGCATCACCCGCCAGCGCTGATCGGGCTGACCAGCAAGAAACAGCATGCGATTCAGTAGACGGAAAAAGCGTTGTTCACGCCACTGCTGCCGGGCAAAGGTTTCGATATGCTGGCTCAGCGTAGCGGCATCGGTGGGCAGCAGGCTGGCAATATGTTCCGCCAGTGTCACCGCCGTGGGGAATGAATAGCCGGTGGTGGCGTGGAATAATCCGGCGCGCAGACCGCTACAGGGTTGTCCACGTTGCTGTTGCCAGAAAGCGTCAATATCGCCGTTCAGGGTGATAGGCAATGCACCGCGTTCCTCGCGTATCAGCAGGCTCAGGTGCCAGCGCTGCTGCCGGGCATAATCGGCGATATTTTGCCGGGCAACTTCCTGTGCCAGCAGGGGGGTGTCGATATAGTGGGTATCCTCAATCAACAGCCGGTCGCTGCTGAGGGGCAAGGTGTAGACAAACCGGTAACCCTGATGCTGTGGCACCGTGGCATCCATCAGTATTGGCTGGGTTAGCCCATGCGGCTGCGCCAGCTGCCATTCCTGACCAATAAACACCTGATAGCCGAGGGACAGATGCGGGGAATATTGCACGCCACGTCCGTCGATCACTACCGGAGACTGCCACTGACGACCATCTGCCAGAGTGACACTATTGGGGGTAATCTGTTGCACGGCACAGCCGGTGCATAAATCATCGCCGAATGTGGCACGCAGCTGGCGGGCAAAAGTGGCCGAAGAGATAGAGAAATAATCACCGGGCAGGTTGCGCTGCAACGCCGGGAAACGCACCTGATAACCCGACCAGCGTGAGGTGATGAGTGGCGCGATCCAGCGATGCTGATCGGCCTGTAAATCGTCCTGATGAAACGACCAGGTATGGTTGCCGCCCGCCTGTGGCTGGCTTTCCAGCAGCAGGCATTTCAGCATGGGGTGTTGCTGGCGCAACCGCAGGGCGATCAATCCATTTGCCAGCCCGGCGCCCACCAGAATCACATCATAGCGGCTGGTCAGTTGAACCTCGCCAGCTGTTGATTAAACAGGGCGTGCATATACTGACGGGTGGCCATACCGCGATGGCAGGCACAGGCCAGATGGGCATCGGCGCTGCGCAAATGGTCACGTAAGCGGCGCTCGGCACCTTCTGCGCCCAGCATCGCGACCAGCGTGGATTTGCCCTGGTCCTGGTGGCGATCTTTCCCGGTGTGCTGGCCGCCATCGGCGAGATCGTCAAGCAACTGAAAGGCCTGACCTAAATCCTGCGCAAAGAAACTCAACTTGAGTCGTACCGATGGCGAAGCGTTGGCGGCGATTGCCGCCATTTGCAGCGTGGCGCGAAATAACACGCTGGTTTTGAGTTCATTGGTGAGTTCGATATCTGCGGTGCTGCGCGCGTGTGCGCCATCATGCAGATCCTGAAATTGCCCCTGCACCAGTCCCTGCAAACCGACTGCCGATGAGAGCTCGGCAATGGCGGCGGATTTATGTTTTGCTGCCAGACCGGGTGCCAGTGCGATCACTTCGAAAGCGCGGCTGAGTAAGGCCACCGCTGCGAGGATCGCCACATTCTCGCCAAATTCGCGGTGCACGGTGGGGCGGCCCCGACGCATCTGGGCATTATCCATCGAGGGGATGTCATCAAGGATCAACGAGGCGGCATGTACCATCTCCACTGCGCAAGCCAGATCCAGCAGGCCGGGTTGTTGCGTATCACAACCCATATCATGCGCAGCCAGCAACAGCAGCAGGGGACGAATGCGTTTACCGGGAGCGAGCGTGCCTGCCCGCATGGCTGCCCGTACCCGATCGGCCTGCTGTCCGCCGGGCAGCAGCTGCTCAAGGTGTGACTGCAACCGCTGTTGCAGGCGGTGCAATTCGCTGTACGAGTTGGCAAGGGTATCGACACGGGCGGTCATAGCATGTTCCAAAGGTTGTTAAGTCTTTGTGGTTTTTTTAACCGTAGACCGCACAGGGAGAGTTCGCCAGATAAGCGAAGCGATTTGTATTGAGACTCTGCTTATGGCTGGCCCCAAATAGCACATTGGCTAACGTGATCGCTGCGACGAAATACGTAACCACTCGCCGTAACATAACGTTAATCCGTTAGTCTGAAGATCAACCCATTTTTATCGCGGAAAGAAAAATGCCAACCACACAACCTGAAATCCTTATTATTCAGCCGTTGATGCCGCAGCTGGATGAAAAGCTGACGCAACATTTTCACTGCCATCGTTTATATGAACATACTGACCCGGCGTTATTTTTGCAGCGTCAGGGACAATCAATCGAGGCAATTGTCACCAGGGGTGATGTTGGGGTGGAAAATGCGATTCTGACGGCATTACCGGCCTGCAAAGCGATTGCCGTTTTTGGTGTGGGTACCGATCGTATCGATCTCGCCAATGCCGCATCCCGCCAGATTCAGGTGAGTATCACCAAAGATATTCTGACTGAGGATGTGGCGGATCTGGCGCTGGGACTGACGCTGGCCTTTTCCCGTAAATTGCTGCATTACAATCAGTTTGCCCGTTCCGGGCAGTGGGAAGCGCAGGCTCCGGTGCTTTCCAGCAAAGTCAGCGGTAAAAAGTTAGGCATCGCCGGGCTGGGCGCGATTGGTCTGGCCATCGCCCGCCGCGCCGAAGCCTTTGGCATGGAGGTGGCTTACACCGCCCGCAGTGCCAAAGCGGTGAACTATCGCCGTTGCGACAATATTGAACAACTGGCGGCATTCAGTGACTTTCTGGTGCTGGCTTTGCCGGGCAGTGCGGAGAACCAACACATCGTCGATCAAACGGTGCTGAAAGCACTTGGCGCTGAGGGTGTGCTGATCAATGTGGCGCGTGGCAATGTGGTCAATGAAGCCGATCTGATTGCGGCGTTGCAGCAGGGAATAATTAAAGGCGCGGCACTGGATGTTTATCCGCAGGAGCCCGTTATTAACCCGGCACTTTGTGCGCTGGAGAATGTGATATTAATGCCGCATATTGCCAGTGCCACGTATGAAACGCGGGAACAAATGGCAAATAATGTGCTGGAGAATTTGTTGTCATATTTCGCCACCGGAAAAATCGTCACTCCGGTATAATTTTACTCTCTGACTTCAGAAGAAAAACTTATATCTATTGAATCAATGTTGCTGGCGGGAATTTCCTTTCCGCTGGCAGCGATTGATTATGATATGGTTGATTTTTTTTCCAGGGAGCCAGATATGACAGCACAAAAAATCGCAGTAATCGGTGGCGGCGTCATCGGCATGGCGGTGGCGCGCGCACTGGCCTTGCAGGGCACGCAGGTGACCATTTTCGAGCAGCAGCATATTGGCGCAGGCACCAGCAGCACCTCCTTTGCCTGGCTGAACTCCAATGGCAAACAGCCGGAGAGTTATCACCAGCTCAATGTGCTGTCGATGGAAGAACACGTGAAATTGCAGCTGTCGCACCCCTCTGCTTTGCGCTGGCTGGAAACCTGTGGCACCTGGGAATGGGCCTCAGAGGCCGGTCAGGCTGAACTCCAGCAGCGTGCCACACGGCTGCAATCCATCGGCTACCCGGCACGGGAAGTCACGCTGGGCGAATTGCAGCGCGAAATCCCGGAACTGCGCAGTACGGCGGTCAGCGGCAGCCTGTGGCATTTCCCTGCTGAATCACTGCTTTATCCCGCGATTTATCTGGCCCGGTTATGGGCGGATGCCCGTGCCGCCGGTGCGATCTTATACCAGCATTGCCAGGTGACGGATGTGCAGGAAAGTGCCAGTCAGGTCAGCTTACAGCTGGATAACGGCGAACGCTGGCAGGGCGATCGGCTGGTGGTGGCGACCGGGCGCTGGTCCGCTGAATTTCTGACACATCTCGGCCTGCAACTGGCGCTGACGGATGCCAGCCAGCCCAATAAAATCGGCTGTAGCTTCCTGGCGCGTACTGCGCCGCAGCCGTTATCGCTGGGCACCAACCTGATTTCGCCGCAGTTGAATGTGCGTCCCGATGGTGGCGGACGTCTGCTGTTGCAGGCGCTGGATCTGGATGACCAGGCCGATCCCGCCGCGCCTCCCGCGACCGATAGCGATGTTGCCCGCCAGATGCAGGCACGCTACCGCGAATTGTTTGATGACGCCGGTTCGCTGCAAATTGAGCAGATTGTAGTGGGGCAGCGTGCTCGTCCGGCCGATGGCTTACCGGCGCTGGGATTTGTCACACCGCATCAGCGGGTGTATCTCGCGGTGATGCACAGCGGGATGACGCTGTCGCCGCTGATTGGCCGCCTGGTGGCAGAGGAGCTAATCAGCGATAGCTCCAGCGCTTTGTTAACGGATTTCCGCCCACAGCGGTTACTGGGAAAAACGGCGGCTGACTTCCCGACACCGGTCCATTACTTCCCGGCTGCTCAGTAATAATGTTCCGAATATATCATTTGTGAAATTTTTGTGTTGTTTGCTGGTGTATTTTTGCTACCGTTGCTAATAACGCATCATCAACAACTTAACCTGTTTCACGGAGGGGATATGAAAGTCGGATTAGTGGGTTACGGCACCGGTGGTCAGAACTTCCATGCACCATTTATTTCAGCAGCTGAAGGATTGGAACTGGCAGGTATAGTGGCGCGCGCCCCTGCCACCATCGCTAAAGTCAGGGCTGATTTCCCGGATGTCGCTATTTACCCCAGCCTGACGGCGTTGCTGGCTGCGGGGGTGGATATTGTCACCATCACGACACCACCGCAAACGCGGCGTGAACTGGTGCTGGAAGCGATTGCAGCAGGGGTAGCAGTGATTGCCGATAAGCCCTTTGCTCCGGACGCGAAGACCGGACGCGAACTGGCCGCTGCCGCCCGCGCTAAAGGCGTGGTGCTTGGTGTCTATCACAACCGCCGTTTTGATGCGGATATGCAGACGCTGCGCCAGCTGATTGAACAGCAAAAGGTTGGCAAGTTATGGCGCTTGCATAACCGTATGGATCTCGACGAACCGCACACGCTGGAAGGCGGGGAAACGGGTGGATTGCTGCGCGATATGGGCAGCCATCTGGTGGACCAGGCGATGTGGCTGATGGGGCCGGTGACCTCGGTGCTGGCGCATCTGGATATCGTCGATCGCCCCGAAGGGCCGACGGATGCCAGCTTTGTGCTGACGTTAACCCATAGCAGCGGCGCGCATTCTTATATCTCCTCCAGTAAAATCAATCATCTGTCGATGCGTGAGCTACGTTTGTACGGTGACAAAGGCAGTTATGTCGCCCAGGGTTCAGATGTGCAGGCGCGTGAGATCTATGCCGGTAAGCGTCCGCTGGATGATCTGGCAGGTTGGGGATTCGAACCCCAACAGCACTGGGGCACGCTGCATACCGCGGCGGGTGCGGAGAAGATCCCGTCGGCGCAGGGGGCCTATCATGATTATTACGCCGCATTTGCGGCGGCGGTGCAAAACGGTAGCGCGCCGCCGGTGACGACGGAGCAGGCGATTAGCGTGCTGGAAGTGCTGGATGCGGCGTTTGTCAGCGCGCGTGAAGGGCGGATTGTTAATATTTAAATTCACGTAGCTACCGTCTTGAGCGTCAATCCCTGGTGCGAATAAATTCGCACCCTACGGCTGTAGGGGCGGCATTAATGCCGACCAGGTCAATAACAGCACGGAGCCGTAGCGGCGCGATTTATCGCGCGCCTTTTAAAACCCTGCGCGATAAATCGCGCCGCTACGGGCCCCTGCCGTTATCCAGCTTGCCAGCAGCGCACCGATCGTTCCCCCTCGATCACCCGCAGCATCTGCGGTTGCCCACAAGCTTCCTTCGCCTGTGGGCAGCGATCGCGGAAATAGCAGCCCGCAGGCAGAATACGGTTGCCGGGCAGGTCGGTTTTGCGTAACGCAATATGCTCCGCGAGGGGTTGGTGAATATCAGGCACCGAAGCCAGCAGCAGCTGGGTATAAGGATGTTGCGGCTCGGACAACACCTGTTCTGCTTTCCCCAGCTCGACAATCTGCCCGAGATACATCACCGCCACACGATCGCTCATATGCCGCACCACCGACACGTTATGCGAGATCAGCACATACGTCAGGTTGCGTTGTTGTTGTAGCGTGACCAGCAGATTGAGGATCTGCGCCTGTACCGAGATATCCAGCGCTGATGTCGGTTCATCCAGCACGATAATATCCGGGCTGGAAGAGAGGGCACGGGCGATGGCGATACGCTGACGTTGTCCGCCCGAAAAAGCGTGTGGCAGACGATCCAGATATTCCACACGAATCCCCACCAGCTGCGCCAGCTCTGCCGCCAGCTGTCGCCTGGCTGACTCTTTCAGACGCTGCTGAATCCATACCGGCTCGGTGATAATGCGCCACACCGGCAGGCGCGGGTCTAGCGAGGACAGCGGGTCCTGAAACACCATCTGCATAGTGCTCGCAGCCTGCCCGGTCCGCTGGCACTGCCCTTGCTGAGGTTGCAGCATCCCCATCAGCAACTGGGCGAGGGTGCTTTTGCCGCAGCCCGATTCGCCGACAATCCCCAGGGTTTCACCGCGTTTGAGTTGCAGATCGAGACCATTCAGCGCATGGGCCTGTTCCGTCACACGGCCCAGCCAGTTACGGCGTAACGGGAAATTGACGTGCACATCGCGCAGTTCCAGCAACATCTCAGACATAAGCGTTCTCCTGTTGCGGATACCAGCAGGCGGTAAACTGGCTGGCGTTGCCGTAGGGTTGCAGCGTAGGGATTTCAGCGCAACGCGGCCCGGCAGCGAAACAGCGATCGCGGAAGGCGCAACCGGTGGGTAAATGCGCCAGATTGGGTACGGTGCCGGGGATCGCGGGCAGGGTTGATCGTGGCGCGCGCTGTTCCGGGGCGCACTGCAATAATCCCTGGGTATAGGGATGAACCGGGTGCTGAATCAGATCCTGCGTTGCTCCGCGCTCAATCACGCTACCGGCATACATCACATACAAGCGATCGCATAACTGCGACACCACCGCCATATCATGGCTGATAAACAGCACCGAGGTGCCGCTGGTACGCGCTTTCTGCTTCAGCAGGCGCAGCACCTGAAGCTGCACCGTTACATCCAGCGCGGTGGTCGGTTCATCGGCGATGATCAACGTCGGGTCGCAGGAGAAAGCCAGCGCAATCATCACGCGCTGACGCATGCCGCCGGAGAGTTCAAACGGATAACGTTTCATCACCTGCGCGGCATCGGGGATTTGCATCTCCTCCAGCAGGCTGATGGCTTTTTCTTGTGCCGCTTTGCGCGTCAGTGCCTGGTGATGACGGATCACCTCAATGATTTGTCGACCAATGCGTCGGGTCGGGTTGAGTGCCGTCATCGGTTCCTGAAAAATCATCGCCACGCGTGAGCCGCGCCACTGACGCAGCTGTTTTTCGCTGGCGCGTAACACATCCTCCCCGAGTAAGGTGACCTCGCCCTGCGGCACACGATAACGTCCCTCAGGCAGCAGGCGCATGGCCAGCATTGCGGTAACTGATTTCCCGGAACCTGACTCGCCTACCACCCCGACAATCTCGCCACGCCCTACGTTGAGAGACACATGATTCAGCGCGTGAACTTCACCCTGATAGATCGGGAAACTTAACTGCACATCGCGCATTTCCAGTACCGAAGCCACCATCAGTGTTGTCCTCCCGTTTTCGGGTCGAGCAGGTCACGCAGGCCGTCACCAAACAGGTTAAAGCCAACCGCAGTGATCAGGATGGCCGCACCGGGGAAGGTGCAGTACCACCATTGATCCAATACGTAATTACGACCGACCGCCACCATCGCTCCCCATTCAGCGGTCGGTTGTTGCGCGCCAAGGCCGATAAAACCCAGCGTTGCTGCCATCAGAATCGCGCTGCCGATATCCAGCGATGCCTGCACGATCAACGGCGGCAGGGCGTTGCGCAGGATATGCCAGCTGATCAGATGCCAGCGTGAAGCACCAAAGGTGCGTGCGGCCTGCACATAGGTAAACTGGCGCACGATCAGCGTTTGTCCGCGTGCCAGTCGCACGTAAAACGGGATGCGCACGATGGCAATTGCCAGCATGGCATTCATCAGGCTCGGCCCCAGCGCTGCCGCCAGCGCCATGGTCAGTACCAGCGACGGAATCGATAACATGATATCCATCAGCCGCATGATCAGCGCATCACCGCGCCCGCCGAGCACGCCGGAAAAGCAACCCAGCAGCGAGCCAATTCCTCCGGCAATCACCACCACCATCAATCCCGCCACCATCGATTGCTGGCTACCGACCAGCACGCGGCTGAACAGATCGCGGCCCACTTCATCGGTGCCAAACCAATGCAGCGCGGAGGGGGCCTGCAACCTGGCGGTGAGGTCCAGCGCGTTGGGATCGTAGGGTGCCAGCCACGGCGACAGCACCAGCAGCAATAACATCAGCAGCATAATCAGCCCGCCCACTAAGGTCAGCGGACTTTGGCGCAGCAGCCAGAAGGTGCGTTTCAGGCTGGTCTGCCAGGCTTTATTGCTGCGGACGCGCGGTTCGACTTCCGTCATCATCATGCGTCACCTCCGCGACCGATGCGTGGGTCGATCCACAGGTAGATCAGATCCACCGCCAGATTGACCAGCACATAAACAAAAGACACCACCACGGCAAAACCCATCACTGCCGGGAAATCGAGTGCCTGGATGGAGGCCACCACCCACGCGCCCATGCCGGGCCAGGAAAATACCGTTTCGGTCAGCACGGCACCATACAACAGGTCACCCAACGCCAGACCCAGTACCGTGACTGAGGGGATCAGCGCGTTCGGCAATGCGTAACGCAGGATAATCACCCGGTTCGGTAAACCGCTGGCGCGCGCGGTGCGGATATAGTCTTCGCTGAGTTGTTCCAGCATCGCACCACGAATCTGGCGCGCGACAATGCCAAGATGAACAAAGGCCAGCGTCAGCGAGGGCAGAATCAGATGCTGCACCGCATTGAAAAACACCTCACTGTCGCCTGCCAGCAGGGCATCGATAGTGTAAAAGCCGGTGACACGCGCGGGCGGATCAAGCCAGTCATCCAGCCGTCCGCCCCCTGGCAACAGTTGCAGATGCCCGTAGAACAGCACAATCACCCCCAGCCCGAGCCAGAAGGCCGGGGTCGAGATGCCGGTGATAGCCAGCAGACGGACCAGATGGTCCAGCCAGCGATTGCGATACACCGCCGACAGCACGCCGAGCGGAATGCCAATCAGCAGTGCCAGCAACAACGCGCAGCAGGCCAGTTCCAGCGTGGCAGGAAAAAAGGTGCGCATCTCCTCCAGCACAGGACGACCGGTGCGGATCGAGGTGCCAAGATCGCCATGCAGTAAGGCCATCACATAGCGGCCGAACTGCACCCATAACGGTTGATCCAGCCCGAGTTGCTGGCGGATATGCTGCACAATCGCTTCACTGGCGCGATCTCCGGCCAGCAGGCGCGCCGGATCGCCCGGTATCAGGTGCGAGATAATAAAGGTGATCACGCAGACCCCAGCGACCACCAGGACAAGTCCCCAGCAGCGCTGGCGCAAAATTTGCCAGAGTGTCATCGGCGCTCCCTGACGGCGTCGTTACCGACGCCGTGTGTTAAGTTGCTTACTTACTCATGCTGGCGATGTTGAACACCTGTTCCAGCATCGGGTTAAAGACATAACCTTTGACCTGCTTGTTCATCGCCAGCTGGTAGTTCTTCTGGAACAGATAAACGTAGGCGGCTTCGTCGATGACGATCTTCTCGGCTTGCTGATAATCTTTGGTGCGGGCTTTTTGGTCGGTGGTTGCCAGCGCGCTTTTCATCAGCTTGTCCACTTCAGCGTTTTCATAGAAGGAACGGTTGCCCGGCAGGCCTTTCTTATCCGACTCGAACCAGTAGTTCATAAACATATAGGGGTCGGCGAAGTCCGGGCTCCAGTTACCGATGGCGATGTCGTAATCCCCTTTGCCAACGCGCTCGCGCATGGTGGCGTTCGCCAGTTTTTCCAGCTTCACGTTGACGCCAATCTTACTCAGGCTGGCCTGGGTCGAGAGGGCAATCGGCTCCCAGTTAGGATCGTTATCCGAATAGAGGAAAGTCAGGCTGGTGGGTTTCTGCGGTACTTTGTCCAGCGCGGCTTTGGCTTTCGCTTCATCCATGCTGTATTGCATGGCGGAGGCATCGTAACCCCACATCCCTTCGGGGATCGGGCCGCGCATCTGTTTACCGTAGCCGCTGAGAATGCCTTTTACCATGCCCTGATAATCAGTCGCCCAGGAGACGGCACGACGCAGATCGACCTGACTCATCGGCCCCTTACCGTTGTTGAGGTAGAGGTAAGTCACGCGCAGCGACGGATATTCCGCTACCTCGACTTTGCCTTCCTGTTTCAGGGCGGTGAGTTGATCGACCGGCAGTGAATCGGCGATATCGATATCGCCACGTGACAGTTGCAGACGGCGCGAGGCGCTTTCACCAATAATTTTTACCGAAACGCGTTTAAACGCCGGTTTGGCTCCGGCGTAATGCGGGTTCGGCACCAGCACCAGCTGCTGGCCTTTCTGCCAGCTTTTCAGCATAAATGGGCCAGAACCGGCGGTATGCTCCGCCAGATAAGCACGGGCATCATCATCAGCGTGCGCTTTCAACACCGCCGGGTTAATGATCGAGGCACCATCATTCGCCAGGGTATACAGGAACGGGGCGAAAGGCTGGCTGAGGGTAAACGTCACTGTATGCGGATCGACCACGTCAATTTTCAGGTCAGCCGGGTAAGCCTCTGCCGGGCCTTGTTTGATTTTTAGCAGACGTTCAAACGACGCTTTCACCGCATCGGCGGTGACGGCGCTGCCATCATCAAATTTGGCGTTATCTTTGAGTTTGAAAGTCCAGATTTTCTGGTCTGCTGAGGCCTGCCAGCTGGCGGCCAGATCACCTTCTACTTCGGTAGACCCTTTGCCATCCACCGTTTTGTAGCGCACCAGACGCTGATAGGCCGGGTAGGTCACGGTCCAGTCGTTATTATCGATGGTGACCGCCGGATCGAGGGTTTGCGGATCGGCGGCTTTGCCGATCACCAGCATGTCTTTAGGCACAGCGGCCTGCACGGCAGCAGGTAAAGCCAGTGCCAGCGCGCTGGTCAAAAGGGCCGGGCGTAACAGCGAACGGAACAGGTGTGTCGTCTTCATCGCAAAGCTCCAGTTAACATTAAAGAAAGGTGTTGTCGTAACAGGAAAAACGATCGTCCAGCAGCGGGTAACGCAGCGCATCAGGTAGTTCGAAATGCCACCATTCGCTGCTCATGCCAACAAAGCCGCCGCCAAACATAATCGCGTTGAGTAACAAACGATTACGCTGTGCGGCAACCGGCACGGAAGGATGGTACTGATGAGAACGTTCATGCATCTCATCAAAACCCGCACCCATATCGAGGATCTGCCCCTGTGGGTCCATCAGCGTGAGGTCGATGGCGACGCCACGACTGTGATTGGAACCGAGGGTGAGATCGGCGACATATTGCGGGTCGGGACAGGCTTGCCACAGCAACGCCTGCGCCTGGCGCGGACGATAAGCGTCATAGATGCGCAGTTGCAGACCGGCCAGCGCGGCAATGGCGAGGCTTTTTTCCAGCGCGGCAACGGCGTCGGGATGCAGCAGGCAGCGCGCTTCGCGGTAGATGGGGCGTCCGGTGATGTTATCGTCCGTGGCGTATTTCAGATCGATCAGCAACTCAGGAAAATGCTGCGCGAGATCGACCAGTTCACAATTGTCAGACATAGCAATCCTTAACGTTCAAATTGACCAAATTCCTGCTGCAACTGGCGATTGGTCGCCAGGCGGGTGGCAAGGCCATCGCCCAGTTGATCGACCACACCCGAGAGCAGCAGATTAAACAGGCAGGAGATCGGTGCCAGCGAATCCCAGAAGTGGCCGGTATCGGTTTTCACCTGCAATAAATCCAGCGGATAGTCCCGCGCCCACGGGCACCAGATATCGGTGATCAACGCCAGCCCAACCTGTTGTTCGCTGGCGACGCGACAATACTGGCGTGCGATGGCGGAGTAAGCGCGCGTATCGGTAATCACCACATAGGGGCGCTCAAAACCTGAATTGAGTGATTCCACCCAGCTGCCAGACAGCCCCTCGGCGTAGCTGACGCGTGGACGCAAATATTCCAGATGGCTGAAAAAGGCGTTGGCGATACCACGCGTGGACTGAATGCCGAGAACAAACACCGCATCGGCGTGGGTGAGTTGCTGCACCACGCGCTGGAAGACTTCGCTCTGCGCCAGTTGATAAACGTGCTGGATGGCATCCAGCTCCAGATCCAGCGACTGTTGCGAACGACGCGGTAAATGATTTTGCTGCTGCCAGGCGTCAAGGCGCTCGTTCATGCCCCAGGCCTGATAGGGGATGGCAGGCAGGTCGCGCAGGCTTTTTTTCACATCGTCGAGGTTGCGATAACCGAGTTTGCGCAGATAGCGGCCCACGGTGATGCCGGTGGTGCCGGTGGCGTGCGCGATGCTGTCCGCCGTTTCAAACGGAATCTGTGCGCTGTGCGTCAGTAACCAGCTGGCAATGCGCCGGGCGCTGGGCGTCTGCTGGTTGAAACTGGCTTCAATGCGGGCGATCAATTCGGGTTTTGCAGTCATCGCGGCCTCCGTGTTAGCGGGCTGTCATCGGCTGACATCCTGTTAGTTGAATAACAATGCAGAACGCGTGCCAATGCCGCAGGGCGCAGAAAACCTGCGAAATGACGGCGGAGTGAATTAACAACAGATCAACATTTGTGCAGCGTAGTTCACTTTTGGTGCAACACGGCAGGAGGTGAAGACGATTCTGTGCGGCGGGTCAGACATTTTTTACATCGCTCACCGCAAAGCGCGTATTGGTTATTTTTTGTTCCGAATTAAATTCTATTCTGACGCAAATCAATAAAACTTATATCTGATGGCTCAACCATGGAGATCAAATCACAGATGAGAGGAGGTTATGATGCGTAACTCAGTCATGACGTTGCCGGAAATGGCACGCTATCTGGGGGTTCCGCCAGCGACCTTAGCGCGGGCGATTTGCAATCGCGGTACGCTGGAGAGACTCCCGCTACCAGAAGCGGTAGACGAAGATGTGCCCCTGTCGCGCCGTTGCTGGTTCCCGCATGACGTAAGGCAATTCCGCCATGCGCTGCAACGGGCAAAACATGGGGGCTAGTCACGCGCAAACATACTCCCGAGTGTTGGGAGAGGGGTGAGGTAATGGTTGATGTGGCCTCACCCTGAAAGCGCCTGAATCCCCGCCGATGACGAATATCTGAGAACTTCCCTGCCTGATTTTTTCCTGACTATTTCCCGGACACCTGGACTTTCATCCATAGCACTGACAAAACATTGAGTCGGTCAGGGACGGGTCTGCCGACAGACCCGACGGTGGTATGACGCCATAAACGCACAAGGAAATCGATCATATGGATTTGAAACAGCCAGGTCTCTGTATCCTCGCGGGAAATTCGCGTGCTAGCCGGGATACTCATGGGAATATCGTCGTCGAAGCACAACTGCGGGCATTCGACGCGGCCTTACACCTGGCAAGGCAGGTGTTGGATAGCGGCAAACCGCTGCCAGGTCTTTCTGTTGCCTTCGATCACCAGGGTATTTTTCGTCTCCAGTTCCTGGCAGAAAATCTCACCAACAGCCAAAAACGGCATCCCCGGTTAAGCCATCTGCATCCATCAATCCAGCACATTTTTTTGCCCGTGGCGGAAAAACACCGCATCGCGCTCAGTGATATTCACGCGATACATGAGGATTCCGCCCGGCAGCATCTGACGCATACCCTCAACACCCAGGAATTACCGGAAAGGCTTGTCCGCAGGATGCGCAGTGGGTCAGTTGACGCGCCCGAATCAAGCCAAAAACTCACCTGCGCCGCTATTACCACAGAATATTTTGCGCGGGCTGCTGATAACGGTTACGGCCAGGATTCTCGTTTGGAAGTGTTCTTTGAGCCGTGTGCCTGGTCCGAAAGCCTGGCGTATGTGCGTGGACTCCAGCTCAGCCATCTGCTGGGCGTATCCGCCAGCATTCGCCTTAATCTGGTGGATGTGTCAGGTCTCATTAGTCAGGGAGAGTGGATCACTCCCCGACCGCTGGTACAGGAAATGCCATCAGTCCCTCATGCATGAGCAAGGAGATCATCATGTATAGCGCTTCCCACCCCATTTATCTGGATAACAACGCCACTACGGCACTCGACCCTCAGGTTTTGCAGGCCATGATGCCCTGGCTAACCCACAAGTATGGCAATGCGGCCAGCACCAGCCATTGCTTCGGCTGGGAAGCCCGCCAGGCCGTGGAACAGGCCAGGGCGGTTATCGCCAGCATGCTAAATGCCGCCAGCCCGGCCGATATCATTTTCACCTCTGGAGCAACGGAAGCGATCAATCTGGCGCTGACCGGACTGCAATTTCAGCCAGGCAAAGGGCACATCATTACCTCGCTGATAGAGCATAAAGCGGTGCTGGATTGCTGTGAACGTCTCGCTGCTCGCGGCATGACGGTGACTTATCTTCAGCCGCAACCTGACGGCATCATCAGCCCCGACGCCCTGATGGAGGCGATCAGACCCGATACCGCGCTGGTTTCGATCATGGCGGCGAATAATGAAATCGGCACGCTGCAAAATATCACGGCAATCGGCGCATTGTGTCATGAACGGGGCATTCTGTTTCACACCGACACGACCCAGGCGTTTGGCAAAATTGCGCTTGATGTGCAGCGTATGCACATCAGTCTGGCCGCTGTTTCTGCCCACAAAATATACGGGCCGAAAGGTATCGGTGCACTCTACATCAATACAGCAGATGCGCGTTTGCAACTCTCGCCGTTGATTGTCGGCGGTGGGCATGAATGGGGATTGCGTTCCGGCACGCTGAATGTGCCGGGAATCGTCGGTTTTGGCTATGCAGCAAAGCTGGCAATGGATTATTTACCCGCAGAGTCGGAACGACTACGCAATTTACGCAACCAGCTGAAACACAGCCTTGTAGAAACGATCCCGGATACGCAGGTCAATGGTCATCCCGATGCCTGTTTACCTGGTTTGCTCAACATTGCTTTCTCTGGCGTTGATGCCAGCTCGCTGCTGCTCGAACTGCCAGACATTGCCCTGTCTTCCGGATCAGCCTGCACATCCGCCCGCCAGGCCCCGTCTCATGTACTTGAGGCTATCGGGACCAGCAATGCGCAGATACAGGCCAGTGTGCGTATCGGGATCGGGCGATTTAATAACGAAGATGAAATGGTTTATGTCGGCCAGCGCCTGGCGCAGGCGGTGAAAACGCTGAGGTCAATGTCTCCACTGCTATCCGCTATCGCCGCCACTCAGGGAGGGGAATAAACATGCGTAGCACCTCTCTGCCATTTATCCTGCTGGGAACGTTGTTTACCGCTGGAGGATACGGCGGCACTTTCCTGATTTCTGCCTGGTTCCATGCCCAGGGTGGCAGTGATATTGATACCGGAAATGCCCTCAGCGTGGCATTGGTTGGCACGCTGATGGGCGTCCCGCTGGTCGGCTGGTGTGCCGGGAGAATTGATGCGGCCAGGCTGGCCGCAGTGGCTGCACTGGTGCTGGCCGGAGGATATGTGCTGCTGGGCAACCTGCCCGGTCTGAATCCGAATTATCTGCCCCGAGTGGCAACGCTGCTGATGGGGCTGGGGTGGGGCATGTTTTACCTTGCCGCACCGCTGGCGTTATCGGAGCGTCTGACTGATGCTGAGCGCGGGTCCGGCTTTACGCTGTTTAGCGCCTTTCAGATGACCGGGATTTGCGGCAGCCCGGTGTTGCTGGGGGCGGGGATGGTGTACGCGGGATTATCGTTGCAAACGACGTTTCTTTGTGTCGCCGCGATGGGGGGTGTGGCTTGCCTGCTGCTGCTGATCTTTGGCTCCAGGGAACCGCGACCAGGCGTTGAACGGGCTTTGCGCCCCTGGGTGCGGAAGTTGCCTGCGCTGGTGACGGGAGCCGCGTTGCGCCCGGTGATGATGGTCGGTCTCGGTGGGGCGGTGTTCTCCGGCATGATGGCGTTTCAGGTGTCTCTGACGGCAGGAACCCACGCCAGCGCAGGCACTTTTTTCACCGTCCACGCGGTGACTGCCGTGGTCGCCCGCCTGTTGCTGGTGCGGCGTTTACCTGGCTGGCCACGCTTGCCACTGATGGTGGGGTTGCTGGGGTGCCTGATTGCGGGGTTGATTTGTCTGCTGGGGCTGGCAATCCATCCGGCATTCCAGATTGCGGCCGGGATGTTGACCGGTGCCGGTTATGGTCTGCTCTATCCGGTGATTCAGACCTGGGCGGTTAACGACTCACCGCCGCCGGATCGCCACGCCGCCCTGACATGGTTTGTGGTGTCATATTTTGTCGGCATATTTGGTTTTCCGGTTTTCGGCGGTTGGCTGCTGGTGACCGCAGGCAAAAACGCGTTTGTCTGGTCGCTGGTGCTGCTGGCGCTGCTGGAACTTGTGGTCGCAGTGGTAAGAAAACCACGACCAGGGCGCATGCTAACCCTGAGCGATTAACTGCTGCAATGACGCCGCACTGGCGGCATCGTCAGGCACATAAACCAGCAAACGGTCACCGTTGCGTGAGGCCGACCACCAGTTGTTCTGGCGCAACGTCATTTCACCCACGCTGGCGCGGTGAAAACGCTTCACGCGATTTTCCACTTTACCCAATTCATAACGCTGCCAGGTCCGGCCAAACTCATCGGAACTGGCGAGCAGGCGGGCCAGAAAACTTTCCCAGTGAGGATCGCCGAGATGCTCGCCCATTTGTCCGCGAAACATTGCTACCATTTGCGGCATCACTTCTTCCCAGTCCGCCATCGCTGCACGCCAGCCGGGATGATTGAACGCCAGCCAGATGCAGTTGCGATCCTCCAGTGAGATCTCCGCCATATTCACCCCCATCAACTGACACCAGGCGGCGTTATAACCCAGGATATCGAAACGCGGTGTTTCGATGATCGCCGGTAACTGGATAGCATCCAGCATTTGCTGATTGTGCTCGGCAATTTTGCAGCAGGCGGCAACCTCGCGCACCGAGGGCAGAATATGCCCGGCAAGGGAGAACAAATGCTGAGTCTCCACATCGTTGCATTGCAACGCCGTGGCGATGGCGGTGAGGGTTTTCGGCGAGGCCTTGATATCGCGCCCCTGTTCCAGCCAGGTGTACCAGGTAACACCCACATCGGCCAGCTGGGCCACTTCTTCCCGACGTAAACCCGGCGTGCGACGGTGGCGCATGCGCGGCAGTCCCAGCCGGTTCGGATCGAGGCTTTCCCGGCGTGTGCGCAGAAAAGTGCCGAGTAATTTACGGTTGTGATTGGCGGTGTTGCTGGCCAGTTGCGCGGTAATCATCAGCGGAACTCCTGACAAGACGGGTAGTATTTATACCATGATAAACAAGCACTGGTACCCGTTTAATGGTTGGGTAATGCTATGCTCCACTGCACACAAAAACAAGGGCAAAACCGATGCATACATCGCAACTTCAACGGGCAGGATTGGTGGTCCTGCTTTCCGGGCAGCTTCTGCCTATGATCGACTTTTCCATCGTCAACGTTGCGCTTGACGCCATGGCGCATAGCCTGCGCGCCACGCCAATTGAACTGGCGCTGATTGTGGCAGTTTACGGCATTGCCTTCGCCATCTGTCTGGCGATGGGGGGCCGTCTGGGGGATAACTATGGCCGCCGCCGGGTGTTCCTGGCAGGCGTCTGGACCTTTGGCATTGCCTCACTGCTGTGTGGTATCGCCAACAATGTCGGCATGCTGATGTTCGCCCGCGCGTTACAAGGGGTGGGTGCTGCATTTATCGTGCCGCAAATCCTCGCCACCTTACATGTCACCCTGAAGGGGCGGGCACATGCGCGTGCCATTGGTCTGTATGGGGGTATTGGCGGGCTGGCGTTTATTGTCGGCCAGGTGCTGGGGGGCTTTCTGATCAAGGCGGACATCGGCGGTTATGGCTGGCGCAGCGTGTTTCTGATCAACCTGCCGATTTGCCTGTTTGTGCTGCTGACCGCGCGACGTTTTGTGCCGGAAACGCACAATAACCAGCGCGTTGCCATTGACGTCAATGGCACGCTGCTGCTGGCAGGTGCGGTAGGGTGCCTGATGCTGGCTCTGGCGCTGGGGCCGGTGCTGCACTGGTCATGGCCGTGCATTTTGCTGCTGGCGTTGTTCCCGCTGTTTCTGCATCGCCTGCGTCAAAGTTCTTTGCGCCTCGAAGCCGCACAGGGTGCGCCGTTGTTGCCGCCTTCGCTGATGCGTCTGCCGGGGGTGCGTTTTGGCTTAACCATGGCGGTGCTGTTCTTCTCCTGCTGGAGTGGTTTTATGTTTGCGGTGGCGCTGACGCTGCAATCCGGTCTGGGGCTGAGCGCTTTCCAGTCAGGCAACGCCTTTATCGCGCTGGGGATCGCCTATTTTATCGGCTCGTTGCAAAGCACGCGCATGGTCGAAAGGCGCGGGAAACGTGTCACATTATTGACCGGTTGCACCATTCAGATGCTGGGGATACTGGCGCTGATCGCTACCCTGCAATATGCCTGGCCCAATGTGGGCGTGATGACGTTGATCCCTTCCACCGTACTGATCGGCTTTGGACAATCGTTTATTGTCAGCACCTTTTATCGTATTGGCATGACCGGCGTGCCGCATCATCAGGCTGGCGCGGGGAGCGCGATGCTGTCAACGGTGCAACAGTCGGCGCTGGGTTTAGGGCCGATGTTACTGGGTAGCGTGTTTACCCAGCTCTATCTGCATGGCAATCATCTGTCGGCGATTACCGGCACCCTGATTGTCGAGTGGGGATTAATGGCCGTGCTGGTGGTGTTAACCAGCATCAACCGTCGCTCCTTCCAGACGGCGGCGGAAAGTTAATTGTTTGCCTGGCGTAATTCTTCTGATGTGATTTAAGCAGTGGATTTTCAGCTTATTGTAAAATAACCGAAAATCGGCCTGTTGCGATGAATTTACCTTTGGCTACGCGGTCTTTTTTCCGGAACATAACGCCACTACCGATGGGCTGAACCATGTGTTCAGCCCATTTTTTGTGGTGCGGGAATCAAGGCATTCGCAACAGGCACAGGAATAGCGGCAGGCTCATAGCAGATGAAAAAGATGTTAACCGGGTTACTTTTCATGGTAACCACCACTGCCTTTGGTGCAGATGATTTCACCCTCAGGGATATTCATTTTGATGGATTACAGCGTGTCGCACCGGGTGCGGCGATGCTGAGCATGCCGCTGCGCGTCGGCGACCGTGTCAATGATGACGACATCAAAAATACCATTCGTGCCCTGTTTGCTACCGGCAACTTTGAAGATGTACAGGTGTTGCGTGATGGCGACACGCTGCTGATTAAGGTGAAAGAACGTCCGGCGATTGCCAGCATCTCATTCTCCGGCAACAAAGCGATTAAAGAAGAACAGCTAAAACAGAACCTGGATGCAACCGGTGTCCGCGTGGGTGAAGCGCTGGACCGCACCATGCTCTCGTCGATTGAAAAGGGGCTGGAAGATTTTTACTACAGCGTCGGCAAATATACCGCCAGCGTTAAAGCAGTGGTTACACCGCTGCCGCGCAACCGAGTCGATCTGAAATTTATCTTTACCGAAGGTGTCTCGGCGAAAATTCAGCAGATTAACATCGTTGGTAATCACGCCTTTTCCGATGATGAACTGATATCACGTTTCCAGCTGCGTGATGACGTCCCGTGGTGGAATTTCATTGCCGACCAGAAATATCAGAAAGAAAAACTTTCCGGCGACCTCGAATCGCTGCGCAGTTTTTATCTCGATCGTGGTTATGCGCGTTTTAATATTGATTCCACTCAGGTCAGTTTAACGCCCGATCGCAAAGGGATTTATATCACCGTTAATATTAACGAAGGCGATGTCTATCATGTCAGCGGCGTGACCGTGACCGGCGATTTAGCCGGACATTCTGCTGAGATCGAAAAACTGGCGCAAATCCCGAAAGGGGGTTTGTACAGCGGTGCGCAGATCACTCAGAATGAAAATGCTATCAAGGACCTGCTCGGCCGTTATGGTTACGCATTCCCGCAGGTCAGCACCCAGCCAGAAATTAACGACGCCGACAAGACGGTAAAATTGCACGTCAACGTGGACGCGGGTCGTCGTTTCTATGTGCGCAAAGTACGCTTTGAAGGTAATGACACCTCGAAAGATTCGGTGCTGCGCCGCGAAATGCGCCAGATGGAAGGTTCATGGCTGGCCAATAATCTGGTGGATCAGGGCAAAGCACGCCTCAACCGTACCGGCTATTTCGAAACGGTGGATGTCGATACCCAGCGCGTGCCAGGCACTCCGGATCAGGTTGACGTGGTGTACAAGGTCAAAGAGCGCAATACCGGCACCTTCAACATTGGTGTCGGTTATGGTACCGACAGCGGCGTGAGCTTCCAGCTGGGCGTCAGCCAGGATAACTGGATGGGCACCGGGAATACCGTTGGCTTTAGCGGCACCAAAAACGATTACCAGACCTATGTTGAAGTTTCAGCCACCAACCCGTACTTCACCGTGGACGGCGTCAGTCTTGGCGGCAAATTGTTCTATAACGATTATAAAGCCGACGATGATGATCTCTCAGCATATACGCTGAAAAGTTTAGGGGCGGGTACCACTTTAAGTTTCCCGATCAGCGAAAATAACAGTATTAATACCGGGCTGGATTACGTTTATAACCGCGTCAGCAATATGGCTCCGCAGGTATCGATGTGGCGTTATCTGGGTTCTGTGGGTATCCATCCTAAAGTTATCGAAACTGACGAAGATGATGACGATGATTACTCAACCAGCTCCGAATCCCTCACCGCCAATGATGTTTTCTGGAATGTGGGCTGGAGTTATAACTCCCTTGACCGTGGCTTCTTCCCGACGTCAGGTGTGACGGCGGGCTTTAACACCAAAGTGACTGTTCCCGGTTCGACAAACAGTTATTACAAAAGCACAGTCAGTGCCAACGCCTATCTGCCGCTGAGTAGCGATCATCGCTGGGTGTTGATGGGACGTACCAAGGCGGGATACGCCGATGGTCTGGGTGGCAAAGATGTGCCGTTCTACGACAACTTCTACGCCGGTGGTTCCAGCTCAGTGCGTGGTTTCTCTTCCAACACCATTGGTCCGAAAGCCGCGTATTACAGCTGTACGGGTAGTGAAAGCAGCTACAGCGATTGTGCAGTTAAGAAGTCAGACGATGCAGTGGGCGGTAACGCCATGGCGATCGCCAGTGCTGAACTGATTGTGCCGACCCCGTTTGTTAGCGAGCGCTATGAAAGTTCGCTGCGTACTTCGTTATTTGTCGATGCCGGTACGGTGTGGGACACCAAATGGGAAAATACCGCAGCAACACGCGCAGCGGGTATTCCTGATTATGGCGATCCGAGTGAGATCCGCGTTTCCAGCGGTCTGGCATTACAATGGCAATCGCCGCTGGGTCCACTGGTGTTCTCTTATGCGTTGCCGATCAAGAAATATGAAGGCGATAAGTCTGAGCAGTTCCAGTTTAATATTGGTAAGACATGGTAACTGTCGTCAGTCTGTTAAATAGTGAAAAGGCTTTTACATTTTCTTTAAACAGAGAAGACAGACGAAAGCTGATGAAAAGGTAAAATAGTAAATCGTGCAATGCTTAAGGAAAGAGGATTCACGAAATCATCGTTGTTATGCATATACCCGTCATACTTCGGGTTGCAGATGCGTTGGCTGCGCTTACTCACCCCAGTCACTTACTAATGTAAGCTCCTGGGGATTCATTCGCTTGCCGCCTTCCTGCAACCCGAATTATTTAGGGTATATAAAATTAGAATTTTATTTCGCCACCCTCATTTTGAGGGTGGCTTTTTTATTTTAAGCTATTGGATTCGTTTAAACGATAGCCGGTTTCACTATCAAAAAGATGTATTTTCTCGCTATTAAAACCAAGCATCAGCGCATCACCGCTGCTGGCGGCATGGCGTCCGGCAATCTGCATATGCAGTGCGTGACCATGCCAGTCGAGGTGCAGCAGGGTAGATTCTCCGGTGATCTCCACCACGTTAACCTGTGCCGGTGCGCCATTACTGACTTCGCGCAGGTCATGCGGGCGTACACCAATGGTGACAATGTCACCGTCGCGTTCACGGGCCACACCATGCCAGCGCTCGGGTAACGGCTGCCATAAATCCTGACATTGCACACCCGGCACGCCGTCGTGCGCAATCAGCTGCGCCGGTAACAGGTTCATCGGTGGCGAACCAATAAAACGCGCCACGAAGGTATTGGCCGGGCGATCGTAAATCGCCAGCGGGGCACCTTGTTGCACAATATGGCCCGCCTGCATCACCACAATCTGATCCGCCAGCGTCATCGCTTCCACCTGATCGTGCGTGACATACACCATGGTGGTTTTGAAACGCTGATGCAGCGATTTAATCTCGGCGCGCAGCTCCATACGCAATTGGGCATCAAGGTTTGACAGCGGCTCATCGAACAAAAATACCTGTGGATTGCGCACCATCGCCCGACCCATCGCCACACGTTGCCGCTGCCCACCTGACAGCGCCCGCGGGTAGCGTTGTAATAGCTGGTCGATGCCAAGAATCGCCGCAATACGCTGGATTTTGCTCTGCTGCTCCTCACGTTTGACCTTTTTCACCTGCATATGAAAGGCGAGGTTTTCAGCCACCGTCAGATGCGGATAAAGCGCGTAGCTTTGAAACACCATGGCGATATCCCGGTCAGCAGGATCGCGATCGTTGATCTGCACCTGGTCCATCAGAATAGCCCCTTCGGACAGGCTCTCCAGCCCGGCCAGCAGACGCAACAGCGTCGATTTGCCACAACCGGAAGGCCCTACCAGCACGGTAAAACTGCCATCAGGAATGGTCAGATCGAGCGGATGCAGCACCGACTGCTTGCCGTAGCGTTTGGCGACTTTGATCAGTTCAACACTGGCCATAATTACTGTTCCTTTGCCGAAAATTGGAGTTTTTGCCAGGTGGGGTAACGTCGTGGGGCGGTGCTGATTGCCAGCGCGGCCACCGCGATCCCCCACCGTAGTGCCTGGGCGGTATCCTGCTGATGCAGCAGCGCGGTAAGAAAACCGGCGTTAAAACTGTCGCCAGCACCAATGGTATCGACCACGGTGACCGGCTGAGCTGGCTGGTTCAGGCTGCGATCGTGTAACCAGCAGCGTGCGCCCTGTTCACCGCATTTCACCACGCAGCCGCCGCGTCCGCTGAGTTGCTGCGTGAGCTGCATCGCACTGGCGTCTAACGATTCCGCCGCCCCCAGCCCGAGGGTTTCCACCTCGTTCAGCAGCAGCCAGTCGCACTGCGGCAACCAGCGCGTGATGTCCTGCTTGACCTGAATCGTCCAGCCTTGTGGCGGCCAGCCGGTATCCACGGCGATCAGGTATCCGCGCTGACGGAGTTCACACAGCAGGGCAGGATATTCATCGTAAAGATGCAGGCAGAGAAAGGTGCCGCACAGCAGCACGATATCACCCTCTGCCGCCTGCTCCGGCAGCTGTTCCAGCACCTGCTGCGCCGTCAGTTGCACAATATGGCCGTGATTACTGATAAACGAACGTTCATGATCGGAATGTGTGACGCCGACGGTGAGCGAGGTTTCACACTGGCTACGTGGCCAGTACGCGGCGCTGTGCGGGAAATAACCGGCCAGCCATTGGCTGAGGCCATCGTCACCCTGGTTGGCGATGGCACGGTGGCGCACCTGCATTGCTTCCAGCGCCAGCGCGCAGTTGCCCGCCGAACCGCCTGGGCGCAGCTCGCTGTTTTTGACCATCACTTCGGTCCCGCGCTGCGGCCACTGATCCAGATTGCCCATAATTAAATCGACGTTAATGTTGCCCACCACATACAGCGTGGCGGTGGTAGCCGTTGTGCTGATCATCCCTTACTCCCGCCGCTGGCAAGTCCACTGACCAGGGTTTTCTGTAGCCAGATAGCAATAAACAGCGGCGGCACCGAAGCCAGAATGCCGACTGCCGCGACCAAACCATCATCGGTGGCACGCCCGGCGGTAAATCCGGCAATGGTCACCGGCAGGGTCTGCGCCGCGATATTGCTGGTGAACAACAGGGCATAGAAAAATTCGTCCCACGCCAGTAACCAGCCAAACAGCGCTGCGGCACCCAGCACCGGTTTCGCCAGCGGTAGCGTGATACGCAGCAGCACCTGCCAGACACGCAGACCATCAAGGCGTGCCGCCTGTTCGATATCCTGCGGCAGGGCATCGAACTGGTTTTTTAGCATCCAGGTGAGGAAAGGTAAGATCAGCGAACAATAAACGATGATCAAACCGGGGCGGGTGTTGAGCAGGTCGAAATGTTGCAACAGGAAATAAAGCGGTAAAACAAAGGCGACCGGCGGCACCATGTAAATGGCGAGGGAAGCAAACAGCCAGCCGTCACGGCCCGGATAGCGAGAGAAGCTGAACGCTGCCGGAATCGCCAGCAGCAGACAAATCACCGTCGCCCCGGTGGCGACAATCAGGCTGTTGCCGAGGGCGTGCAGGAACAGGGTGCCAGGCTGATCGGCTGCCAGCGACAGCAACCTGCCGTAGCGGGTGAAGTCCCACTGGCGTGGCAGCCATTCCAGCGGTATGCGCGTCAGGTCGCTGGTGGCACTGACGCTCATCAGAAACAGCCAACCCATCGGTGCCAGTACCGAAATGGCGACCACCAGCGCGGCAACGTATTTCGCCACCGCGCGTAATTTAGCCTTCATAGGCACTCCCACGACGACGTTGACGCCACAATAGCGACATGTAAATGATGATCAGCACCGCACACAGCAGGGTCATCAGGATGGCGTAAGCCGCACCACTCCCGGCGCGCAGATAACTGAAGGACTCCTGGTAGACATAAAAGCTGAGGGTTTTGGTGCTATCGACCGGGCCACCACGCGTCATCACGTAAATGATGTCGAAGATTTTAAAGGCATCGATAGTACGCAACACCAGCGCCACGCTGAGAGGGCCGACGATGGCCGGAAAGGTAATCGCCCGGAAACGTCGCCAGGCCGATGCGCCATCGAGTCGGGCCGCCTCATACAAATCTTCAGGGATGGATTGCAGTGCAGCCAGCACCAGCAGCGTGACCAGCGGATAGTTTTTCCAGATATCCGCTAACATCACAGCGTTAAGAGCGGAATCCGGCGAACCGAGCCAGCTGCGATAGCCATCAATAATCCCCAGCTGCGTCAGCAGCGCATTGATGCTGCCATAATCCGGGTTGAAGTTGAGTCGCCACATCATGGCGTTAACGATGGTGGGCAGCGCCCACGGCAAAATGACCAGCACGCGTAAGAAATTACGACCGATGAATTTCTGATTAAGCAGCAGGGCAACCAGTACGCCAATCACCCCTTCAATCGCGACTGACACTACGGTGAAGTAGAGCGTGCGCCAGAGCGAAGACTGAAAATCAGCATCGGTGAGAGCAAAAAGATAGTTATCCAGTCCCACCCAGGCAGGTGCCTCACCGCTGCCGATCAAGGCGGCATCGGTGAAACTGAGCCAGATGGTGCGCAGCAGAGGCCAGGCGGTGAGCAGCAGCATCACCAGTAACATGGGTGCCAGCAGCACCCATGCCTGCCGCTGTTCGCGTTGACGCAAACTCAGCATACTGACTCCTTAATGCAGATGCGCCGCGCTTTTATCCACCGCCTGCATCGCCGCTTCCGGCGTCGCACTGCCCAGCAGTACCTGCTGTAATTGCTGTTGCAGCGTATTAGACAGGCGGGAATAATCGGCGGTTTCCGGGCGAGACAACATCACGTTCAGCGATTTATCTGCGGCAGCAATCAGGCTTTCCTGGTTTTTCAACACGGCGGGATCCTGATACGAGCTTTTCCAGATCGGCAGACTCAGGGTGGCGTATTTATTCTGTACCGGCTGGGACGTCATATAGCTGATGTATTGCCAGGCCTGTTCCGCATGGCTGCTGCCTTTGGCGATACCCAGACCCATCGAGCCGTTAACGGCACCCACTTTGCCTGGCGCATCACCCGGCGCTGGCATAATGCCCACCTGGCCGGCAACCTTGCTCTGCTTCGGATCGTTCGCCATGTTGTACATGTAAGTCCAGTTCAGTGCGAAAGCCGCATCGCCGTTGGAGAAGGATTTACGCACGTCTTCTTCCAGATATTCGCGTGATGCCGGATTGCTCAGGCCCTCATCCAGTGAGCTTTTCATCAGCTTCACCGCCTGTAACGAGGCCGGGCTGGAGAAATCGAGTTTGCCATTCTGATAGAACTTGCCGCCAAAACCGGACACCAGCGTGGTGTAATCACACACCAGCGCTTCCGCCTGTGACCAGCTCCATACCAGCGGATATTTAACAATATTTTTCTGCTTGATGGTGCGGGCATCATCCATCACCTGTTGCCAGGTTTGCGGCAGGGTGGTGATACCGGCTTTTTCCAGCATGGCTTTGTTGTAGTAGAGATATTTGGTATCGAGGATCCACGGCATGCCGAGGGTTTTGCCTTTGAACACCACTGTGTTCATCGCGCCAGGGAAGATTTGTGATTTTTCTTCCGGGGTGATGCGGCTGCTTACGTCTTGCAGTAAATCAAAGCGGGTAAACTCGGCAGGCCAGATGGCATCAAACAACACCACGTCATAGCCGTTACCACCGGCACCGCGCGCTGCGACGATTTTGTCGTGCAACGCTTCGTAAGGAACAAACTCCAGATTAACCTGCACATCCGGGTGCGCTTTTTCAAATTCCTGGGTCATGGCGCGAATGTCGTTTTCACTGTAAGCGGCCTGAGTCATAAACAGCGCATTGAGCGTGGTGGCCGCTGAGGCGCTTCCCGCGCTCGCTAACAGCAGGGCTGCAAAACATCCTTTCAGCGTGGGGGTGAATCGGGTTTTCATGGTTTTCTCCGCCTTAATGCAAAAAGAGGGTGTTTAATTAAATCAATTTGATTGATTTAATAACGCGCACAGGTTGTCAGATTGCTGCGGCTGACATCGATTAGCTATAGCAAGTGACGTGCCAGGGTAGAAATCCCGGCGACTACTGCGCTTAACTCTGCACAGATTTTTGCATCTGTCAGGTGAACAGCATGGAAAATGTGTGGCCGATCATAGATATTGATGCCGATGCGCTTAAGAGCTAAGGGAGTACGATGAGAACCTCGGGAACCAATCTGGAACATGCGCGTGCGCACAACCGCCGCGTGATCATCGAAGCCATTCGCCTGCATGGCGAACTGACGCGTGCCGAGCTGGCACGGCTGACCGCGCTAACGCCGCAAACGGTGTCAAACATCGTGGCGGAACTGGAAGAGGCAGAGCTGCTCGCCAGCCGCCAGCCACGCAAGCAGGGACGGGGGCAACCGGCCATTCCGGTGACGCTGAACCCGGCCAGCGCCTGGTCGATCGGCATTCATCTCGATCATCAGACGTTATTGATTGTGCTGGTGGATTTGACCGGTGAGATTCATTTTCGTCGCCTTATTCTGGTGCAAAAGCCCCAACCCGGTGCCACTTTAGCGCGCATTGCTGAGGTGCTGGCGGAGATCAAAACCCAATTGGGTGAGCGCTGGCATAAGGTGCTGGGCATTGGTGTGGTGATGCCTGGCCCTTTTGGTGTCGAAGGCATTTCATCGGTCGGACCCACCACACTGAACGGTTGGGAAAAGGTGGATATCGAGGCTGAACTGGCGGCCATGAGCGGCTTGCCGGTGACGCTGGAGAATGATGCGACGGTGGCCGCCATCGGCGAGCGTTTCCACGGCGTCGCGCGGCAGCTCAACTCCTTTATTTACCTGTATATCGGTACCGGGCTCGGGGCGGGTATTTTCACCGATGGCCATATTTATACCGGCCATGCGCACAACGCCGGGGAAGTGGGGCATATCGTGATCGAACCGGGGGGACGTCCATGCTATTGCGGCAACCAGGGCTGTCTGGAGCGTTATGTCTCGTTGCAGGCGGCCTATGAGTTTTGCGGGCTGGATCCGATGAGCGCGCTGCCTGACGATCTGTTGGAGGTGGACCCGGCATTGTTTGATCGCTGGATCGACAACGCGCTGGGGCCGTTGCGGCAGGCGATTAATATGCTGGAGTGCGTTTTCGATGCTGAGAGCGTGATTATTGGCGGCATGATGCCCGCCACGCTGCTGGATAAAATCATCCAGCGCTTGCCGCCGTTATATCAATCGGTGCGCGGACGCTATCTGACGGGTTCACGGCTGAAAACCGGGATGACAGGCAGCGATACCGCAGCATTGGGTGCTGCGGCATTGCCCATCTTCGATGAATTTAATCCACAGTTTCAGGTACTGATGAAATAAGGATTAGAAGGTTTCGGCGAACAGCGCGAACATGCGTTTAAATGCACGTTCAGCCACCTGCGGGTGGTATTGCGCGACACCCGGATTGCTTGCCGACGGATCGGTGAAAGAGTGCACTGCTCCGGCATAGCTGACCAGCTGCCAGTCAACCTGCTTCGCACTCATCTCACGGGCGAATTCGCTCAGTTGTTCACGCGGTACCAGCGGATCGGCGGCACCGTCGAGCACCAGTACGCTGCCTTTGATGCCATCAATGGCATAGTCGCCTTTGCTATCCAGCGTGCCGTGGAAGGAAACTGCCGCTTTGATATCAGCACCGCTGCGTGCCAGCTCCAGCGCGCAGTGGCCACCAAAACAGAAACCAATCGCTGCCAGTTTATCTGCCGCCACTGGTGCCAGCTCTTGATGCTGAAGCGCCGTCAGGGCTGCCTGCATACGCGCCACTTCTGCCGGGGTGTCTTTCACCGCCATCATCATGCTACCGGCTTCCTCGCCGTTGGTCGGGCGTTGGCCTTCACCATAGAGATCCGCCACCAGTACCACAAAACCCTGTGCGGCGATCTTTGCTGCCACTTCTTCGGCCATCGTGGTGACACCCATCCAGTTCGGGGCCATCACCACACCAGGGCGTGGATGATTGATGCCATCCTGATAAACCAGAGAACCGACTAATGTTGCGCCGTTTGATGAATAAGTAACTGGAGAGGTGACGATAGAATTCATAAATAATTCCCTGATAAATAAATAGGTTAAAACCAGATACCGTGCAGGGAAATGGTGATCAATGCAATGGTTTCTGCAGGTGATAGCAGGAAATGTTAAGGGTGTAGCGCGTGACGTCAGAATGGTGAAACTGATCACACAAAGGATAATCAGTTTTTTTGAATGTTTTCAGCAAAACCCTCAGCTTTTACTCTCCGCTTCACAGGTCTATTCTTTCTCACATCGGGGCAAAACGCCTCACAACTTAAAAATTATCTCTGAGGAATTGACCATGAAATCTATCAAAACTTTCGTTGCAGTTGCAGCCCTGTCACTGGTTTCTTTCGGCAGCTTCGCGCAAAGCATCACCGCTTCCGCTTCAACCCTGGATGGTGCAGAAGCTAAAATCGCAGCTCAGGCTAAACAGGCCGGTGCCTCTTATAAAATCACCGGTGCACGCGTAGATAATGGTGCTTACCTGTCAGCTGAACTGACCAAATAAGCGTAGTCACATAAGCCAGTATCAGATGAGGTCGCCACAAGGCGGCCTTTTTTGTTTCTGTGGTTAGTGCTCATTAAATACCTCCTAATCCACTTCCTGCCAGGCCTCAGAGGCCGACTGATACGCATTCTTTGTCAGCTGCGTTTTATGTAATACCCAGTCATAGAGAGGAACGCCGGGATCATCTCGTGACTCCGTAAAGCGATAAGTACGTAGTTCGGTTTTGCCCGGTTCAAAAGCGTTCTCACCTTTTTTGGTGGCGGTCATAAGGAAGTAACGGTTCCGGAACTTATAAAGCCGATTATCCTGGACGAGAAATTCAGCATCCGCTGACAAGCGGTAATCAAACCAGGTGAAAAGATTGCTGTTCGCCACTGGCATGATGCAATACCCGCCGTTTGGACAGCTCACGATAAAGGTCAGCCCGAGGTTGGGATGTGAGGTGTTATTGTCAAACTGCGCCATCACCACCATATCTTTTATTCCGTCGTGGTTGAGATCCATATAATTGATACCGGGTTTTAACGTCACTGGGGAGGCCACGGCAATGCAGCTGGTTAGCCATAACATAAGCCCGGTCAGAAGATTACGATTCATGTAATTTCCTTATCAGCCTAAAACCGATATCTGGTGTAAGGAAGCCCGGTGTATGTACATCGCAGGCTGCAAGCGTGGCGGTTCGTTCCAGATAACTACCGCCGCAGAAATAATACATCCGGTTGCCCCCTTCAATTTCAATCGATTCGTCAAGCCATTCTGCTACGTTGCCACTCATGTCATATAACCCGGCTGAGTTGGGGAGCAGTGAAGCCACGGGGGCCGTGGCAAACCGCTTGCCAGAGTTTTGCGGAAAAATGGCGACTTCATCCGCCCGCGTGCTGCCAGAAAAAGACGCGCCGTATGTGCCGTCTTTCATTCCCCTGACACCTCCCCTGGCTGCAATCTGCCATTCAGCGATATCTGGCAGTCGATAACCCGTGTTGGAAGGATTTTTATGCAGTATTGGGGGGGCTGTATCTGCAGCAACCAACCGCAGCGGTTGGTTGTCTGAGCTCAGATAAACGGGCGACAGGTTACGCATTTCACTTAGGGCATTGGCAAATAGAATTGCATCCCACCAGGTTAAATTGGTTACTGGATGCAGACCGCCATCCTTTTCGCCTGGCTGGCAATCTTCGTATTCCGCACCATTGCATCCGTCATTCAATTGGTAACCATGCTCATTCGCCCAGCTCACCACAGACTGATAAAAGTGATAAGTCACTTCGGTTTTCATTATTGCGAAAGCTGAACGCTGTGTGTTGGCGTGGGCCATATAGTGGTGGTGACCAAATACTGGCCCAACGTAGTAGGCTCCGCCCGGTATAATAACTTCGTCATCTTCCAGAATATGGAGTGCTACCGCTGACGTTGCGGGTGATAGCACCATTCCCAACAGAATAGAAAAAGCTAAACAACATCCATGTATAAGATTACCCATTTGTTTCGATCTCAATGTTTCCGGAGGGAACGAATAAATCCCTTATTCGATTTTTGTCAGCATCACGTATAACTCAGAGACAGCATAGCTGCCTGGTTTCGCTGAATATACCTGATTTTACCGTAGGGCGTTTTGAGAGATGTACGATTGATGAGGGCAGACAAAGAAAAACCCCGCACCAGGCGGCACGGGGTTGAGACTTACAGCGCCATATCGTGTTGCGGCGAGGAAGTCGCTTTAGCCGGAGTTGTTGCCTGCGGCTGAGCGGCAGCGGCTGGCATATTGATCACCGGGGGTTTGGTCAGTTGCAGCGTTGCGGCTGTGTCATCCCAAACCTGCTGCGCCAGTGCCGGGTCATCGTTCAGTTTCTGGCCATAGGCCGGAACGATTTGATGGATCTTCTGCTGCCATTCCGGGCTGGCGAATTCAGTCGGGAACAGCTGCTTGATCACGTTAATAGCGATCGGCGCGGCGGTTGAGGCTCCCGGTGACGCACCCAGCAGGGCGCTGCTGATCGGTCACGATTTCCGTACCCAGCTTCAGCACACCCCCTTTCTCGGCATCTTTCTTGATGATCTGTACACGCTGACCCGCCTGAATCAGTTTCCAGTCTTCTTTCTTCGCTTCCGGGAAGTATTCTTTCAGCGCGGCGAAGCGATCATCGTCGTTCAGCATCACCTGACCAATCAGATATTTCACCAGGTCGAAGTTATCAATGCCTACGTGGGTCATCGGCATAAAGTTGCTGGTGGTGGTGCCTAACAGATCAAACAGCGAACCATTTTTCAGGAACTTGGTTGAGAAGGTGGCGAATGGTCCAAACAGCACCACGCGCTTGTCATCAAGGAAACGGGCATCAAGATGCGGTACGGACATCGGTGGTGCACCCACGGAAGCCTGACCATACACTTTTTCCAGATGACGGCTGGTAATCGCCGGGTTTTCGGTAACGAGGAAAGAACCGCCCACCGGGAAGCCCGCGTAGTTTTCACCTTCAGGGATACCGGGATAGCAGGAAATGTTAACGGAGTCGATGTGCTGAAAATTTGGCTGGAGCGCGACGATTTCGCGGCCAACTTCATAAGCTCACGCCTTTTTTCTGGATAGATACAGTCGTGAAAAACACCCCGACTTGTAAACAAGCTAAATCTCATAACAGCAGTCAAAAAATGGCTTATTGAACTTAAACGGAAACAGCGCTAAATAGACGGATATCAGACTATAAATCCGATAATCACTCAATCGCGAGATAAGGAGTTTCTATGCAGGTATCAGCACGTAATCAACTGGTTGGCACGGTCAGCGCAGTCACCATCGGCGCGGTCAATGATGAAGTCGAATTGACGCTCGCTGGTGGTGTCAGACTGGTGGCGATTGTCACCCACAGCAGTAAAGAAGCCTTAGGCCTGGCGGTTGGTAAAGAGGCCATCGCGCTCATTAAAGCGCCATGGGTCACCCTTGCCACTGAAGAGTGTGGCCTTAAGTTCTCCGCGCGTAACCAGTATGCCGGTAGCGTCACCCGCGTGACTGAAGGCGCAGTTAACGCGACAGTGCATATTGCAACTGACGCCGGGTTTGAAATCATCGCCGTCGTTACCAACGAAAGCCAGGAAGAGATGAAGCTGAATCAGAGCAGTCGCGTGCTGGCTCTGATCAAAGCATCAGCCATTCTGATTGCAACCCGTGCCTGACGCGCAGTTTCCTTTTATGTCAGGTAATCAGCGTTCTAACGCAGCTTGCGTTCATCGTCATTACCATGAGTAAGTGAACGCGAGTTGCTGATCAAACCCTGGCTGCCATGCTCTAAATACCCTTTCCGAACGTGATATCAGTGAACAATACCCATCGTCCTGGCAATAGCTACAGCCGCAGCGAAAAAGCTAATATTCCGCTTAATCATTTGGTGGGTTTATATAACCTTATGAAAGCACACAGGTAAAGAAAATTCACAGCAGGCACGGCATAGACTTTAACCCCCAACTGATGAACAATGGCGTAGCGCTTAAATTTTATGGCATCGTGGATAAGTACAAGGCGGAAGTGACAAAGCCGGTAAGCGAGTCAGAACCTGATGCACTGGCGCGTTATTTTCAGTTGATGAGTTCGCCACTTTTCTCAATCACTGGGGCAATGAATAGACGTGAGAGTTGGGGCTGCCCCCAAAATTTTTAAGATGGTTTAGAAGCGAAGATGACAAAACTTACCTTACAAGAGCAAATACTGAAGGCTGGATTAGTGACCAGCAAGAAAATGGCCAAAGTCCAAAAGACGGCTAAAAAATCACGCGTTCAGGCTCGTGAGGCCAGAGAGGCGGTGGAAGAGAATAAAAAAGCGCAACTTGAGCGAGATAAGCAGCTAAGCGAACAACAAAAACAAGCGGCTTTAGCAAAAGAATATAAAGCTCAGGTGAAGCAACTTATTGAGATGAACAGAATCGTCGTTGCAAAAGGTGATATTGAATTTAATTTCACCGATAACAATTTAATTAAAAAAATCAGTGTTGATAAGTTGACCCAAACGCAACTGGTGAATGGGCGTCTTGCTATCGCCCGCCTGGTAGTTGATAGCAATGGTAAGAGTGAATACGCGATTATCCCCGCAGTGGTCGCTGATAAAATCGCCCAGCGAGATGCGAGCCATATTGTATTAAACAGCCCCCTGAGCCAGGAACAGCATGATGAAGATGATCCCTATGCTGATTTTAAAGTGCCTGATGATTTGATGTGGTAATCAGAGCGTTGCCCGTTCAAAACGGGCTATTATGGCGCGCATTGATCCACTCTTCGCTGACAGGATGCACAAAATCCAGCGCACTGGCGTGCAGCATTAGCCGTGGGGCTTTTTCCGTGCCAGGCAGCAGGCGACCGCCATACAGGTCGCAACCTAAAATAGGGTGGCCCAGCAGCTGGCAATGAATACGTAGTTGGTGGGTGCGACCGGTCTCCGGAATTAGCTGCACCCGCGTTAACGGCAGTAACGTCCCATCTTCCAGCTCATGATTGAAACGTTCAACCACCTGATAGCGAGAACGGGCGGGTTTGCCGTGGATTGCACAAATTGACATCAGTGGAAAGCGCGCCGGATCTTTGGCAATCGCCGCGTCTATCACCCCTTCATGGTTTTCAAGATGTCCGCACAACAGTGCGCTGTAAACCTTGGTCACGCTGCGCTGACTGAATTGCTGGCACAGGGCGGAGTTGATCACCTTATTGCGCGCAATCACCATCAAGCCGGAAGTGCCGAAATCAAGACGGTGAACCAGGGTGCAGCCCGGAAAAATCTTGACCAGCCGGTGATGTACGGAATCGAGATTTTGCGGATTTTTGCCCGAGAGACTGAGCAGGCCGGCGGGTTTATTGATCAGCACCAGGTGTTCGTCCTGATAGAGCGTTTCTATCTGGTCATGACACGGTGGGGCAATAAAGGTATCAAAAATAACAGACATCAGGTCGCCAGGGGGGAGTGTGGGGGCGGATAATAACCAATTTTTAGCCAACAGGCGAATTTCCTTCCTCGGTGAAATCGCAGCCCAATCCTTTCTGCTGCATCTGCAAAATGCGGTGCTGGAAATGATGTTTGCCAGAGCATAAGTCTTAAGCCTCATCATCGAAAACTCCATGACCGTTAACAGCGAGCACGCCGTCGTGTTCAGGTGCTTAATACCTCCACGCTTAACGTCTGGAGGATAATATGGCTTATACCATTCGCGGTTTGGACAGCAGAGAGTTTACACATTTATTTGGTCAGGATGAGCGCTATCTGGCGTTACATCTGGCGATACGTAAGCGGGCTGATAGATCCTTGAGTTTTCCGGATCGCATTGCATTGCGTGATGTGCCGGAGGGGGAGTATGCGATTCTGGTCAATCACGCCTACCAACCAGCGGCAACGCCTTATTCAGGCAGGCACGCCATCTATATCCATGAGGGATGTACCACACAAGGTGTTTATCAAGATGAAGTCCCAGCGTATCTGACAACCCGGTTACTCTCGCTACGAGCCTTTAATACAGCACATATGATTATTGCGGCGGAGGTCACGCAAGGCGGTGAGGCGGAGCCGTTAATTTTGCAGATGTTGCGTCAACCTGAAACCGCTTATATCCATGTGCATAGCGCCCGGTTTGGCTGTTATCTGTGTGTCATTGAACGCAGTTGATATAAAGAATAACCCCGAGCCAGGTGGCACGGGGTTGAGACTTACAGCGCCATATCGTGTTGCGGCGAGGAAGTCGTTTTTGCCGGAGTCGTTGCCTGCGGCTGAGCGGCAGCGGCTGGCATATTGATCACCGGGGGTTTGGTCAGTTGCAGCGTTGCGGCTGTGTCATCCCAAACCTGCTGGGCCAGTGCCGGGTCATCGTTCAGTTTCTGGCCATAGGCCGGAACGATTTGATGGATTTTCTGCTGCCATTCCGGGCTGGCGAATTCGGTCGGGAACAGCTGCTTGATCACGTTAATCGCGATCGGCGCTGCGGTTGAGGCTCCCGGTGATGCACCCAGCAGGGCGGCAACGGTTTTCTGCTGATCGGTCACGATTTCCGTACCCAGTTTCAGCACACCCCCTTTCTCGGCATCTTTCTTAATGATCTGTACACGCTGACCCGCCTGAATCAGTTTCCAGTCTTCTTTCTTCGCTTCCGGGAAGTATTCTTTCAGCGCGGCGAAGCGATCATCGTCGTTCAGCATCACCTGACCAATCAGATATTTCACCAGATCGAAGTTATCAATGCCTACGTGGGTCATCGGCATAAAGTTGCTGGTGGTGGTGGTGCCCAACAGGTCAAACAAAGAACCATTTTTCAGGAACTTGGTTGAGAAGGTGGCGAATGGTCCAAACAGCACCACGCGCTTGCCATCAAGGAAACGGGCATCAAGATGCGGTACGGACATCGGTGGTGCACCCACGGAAGCCTGACCATAAACTTTTTCCAGATGACGGCTGGTAATCGCCGGGTTTTCGGTAACGAGGAAAGAACCGCCCACCGGGAAGCCCGCGTAGTTTTCACCTTCAGGAATACCGGTTTTCTGCAACAGTTTCAGCGCGCCGCCGCCCGCACCGATAAACACGTAACGTGCATCGATGGTGCGGTTTTCACCACTTTTCACATCTTTAATGGTGACGTGCCAGCTGTTATCGCTGTTACGTTTGAAATCGGTTACTTCTGATGAGGTTTCCAGCGAGAAGTTATCGTTCTTTTTCAGGCTGCCAATCAGCTGACGGGTAATTTCGCCGTAGTTAACATCGGTGCCAACCGGGGTCCAGGTCGCTGCCACTTTCTGCTGCGGATCGCGGCCTTCCATAATCAACGGCGCCCACTGCTGAATTTGCGCGTGATCGGTGGAGAATTTCATTCCCTGGAACAGCACAGTTTTTTGCAGCGCTTCATAACGTTTCGTCAGGTACTCAACGTTTTTATCGCCCCAGACAAAACTCATGTGCGGAGTAGAATTAATAAAGTTATGCGGGGTATTTAATACGCCACGTTTAACCTGCGAGGTCCAGAATTGACGGGAAATCATAAAGGCTTCGTTGATTTCCAGCGCTTTGCTGACATCAATACTTCCGTCCGGACGTTCTGGCGTATAATTCAACTCCATATTGGCGGAGTGGCCGGTACCAGCGTTATTCCAGCCATTCGACGATTCCAGTGCCACGCCGTCCAGCTTTTCGACCATAACCTGTTTCCAGCTGGGTTGTAATTCTTCCAGCCAGGTTCCCAGAGAAGCGCTCATGATGCCCCCGCCAATCAGCAGCACATCAGTCTTTTCCGGTGTGTCGGCGGCATGAACAGCAGAGCTGACAAGCAGTGCAGTGAGCGAAAGCGAGGTGAGTAATGTAGTTGATTTTTTCATTGCGATAACAACGTTTCTTAGCGATGAGTAAAAAGTTCGCAACAAATTTAAAACATTGTTATTGAAATTTTAAAATTTATTTAGTTTAAAAACTATTGAAGCAAAATGGCGGATTTATTTGGTTACAAATGTATTGGGTTATTTCCATGCGAAACAGGCGGTTATTTTGCTGGATGGTACATGATTTATAACCGCTATTTCAGCAAGGGGAATCCCGAGTGAGCGAAATTAATTTCGCTTAAGGAATCGATGTAATGGCAAAATTTGCCGCCCTGAATTATCGATATTTTCCTCGTCTATCCAACGCGTTATCGCCTGATAAATGGCAGGCCATTCGGTATCAATAATCGACAGCCAGTCAGTATCACGGTTGCGTTGTTTGCGTGTCATTGCCTGGCGAAAACGGCCTTCAAAGGTGAAGCCGATACGTTCCGCTGCGCGACGCGATGCATGGTTCAGTGAGTCGCAGCGCCACGCCACACGACGATAGCCCAGCGTAAAGGCCTGGGCCAGCAGCAGAAACAATGCCTCCGTGCCCAGCACATTACGCTGCATCAGCGGTGACCAGGTCACATGACCAATCTCCAGCGCGCCATTTTGCGGGTCAATATTGGCGAAACACACCACACCCACCGCCTGTTGGCTGGCATGGCTGATGACGGCATAAGGTATCAGCAAGGCATCAGCAATTTTGTGTGCGACCCAGCGCTGCATCTCTTCCAGCGAGTGGGGTTGTTCGGCACCCAGCCATGTCCAGTCGCGATCGTCTTCAGCCTGAGAAAATGCCGCAAACAGCGATGCGCAGTGTCCGGTCTGTAAAGGTTGCAGCGTACAAAACCGCCCCACCAGAGGCGTGACGGCGGGACGCGCGACGGGCTGCCAGTCCGGCAGAGCAAACCCTACGGGTTGACCATATTGATTAAAATGAGACACACAACATTCCTTGATAAAGTAGCGGGTAGCAATCCTTATAACGTAACGCATTTTCCCGGCACGGCGTACGGATTGCGCGATAAATCGCGCCGCTACGGCTCGGTGCGGTTATTGGCATGGTCGGCATAAATGCCGCCCCTACATCTGTGGGGTGCGAATTTATTCGCACCAGGGATTGACGTTCAAGACGGTAGCTACGGCCAGTACATGGAGTCACTATGGCAATGAATTTACGCGAAATCGGTGTGAAAGATGTTATCAGCGGCAACAACGTCACCGTCTGGCAGCCGGTGAACCTTTATGGTTGCACCCTTGAAGATGAGGTGTTTATCGGCCCGTTTGTTGAAATTCAGGCAAACACGGTAATTGGCCGTGGTAGCAAAGTTCAGTCGCACAGTTTTATCTGTGAATACGTCACCGTCGGTGAAAACTGCTTTATCGGGCACGGTGTGATGTTTGCCAATGACCTGTTTCGTGAGGGCAAACCCGATCCGGACCGCACCCATTGGGGAAGAATTGTGATTGGCAATGAAGTGGCGATTGGCAGCGGTGCGACCATTCTGGCTGTCAGCATCTGTGATGGTGCGGTGATCGGTGCGGGCAGTGTGGTAACCAAAGATATTACGCAGAAGGGTGTTTACGCCGGTAACCCGGCGCGTTTGCTGCGTCCGTTGTGAATGGTTACTCCATCACCCAATGCCCGGTGCTGACTTCGCGATAGCGACGTGTTTCCGGCACATAACCCAGTGGCCGGACCGGGCTTTTCAACTCGTTGACCTCCATATGTCGTCTGAGCTGACGGCGTGCCGGATCCGGTACCGGCACCGAGGAGAGCAGCTTACGGGTGTAATCATGCTGCGGGTTTTCAAAAATTGCCGCGCGCGGGCCAATCTCGACAATCTCACCCAGCAGCATCACCGCTACCCGATGGCTGATGCGTTCCACCACCGCCATATCGTGAGAAATAAACAGATACGACAAGCCGAGGTTTTGCTGTAAATCGAGCAGCAGGTTAATGATTTGCGCTTTCACCGTCACATCCAGCGCGGAAACCGATTCGTCGGCAATGATCATTTTCGGATCGAGCATTAACGCACGCGCTATGCAGATACGTTGCCGCTGGCCGCCGGAAAATTCGTGCGGATATCTTTTCAGCATCGTTGCCGACAATCCCACACGCTCCATCAGTTCAGCGGCTTTTTGTCTGGCCTGAGCTTTGCTGCCCAACCGATGCTGCAAAAACGGCTCGGTCAGCGCTTCCTGCACTGACATGCGCGGGTTCAGGCTGGCGAAGGGATCCTGAAAAATCATCTGCATTGCGCAACGCAGTTTGCGTAATTCCTCTGGGCCGAGACTGAGCACATCATAACCGTCAAACTCGACCTGACCGGATGCGGCGCGGGTCAGACGGGTGAGGGAGCGGCCGGTGGTGGATTTACCACAGCCTGATTCACCCACCAGCGACAGGGTTTCGCCCGGCATCAGGTCGAAAGAGATATTTTCCACCGCGTGGACCGCACCGGTTTTGCGACTCAACAGCCCCTCATGAATACTGAAGCGGGTAGTGAGATTTTTCACCGACAGCAACGGTTGCGCCGACAAGCGCGGCATCGCACAAGGCGAGTGAGGATCCGAAAACTTACGTGGCCCTTCGATACCGCGCATCGCCCCGAGCTGAGGGACAGTGGCAAGCAGCGTGCGCGTATATTCCGCCGACGGGGCGGAGAAGATGGCGGCGGTGGTGCCGGTCTCCACCACATCACCCTGATACATCACCAGCGTGCGGTCTGAGACTTCGGCCACCACGCCCATATCGTGCGTGATAAACAGCACCGCCGTGCCTTCTTCTTCCTGCAAGGTTTTAATCAGATCAAGAATTTGCCCCTGGATGGTGACATCCAGCGCTGTGGTTGGCTCATCGGCAATCAGCAATTTTGGCCGCAACGCCAGCGCCATCGCGATCATCACCCGCTGACGCATCCCACCCGAAAAATGATGGGGGTAGTCATCAAAGCGTTTTGCGGCGTTGGGGATGCGTACCTTTTCCAGCAAACGAATCGTTTCTTCTCTGGCGGCTCGCGACGAAATTTTCCGGTGCGTGGTCAGCACCTCGGCAATCTGATGACCGATGGTGAACGAAGGATTCAGGCTGGTCATCGGCTCCTGAAAAATCATCGCCACGGCATTGCCACGAATATCGCGCATGGCGGCTTCGCTCAGCAGCAGCAAATCGCTGCCGTTGAGCAGCACCTTGCCGGTGATGCGCGCGTGACGGGCATTCAGCAGGCGCATGATCGCCATTGATGTGACGCTTTTACCGGAGCCGGATTCACCGACAATCGCCAGCGTTTCGCCAGCGTGAATGTCAAATGAGACGTTATTCACCACCTCGCGCCAGTGATCCTCGTGGCGAAACGCCACTGACAGATTTTCTATGCGCAACACCGGTTCCTGCGTCTTCATCGCTGCGGATCTGCCATAAAGCGTGCGGACAGGGTGCTTACCGGCAGGAAATCAAAATCGGTATCAAAAGGATAAGCAGGCTGAGTCTTACGCTTGCGGACCAGGCGTTCCACGTACTGATCGACCACGCCTTCGGATAGCGCCATCAGGTTAGGATTGGCCAGTGGCGCCAGTTCGGGGGACAGATAACCGGATTTTACTACCACAATATTGGCGGTGGCCGGATCCAGCCCCAGCAGCGCAAAATCCGCCAGATTATGGTAGGGACGGCGTCTGTCAGCGACTACCACGGTGATGCCACCCGTTTGCAGCAGCGCCTGTTTCGCGACGGACCGCGCGTCATCCACCAGGTTAGTCACCACAAATTGCGCGCTGGCTTTGCCACCCGCAGGATCGAGCGTTGCGCCAAGGGTCAATGGCAGGGTTGCGCCGACTCCGGCGGCAAAAGCTGCATCGGTCGCCGGTTTGTCGGTAATCCCTGCGACGATCACCCCTTGTGCACCCTGGCGAATCAACTCGGCCAGCATATCGCCGCGATCGCCGACACCGCCTCCGGTGGGATTATCACCGGAATCCGCCAGAATCACCGGATGGGTAGGGCTGGCAATCGCCATCCGTACGCACTCCTCAGTGCTGCCGGTGACACAACCAAAACTGAATTGTTCTCTGGCCTGCCAGTACGCCAGCGCCAGTTTTGCCGCCTGTTCAGCCAGCACATCGGCATCGGTACCGGTCATGATGGCTGCCGCCGTCGCGCGGGGTTCATCGGCCCAGACGTAACCCACCATCAGTGAGGCATCCCAGATATGATCGATCGCGTTAATGGCGGGCAGGCGGGCATACAGGCTTTTCGCCGGTTCATCCTCGGTACTGGTGCGTTCACCGGGCAACACCACCGGAATCGGTGCCCAGACAACGCCAGGTTTCACGCCGCTGTGCAGGCTTTTCACCAGCATCGCGACCGAGCGACGCATGGTTTCTTCCACATCGATATGCGGCGCGGTGCGGTAGGTGGAGAACATATCGATCGCATCGATGATGCGTTGCGTGACGTTACCGTGCAGATCATAGCTGACGCTGATCGGGCAATCGTCACCAACCAACTCACGGGTAGCGGCAATCCAGTCGCCCTCGGCGTCTTCCATTCCTTCAACGTAGACCGCGCCGTGCATCGCCAGGTACACGCCGTCTACGGGTAACAACGTCGCCAGTCGGCTTAAGAAATCTTGTTTAAAATCTTCGTAAGTGACGCGTGCGACCGGGCCACCGGCGATGGCGCGGGCATGAAAGGTCGGCAGGAAGAGGGCATCGTAATCGGCAAGAAAAGCAAAATAAGGACTCGCCGTGAGTTCATCACCGCGCAGAATACGGAAGTCGTCAGCATAATTCAGCACCGGGTTATAGGTACTGCACTCAGTATGAATACCACCAAAAGCAATGCGCATTGCCGCCTCCGTTACTCGGGTAGATGAATTAAAAAACGATAGGCCGCCACACTGGCAGCGGCTCTGGCCCAGCTTTCGTCGCTGAGGACGATGGTCGAAATCGGCGTCTTACCCATGATGGAAGGTAAGACATTGGCATCAATGGCCTGCATCACCACGGTTTTCAGCAAGCCATCAAACGCGCCGGGATGATGGGCAATCACGATCAATTCCGGATCGTTCATCTGAATGATATTGGCAATGGCAAGGCCGAGCGCATTACCCGCGCGGTGCAGAATGGCAATCGCCGCACTGCTGCCTTTCACCGCCAGATTTTCCAGCTCCGCCAGGGTTGCGGCATCAAGAGTCTTCTCGCGCATGTTTTCGCGGATGGCGGTTAAGGATGCCAGAGTGTCGAGACAACCGCGTTTACCACAGCGGCAGGGATGGCCGCCGGGCTCAATGGTGCAATGGGCAATTTCTCCGGCACCGCCGTGGGCGCCGCGATGCAGTTGCCCCTGAAAAAAGTGCGCTGAACCGATGCCATCGCTGTGCGAAATCAGGGTGAAGTTACGAACTTTCTTCGCCAGCCCGAAGATTTTCTCGCTCACCGCCAGGGCTTTGGCGTCATTTTCCAGCGACACCTCCAGCCCGGTTGCCTGTTTCAGCATCTCCGCCAGTGCGACATTTTTCCAGCCGAGCAGGGCCGATTGTACACAGACTGCCTGGTGTTCATCGACAAAGCCAGAAAGCGTAACGCCAAGGCCAATCAGTTGATCCGGTGAGATCCCCTTGCTCTGTACCAGCGGGGGGATGGCTGCGGCAATGGCCTGGGTGAGTTGTTGTGAGTCGAGGCTCAGGGGCAGCGCGCTGCTTGCCAGTACGTGCCCATGCATATCGATCAACACCAGGGTGATTTGCTCACCCAGCAACGAAGCACCAAGAAAATAAGCGCTATCGGCACGCATTTTTAATAAAACCGAAGGGCGGCCCTGGCCGCTGGCTTCAGCAATACTTTCTTCCAGTAAACCGGCATTAAGCATCTCTTTAATCAGGGTGCTAATGGCCGCTTTACTCATTTTCATCTTCTGCGCAATAGCCGTACGGCTCATGCCATGTGAAGCGATAAGCAAACGAATAATTTGTTGCTGATGGGCATTGAGCATCAAGAGTCCCGCGATCAAAGCACTGTTTCACTGACAATAATAAGCCATAAGGACAAATACAATGGCATTTAGTTAATTTTCTGAACCTGGATCGAGATATAAGTAAAATATATGAACTAACCTATTGGCTTTTGTTTGGCAGTTGTGCCTTATATGGCCTGGATAATTCACCAATCGTATCTGAGGGCCTTCATGGAAAGCACACTTAAGCGTTTCAGGGTTATTACTCTCGCGGGCTGCATGATGTCGCTATTTGCCAGCGCCTCTGCGTTTGCCAGCCAACTGGTCATTATGCAGAACGAACCGCCACGCAGCATGGATCCGGGTAATCAGACCGCCACCTTTACCGGCACGGTACTGGACCCGATGTACGAAGGCCTGACGCGACTGGGTGATGATGGCAAGGCGGTTCCGGCGCTGGCGCTCTCCTGGAGCAGCGATGCCAGCGGACTGAACTGGACTTTTAAACTGCGTCCCAACGTAAAATTCCATGATGGCACGCCCTTTAACGCCGATGCAGTGGTGGAAAACTTTCAGCGCCATCTCGATACCAAACGCGGTCTTGCCGCCAGCGGTAAAATTCGCACCTTTGTTCAGGACGTGAAGAAAAAAGACGATCTGATCGTGGAATTTCAACTGAAGAAAATAAATCCGGCGTTTTTGACGGTGCTGGCGTCCGGCCCGGGATTAATGGTTAGCCCGAAGGCGGATAAAGACGGCAGCATCAATAATAAAGCGGATGGCACCGGGCCTTATAAGCTGGTGCAATATAAATCCGGTGAATACGTGCTGGAACAAAAGAACGCAGATTACTGGGGTAAATCATCCGGGCCGGACGAAATAAAATGGACGTGGAGCAGCGAACCTTCGGTGATGAATATGGCGCTGCAATCCGGCCAGGTCGATATTATTAACCCGGTGCCACCTCAATTTGCTGGCATGTTAAAAAACAATCCTAACATCAACCTGAAACAATCGCCGGGTGCGGCGGTTTTCTGGGTTGATCTTAATACGCAAAGTAAAGCGTTGAGCGATGTCCGCGTGCGTCAGGCGCTGAACTTCGCCACCGATCAGCAGGCGCTGAGTAAGGCGGTAATGTTTGGTTATGCCCAGCCTGCCAACTCCGCACTGGCACCGGTTGATGTGAACTACGATAAAAGCCTGCATGACTATCCTTACGATCTCCAGAAAGCCAAAGACCTGCTGAAAGCGGCGGGTTATGCCGATGGCTTTGCCATGTCGATTGCGGTACAGGCACCGGATGCGCGCACGGCGCAGGTGTTGCAGGGCATGTGGAGCAAAATTGGCGTGAAGCTGAATGTGCGCCAGATGGAAAGTGGTGTCTGGACCAAAGCGGCCTTCGCCGATGCAAAAGAGAAAGCCTCGCAGGGCACTGATGCGGTGCTGGCCTCGTGGTCATCAGGTTTATATGGCTCGGACCTGCAACTGCGCCCGCTTTACCACACCAGCAGCTTCGCTCCGGGTGGCGCCAACCTTGGTTTCTTTAGCGATAAGCAAACCGATGATCTGATCGATACCGCCGCTTCCACCATGGATGATGCCAAACGTAAAGCACTCTACTTCGAGGCGCAGAAACGCATCAGCGCACTGGCACCGCAGGTGCTGCTGTTTTACCAGGATGACCTGTATGCAGCGCGGAAAAATATCAGCGGCGTCACCATGCAGCCGGGTGGCCAGTTAGTGGTGCGGGATGCCGTTAAAAAATAACCCAGGCGAGTTGCTATGAAAGCGTATGTCGCGAAAAAGGTGCTTTCACTGCCGTTGATTATATTCGGGGTGTCCATCATCGTTTTTATCGCCATCCGTGCGCTGCCGGGCGATCCGGCACGCCTGATGGCGGGGCCGGAAGCACCGCAGGAAGCGGTGGATAACATGCGCATCCGCCTGGGTCTTGATCAGCCACTGCCGCTGCAATATGTGAAGTTTGCGGCGGAAGCGCTGCACGGCAATCTGGGGATGTCGTTGCAGTCGCAGCGTCCGGTGATCAGCGAAATCAGTGAACGGCTGCCCTATACCTTATCGCTGGCGGCACTGGCTTATCTGCTGGCGATTGCCATCGGCGTACCCGCGGGGATGACCGGGGCGATTTATCGCCAGCGTATCCCGGACCAGGTGGTGATGGTGCTGACCATTGCCGGAGCGTCGATTGCCAACTTCTGGCTGGCGCTGCTGGCGATGAACTATTTTGCGGTACAGCTCGGCTGGCTACCGTTGCTGGGGGCTGATTCGTGGCGTAATTACATCATGCCCACCGTGACGCTGGCGATTTTGCCGATGGCGATGATCGCCCGCATGACGCGTTCCAGCATGCTCGATGTATTGAGCCAGGACTACATTCGCACCGCCAAAGCTAAGGGGTTGTCGGCGCGCAGCATCCACTGGAAACACGCGTTACGCAACGCCCTGATCCCCATCGTGACCATTGTGGCGCTGAATTTCGGCAGCCTGATTGGCGGCGCGGTGGTGACGGAATCGGTGTTCAACTGGCCGGGCATTGGTCGTTTGCTGGTGGATTCGGTGCGCTATCGTGACTACCCGGTGATTCAGGGCGTCACCCTGGTGGCCGTGACTGGCGTGGTGCTGATGAATTTGGTGGGGGAAATCCTTATCGGCTTGCTGAATCCAAAAATAAGGTTCGACTGATGAACAGCATCGAAACTTCCCTGGTGTCACGCCGATCGCGCAGCAGGCAGCTGCTGCGTTTCCTGGCGGCATATCCGTCGATTGCCATTGGCGGTGGATTGGTGCTGCTGGTGGTGCTGGCGGCACTGCTGGCCCCGCTGATTACCCATTGGGATCCGATTGAACAGGATTTGCTGAATACCCTTCAGGCCCCTTCCGCCGCGCACTGGTTTGGCACTGACGATTATGGCCGCGATATCTTCGCGCGCGTGATTTATGGGGCGCGTATCTCGTTATTTGAAGTGTGCTTGAGCGTGGCGATTTCGATGGTGATTGGTATCCCGCTCGGCATTATTTCGGGTCTGGCGGGGCGTAAAATCGATGCGGCGATCATGTGGGTGATGGACGTGATTTTTGCCTTTCCGGGTATCGTACTGGCGATTCTGATTGTCAGTGTACTCGGCGAAGGGCTGACCAATATGCTGATCGCCATCTCGCTGTTCTCCATTCCGGTCTATGCCCGTCTCAGCCGTAACCTGACGCTGGGGCTGAAAAATATGGAGTACATCGAAGCGGCGCATATGCTGGGGGTGCGTTATCCGCGCATCATCACCCACTATATTTTGCGCAACGCGATCGGTCCGCTGATTGTGCAATCCACCCTGACGGCCGGAGCGGTGGTGTTATCTGCCGCCAGCCTGTCGTTTCTCGGGCTGGGGGCGCAGCCCCCGATGCCGGAGTGGGGCACCATGATGAGTGATGGACGCAATTTCCTTGGACTCAACATTTACGTCTCCCTTTTCCCTGGCCTGGCCATTCTGATTACCGTACTTGGCTTTAACGTGCTGGGTGACGGCTTACGCGATGTGATGGATAAGCGTTTATGAATACACAGCAACCTGCGGTGATCTGTTTCGATTTAGGTGGTTCATTTATCAAATTGGCGATGGCGACGGGCAACGGTGAATTGTCTCTGCTCGGGCAGGAAAACATGCCAACCACGTCCTGGCCTGAGTTCACGCGGTTAATCCGAACGATGATCGACCAGCATCAGCAGCATTTTAGCGCCAGCAGCCCGGTAGCGATTTCCACCGCCGGGATTGTGGCACCAGATAGCGGTGAGATCTTTGCCAGCAATATTCCGGCCTTCCATCAGCGCAACCTGGCACGAGAACTGGCTGACGAACTGCAACGTGACGTGATCGTGCATAACGATGCGGACTGCTTTACTTATGCCGAAGCGCTGGCCGGGGCGGGGCGGGGCCACAGGGTAGTGTTTGGCGCGATCCTCGGTTCTGGCGTCGGCGGCGGCCTGGTGGCGGATGGCCGCATTATCATCGGACAAAATGGGTTAACCGGTGAGTGGGGGCATGGCCCGATCACACTGACGGAAGTTGAGATTGACGGTGAATGGCGACGCCTGCCGCGCCAGCTCTGTCCGTGTGGACAACGGGGCTGCCTCGACAGCTACGGTGGCGCGCGTGGCATGGAAAATCTGCATCGCACTTTGCATAACGAATCCGCCAGCAGCCTCGACATTATTGCGCGCTGGCAAGGTCAGGAGGCACTGGCCGGACAAACCATCAGCGCCTGGCTACAGTTGGTCAGCCAGCCGCTGGCGTACTGCATCAATCTCACCGGGGCTTCAGTGGTGGTGGTGGGCGGCGGCCTGGCTTCGGTGACACCCCTGATCGCAGCGCTGGATGCGGCGGTGCAAGGTTATGTGTTACGCCGCAGTGCTCAGCCATTGGTGGTACCGGGAGCCTTTGCCCATCATGGCGGTATGCTCGGAGCGGCGTTGCTGGCTGGAGAAGCGGTGTCTAAAGATATCTCTTTGGATCCTGAAGCTGGCTCAGCACCGCGGTGATTGCAATACCATTTGTTAACTGTGTCGCGAAGAATGTCGCTCTTATCCTGTCTCGCTTCCTGCGATAGGGTCAGCGTCATTCATCGCTAATCTCTTTAATCAGTTTGTTAAGGAACTGATCACCCTCCATTGAGCGACCATCCGCAATATCGGCTTCAGCGCGAGCCAGTTTTTCGCGTAGCACCTGTAGCTTCAATGTCTCTATCTGGTCGTATTCCTCAGCGGACATAACGACAGCTACACGCTTGCCATGTTTACTGATCTCAACAGGTTCACGTTGTGCTTTCATAAGCAACTCGCCAAATTGAGTTTTAGCTACCTGAGCGGTAATGGTTTCCATAACGCACCTTTTAATCACAATGGTCAGCGAAGATAAATCTCCAGCCTAAGCTGGCGATAAAATGTGCCGCTACGCCAGCTTCTGCTGCAAAAACGCCATAAACACCCGGTTGACCTCGCTGCGCTGGCGATGTTGCGGATAGAGCGCATTCAGGCTGAGCGAAGAGGGGTGCCAGTCATCCAGCACGGTGATCAGATCACCACTGGCGAGGGCGGGGGCAACGATAAATTCCGGTAGCAGGATCAACCCCAGCCCGGCAATTGCCGCATCGCGCAGCATTTCACCGTTATTGCTGACCATCGGCCCCTGTACGTTAATCACCTCACGCTTTTCCCCCTGAAACAGTTCCCAGCCGGTCTGACTTTCGCGACCGTAGCGCAGGCAGGCATGATCCAGCAAATCTTCCGGACGACGCGGCGCATCGGCTCCTTGCAGGTAGCTGGGGCTGGCGCAGATCACCCGGCGGAACTCCCCCAGCTTTTTGGCGATCAGCGTGGAGTCGGGCAATGTGCCGATACGAATCGCCATATCGAAGCCTTCGCCAATCATATCCACATAACGGTCCGCCAGTTCGACCTGGAATTGCAGCGCCGGATGCATACTGAGAAATTCAGCGATAAACGGCGACAGATGGCTGATGCCGAACGACATCGGCACGCTGAGACGAAAACTGCCCTGTAAAACCTGGCGGCGTCCTGACACCGCCAGCTCCGCCTCCTGCACATCATCAAGAATGCGCTGTGCATGGCGGGCAAACAGCTGGCCGTTATCCGTCACTGACAACTTACGCGTGTTGCGATTGAGCAGGCGTGCGCCGAGCGTTTCTTCCAGCGCGGCGATGCGGCGGCTGACATATTGTTTGGAAAGCAGCAGCTGTTCTGCGGCGGCGGTAAAGTTGCCGGCTTTAATCACGGCGACATAAATGCGGAGGTCGTCTATCTGCATATTGTCCACTTATTGGTGACGGTCATTGTCAATGCAACACATTGTTGGGCGATTCAGTTTACGTATACTGAGTCACATCAGGAAGCAATATCGTCTTCCGCCAACAAATTTGAGGAGCAGACCATGATTGAACAAAGACTGTCAGCCCAGCGCGGCCTCGGTGACCACGGCTGGTTGAACTCACGCCACACGTTTTCTTTTGCCAACTACTGGGATCCGAAACAAACCGGTTTCTCCGATTTGCTGGTGATTAACGATGACCGTGTTGCGCCGGGACGGGGTTTTGGTGCCCACCCGCACAGCAACATGGAAATCATCTCCTATGTGCTGGAAGGGGCGCTGGAGCATAAAGATTCCATGGGCACCGGTTCGGTGATTGTCCCCGGTGATGTGCAGCTGATGAGTGCCGGTAGCGGCGTAACGCACAGCGAGTTTAACCACTCGAAAGCGGACAACGTCCATTTCCTGCAAATCTGGATCGTTCCGGCAGAACGCGGCACGCAGCCAGGTTACCAGCAGGTATCGGTGGCGGAAAACGACAAACGTGGTCAGCTGCGCCTGATTGTTTCCCCGCAGGGTGATGAAGGTTCACTGAGCGTGCGTCAGGACATCCGCATCTATGCCGGGTTGTTTAACGGTGCAGAACAGCAGACCTTCACGCTGGATGCCGATCGCTACGCCTACATTCATGTGGCACGCGGCAGCATTGAAGTGAATGGTGTGGTGTTCAACGAAGGTGACGGTGCGCGTGTACGTAACGAAACCGCGCTGCAATTCGCCAACGGTAAAGACGCGGAAGTGCTGTTGTTTGACCTGCGTCCGCTGGAAGTGAATCACCCGCAGCGTTAAGCAGAGAAGGGGAGGCCTGAGTGCCTCCCTTTAGTTGTGCCAGCAAATCCTCATTGCCACCCCCGTACCTTCCTGCCCTTTTACGGGCGTAAGACACACCATAAAATAATCACGCCAAATACGCACACCAGGATGGCGGAAATCACTGAATCAGCACACATAATTTTCCTGCCAGACGTTGTTTCTATTAATCCAGATCTTGAGAGCATACCAGGCAATCGTGGAGAAAAGCGCATGATGCTGAAACAGGAGATTTTGAAAGGTTAGGCTTTGTTGCGGAGCTGATGCTTGACGAAGTCAGACGACTGCAATACAAATAGACGCGTCGGGGGAGTCTCGCCAGAGAGACTGAGAGGCTAAAAGCGCATTGCGCGGCTTAGCGACCCTTTGAACCTGACCCAGTTGATACTGGCGTAGGAAGACTGACAACCTGCAACGCAGGCTGTCTGGCAGCGGGGCGTTTCCGTGCAACGTATGCTATTTCCCTTCTCCTGTATCCGGGTCTCAGTACAACTACTGAGAGGCCGATATGCAATCTCCTGTTTCTTTTCTGGTATGTCCGTTATGAGTCGCTGGTCGGTTATTGGCGGCGGTGTGACGGGCCTGTGCGTGGCGACCCTGTTAGCGGAACGCGGTGAGCAGATCGAAGTGATTGTCGATGCGAACCGCACGCCGGCATCCTGGTTCGCGGGCGGTATGCTGGCGCCCTGGTGTGAAGCCGAAAGTGCGCCGCGTGCGGTGATTGATCTTGGTCAGCACGCCGCCGCGTGGTGGCAGCAACGGGTCAGCAGCGTCGAACATCAGGGGACGCTGGTGGTGGCACCCGTGCGTGATAGCCAGGAGTTGAACCGCTTTGCCCGCATGACGGAACAGCATCAATGGGTGGACCCCGCCGAAGTGGAACCGGCACTGGCCGGTCGTTTCGCGCGGGGTTTATTTTTCTCGCAGGAAGCCCATCTTGATCCGCGTTTGGCGCTGGCTGAGATGCGGGAAAAATTACAGCAGCGTGGCGTGATGTTTCACAGCGGCAAAGCCTCCGGGCAAGTGATTGATTGCCGTGGCATTCATGCGGCTTCTGAGCTGCCGCGACTGCGCGCGGTGCGCGGCGAAATGCTGATTTTGCACAGCGATGAGGTGCAGTTTTCACGACCGATTCGTCTGCTGCATCCGCGTTTTCCCTGCTATCTGGTGCCACGCCGTGGCGGCCACTTTATGCTCGGGGCCACCATGGTAGAAAGCCATGATGCCAGTCCCATCAGCGCGCGTGCCATGATGGAGCTGCTCAGCGCGGCTTATACCCTCCATCCCGCACTTGCCGAATCCCGCATTATCGAAAACGCCAGCGGCCTGCGTCCGGCGTATCCGGCCAATTTGCCGGAAATCCACTATCAAAATGACACTTTTTATCTGAACGGCATGTATCGCCATGGCTTCCTGCTGGCACCGCTGATGGCGGAACAGCTGATGCAACGCCTGTCTGAGGAAAACTTTTATGAACATTCAGCTTAATGGTCGCCAGGTGCTGACTGCCGCCAGCACCCTGAGCGAGTTGCTACGCGAGCAGCAAATTGATGCTGCCTGCGTTGCCACCGCATTTAACGGCATGTTTGTGCCCAGAACACAGTACGACAGCCAGCGGCTGGAAGAAGGCTGTCAGCTGGAAGTGTTATCACCGATGCAGGGAGGCTAAATCATGTTTTACGGCTTTGAACCACAATCACGGTTTTTACTGGGCACAGCGGGTTATCCCTCCCCGGCGATTCTGCAACAGGCGATTGTCGCCTCGGGCAGTGAAATCATCACCGTCAGCCTGCGACGTGAAGGCGTCGCCGGTGCGGCGTTTCGCGAGTTGCTGGCGCAGCTGGATAGGCGCGTGCTGCCGAACACCGCCGGTTGTCATACGGTGCAGGAAGCGGTGACCACTGCGCATATGGCGCGCGAATTATTCAACACGCCATGGATCAAGCTGGAGGTGATCGGCCATGCCGATACGCTGCAACCGGATCCGTTCGCGCTGGTGGAAGCGGCGCGCATTCTGTGCGCCGATGGCTTCCAGGTTTTCCCTTACACCACGGAAGACCTGATCGTGGGTGAAAAATTGCTGGAGGCAGGTTGCGAAGTGCTGATGCCGTGGGGCGCGCCTATTGGTTCCGGCCAGGGGCTGCGCAATATCGATGGTTTGCGCGCGATGCGTGCCTGGTTCAAAGATATCCCGCTGATCATAGATGCGGGAATCGGTGCGCCCTCACAGGCAGCACAGGCGATGGAGCTGGGCTTTGATGCGGTATTGCTGAATACCGCGGTGGCAAAAGCAGGGGATCCGGTGCTGATGGCGACGGCGTTCCGTCAGGCCATTGAGGCCGGGAAAGCGGCGCGCGACGGCGGGTTGATGGAAAAACGCGATATGGCGGTGCCTTCGACCCCGGTTTTTGGTCTGGCGAATCTTTGCTGAGGAGAATCCCGATGGATCGCTATCAACGTCAGACGATGTTGCCGGAGATTGGTGAGCAGGGTCAGCTGCGGCTGGCCGGGGCGCGGGTGCTGGTGGTGGGGGCAGGTGGACTGGGTTCGACGCTGCTACCGCTGCTGGTGGGAGCGGGCGTGGGTTTTATCCGCCTGTACGACGACGATACGGTGGCGCTGCATAATCTGCATCGCCAAACGCTGTTTGACATGGAGGATGTGCAGCAATCGAAAGTCGCCAGCGCGCAACGTGCGCTGTTACGGCGAAATCCACAGGTGCAGGTGGAACCAGTACCGCAGCCGCTGATTGCCAGCAATGTGCAGCAGGCACTCAGCAACATCGATCTGGTTATCGATGCGGCAGATAACTTTGCCGTCACTTATCAGCTATCGGATGCCTGCCACCCCGCAGGGATACCGTTGATCAGTGCCTCGGTGTTAGGGCGTCAGGGCTACGTGGGCGGATTTTGTGGCGCGGCCCCCAGCTATCGCGCGGTGTTCCCGCAGCTACCCACTTCTGCGGCGAACTGCAACACCGCCGGGGTGATGGGACCCGCAGTGGCGACACTCGGCGCGATGCAGGCGCAAATGGCGCTGAGCGTATTGCTGGGCCTGGAGCCTTCACCGCTCGGTTGCCTGGTGAACTGTGACTTTGTGCACTGGCACTTTCGCCAGTTCCGCTTCGATCGGGCGGCGGAGCCGGATCAACCCTGGGTGCCGTTTATTGATACCCAGCTACTCACCGCGGAGGACTGCATTGTGGAACTGCGCAGCCGCGAAGAAGCACCGGTCAGTGTGGCAGCATCGGCACAGCGCATCCTGCCGCAACAGCTTGACGCATGGCAACCCCCGCAAGGCCAGCGCATTGTACTGGTCTGCGCCAGTGGCATTCGCGCGGCGCAGGCCGCCACCGCGCTGGCGCAGCGCGGTTGTGCGCAGCTGGCCATTCTGGCAGCGAATCGCCCATGAACCAGGATATTACGCTGCACGATCTCGGCTTTAGCTGGGGATCACAACCGCTGTGCCAGCAGCTGAATTTGCGGCTGCGTGGCGGCAAAACCACGGTGATGCTGGGGCGCAGTGGCATCGGCAAAAGTACGCTGCTGCGGCTGGTGGCGGGCCTGCTCCAGCCACAGCAGGGGCGCATCACTGGTGTTGCGGCCAGCGTGGCCTGGATGGGGCAACAGGATTTGCTCTATCCGTGGCTTTCGGTGCTGGATAACGTGATGCTGGCGGCGCGTTTGAATCGTGACAAACCCGATCCTGAACGCGCACGACATCTGCTGGAGCAGGTCAAATTGGAGCAAGTTGCTCATGCCCGGCCTGATACCCTGTCGGGAGGTATGCGTCAGCGTGTGGCGCTGGCTCGCACCCTTTACGCGCAACGGGATGTGGTGCTGATGGACGAACCCTTCGCCACGCTTGATGTGATGACCAAACTCAGCCTGCAAACCCTGACGGCGACCCTGTTACAAGGCAAAACGGTGCTGCTGGTGACACACGATCCGCTGGAAGCCTGCCGCATGGCCGATGACATTCTGCTGCTCAGTGGTCAGCCGTTGCGCGTTGAACACTGGCCGGTGCCAGATGGGATGGCACCTCGCCCGCTCGACGATCCCGACCTGTTGCTGGCGCAGGGCCATCTCTTTACCCGATTGAATCAAGATGAAAAAGAATCTGTTTAGCGCCGTCTATCTGCTGGCGGTGTTGCTGTGCGGCTGGCTGCTGGCGCTGCGCAGTGGCGTGCCGAAATTTCTGCTGCCTTCACCTGAGGCGGTGCTGGAAGCCTTGTGGGTACACCGTCAGCTGTTGTGGCATCACATGCTGTACACGCTGGCGGAGATTGTGCTGGCGTTGCTGCTGGGTGTCGGTGCGGGCGTGATATTGGCGGTGTTGATGGCCGCCAGCATCACATTGCGGCGTTTGTTATTTCCGCTGGTTACTGCCAGCCAGGCGATTCCGGTGTTTGCGCTGGCTCCGCTGCTGGTGCTGTGGCTGGGGTTTGGCATCGCGTCCAAAGTGGTGGTGGCGGCGTTGATCCTGTTCTTCCCGCTGTGCCTGTCGTTGTTTGACGGCCTGTGCCGTACCCCGCCGGGCTGGCTGGAACTGGCACAAACCCTGAATTCTTCACGTTTTCATATTTTCTGGCAGGTACGCTGGCCAGCCGCGTTGCCGCAGTTCTTCTCCGGTTTGCAGATGGCGGTGGTGCTGGCCCCGATTGGTGTGGTGATTGGCGAATGGGTTGGTGCCAGCGAAGGACTGGGCTACCTGATGATGCAGTCTAATGCCCGGCTGGAAACCGCCACCAGCTTTGCCGCGTTGTTGTTGTTACTGATTCTGGCGTTGTTGCTGTCCGGTAGCGTCGCCCTGATGCGCAAGAAAACTCTCTGGCACTTAACCTAAGGATGCACTTTGAACACCCTACGTACCGCGATCACCGCCTTGCTGCTGCTGGCTACCACCAGCGTCGCCCAGGCCAATGAAAAGGTTCGTCTGCTGCTCGATTGGTTTGTGAACCCTAACCATGCGGCCATTTTTGCCGCGCAATACAGCGGCGCATTTAAAAAAGAAGGGCTGGATGTGGAGATGATCGCCCCCGCCGATTCGGCCTCCGTCCCCTTGCTGCTGGCGGCAGGCAAGGCTGATCTTGCTATCAGCTATCAACCGCAGCTGTACACGCTGGTGGATAAAGATGTGCCGGTCATCCGCGTGGGTACGCTGATCAATCAACCGCTGAATACCCTGACCACGGTCTCCCCGGACATTCACTCGCTGAAGGATTTTGCCGGGAAATCGCTCGGTTATGCCATTCCGGGGTTTGAGGATGTGGCGATTCGCAACATGCTGAAATCCCAGGGTGTTGATGCCGACTCGGTCAAACTGATCAACCTGAATATGGATGCGGAGTCTGCGCTGCTGACACATAAAATTGACGGAGCAATGACGGTGTATCGCAACTATGAGTTGTTGGATCTGAAAAATAAGGGCGCGAACCCGGTGGTATTTAAGCCGGAAGATTTCGGTGTCCCGGCTTACGACGAATTGATCATCCTGGCAAACCAGAAAACGGCGGCGCAGGACAAACGCATCCCGGCCTTTTTACGCGGTCTGGATGCCGGTGTCGCCTGGCTGCGTGCCCATCCGCAACAGGCCTGGCAGGCATTCATTAAGCAATATCCTGAGCTGAACACACCGCTGAATCATCAGGCGTGGCAGGCAACGTTGCCGTATTTCGCCAGCCATAGCGCAACGCTGGATACGCAACGCTACCAGGCTTTTGCTGAATATATGAAAGCTAATGGCTTAATCCAGCAGGTGGCACCAATGGCAAGGTATTCGTTGCCATAACCTGTTGCTGACTCCCCAGGCGGCGGTAAAATCGCCGCCTTTTTTGCATTGCGTGCGGCGCAGGGGCTGAACGGGGGCTGAATTCGGATAATACTGGAATTGTGTGACTGTCATCACTGATAGCCGCGCGCTAAAATACGCCTTTATCTTTCAGAAAAAGGTTTTTCGTCACGATGCTCTCACGTTACACGCTGGCTGGCCTGATGGCCGCAACATTGCTTACCGGTTGTGCCCGTCATGCTGCTGATACTACGGCTGCGGTCACCGCTGCCACCCCGGCTCCGATTGAGAACGACAACATGGCATCGCCGTTTGATCAAGGTCCGACGGTGATCAATATCACTCATGAAGTCACGCGTACCGATGACGGCTCTGCCATCTATGTAACGGTGGATGGCCAGGATGCGGGTCTGCTGACGAAAGGTGAAGAGAAGCAGGTTCATGTTGCGGCGGGTAAACATAAGGTGGGTGGCTACGTTCAGACGCTGTTTGGCTTTGGCCGTGTGACCATTCAGTCAGTGGACGTGACGACGGACCCGAACAGCGCGAAAAACGTGGTTTATTCTGTCAGCAAACAGAAACCGTCGTTTAGCGAAACAGCAGCGAGCAAACCTGATAATTCCTGATTTGCAGGGGCGGTATTGCTGCCGCCCCTGCCAGCTCTAGTTCCGACTGAAGACCAGCTTCAGTCCGGCAACGGCGAAGCAACAGGCCAGCAACGCATCCAGGCCGCGTCGGATTTTGCGATAGAATGTTGCCATCGGCGCAGTGGAAAATAGCAGCGCATATCCACAAAACACCAACACACAGATCCCGGCACAACCCACGATGATCATCGGCAGCGTTGACGCAGCTGCCTCTGGTTTCAGCGCCACTGACATGATCGCTACCCAGGTGAGAATCGCTTTGGGATTGCCCACATGCATCAGCAAACCCTGACGAAACATCCTGCCGTACTGCGCGGGTTCGCCACTGCGCTGTGCAAACTCCAGCGCATCCGGTTTACGCAAAGCCGATCTCCCGGCTTTACTCGCCAGCCATAGCAGATACAGGCCGCCACCGATTTTTAATACCATCAGCAGTTGAGCAAAGGTCGCCAGCACCGTAAGGACGCCACAGGCCGCCAGCAACGCCCATAGCATCGAACCGCCGATCACCCCACCTGCCAGTGCCAGCGCAGAAGCGCGCCCCCGTTTCATTGCCGTACCCATAATCGCCATGTTGCTCGGGCCGGGGCTGGCCGTGGCAACAAAATAGGTGGTGTAGATCAAAATCAGTTCGTGAGAAAGCGCCATAATTTCCTCTGTGGCCGAATAAGTCCCGATTAAGAGTTATATTCTCTGATGAGACATTTTTCCATGCCGGATCTGTTAATTAGGTGTTAATTCGCTATGCTGTGATTCCACTTAACCAGGGTGCCAGGAAGGAGAGGGAATGTGAATCTGAGCCAGCGCGAGCATATCGCCAACGTGGTCACCAGCGTCGAACAGGCGGTGGCCGCAAATGTGCTGAATCCGCAGGATAATGCGGTGCATGCCTCCTGGTTACGCTGCGTCACCCGGTACGGTCTCGATCCCAGCCGTATGCAGGAGGCGCGTATTTTACCCGCCCATCAGCTGCGTGAGCATTGCCAGCAACTGGAAGAACTGCGTTATGTGGCGCAGCAAGGCTTACAACGACTGTATCAACAGATTGCCCCTGCCGGTTATATCCTGCTGCTGGCCGATGCGCAGGGTGTGGCGGTGGATTATCTCGGCGATACCCACGCAGAAATCAGCCTGCGCCGCGCCGGATTGTTCCTCGGGGCGCAGTGGTCAGAAGCGCTGTCCGGCACCTGCGCCGTCGGCACCGCCCTCGCGACGGGGGAAGCCATCACCATCCATCAAACCGAACATTTTGACGCCACCCATATCCCCCTGACCTGTAGCGCAGTGCCGCTGTTTGATTCACAGGGCGATTTGCAAGCGGTGCTGGATATTTCTGCGCTCACTTCCCCCCAGCCACGTACCAGCCAGCATCTGGTGATGCAGCTGGCACGGCAACAGGCACAGCAAATCGAGAACGCCTGGTTGTTGCATCGTCACCGTCACGATTGGGTGCTGAAACTCAGCCGTAATCCGGCATGGGCGGATGTGCAGCCAGAATTCTTACTGGCGTTTGACGGCAACGGCCAACTGGTGGGGTTGAATCCAGCGGCGCGACGCTGGCTGGGAGTCGGGCAACTGCCCTCTGGATTATCGGTATCAACGTTATTTGATCGTTCGCTGGAGCAGCTATTGCAGACGCAGCAACTGGAGGATATCCACGGGCAGCAACGTTTCTATGCGCAAACTTTATCTCCGGCACGGGTAACGGCATCCTCCCCGGCAGTGAAGAGTGTGACGATAGCGCCTGAACTGGCGGCGTTAACCGGTGGCGATGCGCAACTAACGCAGCAATTACGTCGCGCAACGCGTCTGGTGGACGCCCCGCTGCATCTGCTGGTGCAGGGGGAGACCGGCAGCGGGAAAGAGTATTTCGCCCGCGCCTTTCATCAGGCCAGCGCCCGCCGCCACGGCCCCTTTATTGCGGTGAACTGCGCGGCAATTCCGGCCAGCCTGATTGAAAGCGAGCTGTTTGGTCATCTGCCAGGAAGTTTTTCCGGTGCGGGTAGCAAAGCGCGCAGCGGGCTGATTCAGGCGGCGCAGGGCGGCACGCTGTTCCTCGATGAAATCGGTGATATGCCGCTGGAGATGCAGACGCGGCTGCTGCGGGTGCTGGCCGAGCAGGAAGTGCTGCCGATTGGGGCACGTCAGCCGCAGAAGGTGGATATCCGCGTGATCTCCGCTTCGCACCATGCGCTGACACAGCGTGTGGCCCAGGGGTTGTTCCGTGAAGATTTGCTCTATCGTCTCCAGGGGGCCTGCATTATGTTGCCGCCGCTGCGGGAACGTACGGATATTAACTGGGTAATTGATAAGCTGCTGGCGGGGCGGGCACAACTCAGCGATCGCGCGCGTCATCATCTGGTCAATCATCGCTGGCTGGGCAACCTGCGCGAGTTAAATCATGCGTTGCAGTATGCACTGGCGATGTGTGAGGCAGGGAACATTCAGCCGGACGATTTGCCCGATACCCTTCAGGCGGTGGCACAGCAACCCGATCAGACGCAAGGCGAGGCGGGGCAACTGATCCAGCAGCTCCGTGCAGTGCATTGGAATATGAGTGAAGCCGCACGCCAGCTGGGTATCAGCCGCATGACGTTGTACCGACGTTTGCAAAGATACGCGATTCAGCTGCCGGAGCGGCATTAAAGGCGGGCCAGCCTGGCTGGCCCGATTAATATCACTGCGGTGGACGTACCAGAATTTTGACCTGCTGCTTTTCTTTCACCAGCGCTTCAAAACCCTGCTCGACCAGATCGGCCAGCTCGATGCGTTTGGTCACCAGCTTGTCCGCCTGGAAATAACCCTGCACCATTAATTCCATCACTGCCGGGAAAATATGGCGGTAGGCGATGATGCCTTTGATGCTGCGCTCACTCAGTACCACTTTGTTCGGGTGGAACGCCGCTTCACCTTCCCAGATGGATACGATGACGGTTTCGCCTTCGTAGTTAGTGCTGTCGATACACTGCTTCAGCACCACCGGTACGCCGGTCACTTCATAGGCCACATCAACGCCGCCTTCGCTCAGCTCACGGATCTTCGCCACGGCATCTTCTTTGCTCGGATCGATGACCACTTTTGCGCCCAGTTCGCGTGCTTTCTCCGCACGTTGCGGGGAGAGTTCCACCACATAGATTTCAGCGGCACCGGCGGCGCGCAGCGCTTCGATGACCAGCAAACCAATCGGGCCAGCACCAAACACCGCCGCTTTGTCGCCTGCTTTCAGTTTGCTCATGCGCACCGCATGTAAAGCCACCGCAGCAGGTTCCACCAGCGCACCTTGCTCATAGGAGAGAGCGTCCGGCATACGGTGCACCATATGCTCCGCCACCGTGGTATAGCTGGCAAAACCACCGCCACCACCGGACAGACCGTGGAAACCGAGGTCGCCACACAGGTTATATTTGCCTTCACGGCAAGCCGGGCATTCGCCACAGGAGAGAATCGGCTCAACCACGACGCGATCGCCGACTTTGACTTTAGTGACACCGGTACCAACCTCAACCACCTGACCCGAAAACTCATGACCGAGAACAATCGGCGCAATGTCATGGCTGATTTTGTGCGGTTTTTCCACCGGGACAAAGATCGGTCCCGCGATGTATTCATGCAGATCGCTGCCGCAGATGCCGGTCCATGCGACTTTGATTTTGACTTTTCCGGCTGTGACCTGGGGTTCTTCAATGTCATCGACGCGAATGTCGCGTGCTTTATACCAACGTGCCGCTTTCATTATGTTCTCCTTGAGGCTGGCATTATTTCTGTCCATTGCCACTTAAGATGGCCGGTGCAGAAGCTCAGCGTGGCTATAGCGAAAACTGTGCCAGCCGGAAGGTGATGGTAACTGTATGAATTTAAAGGATGCATGGTTTGGATGAAGTGTCACGGTGTTACAGCTGTAACAGGTGCACCTGTTACAGCTGTAACACATTGAATTTGCTTTACTTAAATTCTTCCCCAAACTTCCCTAATAAAAATCCTCAAAATGAATTGTAAATTCCGGTGTTTGGGGGATGGACCGTATGCTATTGAAAATGAAATCGGTCATTCACGTATTGCCGCCGGATTTAAAGGGCTGCTCCCTGAGGAGGCAAGCGTCATAAGCTGTTCAGAAAATGATGCTCTGATAATTGATGTATGCGTAGGCAGACTTAAGAAAAAGCGAGAGGATGAATACCCACTTATTTTTAACCACTATGTGAAAGATATTTCGAAAAGTTCCCCTGGGAGGAAACTGAGGGGCGCTGAAGGAATGATCAGGATAAAGCTCATGATGGCAGAAGGTTTTGTGGAAGGCTGTCTGTCGATGCTTGATATAAGGCTGGAAATGGACAACCAGCTTTAGAATGGGTATATCACAGCCCGCTTAGTGGGCTGTTTGTCCCGAAGATAAGGCATGCAGACTATGGGAAAAATCTGTTCTTTGCCTCAAGAAAGACTGCAAGAATCATGAGGAAGGAATAGCAAACCGTACAGATTATTAATAAACCTTTGAAGACCAGCAACCATGACATTAATTTGATAGTGTCATTATCCGGGAAGGTGTATACATCGCTGGTTTTCTCAACAAACAGAATGTTCTTCCTGTTCTTTAGTCGAAGGAAGAAGTAAGTCATAAGTGGTGCGCCAAAAAAACCTACCATACTGCTAAAAGAGTATGGAGCAGGAAAAGTATATTTTCTTTGGAAGCGATTCAACAATTCATAGTACTTGGGTCTGTTGATTGCATACCAGATGATTGAGGCGATAAAAGTCAGACTGGCAACAATGATAATAGCGATTACAAAAATTTTCATTTGCTGTTAGATGTCCAGGTATTTGTATATTGAATCCATAAATAAGTCAGCGGCGGAACCTCCAGCCAAACCTCCTGCAACAGAACCAACTGCAGCACAGGCGACACCACCGACACCGGCTGTTGCAATACCGATTCCGGTACATATTCCTATACCAACAATAGAACCCAGGACACCACCACCAACGCCACCGGCTGTTGAAGCAGTAAACGAAGTGTATTTTTTGAATGCCACTCTTTCGCATTCATTCTCACGGCCTGTAGTGCAGCTATTGACCACCTCATTTGTTGTGTTAGCAAAAGAAAAGCCAATCCCAATGAATCCACCGTATTTCAGGAAACGTGCTGCTTTGGCAGCATTACCAACAAAAGTCGAGTATCCCGGTATTCCACCGATACCAACAGTTGACCACTCATGAACGATCGAGCGGCTTGAAAGGTTTAGTGCTCTGCGCATATCTTCGTAAGGCTGAAGTTTAAGGGCATAACGGTTTAGAGACTTGAGAAGGGGTTTATTTACCAGTTCTTTCAGTTGGTTCAATAGCTGATTACGCTCCACAAAAAATTGCTGACTTATAAGGGTGCCTTGTGTGCGGAATTGATTTTTATAGCTGCTCTCGATTTTCTTCAGGGTCTGTTCTATAGAGGAATAGTATTTTTCGCCTGCATCTCCTACAGTACCGAAAACCTTGTCTCCGGCATTTGTCAGGCCCGCGATAATTCCGTAATACTTCTGCAAGAAACTAGCCTCTTCTGTGCTAACTCCATTCAGGGCAAGGTTTGTTTTTGTCTTAGCTTGCCTGAGTGCTGACAGTGCCTGCATAGTCATTGGTGCTGGCGTATCAGGATCGGCGACAATCAATATCTGTCCAGGCTTCAGCCAGGGTGTGTCAGCATTCATTTTCATGAACATCTGAGCTGCTGGAGTGCGGGTATCTCTGAACAGTTCTCTGGCCTGATAATCAAGTGAACCGGGTCGCTCAACAATACAATAGCCGGGGGCAATATTACGTGCCATGCATCCATTCTCCGTCGGTTGTCGTATGTATGGCAGCACTACACCCACTGCCAAACTCAAAAATTTCTAATTAATAGTAAATAATTCTACTGCGTTACGCAAAACAGGCGCGCGATAATTATGCTGACAGCTGCGCAGTCAGCGCCCGCAGATGGGTGCGCAGCAGTTGATGCAATGCCCGAATGGCCGGAGAAAACTGTTTGCGATGCGGGCAGATAAGATGCAGCGGGGTGCTTTCGCCAGGTAAGTGTGGCAGCACCACTTCCAGCCGTCCCTCCCTGACGTCATCACACACATCAAGCCAGGATTTATAAGCGATACCCATCCCGGCCACCGCCCAGCGTCGGGCGACATCCGCGTCGTCACATAGCAGGCGGCTTTTAACCGTAATCTGGCGGCGCATCCCTTCCTGAGGAAAGGTCCATTTATCATAGACATGGCCGTTCATGACAAACAGCAGACAATCATGCCGCGCGATCTCCTCCAGCGTCTCCGGGCGGCCATGCTGATCGAGCCAGCTCGGAGACGCCACCAGCACCCGACGATTATCTTCGGCCAGCGGCAGAGCGACATAACTGCTGTCATCCAGTTTGCCGTAACGAATGGCAATATCCACCGGGTCACGAAATACATCGCTGATTTGATCAGACAGTGAGAGACGCACCGACAAAGCCGGGTGCTGACGGCAAAATTCGGTAATCAACGGCAGCACGATATTGCGTCCGATATCGGAAGGCAGGGCGATTTTTAGTTCGCCGGATAACGCATCTTCATGGCTTTGCAGGCTGTCGGCACCAGCCTGCATCAGTGCCAGCATTTCCTGGGCATAGGGCAGGTATTTTTCCCCTTCAGCGGTGAGACGCAGGCTGCGGGTGGATCGGGCAAACAAGCGTTTATCCAGCTCACGTTCCAGACGCTGAATCGCAGCACTGACCTGGCCTGGCAGCAGGTCTGCCTCGCGCGCGGCACGAGAAAAGCTGCCAAGCGCAGCGGAGCGCACAAATAACGTCACATCTTCCAGTCGAATCATTTCATTTCCCCAGCGACAGCGGATTTTCACTCTAAGAGTGAAAGTGTTCCCCTGCAAGTGACGTTTTTCGCAAGCCTGGGGCAGCGTAGGCTAAGCGTCATTCACTAAAACCCTTGAGATATAAGGATTGCCCAATGAAAGCCATTGTTTACAGCCAGAATGGTTTACCGATTTCTGATGAAAATGCCCTGTACGATCTCGATGTTGCCAAACCGCAACCAGGCGCGCGCGATCTGCTGGTCAAAATCAATGCCATCGCCGTTAACCCGGTAGACACCAAGGTTCGTGCTGGTGCGCCCACCGATACACCGCGCATTCTGGGTTGGGATGCAGTGGGCGTAGTGGAAGCAGTGGGCGAGGCGGTAACGCTGTTTCAGCCAGGGGATAAGGTTTATTACGCCGGTGATATCACCCGTCCTGGCAGCTATGCCGAGTATGGGCTGGTGGATGAGCGTATCGCCGCACATCAGCCGCAATCATTGAACGACGCGGATGCTGCCGCGCTGCCCCTCACCGCGTTAACCGCCTGGGAATTGCTGTTTGACCGCCTTGAAATCAAAGCCGATGACAATTCCGCACTGCTGATTATTGGCGCAGGTGGTGGTGTCGGTTCGATGCTGACCCAGCTTGCCAGCAAACTCACCAATCTGACAGTGATTGGCACGGCATCCCGTGCGGAAACGGCGGAGTGGGTGCGTTCGCTGGGGGCTGATCATGTGATCGACCATCAGCGCCCGCTGGGTGAACAACTGACGGCGCTGGGCATCAGTAACGTGCGTTATGTCGCCAGCCTGACGCATACCGACAGCTATTATCCGCAACTGATTGATGTGCTGGCCCCGCAGGGCAAACTGGCGCTGATCGATGATCCCGAAACGCTGGATGCGGTGCCGTTGAAGCGAAAGGCGATTTCGTTGCACTGGGAGCTGATGTTTACCCGTTCGCTGTTCCACACCGCAGATATGCAACGTCAGCATGACATCCTGCAACAGGTGAGCGCGCTGATTGATGATGGCACCCTGCAAACCACCGCTGGTGAACACCATGGCACCATCAATGCGGCCAATCTGCGTAAAGCTCATGCCTTGATCGAAAGCGGTCGCGCGCGGGGCAAAATCGTGCTGAGCGGCTTTTAACGTATTGAAACACAAATCGTTAACCCATGGGTTAGCGAGGCGGATATCGTATTGTCATATTACCCGTTACTGTTCTGGAGAAAAAAATGACGCTGAATGATGCTGTGGTCCGTCGCCACACGGTGAAAGCCTTTGCTTCCGGTAAAAGCCTGCCGGATGCCGAAATCGAAACTCTGCTGAATGTGCTGCGCAATAGCCCTTCATCAGTGAACTCGCAACCGTGGCACTTTGTGGTGGCGTCTACCGCCGCTGGCCGTGAGCTGATCGCGCAATCAACGCAGGGGCCCTTTGTTTACAACGGCCCTAAAGTGCTCAATGCCTCGCACGTTATCGCGCTGTGTATGCGTACCGACCTCGACGAAGCTCATCTGCAAAACGTCCTGGCGCAGGAAGAGAAAGACGGTCGTTTTCTGAAACCGGAAGGGAAAGCCGGTCAGGATAAGAGCCGCCGCGGCTATGTCGATATTCACCGTTACGAACAGCGCGATGTTCCGCAATGGATGGAAAAACAGGTATACCTGGCATTGGGTGGCCTGCTGCTGGGTGCCGCGATGCTGGGTATTGATGCCACGCCGATGGAAGGTTTTGACCAACGCTCGCTCGATCAGGCGCTGGGCCTGCGTGAAAAAGGGCTGACCAGCGTGGTACTGGTTTCGCTCGGCTATCGCAGCGAAGAAGATTTCAACGCGGCGTTGCCGAAATCACGTTTGCCGCGTGAAGAGATTTTTACCTTTATTTAAGAGGTAAACGCGGATGCCGTTACGGCATCCGTATTAAACGTTTATTACTTCAGCGGGTAATGGTGTTTGATGGCTTTATTCAGTTCCGCACCGCGTTCGCCAGGGAATTGGTAGCTGGCGACCATAGCCGCGACGATGGCGGAACAGGGATAAGTCTTATCGACTGATTTCGGTATCAGACGTTCTTTCCATTCTTCCGCATCAGCTGGATTAATCATACCGGGCCGGAACGCCTGAAGGTCATCAATCAAAAGTTTGGCAAGCTGGCGTGGCGCATTGGCTGAATCTTCTTCCTCAGCATAAAAACGGGTGGAAAACAGGTCAGCCAGCATGCGTATGATGATCATCCCGGCGATAATTTTTTGCTCAGCATCAGAGAAATCTTTGAGACTCAGCGCCAACCGATGCTGGCCCACTTCAATCAGTTTCCAGCGCAGCGCTTTGGCGTTATCACGGTCCTCATCAGTCTGCGTGCGATAAAAAGGTTCCAGTAAGTCGCACATCAATGACTCATCAGCCGGTTCTATGAGTTTGGTTGATGCATCAACCCTGCGCATCAGCAGGGAGACCATATGCTTTTCAATCTCTGCGGCCCGTTTTTTTTGCAGGCTATCAAGGCCGGCAACATGGGAAAACAGAAAACGGATCACCGGTGTGAAAATGCCGCCGGACCGGCTCCAGAGGGAGTGCAGCATCGGGAACACTTCCAGTACGCTACTGAGGTTCGTTAATGCCGCAGGGATATCCGTAACTTTACTTTCCTTACCCGGCTCTGCCTGGTACTGCAATAAGGCATAGCCTTCGGGGGTCTCACTGGCGTGGAGCAGCTCACTGAAATCTTTTGCCGGGAGATAGAGGGCGGTCTTATTCTTCGGATTATAGAAAATCTGATGCGGGGCATCGGCATCTTCCATCATCATTACTTTTTCGATATAACTGACAAAATCTTTAATCGGTGTCTGTTGATAAAATTTAGCGCGCAACTCCGGATGTTCAGCGATTAATTGGTTGATGGGGAATTGATAATCGAGTAATTCCTGCTCAGGTAAAGCCATAAATAACTCAGGGAGATCGCTATCCACCATATCCGAAAGGAGAGCGTCTTTGCTGTTTTTTAATAGCTCACGACTGATAAAGTTTCTGATGACTGTTGAATTTGCGTAGCATGAACTCGTCAACTCCCCTAATATTGATATCTGAAGTGAAGGGATCTCGTTATACACTCCCGATAAATAAGTGTCACTCTCAAGCATCGCAACCAGTTGTTCAGCAAAGGCGCAGCGGACAGCATTATTATTAATGGAGGCGAGGGTTTTGAAAAATAACGCACCGGTTCGATTATTATTGATCCTGTCCAGGTGTCGGTCTATCTCGGTGTAGTTTCTGAACATGTCAGGGTCGAGTTTTATTAACTCAGGTGCATTATCGCTAAACATCGCGACAGATAATTGAGTGCCGTTCATCGGGGAGAATTTATCGATTTTTGCATTGGTAAAATCAACATTCTCCAGACAATTAACATTATCAAGAACGAACTTCCCTGCCTGAACACCGTTGAAACTCACGTTTTTAAATTGATACTGGTCCTTCAGACCACTGGAAAATATGATGTTATCAAATTCACAATTTGAAAAATTAGCCTGTTCTATCTGGGGTGAAGTATTGTTTACAATACGAAGATTTTTTAGTTTGCAACCGGACATATCGGTCTGTGATAACACACAATCATTCATGCTACCTTGACGTCCCCTGACGGAACCATTAATTGATGTGTTCTTCCAGCAGGAGTTCTTAAAATCTGAAGAATGCCATATTAAATTATCTGTTTCTGCTGTGATTACAGCGTTCTTCATTTCTATGGGATAGCGAGTTGAGTATCCCCGAAAGTTTAAATCGTAAAAAGTATCACTATTAAAGATCAGCGGTTCGTTAAAGGCACCCGGTTTACAGTCGAGTTTATCGCTAAAATTTAATCCGCGAAAGGTTCTGGGGCGCTGATCATGTGGTCGAATATTATGCATATAATCGATAAAGGTTTCCCCGGTAATCTCTTCCGCTTCTGTAATTTTTACATCACTCAGGGTATTTATTGCTGATGGGGTATTTGACGAGGGTGCTGCCAGGGTGTTGTTGATTGCAGGGCGAGAAAGAGCTCCTGGCTGAGGGTTTTCATCTGAAGTGACTACGGGTGGAATTAAGGTATTTATTGAAAGATCGGACATGATAAATTTTCCTGATTAGCTTTGGGTGTATGGCCGGTGAAAATCATCACCTGCCATAAGAAAATAAATTGTGAACAGTGATTAAGTTAGCGGGTAATGGAGTTTGATGGCCTTATTCATCTCTGCACCCTGTTCGCCAGGAAATTGGTAGCTGGCGACCATGGCCGCGACGATGGAGGAACAGGTATAAGTCTTAACGACTGATTTCGGTATGAGACGTTCTTTCCATTCTTCCGCGTCATCAGGATTAATCATACCGGGCCGGAACGCCTGAAGGTCATTAATCAATAGCTTGGCAAGCTGGCGTGGCGCATTGGCTGAATCTTCCTCCTCAGCATAAAAGCGGGTGGAAAACAGGTCAGCCAGCATGCGTATGATGATCATCCCGGCGATAATTTTTTGCTCAGCATCCGAGAATGTTTTGCTACCCAGTGCCAGCCGATGCTGAGCTATTTCAATCATCTTCCAGCGCAGCGCTTTGGCGTTATCACGGTCCTCATCAGTCTGAGTGCGATAAAAAGGTTCCAGTATCTCGCATAATAGCGACTCATCACCCGGTTCTATCAGTTTGCTTGATGCATCAACCTTGCGCATCAGCAGGGCGATCATATGCTTTTCAATCTTTGCGGCCTTGTTTTTTTGTTCGCTTTCAAGGTCGGGAGCATGTGAAAACAGAAAACGGATCACCGGTGTGAAAATGCCGCCGGAGCGGCTCCAGAGGGAGTGCAGCATCGGGAAAACCTCCAGTACGCTGCCAAGAAACTTAAAACCGGCGGGGATATCCGTAACGATTTCTTCCTTACCCGGCTCTGCCTTGTAGTGCAACAATGCGTAGCGCTCCGGTGTCTGGCTGTCGCGGAGCAAGCCCCGGAAATCCTGTGCCGGAAGATAGAGGGCGATCTTATTATCCGGGTTATAGAAAATCTGATGTGGCGCATCGGCATCTTCCATCATAATTTGCTCTTCTATATAACTGACAAAATCTTTAATCGGTGTCTGGCGATAAAACGTATCCCTTAACTCGCTGTCAGCCTTAATAAGTTGGTTAATCGGGAACTGATAATCAAGCAGTTCTTCTTCCTGCAATTTCAGCAGTAGCTCAGAGAGATCGGCATGTGGGGTGTCCGAAAGCAATGCATTTTTACTGTGATTCAGTAGTGCACGATCGAAAAAATCTTTGATGATTTCCGAGCCAGAATAACAACTATTAGACAGTTCTTTCATGAATGATAGTTTTAACGTTGTGATGTTTCTATATGCTTCGGCTAATACACCCTCTCCATCGAGCATCGCGATCAGTTGTTCCGCAAAAGCGCAGCGGACCGCATTATTGTTAATCGATGCGAGCGTTTTGAAAAACAATGCACCAGTAACAGGGTTATTGATACTGTCCAGGTGTCGGTCTATCACGGTGATGTTGTTAAACATATCGGGATCGAGTTTGATGAGATCAGGTGCATCATCGCTTAATTTCACGCCGGTTAATGTCGTCCCTTCCAGCAGCGAGAGTTTGTCAATCTTTGCATGAGTAAGGTCAACGTTTTCCAGACAATTGACATTATTCAGAGAAAATTTCCCTGCCTGAAGGTCTCTGAAGCTAACGTTCATGAATTTATACTGTTGTGTTCTATTGCTGTAGAAAGTCAGGTCTTCAAATACACAGTTGGAAAAATTAGTCTGTTGCATTAGACATTGGGCTTTGTCTACAATATGGAGGTTTTTTAGTATGCAACCAGACATATCCACCTGTGATAACGAACAGTCGGTAATGGTGCTTTTCTGTCCTTGATACAAACCGTCAATGGTGCTGCCCTGCCAGCAGGAATCTCTAAAATTAGACGCAAACCAGATTAAATTATCTTCTTCTGTTGTGATTAGGCAGTTCCTCATTTCTATGCCGTGGTTAGTGTAGTACCCCCTGAAGTTTAAATCGTAAAAGGTGTCTTTATTAAATGGCAACGGTTCTTTAAAGTCGCCCGGTTTATAGTCAAGTCCACGGCCAAAACTAACCCCGCGAAAGGTTCTGGGGCGTTGATCATAGGGTCGGATATCGTGCATATAATCAATAAAGGTTTCTCCCGTGATATCTTCCAGCGCAATTATGTTGTCAGCGTCCGGATCATTGAGTGCTAACGGTGTATTTGAGGCGAGGGTAGCCGTACTATTCTTTATCGCCAGGGGGGGTAATGCGCCCGTCTGAAGATCTTCTGCTGCCGTTGTTGTGGGCGAGGTTAAGGCATTAACTGAAATATCGGACATAATATTATACCCTATAAGATTTGTTTATCATCGAAAGATGAATTAATTAAGGGGGTAATAAAGCTTAATGGCTTGATTCATCTTCTGACCGCGCTCGCCGGGTATGTGATAGTTACCCATTCGGGTTGCCAGGGCAGCAGAACAGGTAAACTCATTGTTGTTGCTCGTCACCAGTCGATTCCGCCACAGAGTTGCCTCAATGGTATCAACGATCTCAGGGGCATAGGCGACAAGATCATCAATCAGTTTTTTCGCCAGCTGTCGAGGTGCATAGGGTGACATATTTTCTATTGAATAATAATGCGTAGAGAAGATATCAGGTAGCATCCTAATGATGATCATAAGCGCAATAATCTTTTGTTCGCGATCAGAGAATTTCTTTCTGCTCATTCCTAATTGTTGTTGAATCAGATCGATCAGTTGCCAGCGCAACTTCCCGGCCTCATCCCCATCAATATAAAAAGGTGCCAGGATCTCACTTAACAAACACGCATCTTTCTCGTCAGTTAATCTTACAGTTTTATCAGCCTGGCGTTTAAGAATTAAAATGAGATGATTTTTGATCTCAGCTGCCTTCGCCGTTTGCGTTAGATCCAGTTTGTCGCTGTGCTCAAACAGGAAGTGAATGACCGGGGTTAAAAGCCCGGCGGCACGGGTCCACAGACTATGTAAAGCCGGAAATCCAGCCAGAACGCGGCTTTGGCGTTTAACCGTGGCTGCCTTGTCGGTAACAATATTTTGCTCAACAGTCTGAAATTGCATGAATGAATAATGTTGTGGAGCCTGATTGGATTCTAATAAATCTTTATAGTCTGCTGCGGGAAGATATAATGCTGTTTTCCGCTTATCTGGGTGATAAAAGATGTAGTACAGTGAATCTTCATCAGGCATCATGATTTCTTCTATAATGTGTGCAATGAATTCTTTTATCGGTGTGAGTTGATAGAACTTCTGCCTTAAGGATGGATATTCGGCGATTAATTGATTGACCATAAATTGATGATTAAGTAATTCACTATCCTCCAGTGAGTTTAGCAAACGAAACATTAATGGCCGAACATTCACTGGGATGATCATATCATTACCTTCTTTTAAAAATTCATCTCTGATAAATGTCTGGATCTTAGGCGATGCCGCATAGCAGGATTGCGCTAAATGGCTGGTAATGGACTGTCGCAAGGTTATCGAATGGGCAAAGGCTTCTGACAATATCGGTTTATTTTTGATCATATCAATTAACTGCTCAGCAAAGACTTGCTTCACGATATCATCGGTGATGGAATCCAGCGTATTAAGAAACAGAGCACCGGTTTCAGGGTTATTAATGCTATCTAAATGCGTATCAATTTTATCGTCCGTATCAAACATGGCAGGGTCTATGGTAATCTGGAGTTTTTGAGGGTCGCCCCATATCACTCCAGTTAACTTCGTTCCGCTAGTCGGCGAGAATTTTGTTATTTTCGCATTGGTGAGATCAACATTTTTAACGCAATCGACCACGTACCAGGCAAGTTTATCTGCTTTCATATTACGGAAGTTGGTATCTTCGAATTTATAGTAACTCACTCCCTGGCCTCGAAAACCCTCAAACTGCATATTTTCCATAATACTATCCTGAAAGTTTGCGTCTGCAATCAGGCGTGTGTCGCTGTCGTAAATTTTAAAGTTTCTCAATGTGCAATTTTGCATTTCTACATCAGAAAAGTCGCATGATGTTATTCTTGAGCGCGAGCCTCTAAATAATCCGTCTATTATGGTTCCTTGCCAGTTGCTGTTTTTTAAATAAACTTTCTGCCAGTTAAGTTTACGAATCCCTGTTTCAAATCTACAGTTATTAAATACAACGCGTTTCTCGCCAGTAATGTTAAAGAAAGAGAATTGTGCATCAATAAATTTATCACCATTGAAATGGATTGGACCTTTATAAGCTTTGGTGCTGTCATGACTATAGAGCGGGAATTTAATATTACGGAATGTCGCCGGAGTAGGTGTGGTGGTGTTTCGCTTATTCATAAAAGCAATAAATGTTTCAGGGGTAACGTCCTCCTGTACGGGAACACTTTCTACCTCCATAGCTTCACTTGGCTTAACAGCCATTGAGGCAGGAAGTGTATTGACATTATTAATCTCCATAGGGACGGCGGGAGACGGGTTATTTTCTGCCGAAGACGAAGGTGTTAACGGAGAAAGAGAATGAACTGAATTATTAAACATAATATTCCCGGATTGATGATGTGTTTGCCCACCTGGCTTGAGCAGTGGTCGATGATATAAACCAGTGTATTATCTCCAAACAGTAAAACTGCATTCTGAAATATGACTGAAGAGGTAATGATAAAACCGTGATCCAGCTGATGCGTTCACCGACAAACATCTCTGGCGCATTCCCTATAGGCTGAAATCTGCGGTATTAAGGAAAAATTAACGCCGTATGAAGAATTTTCTAACCCTTTAAATAATATAAGATTTTACTCTGGATGAATGTTGTTTATTCGCTGGTGGGAAGGCAGGGCACATGTTATTTAATCTGAGTGTCGTGCTTAAACTCACCTGCATTCCGGAGATAAAAATGAAAAAGAGCTTATCCCTCGCGTTACTGCTTTCGCTTACTGCCTTTACCCAGGTAGCACTGGCGCAGCAAACCCTGCGTTTTGGTGTCGATCCCACTTTCCCGCCGTTTGAATCCAAGGCGGCTGATGGTTCGTTGCAGGGTTTTGATATCGATCTGGGTAACGCTATCTGTGCCCAGGCAAAAGTGAAATGCCAGTGGGTGGAAATGGGTTTTGACAGCAGCATTCCCGCCCTGCAGGCGAAGAAGTTTGATGCCATCCTGTCCGCCATGTCGATGACCGATAAGCGCCGTCAGCAGGTGGCTTTTAGCGATATGCTTTATAACACCCCAAGTGCGTTGCTGGCCCCCTCAGCCAGCAAGCTGACGACCGACATTGCCTCCCTGCGCGGGAAAACTATCGGCGTAGCACAGGGCACCATCCAGGAAACCTACGCCAAAACCAAATGGGCACCGGAAGGGGTCAACGTGGTCTCTTATCCCAATCAGATGGAGGTTTATCCTGATCTGCTGGCCGGTCGTCTTGATGGCAGCCTGAGCAATGCCGTCTCAGCCGAACAGGGTTTCCTGACCAAACCGGAAGGCAAGGACTACGCCATTAAAGGCACGCTGGTCGATAAAAAGATTTTTGGCGATGGTGTGGGTATCGCGTTGCGTAAAGGGGATGAGGAAAACCTGAAGATGATTAACGCGGCGCTGGCGGAGATGCATAACAACGGCACCTATGATCAACTGACGAAAAAATACTTTAAATTTAAGGTTTATCCCTGATCACCCCGGCGTGATGATTGGCAGGAGTCTGAATAATATGTCATTACCCCAATACAGCGTTCAGCGTGCGCGCTTTCTGGCGACTGCGGAGAGCAAAGGTGCGGTGATTACGTCTTACCCACATCCTCTGCCTGGCCCGCAGGGGGAAAAGCTTTATACGGATGTGGCGCGGTTAGGGCCGGTTGCCGCATCACGTCTGATGCTGGTGGTTTCCGGCACTCACGGTGTTGAAGGCTACTATGGCTCGGATTGCCAGATTGCCTGGCTCGATATGCTGGATGAAAAGGCGTTGCCTGCTGACACCGCAGTGCTGCTGATTCATCTGCTCAATCCCTGGGGAGCGGCCCATCTGCGGCGCGTCAACGAAGACAATATCGACCTCAACCGTAATTTTATCGATTTCAGCCAGCCGGTCCCTGCCAACCCGGATTATGCAAACTGGCACGGTATTTATCATGGTGACCGTAACAGCGCCGATCGGCAATTGGCTGAAGCGCTCGGGAACGTTGGCTGGCAGGCGCTAAAACGCGTGGTGGAAGCAGGGCAGTACGCTGCTGACGAAGGCTTTTTCTTTGGTGGTCACCAGCCGTCCTGGTCCTATCACACCATGGCGGCGATCATCGACCAGCATCTGCGGACGGCGAAAATCATCATCAGCTTTGACCTGCATACCGGTGCCGGGGCGTGGGGGCATCCGATGCTGTTGTCGATTGCGCAGCAGCGTTATGCCGCGCATGACTGGGGTAAGGCAATTTACGGTGAATGGCTGACGTTGTTGTTTACCGGGGCCGGACGTGACAGCGCAACGGGCGTCACCGCCACGGCGACGGGGTATCTGTCGCAATACCTGCTGACTGCGCTCGCCGACACGCGGATTTTGCCGCTGGTGGTGGAATGCGGGACATACCCGGGGGAAGAAATGCATCAACGGGTACGGGAAGATCACTGGTTGCATCTCTATGGCGAACCCGCCAGTGCGGCAGGCCAGGCGATCAAGCAACAACTGGTGGAGGGATTCTGGCCCAGCGATGCGGACTGGCGTGCGTTAGTGGCTTTCCGCACGCAGCAAATCTTTCTGCGCGGCTGGCGTGCCCTGGCGGACACGCCCTGATTTCACAGCCTGCCGTAGAATGTCATACGCGCTGTTTCTGATAACGCAATGCCGGGCTGAGTATTGTAAGCCAGCACCGCCAGCATCCGGGTGACTTCCCCTTCGGTCGGGGTCACGCGGTGCAGGGAGTTACGCCCACGGAACAGCACCAAATCACCGGCATCAATCGCCAGCGCTTCCACCGGCTGGCGTTCATCCAGCACCGCCTCGACACCCGCAAAGTTCATCTCACCGGCGTCGGCATCCCGCAGATCCGTCACGTACTGAAACACGCCGCCCGCCAGCGGTTTTTGTACCAATAAGGTGATGGCAAAAGAGGAGTTGTCGAAGTGCCAGCCCAGCTCCTGGCCGTGAGGCGCGTAATGCAGGTTAATGGAGGAAAGGGGGTCAGCGTAGGGGTAGAGCGCTTCTTCACCCAGTACCTCGCACAGGAAACTTTTGAACAGGGCATCGTTATAAAGCTGACGCAGCGGTGATTCGGCAGCGATGGCATCATCGGTGATACAACCTTTGGTACTGATCACATCACGATTACGCGGGTGTTCAGGACTGAACGCTTCATCAGGCTTCATCAGATAAACATTATGTTTGCTGAGGGTGTGATACGCCAGATGGCGTTGCGCATGGCCTTCTTCGATGATTGCCTGTAAGGCTGCGGGTTGTAAAAATTGACGCAGTACCAGTGCGCCAGATTGGTTTAATTGCTCACGACAGCGTTGACGCCAGTCATGATCGGCCAGCGGATGCAGATCGAGACGAACAAGGGAGCCAGACATAGCAACAATTCTCATGATTAGCAGGTGTGATGTTACTCTAACTGTCACCTGCAAAGCTGTGTAACGATAAATACTTAATACCCTGATAAGGAAGACTTAATGCCTGCCCAATCACCGCGCTTGCCAAAAATCAGTGTTATCCAGTCATTTAAAGTGGCCGCTGAACTGGGCAGCCTGGCAAAAGCGGCTGCCCAGCTGGCGTTAACTCCGGCTGCGGTCAGCCAGCAAATTCGCCAGCTGGAAGAGCAACTGGGTAGCGCCCTGTTTTTGCGCACGCAAACCGGTGTGATGCTGACCGAAACCGGGAAGGAATATCTGCGCTATGTCACCGAAGCCTTTGATATTTTGCACCTCGGTCAGCAAAACATTCGCCATGCGGCCAGCGCCCCCAGGTTAACGGTGTATGCACTACCGGCGCTGGCGTCGAAATGGCTGTTGCCACAGCTGGCGAGCTGGCGCGCCCATTGCCCGGATATCGATCTGTCGTTACATGGCACCCATGCCCAGGTGGATTTCACCGCCATGCCGGCCGATTTTGTTATCTGCTTTGGCGAGGATCGTTATCCGCAGCTTGATAAGCAGTGGCTGTTTCATGATGAGGTGCTGCCGGTCGCCAGCCCGGCGTTATTACAGCGCTTTGCACCCGAAGAAATCTTCAGCCATGCGCCTTTAATCCATCTCGACTGGGGTAACGAAGGGCGTTTCCTGCCTGACTGGCGCAGCTGGTTTCAGGCCAAAGGCATGGACGAACCGCTGCCGCAACCCGCATTCAGTTTCAATCTGACCTCACTGGCGATTGATGCCGCAGTGGCCGGAGCCGGATTGCTGTTGGGGCAGCGGCGGCTGATCGCGCCGGAGCTGGCGCGTGGCGAGCTGGTGGTAATTGACGAACTCTGCCTGCCCCTCAGCAAACCTTATTTTCTGGCCTGGCCACAGCGCACCCTGAGCCAGCCAGGCAGTGAAGCGATGATTCACTGGCTACGTGAGTTGGGAGCGGGCTGCCAATAGTTGGTGGCTGTTATCTGGCCTGATATAGTTTGTTTCTTTTCTGTTGCGTCAGCCAGGAGCCGTTATGCCAGCCAAAATCGCCAATGCCAGCAGCCAGGACTGGGTCGATTTTCGCCGCGATGACGAAACTGGCATCGAAAGCGTCAATGCCCATTTTTGCGGGCATGCTTACGATCCCCACGATCATGATGAGTTGCTGGTGGGGGTGACGCAGCAGGGTTTGCAGCGCTTTAATTGCCACCGTGCGCTGCATACCAGCACGCCGGGGCGGTCGATTCTGATTGAACCGGGTGCGGTGCATGATGGTCATGCCCCGGATACCGAAGGCTTCACTTATGTGATGCTTTACCTGCCACAAACGTGGGTGGCACAGATGATGCAGCGGCGTGGTCTGGGTGATATCGCCAACATCGAAGCGGCTTTTCGCTCGACCCTTAACGACGACGCGCTGCTCGCCAGTGCGATTCAGCAGGCATGGTACGCGGTGCATCATGGCGAAGGGCGGCTGGCGCGAGACCAGAGCCTTGATCATCTGCTGACCATGTTGTCACGTCATCTTGATCCCCGTCCGGGGATGCAGCGAACTGAGACATTGGCACCGATGCAGTTGCTGCGTGATTATCTGCATGATTTTATGGCGGAAGATATCGGCCTCGAGGAGCTGTCGCGGTTATCGGGCATCGATCGTTTCCGCCTGACGCGTCAGTTCAAAAAAGCCTTTGGACAGTCTCCCCATGCCTATCTGGTGCGCTTACGGCTGCGTAGCGCACGTAATTTGCTGGCGCAGGGCATTGAACCTGCCCAGGTTGCCTCGCAGGTGGGTTTTTCTGACCAGAGCCACCTTGGCCGCTGGTTCCAGCGTGCTTATCGCATGACACCCGCTTCTTATCAGCGTCAGTGCACAAACGTTCCAGACCGCCTGCCACTCTCTTGCTTATGATAGGGTTTTGACCCGAACGGAGAGTTGTTGCAGATGTTTGATACTAAAATCGCCCTGATCGTACGTGATGATTTGGCTACCTGGCAGCGGCTGAATGTAGTGGCCTTTCTTGCCACCGGCATTGCCTCGGCAGCGCCAGAAATGATGGGCGAACCTTATATTGATGCTCGCGGACATCATTACGGCAATATGGCCGGACAACCGATGTTGGTATTTTCCGGGGATCTGCCGGGCCTGCAACGTGCCCATCGTCAGGGACTGGAGCGCGAACTGACCATCATCCCCTATGTTCACGCTATGTTTTCCACGGGTCATGATGCGGCGAATCGCGAAGTCTTCCTCGCGGAGGATGCCGATAACCTGAATCTGGTGGGCATCGCGCTACGTGGTCCGAAGAAAGCGGTTGATAAAGCCATCAAGGGCTTGTCATTGCATGGTTAATATTTCTATTTTTTGAAAAATTATATTAAGTAATAGATATGTTGCGCTGCCCAAATAATGGGCAGCGTTCTATCAGTTTATTGACAGTTTTTTAAGTCAGCATTTTGCTGCCTGCAACATAACAGTATGATTTAACTACATCGGCTCAGCATACGTTTTCTCTCCATAAGGGCATTACATCGAATTCTCTTACCAGTTTATCGCTTGAATCATTATGAAAAATGATAATTCAGGGCCTATGGAAATCAATATGAAAAAGTAAAAATATTTTTTTAGCTTAAAAATCATGACATTAAATTTTTACTCTTAACTCAAATTCATAAGATTTTTTACATTATTTTCTGTTAAAAAATATATCCACAATATGGGTTTTAAATAGCTCGCCCTATGAAATAATAGAAATTATTCGTAATCCTTCCTTGCTGAAATTTCCAGAAAAAATCTGAATACCACATGCTAATCATTTAAATATTCCCTTGCGCAAGTCTGGTAAGGGTATTTGCACAATAAAAAAATACGATGATAATAAGTTCGTTCCGCTTCGGAACATCGTTGTAAATTGGCTTTAAATACAGATGTCATTATTAACTCATCCTGAAAGGAACAACTTATGTCTTCCTATTCTCTCTCTGTATTAAATTCCAGCGGCGGTGCTGCGAATGTTGCAATTTACCAAACTTATCCAAATCTCATTTCCGGCTTGCCATTAGTCTGGCTGCTGCAAACCATCAATGATGGCAATACGAATACCTACAACTGGACCATTGACTGGGCGTTAAACTGGGGTACTTCGGCACAGCCTATAGCGCCTGGCGTGCAATGGAGTTCTGGTGGGCCAATGCAAAATATGAATCCGACTGCCTCGGGTGGAAATAATGCCATGGGTGTGACGTATTCAAATGGGCAATTCCAGACTCAGCCCCCGGCATTCAACAATGCCAGCGTGGCCAGCGGCAGTATGCTGGTGACAACCGATGCAACATTTACCGTTGCACAATCAAAAGCCATGAGCCTGGCCGTATATATGAATTCTCTGCCGGCCTTTGCAATGCAGGGTAAACCCAACGGCAATTTCCTGTTTGATACGCATCCAACCTATTGGATCTGCACCACGGATTCCAAACAAGGTGTTGCCGTATCAGGAACTTATGTCAGCAGTCCGACGCAGTTTTCCTTCGCTGATGGCGTGACGTCGTTGAAATTTGAACTTAATGAAACCTTGCAGTTTGTTCCTGTTTCCTGATATCGCCTTTTTTGTGGTAAAGAGTTTTTGCACAGCTAAAGATTAAGAAAGCCAATCTGCTGCTTTTTGGCAGATTGGCTTTTCAGGTGAGTTTTATTTTAGAAGGATATCCAATCGTGGCTTATTCTGTGCAGGTGATGAATAACAGCGGTGCAGCGCAATATATAGCGATATTCCTTGCCGATGCATCGGGAGGAAATGAGTCCTCACTGGTCTGGATGGTGAATGGAGCAAATAATGGTGGGGGAGTATCTTTCAGCTGGGACCCAACTGATTTTAGATTAGGTTGGGGGAGTACACCTCAGCCGCTGGATACCAATGTTCTTTTTACTACCGGGCAATCCCCTGTGGCGGTTTTTCCCTCCACCGTGGGTGGATATAATGTCCTTCCGGTACAGCATAACCAGTATGGATTTTCCTCCGGCAATCCTTATAACAAAAATAGTATTTATAATAAGCTGGAAATTATCACTGACAGCAGCTTCACCGTCTCGGATGCGAATAATATGGCGGTCGCACTTTATGTTGAACAATATCCAGCCTTAGCCATGCAAGGTGCGCCAAATACGATTTATTATTTTGATGTTTCGCAAATATCATACTATCTAACGGTCACCGATTTCGCGCTGGGGGTAGCGCTGCCTCAGATGAGTAATTCATTAAATAATCGTCGCTTTTCCGTTTCAGGTTCCAGCATGAGCACACCAGTTAAGATTGCCTTCGGACCGGGTAGTACCGACCTGAAATATATATTGAATGGAAATTTAAATTTCCAGCCAGTCTGATCATCCATCACCAGGTCGTACCGAATCAAACGTTGTGATGTTGCAACAAACCGCTGCATTTATTGCAGATTTCTATCGATGAAAAAGGACGTATCTCATGCAAACAAAACGTATCTGCTACTACCTGACGACTGGCGTGATTCTGAGTGCATTTTCTGCTATATCGCTGCCAGCATTCGCCGTTGATCTGCCGTTCAGTGCCAATTGTACCAACTATTCGCAGATTCAGGTTACGGCACCTAATACCGGAATTACTTTCCGGAAAAACCCGAACAGTGCAGCCACCCGCGCGGCCACCGCCACAATTTTCGCTATTCACGGACTGCACAACATCACTATTCCGGCGAATGGCGTATCCTGTTTCTTTGCGGTGCAAGCACCAAACACGGATAGCTATTGTTTCCAGGCGTCTAATAACGCGGCAGCCTTTACCAATATCAATGCGGTGGCTAACACCAATGTGGCTGGCGCGCCAAACTGCCAGTAGTCCGCAAAACATTGACCATTGCCGCCGTTGTGGCAATGGTCGATACACGACAATCTTACCTGCCGAACTCCGCCATCTGCGCTGCTGCATACAGCAACAGATCTTCCCGTCCGCGTAATGCCAGCAGCTCCATACCAATTGGTAATCCCTGGGCAGTAAAGCCCACCGGGATGCTGATAGCGGGTGCCCCGGTTACCGCCGCCAGCAGGGCGTTGCTGCCGGGTTGCAACTCGCCATGTTTCACCGGGGGATGTTTGACCACCGGATAGGCCAGCAGGTTAATCCTGCGCTGGGCAAACAGCTGGCTGAGGGTTTGATAAAGCGTGCGCTGACGTACCTGCTGGACGGCATAGCTTTCGCTGGTTTTGCCTGGATGGCTGGCGCGTGCGGTAAATACCGCTGCCAGTTGAGGATGATGACGCCCCGATGCCACCACCTCGCTGAGCGTGCTCACTTCGGCCTGCGGTTTGTCGGCCAGCCAGTCTGCCAGCGCTTCGGCAAATTCCCAGGGAATGATACTGGCATCCGTTGCGAGCGCGTCAAGTTGCGGGAAGGCAATCTCCTGTTGGGTGCCATCTTCTCCCGTCAGTGCTGCAACCGCTGCGCGTACCGCCTGGTTGATCGCCGGTTCCTCTGCGGCAAATCCTTCCAGCCACAGACCGATGCGCAGGGGTTCTTCACCATCTGCAAACTGCTGCCCGCTCAGGATCTCACTGGCAAGGCGCAGATCGGCGGCATGACGCACCAGCGCGCCGGGAATATCCTGAGTCGGTGACAGCGGCACAATGCCGTCAATACTGATGGCACCGTGCGTCATGCGCAGGCCATACAGATGATTAAACGCGGCCGGAATGCGCACCGAGCCTGCGGTATCGGTTCCGATCGCCAGCGGCACATAACCGGCGGCGACAGCCACCGCCGAACCGCTGCTGGAGCCGCCGGGTGAATGGCCCGCCAGCCAGGCGTTGTCAGTAAAACCACTGAGGGAGGATGCGCCGGTAATCCCTGCCGCCAGCTCATGCATCGCGGTTTTGCCCAGCAACACCGCACCTGCGGTGCGCAATGCCGTCACTAACGGGGCGTCCTGTTCGGCAATGACGGCACGTAACAAGACTGAACCGGCGCTGGTCGGCCAGCCTTGTACCTCGATGTTATCTTTGATTAATACCGGGATCCCTTCGAGGCGACCCGGTGATTCACCCTGACGGCGGCGCGTATCGCTGGCATCAGCCGCAGCCAGTGCCTGGTCGGCAAACAGCCAGGTCATGGCGTTATAACGCGGGCCGCTTTGATCGGCTTCCGCAATGCGTTGCAGGGCGAATTCTGTTAACTGGCGAGAGGTGGTGGTGCCTTGATTAAGCGCCTGAGTCAGGTCACTTAATGACGCACGAAGATAATCAGCATATTGCATCCGGTTCAGCCTCCAGCGGCATCCAGTGAAGCTGCCCATCGTCAGCAGGTAAAACCCTGCCGCATGAGCTGGCAGAAAAATGGGAACTGAACCAGATTGCCTGATTTTGCAGGCACCAGTCTATCGCCCGTTGCCGCGAACGCACCGCCAGCGCTTTATCTTCACAAAATACTGAGTTCCAGTGCGGGAACTGAAACTGAATCGGATGATGCATCACGTCGCCGGAAAAGAGCGCATGCTGGTGCTGGCTGCTGAGCATAAGTGACGCATGATCGCTGCTGTGGCCGGGAGTAGGCAGATAGCGTAGTACACCGGCAAACAGGGGTGAATTATCGACATCAACCGTCTCCAGCTGACCACTGTTAATCAGCGGCAGAATGCTATCGAGATACAACGCCTGCATCGATGGGGTGTTTTGGCATCGCTCCAGCTCCTGTGCAGAACAGATGTAACGCGCATGCGGAAACATCGGCTGCCAGCGTCCTTCCTGCCAGTGGGTATTCCAGCCGACATGATCGGTGTGGATATGCGTCATCAGCACCAACGTGACATCCTGCGGCTGCACACCGGCTTGTTCCAGGCGTACGGCATAATCGGTTTGCAGCTGATGAAACAATGGCTTCTTGTCACGTTCACGTTGGTTACCTGTGGCGGTATCAATAATGATGATGTCGTTACCGGTGCGCACCACCCAGCTGTGGATCGACAATTCAGCGGTTTGTTGCGCCAGCGCGCCAGACATTTCATCGCGATGATCTGGATAAAGCGAGCCAAAGGGGATTGCTGCGGTTTGTTCAGTCACTTTCTCGATCAGGCAGTCGCCTACACGGATTGGCATAATTTGCTCCCGGTTAATTAATGACGTCACTATACTGAGGCCATGGCAATTATTTAAATCGATTAAAATCATGAAAGTCATCAATGAAAATGATTTAGGTCGTGTCGATCTTAATCTGCTGGTGGTGCTACTGGTGATGTACGAAACACGCAGCGTAACGGCCGCAGCGCAGCGCTTGTATCTTGGACAGCCTGCCGTCAGTGCGGCACTGAAACGTTTACGTGAGATGTTTGACGACCCATTGTTTGTGCGTGCCTCGCAGGGCATGACGCCGACGCCGCGCGCGGAACAGCTGGTGCAGCAGATTGCGCCACTATTGCAGGGTGTACAGCAGGCAATTTTTAGTACGCCAGCGTTTAACCCGCTGGAGGATCGTTACAGCTTTCGCCTCGGCATGAGTGACTGGGTCGAGCAATGGCTGATGCCGGATTTACTGGCGGACCTGATGACAGAAGCGCCGCAGGTGGATGTTACGGTGCTGGCCGCCGATCCCTGGCAGGCCATTCCGCTGCTGGAGAAGCAGCAAGCGGATATGGCGGTAATGGTCGGCAATGAAAGCAGCCGTGATTTGTTACGTGAAGATCTCGCCAGCGCGGGCTTTTGCACCTTGTGGGATAACCGGCAGATCCGGCTGGCTCCACCGCTGACGCTGGCTGATTTCGTTCAGCACGATCATGTGCTGGTGTCCTATCGCGGCGTCAGCGAAAGTGCGCTCGATGAGCAACTGAGACAACAGGGGGTTGCCCGCCGGGTAAGGTTTGCCACGCCGCACTTCTCCACATTGCCGATGATGCTGAACCGCATGCCGCTTTTCGCCACTGTGCCACAGGGGCTGGTCAGCAGCTGGTGCAAACGTTATGAACTGTGCGCGGCACCGGTGCCGGTAGCGATGCCTGATTACAGGTTATCGCTGCTGTGGCATAAGGCGGGCAGCGGGGATGCGGCCCATTGCTGGATGCGCGACAAACTCCGTCAGCTGGTGCTGCACAAACTGGGTTAAGGGTGTCACCACGGCACCTCGCGGCCAAGATAATCGAGATAATGTAACCCAGTGCGACCGCGCCATGTTTCCATGGTATTCAGCAGGTTGGGAATGCTCTCTTCAATGCTAAGTCGTGCTTCGGGACCACCCATATCGGTACGTACCCAGCCTGGCGCCATCAGCAGCAGGGTACGTCCATCATCCTGATGACGGGCGGCAAAACTGCGCATCAGCATATTCAGAGCGGCTTTGCTGCCGCGATAGACTTCGTAGTTGCCATTGGTGTTATTGGTGATGCTACCCTGGCCGGATGACATGACCGCGATGGTGCCGTCAGCGCTGACATTGTCTTTGAAGGTTTCAATCACGCGCAGCGGACTGAGCGCGTTGGTGACCATCACGCGAATAAATTCGTCAGTGGAGACATCGGCAATGGTTTCACCATCCTTATTTTTCACACCGGCATTGACGAATAACATATCGAACTGACGATCGCCCAGGCGTTGCTTCAGGGCGCTAACCTGTTCTGGTTCGGTGATATCGACGCTTTCGACTCTCAGGGTGTTTGGATAGCGTTGGTTGAGAGACTCAAGTGATGCGGTGGAATGCTGGCGTCCGGTCGCCACCACATGGTAACCGCGCTGTAGCATGGTCTCAGTCAGGGCAAAGCCCAGCCCGCGTGAGGCGCCAATCAGTAAAACGCCTGGGGTTGCTGAAGGGGTCATAAGGTTCTCTCCTGTAATGAACGTTACAGAAAGAGTGTAGCGCCGCTGGATAGCAGGCGGAACGCGCATCATGTGCATTGATAACCTGCAGCAAACGCCTGTAGTGTCGGCATTGATGCCGACCGGGCCAATAACTGCAAGGATCGGTAGCGGCGCGATTTATCGCGCAGATTTTAGGTTGTGGCGAAATATCTGGAAAAATCGCGATAAATCGCGCCGCAACAAGTCCATGCCAACATGTTCAATCAGGAGTGAGCCAACTCAATGCGCACATAATTACAACCAACGGCAGTTGTAGCGAAATCCAGCATGGGGCACACCTGATAATTTCCTGAAGAATCACCGATGGCTTCCTCACATTAACCCTTCTCACCTGCGGCAAACGCCTTGTTTCCGCAGCACTAATCAGAGAGGATGAAGTATGACTGAACCCGATCTGAATCTTCTTTTCGCGCTTGATGCGCTGCTGACTGAAGGCAGCGTGACGGGGGCTGCGCGCCGTCTTGGCCTGAGTGAATCTGCCATGAGTCGTACGCTGGGGCGGCTACGCGCCACCACGGGCGATGCGCTGCTGGTAAGGGCCGGGCGCAATATGGTGCTGACGCCGTACGCCGAAGAAATTCGGCAGCGCACCCAGCATAGCGTCAGTGAGGCGCGCGCGGTGCTGCAACCGGCAGCCGCGGCACTGGATCTGGCGACGCTGGATCGGGTGTTTAACCTGCGCACCAATGAGGGTTTTGTTGAAGCCTTCGGTGGCACCTTAATCAATGCGGTGGCGCAGGTTGCGCCGCGTGTGCGGCTGAACTTTGTGGCGAAGCCGGAAAAAAGTTCACGCGATTTACGTGAAGGGCGGGTGGATCTGGAGATCGGCGTGCTCGGCAATATGGGGCCGGAAATCCGCATGCAGGCGCTGTTTCGCGATCGGTTTGTTGGTGTGGTGCGCCAGGGGCATCCACTGGCGCAGCAGGTGACGTTGCGCGAACTGGCTGCCTGGGGGCATATCGTGGCTTCACGCCGTGGTGAACTGGGCGGACCGATTCATGATGCCCTGGCGGCCGCGGGCTACACCCGGCAGATAGCCGCCGTGGTGCCCGCGTTTTCCACCGCGGTGGCGATTGCGCAAGGCTCTGATCTGGTGGCGCTGGTGCCTCGTTCGCTGTTTCTCTATCACCCGTTGATTAAAGCCAACCCGGCGCTGGTGAGTTTTGAGCTACCGTTCAGTACCCCGGAGATGACCATTTCGCAGTTCTGGCATCCGCGGCTGGAAAATGATACGGCGCATCGCTGGTTGCGTGGTCTGGTGCGTGATCAGATCCCTCTGCCCTGATAAGGTGCAACCCGGGTGGCAGGGCTGGGTTGCTGATGATGCATAGTGCAGTGAAAATCCGCTATCTCCCTCACGAATATCAAACTTTTACCGTTTAAGAATGCTGTCGCGATCGCGAATACATGGCATGGCACTTGCTTGATCTACATTGATTAGCCTAAAGCTATGTAGACCCTTCACCTGACAATATTTCTATAATGGTTTTCACATGACACATTTCACGCTCAAGCAACTTAAATATTTCGTCACCGTGGTTGAGACCGAAAGCATCGCCGAAGCGTCACGCCAGCTGCACATCGCCCAGCCCTCGATTTCGGTTGCAATCAAAAACCTTGAGGACGCTTTTGAACAGCAGCTGTTCATTCGCCATCATGCGCAGGGCGTATCGCTCACCTCCAGCGGGAGACGGTTCTACGAAAAAGCAAAAGAGTTGCTGCGGCTGTCCTATGAGTTTGAGCAAAGTTCACGCGCAGAAAATGAGCTGGTTTGCGGCACCATCGCCGTGGGTTGTTTTGAATCGGCGGCTCCGCTGTATATGCCCAAGCTGATTGCAGGTTTCAAAAAACTCTACCCGGAAATCAATATTCAGCTGTACGACGGTGAACAGCATGAGCTGATGCACGGTTTACATCGTGGCCGTTTTGACATGGCATTTCTCTACGATCTCGATCTGGACAACGCGATTCAGAAAGAACCGCTGAATGCGCCGCATAAACCCTATGCGCTGCTACCGGCGGCGCATCCGCTGGCGAAAAAAAGTGCGGTAACGTTACAGGAGCTGGCAAGCGAACCGATGATCCTGTTGGATGCGGTACCCAGCAAAAATTACTTTATCAGCATTTTCAAAGAGAATGGTTATTACCCTGAAGTGGCCTATAGCTCACCGTCAATTGAAATGGTGCGGTGTATGGTCGGGCAGGGGCTGGGCTTTTCGGTGCTGGTGACCCGGCCCTGTTCGGATATGACATACGATGGGCAGCGCCTGGTGCAACTGGATATTGTCGATGAAATGGCGGCATCGACGCTGATTATGGCTTATCTGCAAAATAATGAACCGACGCGGCCGACGCGGTTATTTATGGATTATTGCCGCAGCGTTGAATTAACTCCGGCCGTCAGCAGCCATTAAATGGTGGCTCTACCCGTTGCGGGGAGAGCCAACGTCAGTGGTACTTAACGTAATTCAATCCAGGTGGTTTTTAATTTGGTGAATTTATCAAAGGCATGTAAAGACAGGTCGCGGCCAAAACCTGATTGCTGATTGCCACCAAAAGGAACGGTCACATCCAGCGCATCAACGGTGTTGACCGACACCGTCCCGGCGTTCAGTTTGCGCGCCACACGATGCGCCTGATTCAGGTCGTCCGACCATACTGACGCGGCAAGGGCGTAAATATGATTATTCGCCAGTTCGATGGCTTCCGACTCATCATCAAAGGCTTTTACCGCGAGCACCGGACCGAACACTTCATCACGCCATAAATTAACGTTCTCACTTTCAATCTCAATCACCGTCGGCAGGATGTAGTTAGCGACTGTCTCGATTTCGCGTTGCTCGCCACCCGCGCGCACAATACCGCCCTGAGCCACTGCGGTCTGAATAAAATCCATCACCTTATCTTTATGCGCTGTCGAAACCATCGCGCCCATCTTCGCATTCGGGTTAAGCGGATGGTCAGGTTGCCAGTCGTGCAACCTGGTGATCAACTTCGCCATAAAGTCGGGATAGATCTTACGTTCAACTAATAATCTGGAGTTGGCTGAACAAACTTCACCCTGATTGAAACAGATACCGAAGGCGGCTTTTTCGGCGGCTAAATCGAGATCCTGGCAATTGGCAAAAATAATGTTGGCGCTTTTGCCACCACATTCCAGCCACACCTGTTTTAAATTGGATTGGCCGGAATAGGCCATAAAGGCTTTGCCCACCGCGGTCGAACCGGTAAAGGTCAGCACATCAACATCGTTATGCAGGCCCAGTGCGGCACCGGCTTCGATCCCCAGCCCGGTAACAACGTTTAACACCCCGGCGGGTAATCCGGCTTCCAGCGCCAGTTCTGCCAGTTTCAGTGCGGTGAAAGGCGAATTCTCCGAGGGTTTCAGGATCACACTATTTCCGGCGGCCAGGGCAGGTCCGATTTTCCAGGCAGCAATATCGAGGGGGAAATTCCACGGTACAATGGCGGCCACAACGCCGACAGGCTCACGGGTGATGGTTGCCAGCGTTCCTGGACGGGTCGGGGCCACTTCGTCATAAATCTTATCGATACTTTCTGCGTACCAGGCAATCACATGGGCAGCCCCCGGCACATCAACGTTATACGCATCGAGCACCGGTTTCCCCATGCTGACGCTTTCCAGCAGCGCCAGTTCTTCCCGGTGCTCCAGCATCAGCTCCGCCAGCCTGCGCAGCACCGCTTTGCGTTGCGCTAACGGGCACCCGGACCAGATGCCAGAGGTAAACGCCTGGCGGGCGGAATCCACCGCTGCGTCAATATCCTCAGCCTGGCAAGCGGTGACTTCCGCTAACACCGCATTGGTGGCGGGATTCACCACCGCCCAGGTTTTCTCCGCTTTGGCGAAGTAGGGTTTCCCCCCGATAAGGGCATGGGTGCTAAAGCGTTGTTGGTTCAGCAGACTTTGCCAGTAATCACGATTATGCATACGCCTTCTCCTTATTCGTCTCGGTGTCAGCTACCGGCGTTCCTTGCAGGATCATGCTTGCCGCACGTTCGCCAATCATAATTGAAGGGGCATTGGTGTTGCCGCTGATAAGCGATGGCATGATTGATGCGTCAGCCACGCGCAAATTTTCCACGCCATACACTTTGAGGGTATCCGGTGCGACAACGCTCATTTCATCCTGGCCCATCTTGCAGGTGCCCACCGGATGGAAAACGGTGGCGCAATATTCTTTGACGTATTGATGCAGCTGTTCGTCAGTCTGAATATGTTTGCCCGGCAGCATCTCTTCACCCCGCAATGCGGCGAATTCCGGCTGAGCAAGAATGTTCCTTGCCACTTTTATCCCCTCAACCAGCACGCTGGCGTCATAAGGGTCGGCGAGGAAATTAAAATCAATTGCGATTTGCCCATCGCGCGTTAACTGCAACGCGCCGATCGATTTCGGGCGCAACACGCAGGTGTGAATCGCGTAGCCGTGGCCCCATTCAAATAAGCGCCCCCGGTGGCTGCGATAACCCGGCACAAAATGGAACTGAATATCGGGTTCATCGCTACTGAGTTTTGTCGCGGCAAAACCACCCGCTTCGACATAATTGGTGGTTAACCAACCTTTGCGGCGAAACAGATAATTGAAGGGTGAGGTCAGGATCGGTTTCCAGGCAGCGAGGGAAAAACCCAGCGTTAGCGGGTTGCCGGAACGTACGGTGACCAGACCATCCAGATGATCCTGAAGATTTTTCCCCACGCCGGGAAGAGAATGCATCAGCGGGATACCTGCGGCTTCAAGTTCGGCGGCAGGCCCGATGCCTGACTTCAACAGAATATGCGGCGAGCCAATGGAGCCTGCTGACAGGATGACTTCGCGGCGGCACAAAATTGACGTGGGTTGATCGCGGCCATGCTCAGTAATACGCACGCCTTTGACCACTTTGTCTTCAATGATCAACGTTTGCACGGTGCAGTCGGTCATGACCGTCAAATTGCTTTGACCAATATGGGGATGCAAAAATGCGCGATAGCTCGATAACCGTTTGCCCTCTTTTTGCGTAACGTTATAAATGCCGACACCCGCCAGCGATTTACCGTTAAAGTCGGTGTTCTCCGCTAATCCAACCCGCTTGCCCGCCGCGACAAACAGCGCTGATACCGGATTGGGATCGCGCGGTTTGTCGACCAGTAATTCGCCGTTAAAACCATGATATGCCGGGTCCTGAGACAGCAGATTCTTTTCCGACCGTTTGAACCAGGGCAGGACATTATTCCAGCCCCAGCCCTCACAACCTTGCTGTTCCCAGCGGTCATAATCAGAAGGTAATCCGCGAATATAAATCATGCTGTTCATGGATGAGGAACCACCCAGCGCCTTGCCGCGCGGGACGTGGAGTTGCCGTCCCCCTAAGCTTTTTTGTGGCGTTGAATAAAAGTTCCAGCTGAACTTTTTGCTTTTATACAGAGTAATAGTTCCCGCAGGTGTCTGGATGCGAGGAGTCTCATCGCGACTGCCAGCCTCAATCAGGCAGATCTTCAGATCTGCCTGCTCCGCCAGCCGGGCGGCCAGCACGGAACCTGCGGAACCCCCACCAATAATGATGTAGTCGTAGGTATTGCTATTATTCATAGTCATTCCGGTAATTATTTAGCAACAGAGGTTTGCGCCACTGCCTGAGTACGGCAGAGGAAATAATAAACAGGCGAGACGATGGCTAAACCAATAATCCAGGAGATGTCGGCACCACCTAACATATTCGCTGCCGGACCGGTGTAAATGGCGGTGGACATAAAAGGAATCTCGACCACGATACCCAGCAGATAACAGAAAATGGCTTTTGAATTGAAGTAACCGTATATGCCACCATCGCGACGGAAGAATGAAGCGACATCATAATTACCGTGGGCCACCAGATAGTAATCAACCAGGTTAATTGCCGTCCACGGCACCAACACATACAGCAGCATCAGAATAAAGTTGGTGTAATTCACCAGGAAGTTTTCCTGACCATAAATGGCAATCAGCACTTCGATAAGGATGGTGACAATCGAAACCACAATGCGGGCGCCAGAAAGCGGCGACCATTTAGGCAGGAATGTCTGGCCGAGCGTCAGGGTGCAGAGCACGCCGCAATAGAGGTTCATTGCATTGGTCGCGGCAATGCCTAAGGCAAACACAATAATTACGGTGGAGGATAATCCGCCGGTCATATTCACAATGCCGGTGATTAAATCACCATCCACGATGCAAATAGAAACCAGAATGCCAAGAATCATCGGGAACAATGAACCCAGTACGCATCCCAGGTAACTACACCAGAAGACACTTTTTTCGCTGATATCTTTTGGCATGTAGCGGGAATAATCGGATACATAAGGCGCATAGGCCAGCTGCCATAACGCGGCGATGGAAATGGCACCGAGGAATCCGCTGAGATTAAAACCATTACGCGCGAGAAAATCAGTCGGCAGACCATGCACGAAAACAATCCACGCAAAGGCCGCGAGCAAAATAATACCGGATACCCACGACATCACCTTGGTGTAGGCATGAATCAGGTTATAACCGAAGGCACAGGCTACCAGGCTGAGTACCGCAGAAACCAGGATGCCGGTATCCGTAGAAACCGGTGCGTAGATGGCGTGCAGTGACTGACCGCCCAGCACCAGATTCGATGCCAGAAAGCCGATATACATGATGACGACTAACGCCACCACCAGCACGGAACCATAAGAACCAAACTGGCCGCGGGTTTGCACCATCTGCGGCACACCTAATTGTGGCCCCTGCGCGGAATGCAATGCCATAAACAGCCCACCGGCAAGGTTACCAATCAATACGGCGATGGTGGCCCACATAAAAGATAAGTGGAAAATACTCACCGCCAGCGCACCGGTAATCACGGTAAGCAACATGATGTTTGAACCAAACCAGATGGTAAAAAGATCCCGTGGCTTGCCATGACGTTCATGCGCGGGAATAGGCTGGATGGTGCTCAACTCTATTGTGGTTGCAACAGCATTATCTTTTGGGTTGTTTGTCATCATAGTTATCTCAACAAAGTCATTTGCAGGCTTGCCGCATGGCTGCGGTTATAACCACCCAAAAAATTGGGAGGGTGAAAATAACGTTGATGGGATGTTGCAACAGTTGGCTATAGAGAGAAATGAAGAAAAATATAGCCAACTAATATAAAAAAAAGATGCAATCTCGCTTATGGATTGGCCGCCCCAAATTGGAACGTTAAAGAATGACAGGTGAGATCTTTTTGAATCTAATTAACCTTATGATTATTAACATCTAAAATGCCCGCCTCTGGCTGGGTGCCTTATTTTGGTGCGCAGCTGCACGTCACTGAAGCATCGTTGGCAATATAAAATATCGTCAATTTTGCAAAATTAATAAGTAAAAATGTTGCCTGTGAATCGCGTGAATTTGATTTATCTCAGCACCTTTTTATCTTGCCTGTGCAGTGCGGATGCGGCTTTCACAGGGCTTTGTATTTTATTTCGGCGATGAAGGTTGCCAGCAGGTTAAATATTTTCTATCCAGACGCTCACTTTATAATATTTTACCGTCTGCATGCGCTCCAATAGTCTTGGGTCCTTCTTAAGTGGTTAATCCCCTGCGTGATGCGGGATGAAGGACGTTGAAATGACATCATTAAAAACTGAAACAGATACGCTGATTATTGGCGCGGGTCAGGCGGGGGTTGCCATGAGCGAACACCTGACGCGTCTGGGCATTCCGCATCTGGTACTGGAGAAAAATCGTATTGCCGAATCCTGGCGTAGTCGTCGCTGGGATTCACTGGTTGCCAACGGTCCGGCCTGGCATGACCGCTTTCCGGGGATGGAATTTCCCGGCTGCTCACCAGACAGCTTCGTGGCGAAAGAACAGGTAGCCGATTATTTTGTCAGCTACGCCGCCATGAACCAGTCACCGATTCATACTGGCGTCGAAGTGTTAAGCGCTGAACGCAATCAGGGGCGTAGTGGTTTCACCGTCACCACCTCCGCAGGCGTGATCAATGTGCAGCGTATCGTGGCCGCAACCGGTCCTTTCCAGCGTCCGGTTATTCCGGCGATTGCCCCTCAACATAGCCAGGTACAACAGCTGCACTCGGCAGACTATAAAAATCCGCAGCAGCTGCCACAGGGTGGCGTACTGGTGATTGGTGCCGGTTCTTCCGGCGTGCAGATTGCCGATGAGCTGCAACGTGCCGGTAAGTCCGTATGGTTGTCGGTGGGACCGCACGATCGTCCACCACGTTCCTATCGTGGCCGGGACTTCTGCTGGTGGCTTGGGGTGCTCGGCCTGTGGGATGCGGCAGCCAGCCAGCCGGGCAAAGAGCATGTCACCATCGCCGTCAGTGGCGCTCGCGGTGGGCATACCGTCGATTTCCGTCGTCTGGCGGCGCAGGGCGTTAACCTCGTTGGCCTGACTGAAAGTTTCACCGCTAACACCGTACGTTTTCAGGATGACCTGGCGCTGAATATTGCGCGCGGCGATGCTAATTATCTCGCATTGCTGGATGCCGCAGATGCGTATATCGACCGTAACGGCCTTGATTTACCGCCGGAACCGCAGGCGCGTGAGTTCCTGCCAGACCCCGCCTGCGTAACCCATCCGCAACTGTCACTGAATCTGGCCGAAGCTGGCATCACCAGCATTATCTGGGCGACGGGCTACGTGGCCGATTACAGCTGGCTGAAGGTCAACGCCTTTAATGACCAGGGCAGACCGCAGCATCATCGTGGTGTTTCCAGCGAGCCTGGCGTCTATTTCCTCGGCTTGCCGTGGTTGTCACGCCGTGGTTCCACCTTTATCTGGGGCGTCTGGCACGATGCCAAATTTATTGCTGACCAGATCGCTATCCAGCGCCAGTACCAGCAGTACCGCGCTCCCTCTGACTCGCTTTAAGGAACTGTTATGCCTACTCATCAACGTATTCGTATGTTCAACACCAAAGAAACCTATCCGAATCAGACGCTGGACAACGATCTCTGCCAGGCGGTACGCGCCGGTAATACCGTCTACGTGCGCGGCCAGGTCGGTACCGATTTTGCAGGGAATCTGGTAGGGCTGGGCGATCCACGCGCTCAAACCGAACAGGCGATGAAAAACCTCAAACAGCTGCTGGAAGAAGCCGGTAGCGACCTGAGCCATATCGTGAAAACCACCACCTATCTTACCGATCCACGCTATCGTGAGCCGGTTTACCAGGAAGTGGGCAAATGGCTGAAAGGGGTGTTTCCGATTTCAACTGGCTTGGTGGTTTCGGCGCTGGCACAGCCGCAGTGGCTGATGGAAATTGATGTGATTGCGGTGATCCCGGATGACTGGGAGGCGAAATGACGCTTTCGATTGCTGCACGCTGTGCGGAGTCCGGTCAGCTCGGTATCGCCATTAGCTCGTCGAGCATTGCCGTCGGCGCGCGATGCCCGTGGCTGGTGGCCGGAGTGGGTGCGGTATCCAGCCAGAACATCACATTACCGGCACTGGGGCAGCAGATTCTGGCGCGGCTGGAAGAGGGCTTAACGCCGGAACAGGCGCTGAAAAGCGCGCTGGCGGAAGATCGCTTTAGCGAGTATCGCCAGGTGATCGTAATTGACGCCAGCGGTCGCAGCGCCGCCTTTAGCGGTGACAAGACGCTGGGTATTTATCATGTGGTGCAGGGCAAAGAGTGCGTGGCGGCAGGCAATATGCTGGCGGAGCAAGCGGTGATCGCCGCGATGGTGACGGCTTTTGAAGCCACCACCGGTGAACTCACCAGTCGTCTGATTACGGCGTTGCAGGCGGGGATCGACGCCGGTGGTGAGGCGGGGCCGGTGCATTCTGCTGCCGTGAAGGTGGTGGATGATTACACCTGGCCGCTGGTGGACCTGCGCGTCGATTGGGCAGAAGAAAACCCATTGGCAGAGCTGCACAAGTTGTGGCTGGCGTATGAACCGCAGATGCAGGCTTACGTAACACGGGCACTGGATCCACGCGATGCCCCGAGCTATGGCGTACCCGGCGATGAGTAACGCGGTGCGCGACATCCTCGCGGCACTGCTGGCGTTTGATACCACCAGCCGCGAATCCAATCTGGCGCTGATTGCCTGGATTGAAGATTTTCTGGCGCAACGGGGTATCGCGTCGCAACGCATCATGGATGACAGCGGGCGCAAAGCCAATCTGTATGCCCGGCTCGGGCCGGGCGGTGACGGCGGGGTGATGTTGTCCGGTCATACCGATGTGGTGCCGGTCGATGGTCAGCAATGGACGCTACCGCCGTTTGCCCTGACGCTACAGGAAGGGCGCTACTATGGCCGTGGCAGTGCCGACATGAAAGGCTTTCTGGCCTGCGTGCTGGCATCGCTGGATAACTTTCTGGCCCAGCCGTTGCGCCTGCCGCTGCATCTGGCTTTTTCCTATGATGAGGAAGTGGGCTGCCTCGGGGTGCGCAGCATGGTGGATTATCTGCGCGCGTCTGCGGAAAAACCCGCCATGTGCATCATCGGCGAGCCGACAGAAATGCGCCCGGTGTATGGACACAAAGGCAAGGTGGCGATGCGTTGTCAGGTGCATGGCCGCGCCTGTCACTCGGCCTATGCACCCTCTGGCGTCAATGCCATCGAATATGCGGCAAAGCTGATCAACCAGCTGGGCGCAGCGGCGCAGCAACTGAAGCAGATCGAGGATGCGCGTTTTGATCCTCCTTATAGCACGCTTCAGACCGGTGTGATTCAGGGTGGTAGCGCACTGAACATCGTGCCGCAGGATTGTCAGTTTGATTTCGAAATCCGCTATCTGCCGGAGGCGAATGTCCAGGGAGTCATTACCCAGGTTGAGCAGTTCGCACAGCAGCAGCTATTGCCGCAAATGCAGGCGGTGGCGGGCGAAAGTACGATTCATTTTCAGTCACTCAGCCACTACCCAGGCCTGCTCACCGATCCGCAATCACAATTTGCCCAATGGCTGGCGCAATGGAGCGGAAGCAACGATTTCTCTACCGTGGCGTTTGGCACCGAAGGGGGATTGTTTGATGAAGCGGGGATTGCCACGTTGATTTGCGGGCCGGGCAGTATGGAGCAGGGGCACAAACCGGACGAGTTTATCGCCATAGAACAAGTCGATCGCTGTCTGGCGATGCTGGATAATTTGTGTCAGTGGATGCGTGTGACATCTTAAAAACCGTGTGGCAGGAATGCAGCATTGCATTCCCGTGGCGACGATGCTGATATAAGGCTCTCTTCATGTAATGGGTCCGGATTTGTGTCGCTGAACGCTTCTGAGTGGTTAAACCGTAATGGTATTGAATGTTCCCGCGTCACCGCCAGTGACAGCGGTTTTCCGCGCCATTTGCATGATGAATATGTGATTTGCGCCAATCTGAGCGGTCGTGAAGCGATCTGGCTGGATGGTAAAGAACATGAGGTGATGGCCGGACAGGTAACGGTTTACAATCCGGCATCGATTCAGGCGTCAGCATTCAGCCTGGAACCGGTGAGTTTTATTAGCGTGCATCTGCCGCAGTCGGTGCTGCGCAACGTGGTGGCGCAGCAGGGGTTGCGCAGCACCAGTGAGGCACCGGTATTGCGTGAGGGGGCGTATGACGATGCGCGGGTGTTTGCCGCCATTTGTCGCTATGCAGATACGGCGCAGCAGGATGATGAACAGCTGCTGATGTGGTTATGTGGCGAGTTGCTGGATGATCAAGCCAGCTGCCAGCAGGGCGATGCACAGCTTATCGCTCAGGTGAAAGATCTGCTGCGTGCTGAGCTAAGCGTGAAACCGCAGTTGGATACGCTGGCGCAGCAGGTCGGTCTCAGTAAATACCATCTGGTGCGGCGTTTTACTCAACTTACCGGTATGCCACCGCTGCAATATCATATGCAGCTGCGTTTGCATCATGCGCGTGATTTGTTGCGGCGGGGTGTGCATCCCCAGGAGGCGGCGCTGCAACTTGGCTTTTACGATCAAAGCCATTTTATCAACGCATTCCGCAAGGTGATGGGCACCACGCCGCATCATTACTCCCATCAACTAAGGATAAATTCCCGATAGCCAGAGCTGAGCACATAGACAGCGAAGTAACAGAAAATCAGCGCTGAGGCGAGATAGGAATACTTCAGCAGGCGTTGTCCCAGCAGTTTCCCACCCATACTGCCCACCAGACATAACACGCAGGTCCAGAACACTCCGGCGATAAAGAAACCGCTCAGGAACCATGAGGTAGAACCGGAATTTCCGTGCCCCATGCGTGAAATCAGTGCACCACCGACGCTGGCAAACCACAGAATGGCGGTGGGGGATGACAGTGCCAGCATCACGCCACGGCTGAATTCACGTATCAGTGAACGTTTTGGTTGTTGCTCAGACATATTGATCGCCGTGACCGAACGCCAGGCCGCCAGCAGCATTTTGACCGCGAACCAAATCAACAACAGTCCACCACCAATCCACAATACCCAGCGTACCGCCGCAAACTGCAACACCACCGCCATGCCCGCCAGTGCCAGCAGCGCATAAATCAAATCGCCAATGCAGGTGCCAATCCCCAGCCAGAAACCGTGGAAATAACCGCGCTGCATCGCCAGGGTGATCATGGCGATATTCGCCAGACCGATATCGAGGCACAACGACAAACTCAACAGAAAACCATTGGAAAACTGCAACATAGTTAAACACGCATCCCGCGCTGCTAAGAGTGGCGCTATTTAACCACGTTGTCGTTTGCGGGTATTGGAAAGAATTGCGCATGCACCGTTGTGGTGCCAAATGCCGCGTAAATGTGCAGCAGCCATAAAATAATCATTCTGTCTGGTATCACAACTCGCGAATATTCTTAGCGGGTCGGGAAATGTAAACACTGGCCTGGTTATTGCTTCCTGAAATTATTGCCCCAGCGTTGTGGCAATCTCATCTTTTTAATGCAGACAGCGTTGTCTGCCAGCTGCTGGTTTCACCCTGTCCGGTTCTCCCGGAAACCCATTCTGTTGTTCTTACTGACTCATAACTTCTTTCAGAGGGTGCTATGGCTATTAGTCGTCGTTCATTTCTTCAGGGATCTGCATTATCGGCATTAGGTGTGGCTGCGGGCGTTGCACCGAAAATCAGTTTTGCGGCGGACAATAAAGACGCCATCAAAGTGGCGACCATTCTCGATCTTTCCGGTGGTCTGGATATCTACGGTAAACCGATGTCCAACGCCATCAATCTGGCGGCCGATGAAATCAATGCTGCCGGGGGCTTACTGGGTCGTCCGTTACAGATGATCAATTATGATGCCCAATCCAATATGCAGCTGTATGCGCAATACGCGCAGCAGGCGGCGTTAAAAGACAAGGTCTCCGTGGTGCACGGTGGAATTACCTCGGCCTCGCGCGAAGTTATTCGTCCGGTACTGGACCGCTTCCGCACGCTCTATGTCTATCCGACGCAATATGAAGGCGGCGTGTGTGACCGCAACTATTTCTCAACGGGGTCTACACCGGCGCAAACCGTGGAAAAACTGGTGCCCTACGCGATGAAGAAATGGGGCAAAAAAGTCTATGTGCTGGCGGCTGATTATAACTATGGCCAGATCGTCTCCGCCTGGGTGAAAAAGTCGGTGCACGATAACGGCGGCGAACTGATGGCGGTGGAGTTCTTCCCGCTCGATGTCACCGACTTTGGCGCTGCCATCTCAAAAATCCAGAGTGCGAAACCGGATATGGTGTGGTCGGCATTGGTGGGTGGCGCGCATATCTCCTTCTATCGCCAGTGGCATGCGGCGGGTATGAGCGGCAAAATCCCGATCGCATCAACGGTATTCGGTGGGGGTAACGAACACATCATCCTGTCACCGGAAGAGAGCAACGGCATCCTGGTGGCGGCCAACTATATGCAGGAGATCGCCACCCCGGAGAACCAGGCCTTTGTGCAGAAATTTCATGCCAAATATGGTGCCAATACGCCCAATATCAGCGACCTGGCAATGGGGGCTTATCAGGGGATGCTTGTCTGGGCGGAAGGGGTGCGCAAAGCCGGTGATGTTGACCGCATGAAGGTGATTGAAGCGCTGGAATCGGGTATTAGCGTGACCTCGCCAAGCGGCAAAGTCACGGTCGATCCGGCCACGCATCACTGCACGCTGGATGTGCACATTGCCGAAGTCGAAAACCATCAGATGAAAATCCTCGAAACCTTCACCGATCAGCCACCGAGCGATACCGCGATGGTGTGCGATCTGAAGAAAAACCCGCGCGATACCAAACAGTATCAAATCGAGCTGTAACAGGAGCCACTATGGATCTGTTAATTATCTACGGCATTGAGGTGCTCAATGCTATCGCGGTGCTGATTATCATGAGCCTTGGTCTGGCGGTGGTGTTTGGCATGATGAAAATCGTCAATATGGCGCATGGCGAATTTATGATGCTCGGTGGCTATAGCGCGATTCTCGCCACCAACCGCCTCGGCCTGCCCATCTGGGTAGCCATGCTGGTGATTGCCCCGCTGGTGGTGGGGCTGTTTGGCATCGTGATTGAGCGTGTCATTATTCGCCACCTCTATGGCCGGATGATTGACACCATGCTGGCAACCTGGGGATTGAGTCTGGCACTGATCGGTGCCGCGACCATGGTATTTGGCAACACCACGCTGGGTATCAGTTCACCGTTACCCAGCGTTAGCATCGGTAGCTACAGCACCAGTGGCTATTCGCTGTTTACCATCGTGTTTGCCTTGTGTCTGGTCGGTGGGTTGTGGCTGTTGCTGCGCTTTACCACTCTCGGCCTCTGCGCCCGCGCCACCATGCAGAACGCGCGCATGGCGGCGGCGCTGGGCACCAATCCCGGCAAAATATATAGCCTGACCTTCGGCCTCGGCGCGGCGCTCTCCGGGCTGGGCGGTGCGCTGCTGGCCCCGATCACCGGGGTGATTCCCACCATTGGCATCAGTTTTATCGCGAAGGCGTTTATCACCGTGATTGGCGGCGGCAGCGCCATCATCGCCGGGACGCTCTCCTCATCCACCCTGTTTGGCACCATCTCCCAGCTGGCAACCTACGCCTGGACGCCGGTATTTGGCGCAGTGGCGTTGTTGCTTAGCGCGATTGTGCTGCTGCGTCTGCTGCCGCAGGGCATCACCGGACGCTTCTTCAGGAGGTCGCTGTAATGAAACTGATTGCTGAACGGGTGCAAATCATCGTGGTCGCGCTGGTGGTGATGCTGGCGGCGTTTTGGCTGTCGGGCGCGCTGGAGCTGTATACGCTGCTGTCGGTGACAGTTTTTCTGGTGATGGGACTGCTGGCGCTCAGCCTGGCGTTTATCTGGGGGTATGGCGGCATTCTGTGTTTTGGTCAGGCGGCGTTTTTCGGTCTGGGTGCTTATACCTACGCGATATGCGTCATCAACTGGGGCGACTCCACCTGGGCGGTGGTGATGGCAGTTCTGCTGCCGACGCTGTTTTCGCTGCTGCTTGGGTATGTGATTTTTTATGGCGGCGTGAGCGATGTGTATCTTGGCGCGATTACCCTGGCTGTCAGCCTAGTGCTGTTTAACTGGGTAAACTCCACGGCGGGCAGTGAATACCATATTGGTCAGGCGCTGCTGGGTGGCTTCAATGGTATTCCGTCGGTGCCCACCCTTAATCTGCCATTCCAGCCTGATGCGATTTTGTCACCGGAAGCGATCTTTATGGTGACAGCGGGTTGCCTGGCGCTGTGCTATGCGCTGCTGAAATTCATCCTGCTGAGCCGCTTTGGCAAAACGGTGGTGGCGATCCGGGAGAACGAACAGCGTGCAGGTCTGCTTGGTTATAACGTTCCGGCCCACAAGCTGGCGACCTTTGCCATCGGTGCGGCCATCGCCGGGCTGGCGGGCTGTCTGTACGTTAACTGGGGCGCATTTGTCAGCCCTGGCGTGTTCAGCATCAGCCAGTCAGCGCAGATCATCATTTGGGTGATTGTCGGCGGGCGCGGCACGCTGATCGGTCCGGTGATCAGCTGCATTCTGTTGCAGTGGATGGTCACACGACTCGGTGCGCAGCAGACGGTAGACGTCAACCTGGTGCTGGGGGTGATTCTGGCAGTCTTTGTGCTGCTGATCCCCGGAGGCATGTTGCCAACGTTACAACGGCTGGGGCGGCGTAAGCGGCAAGCCGCAGCGCAGACAAACCCACCGCAGGTCAGCGAGGTGAAACAATGAACGCGCCGGTATTGTTACAAACCCGCAAGATGGGCGTCAGTTTTGGCGGGGTCCATGCGGTGAAAGAAGTGGATTTCACCCTGCACGAGGGCGAATTACGTTGCCTGATTGGGCCGAACGGCGCGGGTAAAAGCACCTTCTTCAAGATGCTGAGCGGGCAGGTGACGCCGAGCCGGGGTGAATGCCGCTATCGCAATCAGGTGATCTCCGGTCTGCGTCCGTGGGCCATTGCGCGTCTGGGTATTGGTATCAAGACCCAGGTCCCCAGCGTGTTCGAAGGGTTGAGCGTGCGCGAAAATCTGTGGCAGGCTGCGGCGAATAAACTGGCTAAAGCGGAGGTGCCTGCCGCCATTGATCGTGTGTTGCAGGATATCGGACTGGCGCATCTGGCAGACGCCACCTTAGCGGAGCTGGCACACGGCCAGCGGCAATGGGTCGAATTGGGGATGATCCTGATCTCCCGCCCGCAGCTGGTGTTGCTGGATGAGCCAGCCGCCGGGATGACGCACCACGAGGTGCGTAAAACTGCCGAACTGATTAAAGCCATCAATCAACAAAGTACCGTGGTGGTGGTGGAACACGATATGGAGTTCATCAGCATGATCGCGCAGAAAGTGACGGTGTTTAATCAGGGGGCGGTGCTGGCGGAAGGGAGTTTCCGCGAGGTAACCCGTAACCCGCTGGTCAAAGAGGCGTATCTCGGCAACGTGGAGATTAAACATGCTTGAAATTAAAGAGATGGTCTCGGGTTATAACAAGATTCCGGTGCTGCATTTGGCTGATCTGTTTGTCGGCGCAAAATCGTTTACTGGCGTGCTGGGGCGCAACGGTATGGGGAAAACCACACTGCTGCGTACCATCATGGGAGAATTGCCCGCCTGGCAGGGGCGTATTGCGCTGAACGGTATCGATATCACCGCTTATCAGGCGCATCAGCGGGCTGCGGCGGGGATTGGGTTTGTGCCGCAGGGGCGACAAATCTTTCCCTTGCTGACGGTTGAAGAAAACCTGCGCATGGGGTGCGTGAAGCATTTCTCGCGCGCCGGGCAGATTATCGAGCAGATGCTGGAGATTTTCCCGCGTCTCAAGCGGCTGCTGGCCCAGCCGGGAGGGGCCTTGTCTGGCGGTGAACAGCAACTGCTGGCGCTGGCGCGTTGTTTATGCGGCCAGCCGCAGTTGGTGTTGCTGGATGAGCCAACTGAGGGGATTCAGCCGAATATTTGCGAGGAGATTATTGAGACGTTGCAACGGCTGCGCCATGAGATGGATATCTCAATTATCCTGGTGGAGCAGGATATTGAGTTTCTGTATGCGCTGGCGGATCAGATCCATGTGATTGAGAAGGGAGAGATTATTCACCACATCGATCCGCGAACTACCTCAAGCGCCAGTATTGCGGAGCAGTTTTTAGGGTTTCATGCCTGATGGGCGAACCGGGCTGTCCCATCTGACACAATCTCCGACCGCCACAACAAAGCAGCCACCGTACGGGTTGCTTACTGTAATGCTTTCCACTCCATGAGGGTGAAGCATGACTGAGCAATCTTTAATGGCGACGCTGGCGGGCGTGCGGCTGCATCTTTTCCATCCTGATGCCCAGAGTGTCCGCGCGTTCTGTGCTTCGCTGACGCAGCTGGGTTGTCAGGCACAGCACAGCTGGCCGCTGCCGACCCACGCACCTGATGATGTGCAGCTGGTGATTGTCGCGGTGGAGCCTCATTACCGACAATTGCTCCAGCCGCTGATGCGTGCCTGGCGGCAGGCAAATATCCCGGTGATCGCCCTCGCTGATTGCCACAATGCCCGGCTATTTCCCTTGTTAATCGAGCTGCAACCGACCGCTATCGCCGAACGTACCCTCAATCCGTTTGCGTTAATTGTGCAGATGATCGGCACGCTACAGGCTGTCAGACGGCAGGTAAAAGGGAAAAGTGAACGTCTGACCCAGGCGAAAGGCATTCTGATGCGCGAATACGGGCTGGATGAATCAGGTGCCTACCGTTTTATGCGCAGCGAAGCGATGAACACCCGCAGCAGCATGGAATATACCGCCGAGCGGGTGATCAACAGCCTGCAAAAGTAATCAGCTCTGTGGCTGACGGATCAAACTGCTGGGGGTGTAACCAAAGGCTTTACGAAACGCCAGGCTGAAGTGCGACATATCGCTAAAACCGTGATCCATCGCTACCTGGGTGATATTGCGTGCTTTGCCCTCGGCCAGCGCTTTGTGGCTGGCCTGCAAGCGCTCCTGCCAGACAAAATTCATTGGCGTGGTGCCATGGGCGGCAAATACCCGGCTGACGGTGCGTGGCGAAACATGATGTGCATTGGCGATTTGCGCTACGGACAAATCATGCTCGTGCAGATTCAGCCGCAAAAAACTCACCATGCGCGAGAAAAGATCCGGTCTTAACGCATCATCGCTTTTCTGCAAATTGAGGCTGACGGAAATCATATTCAGCAACGTGTTGGCGAATTGTTCCGTGAGAAAGGCATTCTCGCGCTCGGCGTTAAAGGAGAAGGTTTCGGTGAGCATTTGCCTGAGCGACAGCATGCCCGGACGGGTGAGGTCCAGCGCTTTTCCCGCCAGCCGGGCGATGGCCGGGGCCTCTTTTTCAATCATCGGACGGGGCAAATGGACGATATTGATCGCGACATTGTCCATCGCGAAATCAAACGGCGTGGCAGCATCATAAATCACCACATCCCCGGCACTGACGTGTGAATGATTGTCGTTCTGACTGAGCGTGCCGGAACCGCTACAGATATAGCCAAGATAGAAATCGTGATTAGGATGGCGGCGAATGCATTCACGGGTGCGTTGCCACACCAGCGCGGTACGGGAAATATGGTTGGCGATATCCACATGTCCCAGCATCGAGTAACCAAAACTCCCGGAAAATTCCCCGCTATGGGTTTGTCTGGCTTCAGCTTTGATCAGTCGTGAACATACCGCATCACGCCAGGCATCAAAGCGATGACGGTTTTCCAGGTTATCGGTGGTGAAATTTTCTTTCATGACAACGTCCCCTAAACATGGCGAAAAGGGCGGCAGTGGGAGAAATAAAGCAATTTTTGGGCCATGAAAGCGACAAAAAAAGCCGCCGCGTCGGGGCGCGGCGGGAAACCGGGAGAGTTTTACAGAGCCGGATGTTTTTTATGCCAGTCGGTAACCTGTTGATAAGCCCACGCGCCCTGAATCATGGTGGCTTCTGCAAAGTGGGCGGCTACCAGCTGGAAGCCGATAGGCGCACCGGCCGCGGTCATGCCGCAGGGCAGCGTGATGGTGGGGTGGCCGCTGGCATCGAATGCACTGGTATAGCGCAGCACGCCGTTAAACAGTGCCTGATCGGTGCCAAAACGGGTCATGGTGTCCCAGGTTAATCCGGCGAAGGCGGTGGCGGGGGCCAGAATGAGATCGACTTTGCTGAACAGGGCAGAGATATCCCCGCGCAGTGCCGCACGGCTAAGCAGCAGGCGTTGATATTCCAGCGCCGTGACCTGATGTCCGAGGTCCAGTAACCCCGCGAGGCCCGGACCGTATTTCTCTTTCTGCGCCGGGTAGGTTTCTTCATGCGCCAGCGCGGTTTCTACCGCGCACAGGGCGCTCCATTCAGCGGCGGCTTTCTCAGTATCCGGCATGGTGATATCGACAAAGGTGGCACCAAGTTCGCTTAGCGTGGCAATGGCCGACTGCAACGCGGCGCGGGTGTCATCATCCACCTGATCCAGCGACCAGGCTTTATCAAGGCCGATACGCAGTTTGCTGACGCCGCGGGTCATCAGTGCCAGGTAGTCCGGCACGGGTTCACTGCTGGAGGTGGGGTCTTTCTCATCCCGTCCGGCAATCGCCTGCAACATCGCGGCGGCATCTGCGGCGGAGCGTGCCATCGGGCCAATATGGTCGAGCGACGCGGCCAGTTCACAGGCACCGTGCCGGGTGACACGGCTCCAGGTGGGTTTGATGCCGGTCAGGCCGTTGGCGTTCGACGGGAAGCGGATCGAGCCGCCGGTATCGGTCCCTATCGCGCCGTAGCACAGACCCGCAGCGGTGGCGACGCCGGAGCCACTGGAGGAGACGCCGGTCCACAATGCCTCACCCCATGGATTGGTCGGGCGGGTGATCTCCGGATGGTGATCGGCGAAGGCGCTTTCGGTTTGCGTCAGTTTGCCCATGATCACCGCGCCGGCCGCACGGAAACGCTCCACCACCGTTGAGTCTTCCGCCGGATAGTGATCTTTGTGGATGATCATGCCGTGGCTGGTGGGCGCGTCTTTGGTCCAGATCAGATCTTTCAGTGCGATGGGCACCCCATGCAGCGGGCCACGTAGCGTGCCGCTGGCAATCTCGCTATCCGCTTCGGCGGCCTGTTTTAACGCGCTTTCACGCATCAGGTGAAAATAGCTGTGCAGCGTTTTGTCCAGCGTATCGATACGCGCCAGCAGGGCGGTGGTGACCTCAACCGAGGTGATTTCACGCGACTGAATCAGGCGGCCAATTTCCAGCAAACTTTTGTAGTGCAGGTTGTTCATCATGCGCTTCCTCGCAGAAAAATGTGGATGAACAACAACGTAAAGCAGACGTGTCAGCCTGGCTTTGTTAAGCCGGACAACCGCTGTGCCAGGAGTGACAGGAGATGTCAGGTAAGAATCAGCGATTGGCTGAGGTGTTGACGCAAATGTTCAACGTAATAGCGAATTTTTGGCAACTGCTGCCGATCCGCAAAGGTGAGGAGATGCACGGGTTTACCGGGCGTGGTTATGTGGCTGAACAATTCAATTAATCTTCCGGATCTTACATCCTCAGCCAGCAACACTTCGGGTTGCATGATAATGCCCGCGCCGTTCAGTGCAGCCTGGCGTAGCGCTTCGCCATTGTTCAGCGACATCACCAGCTTGACTGGCACCGAGAGCGATTTGCCTTCCTCAATAAACTGCCAGGCACTACTGGCGAGGGGATGAGCATAGCCAAGGCAGCGGTGCTCAATAAGCTGCGAGGGATGTTGCGGCACGCCGTAAGTGGCCAGATAGCCGGGTGATGCACAGACCAGGGAACGATAGTGTGCTAAGGGGCGGCCAATCAGGGAATTAACCTGTTCAGGCTCGCCGATTTTCAGCATGACATCAATACCTTCCTCTGCCATGGCGACGGCTCTGTCACTCAGGCGCATATCCAGCGTGACGTCGGGCCAGGCTTGAAGAAACTGTGCATTCAGCGCTGATAATACATGGACTCCCAGGGTGACCGGGCTGGCAATCCGCAGCAGTCCGCGCGGGCGTTGGTGCAGGCTGGAAGCGAGAGATTCCGCCTCATCGATATCCGTCAGAATTTGCTGGCAGCGCTGATAGTAGTCGTGACCAAAATCGGTCAGGCTTTGGCGTCGGGTGGTGCGGTTCAGCAAACGAACACCGAGATAGTTCTCCAGCCCCTTGATGTGCAGACCAACCATCGTACTGCTGATGCGCATCTCCTCGGCAACCGCGGTGAAACTGCCTCTATCCACCACGCGCACAAAAACCGCCATACTTTCCAGCTTGTTCATGATTACAAAGTTTCCTTTGATAGTGATGCAAGTTTTTTGCTGTTTTTCGAAGTTTAGCATTGAGTTTAAATCAAGGCTTCACGCTACCGGAGAAGAATGATGATCACGCAACCTGAATTACGTCAGCGCGGCCTGGCGCTGTTTAATGAACTGTATGGCAATGGCGCCGGAGAGGCGCTGCGACAGGATATGGCGGATATCTGCCCGGATTTCACTGACATCAGCATTGAATGGGCGATGGGAGGCATTATGAGTCGTGCGGGCCTTGATCCCATTACGCGTGAGCTGGTGGTGATTGCTTCCTGCGTCACGCTGGGGCATACGGTGCCGCAGCTCAAAGCTCATACCCAGGCAGCGCTCAATGCCGGAGCCAGCCGTGAGCAGATTATTGAAACCATTTTGCAATTGCTGTTTTATGCCGGAGGGGCAGCGGTGCGTAATGCGCTGGTGCATGTGCGGGAAATCCTCAATAGCCCGCAAGATAAATAAACTTGCGGGTATGGTAGCGGCGCGATTTATCGCGCTGTTGTTTTTGTGCGTAAACTTAAGGGCGCGCGATAAATCGCGCCGCTACAGTTTTATGTGAAGTTGATATATATGTTCTGCCATTACTTAGCGATATTTCTTCTTAAGAAAAAGATTATCGTTATTACTATTAAGATGCACGTATCTGCTCCTGGAATAAAAGTTATCTCAATAATGAAAACCCTTGTGCGGATATAGCATAACCGCGCTATTTACTTGTTTTATACCCGCTGCTTATTATCGCTTCCATCCGGTTATTTCCCCCAGATTCGCCAAAAGTGAAATAAATCATGACGAAAATATTGAGTAATGACGCTGAAGCGCTTGATGCTGCACGCCATCTGGCGGAGCAGGCTAAAGCGGGCGCGGTTGAGCGCGATCAGCAACGTATTTATCCCACTGCCTTGTTGAATCAATTCACCCAGCTGGGACTGGGCAGTATCAGTGTGCCGCGCCAGTTCGGCGGGGCCGGTTTATTATTCCGGACCGTGGCGGAAGTATTCCGCCTGATTTCTGCCAGCGATCCGTCGCTGGGACAAATTCCACAAAATCATTTCGGCCTGATTCAATTCATCCTCGGTGAAGGAACACCAGAACAGCAGCAACGTTTGTTAAGTGCCGTGGTCAGTGGCAAGCGGCTGGGCAACGGTGGACCAGAAAAAAATACCCGTCATACCCGTGATGTGCAGGCACAACTAGTGACAACGTCACAGGGATTGCAACTGACTGGCGAGAAATTCTACTCCACCGGGGCGTTATTCGCCGACATCCTGGTGACGACCGCGATTCATGATCAACGGCCGGTGATGGCGTTTATCCCGCAGCCCGCCACAGGGGTGGAGATTGTCGATGACTGGTCGGGGATGGGGCAACGCACCACCGCCAGCGGGACGGTCCGATTGCAGCAAGTGGCGGTGGATCCCCAACTGGTGATGCCGTTGCCAGCGCCGGAAAAACCTACGTTGCGCGGCGCAGTCTCACAACTGATTCAGGCGGCTATTGATGCCGGTATCGCCCAGGGGGCGCTGGATGATGCGCTGGTGTTTGTACGCAGCAGCTCTCGTCCGTGGGTGGATGCCGGTGTCACCCGCAATGCAGACGATCCCTACATCATTGCCGATGTTGGCCGCCTCAGTACCGAGCTGACGGCGGCAAATGCCTTGCTGGCACGCGCTGCACAGGTGCTGGATAGCATCGATCAACAATCGCTGACGGCGGAAAATTGTGCACAGGCATCGATAGCGGTCGCTGAAGCCAAAGTGCTGACCACCGAAGTTGCGCTGCGCGCCAGTGAAAAGTTGCTCGAATGGGGTGGCAGCCGCGCCACTTTGCTGCGGCATGGCCTCGATCGCCACTGGCGTAATGCGCGCACTCACACCCTGCACGATCCGGTGCGCTGGAAAACCCATGCCATTGGCAACTACTACCTCAATGCCGTGCTACCGGCACGCCATGCCTGGATTTAAGGAACAACCATGACGCAGGTTCAGCCCAAACAGCCCGCTGCGCGCCTTGCTGATGCGCAACAGGCACTGGCGACAGCGCAGCAACTGGCAGCGCAATATCGGCGCGATGCCGCGCTGCGTGACCGCGAACGCCAGTTGCCCCATGCTGAGTTACAGCAGTTTTTTGCTGCTGGCCTGGGGGCGATTACTGTGCCCCGGGCCTATGGTGGTATAGCCATCCCCTCGGGATTACTGGCGCAGATTGTTGCCATTGTCAGCGAGGCGGATGCTGCCATCGGCCAGGTGCCGCAAAATCACTTCTACGCGCTGGAGGTGCTGCGCGTTAACGGCAGCCCGACGCAGCAGCAGCGCTTGTATGACGAAGTGCTGGCGGGCGTGCATTTGGGTAATGCGCTGGCGGAGTTTAGCTCCCCAACGGCGCATCAGCGCAGCACGCGCATCGCGGCTGGGCGGCTCAATGGTAACAAGTTTTACGCCACCGGCGCGTTATTTGCCGACCGTATCCCCACCGCTGCGCGCGGTGATGACGATAAAGAACAACTGGTGTTTGTCCCGCGCCATCAGGCGGGCGTCAGCGTTATTGATGACTGGAGCGGCTTTGGTCAACGCACCACCGGCAGCGGCAGCGTGCAGTTTGTGGATGTTGCGGTCAGTGCCGACGATGTGGTGCCATTCCAGACCGCTTTTGAACGACCCACGACGGTTGGCCCCTTTGCCCAGATCCTGCATGCGGCCATTGATCAGGGCATCGCGCGCGCAGCTTTTAACGACATGCTGGATTTTCTGCGGCAGCGGGCGCGTCCGTGGCCGGACAGCGGTGTTGAACGTGCCGTTGACGATCCGCTGACGCTGGATCGCACCGGACGCCTCGCGGCACGCTTATCCGCCGGTGATGCGCTGCTTGCGCTGGCGGGCGATGCTGTCGATAGCGCACAACAGCAACCTACGGCAGAAAGCGTGGCCACGGCCTCAATCGAGGTGGCGAAAGCACGCGCGTGGACCACGGAAGTGGCGCTGGAAGCCGGTAATTTGTTGTTTGAACTGGGTGGCTCGCGGGCCAGTCTGCGTGAACACAATCTTGATCGTCACTGGCGCAATGCGCGCACCCATACCCTGCATGACCCGGTGCGCTGGAAATATCCGGCGATTGGTAACTACCTGCTGAATGGCGTGTTACCGCCGCGTCGGGGGACATTATGAGCCACAAGCAGATTCTGCTGAACGCTTTCAATATGAACTGCGTCGGCCACATCCATCACGGCATGTGGACGCATCCGCAGGATCGTTCCATTGATTTCAATTCACTGACCTACTGGACCGATCTCGCCCGTCTGCTGGAGCGCGGCTTATTCGATGGCATTTTTATCGCCGACATCCTTGGCGTCTACGACGTTTATCAGCAGAGTATTGATCTCACGGCCAGCGAGTCGATCCAGTTGCCGGTGAACGACCCGCTGATGCTGGTTTCCGCGATGGCGAGCGTCACGCAACATCTGGGTTTCGGCGTCACCGCCAACCTGAGCTATGAAGCGCCATACGCTTTTGCCCGCCGTCTCTCAACGCTCGATCATCTGACGCAGGGGCGCATCGGCTGGAACATTGTCACCGGCTATCTCGATAGCGCCGCCCGCGCGATGGGCCAGCGCCAGTTACTGGACCACGATCGCCGTTACGATCAGGCCGATGAGTTTCTGGATGTGGTGTATCAGCTGTGGGAAGGCAGCTGGCAGGACGATGCGCTGGTGGTGGATCGGCAACGACGGTTGTATGCCGATGCGCAGAAAATTCATCAGGTAAACCATCAGGGCGAGTTTTACCAGGTACAGGGTTATCACCTGAGCAGCCCGTCGCCACAACGTACGCCGTTGTTATTTCAGGCGGGTAGCTCGGCGCGGGGTATGCAGTTCGCGGCACGCCATGCCGAATGCAGTTTTGTTAACGCCAGCTCCCCGGCAGCGATGCGTCAGCAAACCCAGCGGCTGCGTCAGGCGGCAGTGGATGCCGGGCGACTGGCTGAGGATATGCGCATTTTTATGGGGGTCAGCGTGATTGTCGCCCCCACCGAACGCGAAGCGCAGGAGAAACATCGCAGCTACCTCGCCTATGCCAGCCCGGAGGCGGGGATCGCTCACTTCTCCAGCTCGATTGGCATGGATCTGGCCGCTTTTGGGCTTGATGAGCCGATCACCAGCGGCGACACGCGGGCGATTGAGTCGGTAAGTAAAGCCTACAGCGGCTGGACGCGTCGGCGGCTGCTGGAACAACACGCGATGGGCAGCCGTTATCCGCTGGTGATTGGCACCCCGGCACAGGTGGCTGAGCAACTGATCAACTGGATCGACGAGGGGGATATTGATGGTTTTAACCTGACGCGCATCCTCAATCCACAAAGTTATCAGGACGTTATTGATTTAGTGGTGCCGGAACTTCAGCAGCGTGGACGCTATAAAACCGCCTATCAGCCTGGTTCACTGCGTAAAAAGATTTTTCAGCATCAGGACCGTCTGCCCGATCGCCATCCGGCGGCACGCTGGCGGCCTGATACCAACCTTCGTTAATTCATGAACCTCAGGGAATTGCTATGAAAATTGCGTTAAAACTGGCCGCCGCGTTGCTGGCTGTGAGTTCCGTGGCGAGTGCTGCTAATTACAGCGGCCCGTTAAAGGTCGGCACTACGGCAGCCTTTGCGCCGCCGCTGGAAACCGCCGTTGCTGAAGCGAAAAAACAGGGGCTTGATGTGCAGCTGGTAGAGTTTACCGACTGGACCGCACCGAATGTCAGCGTGGAAAATGGCGATATCGATGTCAATTTATTCCAGCACAAACCTTTCCTCGAAAATGCCAACAAAGAGGGCGGTTTCCATCTGGTGCCTTACGCGCCCGCCATCATCAATAACATCGGCCTGTACTCAAAAAAACATACCTCGCTGGACCAAATCCCGCAGGGCGGCACGGTCGCCATTGCCAATGACCCGATTAACGGCGCACGCGGTCTGCTGCTGTTGCAGAAGGCCGGGTTGATTACCTTAAAACCCGGCGTCGGCCTCAAAGCCACCGTTGATGATATCGCCAGCAACCCAAAAGATTTGAAGATTATCGAAGTCGAGGCGGTGCAGCTGTCGCGCTCACTGGATGAAGTTGACCTCGCGCAGGGCTATCCGCACTACCTGCGCCTGGCGAAAACCATCGATCCGGAAAAAGCCTTGCTGTTTGATGGCCTGGAACACCCGGAGTATGTCATTCAGTTCGTGATTCGTGATGGTCATCAGGACGACCCGCGTCTGGCGAAATTCGTTGATATTTACCAGCATTCGCCGGTGGTGCGCGCCAAACTGGACAGTTTCTACGGCAAGCTGTACCAGCCTGGCTGGAGCCAGTAAGCATGGTCAGCCTGACGTTGCCCGGCGAACAGGATGCCTTGCTGGAACAGACGCGCGAGGGATCGGGAAAGGCGCATGTGCAGATCCGCGAGTTAAGTAAACGCTACGCCGGGCAGACGCAGGAGGCGTTGAAAAACATCAACCTGCAAGTTAAGCGGGGGGAGATTTTCGGCATTATTGGTCGCAGCGGAGCCGGTAAATCCACGCTGATTCGTTGCCTCAATCGACTGGAAGCGCCGACGGTCGGGCAGGTGGTGATTGACGGCATTGATATCGGCACGTTGAGCGATCGGGAGTTGGTGCAGTGGCGACGCCGTACCGGCATGATCTTCCAGCATTTCAATTTATTGTCGGCGAAAACGGTACGGGAAAACATCGAGCTGCCGATGAAGGTGGCCGGGGTGCCCGCGGCACAACGTCAGCGCAAAGTGGATGAATTGCTGGCACTGGTGGGGCTGGAACAACGCCAGCACGCCTGGCCCGCGCAACTTTCGGGCGGGCAAAAGCAGCGCGTCGGCATTGCCCGCGCGCTGGTGCATGATCCGGAATTGCTGCTGTGCGATGAGGCGACCTCGGCACTGGACCCGGAAACCACCCGCGCCATTCTGGCGTTGCTAAAGAAAATCAATCAGCAACGTCATATCACCATTGTGCTGATCACCCACGAAATGGACGTGGTGCACGATCTTTGCCATCAGGTGGCGGTGATCGATCAGGGTGAGATTATCGAACGTGGTCCGGTGTGGCAGGTGTATAGCGATCCACAGCAAGAAACCACCCGCCAGCTGCTCAACCCACAACATCAGGCGCTGCCGGAAAATCTGGTGCCGCTGCTTACGCCGCAACGCCAGCAGACCGATTCACGTTTGCTGGTACGGCTGCGCTATACCGGGCAGGGCGCGTTCCCGGATATCGGTGCACTCAGCCAGCGTGTCGCGGGGGAAGTGACCTTGCTGTTTAGCGCTATTGAATGGGTGGAAAACAAGCCCACCGGCCAGCTGCTGGTGCTGCTTGATGCACGTCATGACACAGCGGACGCGCAGCAGGCACTGAGCGGCATTGCCGACCAACTGGAGATTGCAGGTTATGTCACTGGGCTTTGAACGTTTATGGACCGGGTTACTGGATACGCTGTTAATGGTCGGCGTATCGTCGCTGTTTGCGCTGGCGCTGGGTTTACCGATGGCGGTGATTCTGGTAGTGACGGGGCGCGGTGATCTGTTCCCCAATCCGCTGCTGAATCGTCTGCTTGGCTGGTTGGTGAATCTGTTCCGCTCTATCCCGTTTCTGATTCTGATGGTAGCGCTGATCCCGTTTACCCGCTGGGTGGTTGGCACCACCTATGGCGTGTGGGCGGCGACGGTGCCACTGACGCTGGCGGCAACACCTTTTTTCGCGCGGATTGCCGAGGTCAGCCTGCGTGAAGTGGATAAAGGGCTGACTGAAGCGGCGCAGGCGATGGGGTTTCATCGCTGGCACATTGTCTGGCACGTCTTGTTGCCGGAAGCGCGCCCTGGCATCGTCAGCGGTTTTACCATCACCCTGGTGACCATGATTAACGCCTCCGCGATGGCAGGCGCGATTGGTGCAGGCGGTTTGGGTGATCTCGCCTATCGCTACGGTTATCAGCGCTTTGATATGCAGGTGATGCTGACGGTGATTGTGGTGCTGGTGGCACTGGTCACGCTGCTGCAATTCTTTGGCGATCGCTTATCCCGACGGCTGAATCATCGTTAACGAATGGGCAACTGACTGAGCGCGTTGAGTAACGCATCCACCTTCGGCAACAATTGTTTGCGGCGCGGCCAGACCAGGGTTAGCGCCAGCCCATCGGGTTGATGTTCGGGCAGGATAATTTCCAGCTCTCCGCGCGCCAGCTGCTCACGCACCAGCCATGAAGGCATTTGCCCGACGCCCAGCCCGGCACAGACCGCCTGTACCTGCGCATCCACATCACCCAGCGCCATGCGATGCGGTACGTTGCGCCATTGCAGATGGCCGTCCTCCGCTTGCAGCAGCCAGGGTTTGGTGCTGCCATCAACGCGTTCATACATAATGGCCCGATGCTGCATCAGTCCGGCGACATCGGTGGGTCGTCCGATACGTGCCAGATAATCTGGCGCGGCGCAGAATACCATCCGCTCACGTCCCATCTGACGACAACCAAGCGAGGCAGGCAGATCCGGGGTGTCACCGATGCGCACCGCTACATCAATCCCTTCTTCGAACAAATCGACAAAACGATCGGAGAAACTCAGGCTGAGTTCCAGCTCCTGATGTTGCAGGCAGAAGGGTAACAGCTGCGGCATCACCGCCAGTCGGCCATAGGTGTTGGGCACTGCCAGCCGCAACCGGCCGGAAGGAATGCTGCGCTGGGCTGCCAGCACCGCTTCAGCCTCCGCCAGTTCCTCCATAATACGAATACAGGTTTGATAGTAAGCGGAACCGGCGTCCGTCAGTTTCAGGCTGCGCGTGGTGCGTTCCAGCAGACGCGAGCCAAGGCGCATCTCCAGGCGGGTGACGCTTTTGCTGATCGCTGAACCGGTGAGGTGCAGCCGTTCCGCTGCTGCGGCAAAGCTGCCACTTTCCACGCTGGCAACAAACGGGACGATGTCCTTCAGTCGTTGATCGTGCATCTATTCATGAACTCAGGTTAGGAATGATGTGAATTAATGCCAGAGATGGGAATTAAATTCTCTATTACGCTAATGATTACGCAAACAGAGGAGAATTGAAATGCAAAAGCAGGCGTTAATTGTCGGGATCAGCGGCGTGATTGGTCGTGCGCTGGCGGAGAAATTGATCAGCGAGGGCTGGCAGGTGACGGGCCTGTCACGCGGACGTGGGGCAGTGCCGGAGGGATGTCGCAGCCTGACGGCAGATCTGACCGATGCGGAAGCGGTCCATACGGCGCTGGCCGGGGTGAAACCGGATGCGCTGTTTTTTAGCGTCTGGTCACGTCAGGAGAATGAAAAAGAGAACATTCGCGTTAATGGCGGCATGGTGCACAACGTGATTAACGCGCTGGGCGATCGTTTGCAGGGGGCGCATGTGGCGCTGGTCACCGGACTGAAACACTATCTCGGTCCATTCGAAGCCTATGGCAAAGGGGTGGTACCGGTCACGCCTTTCCGTGAGGAACAAGGGCGCCAGCCAGTCGATAATTTCTATTACGCGCAGGAAGATGAAGTCTTCGCCGGGGCGGAGAAATTTGGCTATCGCTGGAGCGTGCATCGTCCCCATACCATCATCGGCTATGCCCTGGGTAACGCGATGAACATGGGCCAGACGCTGGCAGTGTATGCCACGCTGTGCCGGGAAAAGGGCTGGCCCTTTATTTTCCCCGGCTCGACGGAGCAATGGAACGGTCTCGCGGATGTGACCGATGCTGGTTTGCTGGCGGAGCAACTGCTGTGGGCGGCGACATCTCCTGCTGCGGCTAATCAGGATTTTAATGCGGTCAATGGTGATGTGTTCCGCTGGAACTGGTTATGGCCGCGATTGGCGAGTTATTTCGGTATCGAAGCGGCAGCGTATCCGGCGCAGATGATGCCGCTGGAAGGGCGGATGCAGGATGCAGCGCCAGCATGGCGTGAGATCGCGCAGCGTGATGGCTTACTCGAAGCCGATATCAACAAACTTGCCTCGTGGTGGCACACCGATGCCGATCTGGGCCGTCCGATGGAGGCTTTCACAGATATGAGCAAGAGCCGTAAGGCCGGGTTTACCGGGTATCGCAGCACGCTGGATTCGTTTACTCAGCTGTTCGATAAACTTAAGGCAGAGCGGGTTATTCCATAACGTTGCATAAGAATCTGTCACGGATCTCAGAACGCAGAAAAAAACGCGGGTTAGCGTAACGCATGGGATAAAAATTTGGGATAAGTCAGGCGGTTGGATTAGAATCGCGACGGGTGCTTGAGGCTTTCTGCCTTAAGCATTTGCCAACGGCAGAAAGAGAAAAGCCCCAGTTAACATATGACGTCTTGCAGGACGTTTAATATTAAGCTGAGGCCACTTCTAAATGCTACACACATATAGAGTAGCCTCTTACGGACCTTCGGGTCAAGGAGAGTAGGCTATGAAGCAGCATAGGGCGTTTCTTGTCGCGCTGATCGTTATCTGTACCACCGTTTTAATGGCGGTGCTGGTTTTGAGGAAAGACCTTTCTGAGGTCCGAATCCGAGCTGGCAATACGGAGGTCGCTGTCTTCACAGCCTGTGAATCTGTCAAGTAAGAGACCCGGCGGGGAGTGTTACCCTCCAACTCTTTAGGTTGTTGCGGCTGGCCTCAATGCACCCGTTCTTCAACATTCGTTCCCTTTACGTTATCGCTGCCCAGCGTTTCCCTGGTTATTCGATAAAAAGAAGGCGGAGCAGGTGATGCCAGGATAAACAGAATAATTTTTCAGATTCGTCTCTACATTATTTGTCTCATATTGCTGATGTGTTAAATACATATCAAAATAATAAGTTATGGAAGGAGGAACTGGCTGGATTGTCAGGGCGTAATAACATAATGTAGTCATCAGGAAAGGCCGTGGCACATTAATGAATTGTAATCAGGATAATTATTTTTTAAAAGGGAATGTTATGAAAAAGAGAATGCTTGATTGTAGTGCGTCTGATCTCCGTAATATGAATAAAGAATCCTTGCTGTACGCTATTCGTGCCAGCGAAGGAAGGGTGTTAGTGAGCGAAAGTATTGGTATTGTTGAATCTCTTCTTAATAATGTGACTAATGCTGAGCTGGCTGCTTCAATGGGAGCAGATATGTTGCTCATCAATATGTTTGACGTAAATAATCCGACAATCAAAGGGATGCCTAATGGCATAACTTCGGAAAATATTTTGTCAGAGTTACAACGTCTGACAGGAAGAATTATTGGTGTTAATCTTGAAGCAGTAGATCCCGAGCATGCACAAAATCATAATGATTTTTGGGCAATGAAAGCTGGGAGACTGGCGACAGCCGAAAATGCCAGGAAACTTGTTCAGATGGGTGCTAAGTTTCTGGTTCTGACCGGGAACCCTAATAATGGTGTAAGTAACCGTGCATTGGGTCTTGCATTGACAGAGATTCGTGATGCTGTAGGGGATGATATTATCCTTATAACAGGAAAAATGCATGGTGCAGGCGTGGTCAGGGAAAGTGGGGCCAGTATCATTACGCAGAATGATATTATGCATTTTGCTAAAGATGGTGCTGATATCATATTGCTTCCTGCTCCGGGTACAGTGCCAGGAATGAGTCAGGAGGTGGTCAGCGAATTGATTGCATGTGTTCATCAATCCAAAAAGTTAGCAATGACTGCCATTGGTACTTCCCAGGAAGGGGCTGATACCGATACTGTGAGAAGGATCGCGCTCATGAGTAAAATGGCAGGTGCAGATCTCCATCATATCGGTGATACAGGTTTTACAGGATTAGCGCTGCCAGAAAACATCATGGCATATAGTATTGCCATTCGTGGCGTAAGGCATACTTATACGCGGATGTCACGTTCTGTTAACAGATAACAGCTAAATTAATTTAATAAGCTGTCTAAAAAAAAGCGAGACTTTAAAGTCTCGCTTTTTTATTAAAATCCAATGATGATTTTTAACATTCATAGGTGATTCATACTGGGTGAATGTCACAGAACAGCAACATGACTCTAAATTAATATCGATAACAGGATGGCATCATCGAGTTATTTCTCTGATGTGTATAAAAACATAAAAAATAGGACAAATTCGAAAGTTATCATCTTCAGTATGGGTAACCTACCTCATAGCGACATGTTTTATTGGATGAAATATGTTGCTTCTTTTGAGTGATTAATTTCGAAGGTGATGATATGCCGATTAATAATACACAGTCCTCAATTTATGTACCCTGCTCTAATGGTATTGAAAATAATTTAAGTGTGAAGTTAAATAAAGAAAATGGTCTGGAAGTTGACGGAGCATTTAATACGGCGGAGGCTAAGTTTAAAGATGATATGCCTAAGATTTTGGTTGTTGGTTATTCTCCCACAGGAGGAGGCCATACCGCCAGAACATTAAACATAGTTGAAGAAGCCTTAAACAGTGGTTCCTTGCCTGAGGGTAGTCTGGTATTTATCCATGTTCCTCCTGTTTGGGAGGGAACGCCACGTCCACAGCTCTTAAATGCTCTGGCCGATAAACTATTGGCGAAAGGCGTGCAGGTAAAATTTGCAGAGTCCGACAAACCAGTTTATGGCTATCTCGATGCTAAAACCGGAGGTTCCGATGACCCGGAAATATTGAAAAGAATTGCGCTACACCCATTGCGTAATGATGATCAAAGTGGAAAAAATCAGTTTTTGAAAAAATACTTTTCAGCTGGAGATAAAGTTAAGTCTGCTGAACATGTTGAGAATCATACCACCGGTGGAAAAGTCGAAAACCTGAAAAGAATATCAGCCAACGATCTGATGAAAAGTTATGCAGGGAATAAGAATCTGCATGTTTTATCTGATATGGACCCTGCATTACAAAAAGCATCTTATAATACGGGTGTTCCATCTTCTAAACGTGTTGACCAACAAAATCATGCAATCCTGCTTGATCCGACAAATAAAAATAACAATCAGTTATCAAAATCAGTGCTTGCAAAAGTGCTTGATGCACGAGGTGGACAGATTTCTCATATTGCGCTGGGAGGGAAAAATACGCTGAGAGAAGTGTTGCGGGCTGCAAATAAGCTTGGAATTGATGACAAAACCTCACTCAAGGGAGGCAAGGCAGCTATCAATAAAGTATTATTCTCTGCAGCAAAACATCCTGATACAAAGGTACAGGATATTGTTAAGGGGTCAGTATTGATTGGTCAGGGAGTGAAGGCTCCTGATGATATCAATAAAGTTGTCTACGTTTATGCGCATAAAAAAATGCCGATCATTGCCGAACATATTAAGCAAGGGATAAATGCCGGAGAAAAAGATTATAATGATAAAGCCTTTGTGTTTTGTGGTAAAGACGCCACGCCAGGACACAATGCAATGCACCTCGCATATTTAGCTGACGCAGATGGCATGACGACTTCAGGGGCAGGAACCTGTGGTGAATTCGCTTATCTGCATCGTGAAGCAGGAGCGCAGTCGAATCTGCTTATTTTGCCTATTGAAGGTCATAATGAACAAGAGGCAATCGCAGACTCATTATGTCAGGAGTTCCCGAACAATATGTTACGCTTAAGTCCTGGTGAAAAACTGGAGCAGGGAACAAAGATCGATCAATTGGTAGCAAGGAAGCAAAACACTAAAAACGACAGTACGAAGAGTTATCATGACGTAATAAAAGCGATAAGCCAGGAAAGTACCTATGTAAATCAGGCGCATGATATATTATTTGGTGTCAATGATATGGCTGGACAAGACAAGATCTATCAAACCATCGAGAGGGGAATGTATAACGATCCGGATATGAAAGCGACTCGGCATTATCTCAAATTGTATTTTCAGTTGGAGAGTTATTTATCTCAGGACGTGGTTCAATATCCAATTAGTATTAAGTTTAAAGAAGCTGGGGCGCCGGGAGTTACTTTTAAAAACTTTAATGAGGTTAAAGACCTCCTCAAAGATGATGGTCAATTGAAAAACCTGTTGGGGATGTCAGATAAAGTGAAAGTAAAAGAACTTCCCATGTTAGAGGAGTTAAGAGGGCTTGTGACTTCGACTGATAGCACCTCACTATCGGAAAAATTCAAAGATTTAAATGTTAAGATGGGTCATCATATGGTGACAGGATTTTGATTTAACGTTTTGACTTTATAAGTCCCCCATTTCTCTAGCAGATGTGGGGGTATCAGGGAGGTCCTTATGAATCATAATTTCATGGGGGTAATTGACGATTTTTTTGCTAAGCAAGAAAAAAACTGTTTGGTCGATTGTCATTCCCCCATCAGGATTGTAATGAAAAATAACACAATCATTAATATAGATATAAGTGAGGAAATGATAGTGTTATGGGCGGCGATCGCTGATTATAATATGTCAGAAATCGAACGAGTCGCCCAAATGTTCGACGAGACTCGACTGGGTTTTGAGAATAAAACGGGTGAGGTTTCTGAGTTGAACATTATTGATGGGGAAATTGTCTTAAGTTCCTGCATCAAAATGGAAAATATCCTATGTATTAATGCTTTCTCCGAAAGAATTTCGGCTTTCTCTCAATGTAATAATGAATTGATGTATTAAATATACTGGATAGCATTCTCTTATTGTGTGTATGTTATGGAGGAGGAGCAGCCCATCACCGGACTGCTCCGGGTTATTCAACTAGCTCAGCTCAACCCAGCGTTTCCCCAGCAGTACCGTTAACGCCACAATGGTGACAATCGCTGCCAGATGCATCACAAAGTCCTCTTTATGCAGATGCACCGGATGGCAAAAGGCCAGCAAGGTGACTGCCATGCAGGCAACCCCAAAGCCCGCCATCGACAGACTGCGCACCGGATGTAGCGCACGGGTACGGCGCAGGCTGGCAATCATCATCACTATCATCGGCGTGCTGACCACCAGCAAAAATGTGTAGCAGTTGGTGCCATCGCCCACATGCAATGGCGGTTCGACGCGTGGAATGTTAAGAATACTCAACCCCAGCCACAGCAAACCCAGAGGCAACAAGGCTTTCCAGCTGATGCTGTGACGTCCGGCAATGCTCATCGTAAAGGCGCTACGAATAGCCAGCGTACCGAGCAAAAAGGCCAGTGCCAGTTGTAGCATTGCCCAATGTGCACCCGGTTGTGACCAGTCAGTCAGGCTGCGTTGCACCAGAAAACTTGCCAGCACGCCGCAGGGCAATGCGCCAGCCAGCCAGCTCAGCACCCGCCAGCCCGTGGCGCGCGGACGTTTAACCGGCTGCGCCGATTGGCTGAGTTTTTCAATCAACAGGTTGTGATCAGTCATGATGTGCTCCAAAGCGGCGTAGATTGATCAGCGCACGATGCAACAGCGATTTCACCGCTGCGACGCTCAGATTGTTATGCGCTGCCGCCTCTGTCAGGCTCATTTCGCGTAAATGGACATGTTCGACAATCTCCCGCTGGCGTGAAGGCAACTGTCGCAAATATCCCGCCAGCTCCTCCTGTGTATCCTGACGTTGCGTATCCGCCGGGGCGGAAGCTTCCGTCAGATGTTCCTCTGCCACTTCCCAACGCTGATGACGCCCCCGACGGCGCAATGCATCCACGGCGCGCGCTGAGATGATCGCCATCAGCCAGGGCAGGAAGGGATAAGCGGGATCATAGGTATGACGGACCCGATGCACTGTCAGCAGCACATCCTGAATCACGTCTTCGATCAGCACGTCGTCAGCGAGCTGTTTTCGTACCTGCGAACGAATCACCGGCACCAGCGCTTGCAGCAAGCGTGTATACGCCAGCTGATCGCCTGCCTGCGCCCGTTCCATCAGTGCAGGCCAGCTGTTGCGCCCGGTATCGCTTGTATCCATATTCCGCCTTGTTGGGTCAGGCTTTTTTGTTCGCCGCCTGAGTCAGCGCGTCAACCACGATGCCGGGGGTTAACACCTGCGGCAACACTTTTGGCGGTCCGCCATCGGCTGGATACACCAGGTACATCGGCAGACCACCCTGACCAAACTGTCCCAGTGCATCATCGACATCAGGATTAAATTTGGTTGAGTCGGCCACCATATACAGCGTACCGGTTTTCGCCAGTGCGTCTTTAACCGCCTGGGTCGAAAGCGTGGTTTTCTGATTAACCTGACAGGTTATACACCAGGATGCAGTGAAATCCACGAAGATGGCTTTGCCATGGCCGCGTTCTGCCGCAACGGTTTGTGGCGTCCATTTTTCCTGGGTGATGGTTGCTGCCACCTGGTCGCCCGGCAGCCCCGATCCGGATTTGATCATCCCTGGCAGCGGAGCGAGCACCGCAATAACCAGAACGGCAGTGACGGCGAACAGAATTTTATGGCCTTTTCCGGCGAAGCGCCGTTTTTGTGCCATGCCGTACAACCACCCGGCAAAGCCCAGCACCACCGAGCCAGCCAGTAAGGTTGCCAGCGCGCCACTACCTGACTGTTGCGCCAGTACCCACACCAGCCAGGCATAAGCGCCGAACATAGGAAACGCGAGGCCACGTTTCAGAACATCCATCCATGCACCGGGACGCGGCAGGAATTTTGCCAGCGCCGGAAACAGCGATACCAGCGTAAAAGGAGCGGCAAAACCCAGCGCCAGTGCAAAGAAAATCACCAGTGCAACGGCTGGGGGCTGGACCAGTGCATAGCCGATGGCGCTCGCCATAAAAGGTGCGGCGCACGGTGTGGCGACAATAATCGCCAGTGCTCCCGTCAGGGCTGAACGAACGAAAGCACCACGTCCGATGTCGATAGCGCCCACCTGCTGCACAGACAAACCGACTTCAAACACGCCAAGCAAATTGAGTGCAGCCGCGAGGATCACCAGCGCCAGCAGGGCGATAACCAGCGGTGATTGCAGCTGGAAGCCCCAGCCGACCGCTGCGCCGCCAGCACGCGCCGCCAGCAGAATCCCCGCCAGGGCCATCATGGTCACGACCACACCGAGTAAAAACGCCAGGCCTTCACGGCGCGCGCTGGCGCTGTTATCAGAATGGCGTAACAGGCCCAGTGCTTTCAGTGACACCACCGGAAACACACATGGCATAAAGTTGAGAATAATGCCGCCAATAAAGGCGGCCAGCATGGCGGTTAACATCGCTGGCCTCGTCGATTAGTTAGTCGCGGTTTGCGGATGGGAGTCGCTGTACTGTTTCACGGCGGCGAGTGCTTTCTCGATATGGGTATCCGGGTTTCTGTCAGTATAACTCAGCAGGATGTCACCATTTGGCGCGATGACATAGGAGGTACGGTCAGACAGGGTTTTGCCCTTCATCTCCATGGTGGTTTTATATTCTGCTGCGACTTTGGCACCTGGGTCGGCCGCTACCGTGAATTTATCGCGGCACTCCAGTTTGGAGAAATCGCTGACCTGGTCGGTGTTGCCGGCGGTCACGCCAATCACTGTCGCACCCATCTTTTTGAAGCTGTCAGTGGCTTCAGCAAAATCATGCGCTTCCAGGGTACAACCCTTACTGAATGCCGCCGGGAAGAAGTAGAGCACCACCGGGCCTTTCTGTAGCGCCTGTTGCAGCGAGAAGGTCAGCGGTTTACCTGCCAGGGCACCTTGCAATTCGAAGTTGGGGGCTTTGGCTCCGACGGGCAGTGCGGCCTGCGCAGTGATGGCGGTGGCGGACAGGCCCAGCACGGCAGCCAGGGTCAGGGTACGAACGAGGTTTTTCATGGGTTTCATTATCTGCTCCTGCGGGTTAGAGGGTGTTCCGGTTTTATGACTCTGTTAATCAGTTCGCTGGGAGTGCAGAGAAAGTTTCGGTCAGATGAAAAAAATTCGACATATGGGTGTTAAAGACCCGGCAATAAATGCCGATAACACGGCTGCAGCAGTTTATCAATTTTCTCGGGATATATTTTCAAAGGAGCAGGCATGCAAGGGTTGGTGGTTCTCGTCATATGTATTGCAATCACGATTTTAAGCTATAAAAAGATAGCAAATCGTTGCCGTGATAAAGGCCGTGGAAAGTTCAGAACCTTTCTAACCGCAGCAATAGCCAGTTTCTTTATCTTTGTGGTAACGATGGGCGTGGGGGTGGCTAATTTCTTTCCCAAAGATCCGAACTCAGACGTTGTCGATGTGCCGAAAGTCCCGATGATTAAATGGACAGAAGCGAAGGACATGTCACTGGTCCATACCTTGATTGCGAAGGATATGAAAGAAAACCCTGCTCTGACCCAGGAAATTCTGAAAGAAATTTCTACCTACGCCGAAAACTCTCTTGATCGGGGAATGGCCGAAAGTAATTATATTGATTATGGCGTTAGTAATAGTAAGTATATGACAGCTATAGAGAATTCAGATTGTCGCCAGCAATATAAAGCACAGCTTGCGCCTTATAAAGCATGGCGTGATGCGCAGGACTGGCGTCCTTTTTCCGAATTCCCCAGAGAGATGGTGAAGCAGGAAGTATACAGAAGAGACCAGGTAACGGCCGAATATCTCAATCAGGCAAATAAAGTCGGCAACGTCTTAAATAAATGTACTTTCGCCCTTATTAGTTCCATCCCTCATCTTTCACGACCTGATGCGAAGCCAATTTTTATACCACCTTATGAATCAGCAGGTTTGAAATGCGTAAGGGATAATGGAGGAAATTATAATGTGTGTTATTAGTAAAGTGATTTTTCCTGCATTGATGGCGCTGGTATCGGCATCTGCTTTCGCCGCACCGATTGACGGTGTGGCTGGTGAGCCATTTAAGGTTAACAACGAGGTGATCTGCCTGAAGGAAATACAACAGCAGATGACACCGTATCTTAAATCCTTCGAAGAAGAGAAGGGTGTTAAATATAAATTCATCGTCAAGGCCGGATTGAGTTACAACGACATGGCAGGGCTGCGCCTGGAAGTGAAACGGGTTGATGCCGGGCTGAATGATCATATCGCCGATATAGATTATTACTGGATTCAGGAGCGCGGCAGCATGTGTCAACCGGCTTATCTGATTCTCGATAGAACGGAAAAGTAACATCCCATAATGACAACGTGCCCCCCACGCGGTGGCACGTACCATCTCCATTCACTTACGCGATCTCCCCGTTTTTCTACCAGCTTTATAAGCTGATTCGTATCGTTTAATACGTTAAGGATTCGTGCGGTTCCATCGAGGGACGACTAAGCTAATTCTCCCGGAGAGAAAATCTCTCTTTAAAAGGAGTTTTATGATGAAAGAAGGAATCCGCTATTCATCTCTGTTAAATATCAATCTGCCGTTTACACAGGCTATATCCAGCTATAACTGGTCAATGAATAAGATCAGCCATGTTACAAATGCACCTTTTGCACCGTTGTCGCATTCGGTGGGGAAGGGGATTTCATCTCTATTCTCACATTTTTTTTCTGCGACTGATAAAAGAGCAGATGATTACCGCCATCAAACCATACCCTATGAACGTTTTATTTATTTAAGCACTGCGTTACGGCTTTTTAAAATAAAGGACAATAGGGAGTTACTGCTTCACTTATTTACCCCTTCACCTTTCCCCCCTCCCGAGAAACTGGCTGACAATAAAAACGGAACAATAATCGCGGATTTTTTGGCGGTTACCGGCGTTGCCAGAGTGACACCCCTCGCGGTAAATCCATCGGTGTTTAAGCAATTAGTCCTGGTGTTAAAGCAGGGGAATGCGCTGAAAGAGGAGGACCTAAACGGGAGTTACACCTCCACCTTTGCGCCGGAATGGGTGCTGCTTAACTTTTTTGCCTCGTTAATCCCGGCCAACAGGGAAATGTCCTCTGCGATTACCGTTGCGATAAAACAGGTATTCTGGTCGGGACTTTGTCAATTGCTGCCTCAGGCCAAATGGTTTTGCTGGCTGTACGACGCAGCCAATCCTTTGCATTGGATAACGCAGGAAACCGATATCAGTCAGATCCTGCGCATGGCAAAAATGCAACGCCATCTCGTCGGGTCAAAACCCACAAAAACGCCAGTTGTTATCCCCATGACTGACAATCAGGGGCTACGATTCCCGGCGGCTGATGCCGCTAACCCATTGGCCCGCTTTAGCGAATCCTGGTGGAACACTCCTCGCGCTACGCGAATAAGGCGATCCATTGCCATTGCCCGAACCGGGAATGAATTACAGGCACCGCCCGCAAACGTAACTGCGCCAGCTCCGTTTAAAGTGAATGCCAGAGATGAAGCAAACTGGCAGGCGGACTGGAAAACCTACGTGAATACCACCAACGAGGTGATTGATAAATTCCAGGGGATTTTTGATTTTATTGGCGAGGAGGTGAAAAAGGCGATTAAGACATGCTGCGATATCGACCTCGACCCACACCATACTTATTACCATAAATTCAGGTTTGCCAGTTCTTCACAATACACCGTTACCGGCTGGGAGCATGTCGGGCCACCGGAAAAATCCCGCACATTGACTGAAAAAGCCATGGAAAACTTTAATGCCGATGAACGGATTGATGATGATACGCTAAATGGCAGTGCCGGGATTTATAAGGATGATAATAAGGCGAAGTTCTATAACCAGACAAATGAGGTTGCGATTACACCGAGGAAATTGAAAGACGTGTTCATCAATATGGATTTCGCCAATGATTTTCAGCAGTTTCAGATTGATTACTGGAGCAAATACTCGGTTGGGACCAGACTGATGGCAAAAGGAAAGGCGATTAGCCAGGCTATGAAACAGCGGGTGGATAAAAAATTATCACCGGAGGGCCTGGACTTACTGGATAGCGCTATTTTCGGCAATGTGCTGAAGAATTCTAATATCTCCATGAAGACACTAAAGGAAGAAGTGAGTAGCAGGGCAGGCGTCACACTGACCACCTTCGATATTAATGGTTATCCCGCCAGTAATATTTTTATGCTGCGTAACCGTGAAGGGAAAATCATTGTCTATCTGCCCGCAGAAGATGGATATTATCAGGAGTTTGACTCTGAGCAGGACATGAAACAATGGTTTGTCGACCAAATTAAAGATCCACGTAAGGCAGAGGCACTGGCGAGACATTTTACCTTGCTTAATCGCCAGGATGGTATGCTGGTCACCGGGGTACTTTCCGCGATGAAAAAAATCCAGAAAGGAAACTGGGGAAGTGGGGCGATTAATATCAATCCACAGACCATCACCGTCGATGCTTTTACCTGGCTGCGGGATAGGATGAAAGATCGTATTTTTAGTGATGCCGAAGTCCTGACCACCTCAAATCATGAAGTTTTGAAACAACAAATCATTATGAATATCGAGGCCGCGAAAAGCACCGTTGGCACGTTGTTTATTGTTGCGCCAGCCTTTGGTGCCGTTGCTTATCTGGGAATGGATATCGCGGAAGCCGGTTTGGATCTGGATCAGGCGATTAACGGCGATACCTATGCACAGCGTAAAAAGGCGATTAAAAGTCTGTTTTGGGATGCCGCAGCCATCTTATTCGACGGTATCGCTGCTCTGGAAAGTATTGGTGTAAGGGAAAACAATGGCCTGCGCTTTGGTAGCAACTTTGTTTCTGATGAAGTTAATATTTTTAAATATCCACGCAATATGGAAGCAGCCGGTGAAATTAAAGCCGAAACGGCAGCCGCCGCCAATACACGTCCGATACTGAAAGACATAAAGTTAACTTTCTGGGAGAAATACTTCCTGTTACCGAGCAGCAGAATCGCGGTGATTGCTGGCAGCCTGAAAAAACTCTACAAACGCAGTCCGCAGCGTGGGGAAATGTTGAATGCGGCGATGGTAAAGGCGGTGCCCACCTTGCAAAGAGCGCTGGAAGTGCTCAACACGCCCAGAGGGAGGGAAATCCTGTCATTGCATCTTGGTTATATTGAACGCACTGAAGATTTCCGCGCAGTGGTTCGTGAATTCGATACTTTTACGCCGGAAGATCTGAATATAATCAGGAAGTACATAAAAAAAGATTCGGCAACCCATTATTATACTATTGATACCACTACGACACCGATCGGAAAAATAGCGGATACTCTGGATAAAATAAGCCAATTAAATCTTGATGAGATGCGCTCGCTGCTGCATGAAATTAAAACTCTGGAAGGATATGATTTAGGCAATCGTTTCAATCAGTATCTTGAACAACTGACTGTGAAGGATATCGCTGATGCTAAAGCACGCATTGAAGCGATGCTTGCCAGAGCGAAATGGGCACTGGCGAACGATAAAAGTTTCCGCTACGACATCATCACTGACAAGACTCACCAGAACATTATTGCCGCCTGGCATCAGAGTGATAAATGTTTCAGTGTCACGGAAGTCTTTATGACCTTAGAACCCGATGCTCAGTTGCAAACTATCCTGCATGAATATGTCCATCCGAGCATATTGGTGGATGGCAAGCCGTCCCCCGATCTGATTTATATGCTGCCCAGATTTGGTGGCAGCAGTGCGGGTTTTGTCAAAGCCAAGCGTGACAAATCCATTTTGTTCGCCAGGGGAGATTTCGACACGCAATACATTACCGGTGGGGGCGATCATGTGAAAAACGGTGAATTTGCCAAAAGATTTGATCCTGAACATCACTCTGCTGTGATAGCGGGCTTACGGGTCAGGGAAAATCATGCGCTCCGGCGTCAGGTATTTTGGGAGAATGCGGACTCATTTTCCCTGTTTGTTGCTGAAACAGGCGGTGCAATCAGCGGGACGACCAATCAGGATGGTACGCTCAATACGCCTTTCCGATCGGTATAATCCGCATTTTGTTATTAAAGCGGCCAGTTATGCTGGCCGCATTCCATTACAGAACAGGCTAAGGGTATGCTGCACAATCATGTCGCGGTTGAAAGCGGGATCGCCAGCAAAACGGGTGAACGGCACCAGCACCATACTCAGAATGGATGTCATCAGCAGCTGTGGTTCCAGGTCGGCATTGAGCAGACCTTGTTGTTGCCACCCCTCGATCAAGTTTTTCACTTTATCGCGCTCCGCATGCCCAAAGCGGTTTTTGATGTGATGGCCTAACCCGCCCTGGCCTTCGGTGACTTCCTGCATCCACAGCGGGGCGAACCAGTTATGGGTTTCAATGATGTCAGCAATCTCGCGGATAAACGCGCTAAAAGTTGTGACAGGGTCACTCGGCTCATGCATAAAGTGGCCAACGAGGCGCTGGCGCAGCGGCAGAAAACGCTCCTCAACCACCACATCCAGCAATGCCTCGCGTGACTGGAAGTAATAATTCAGCATTGCCGGGCTGACGCCCGCTTTGCGCGCAATTGCGTTGAGTGATGTCTCGCTAATGCCTTTCTCTGCGTACAGCGCCAGGGTGATATCCAGCAGATGTTCGCGCTGCTGCGCATTAATGGCGCCACCGCGTGGGCGGCCTGGACGACGCGGTTCGGATTTCGCTGATTTTGCGTCTAAAGGGACTTTCTGTGCGGTCATTTTTGCGTGCTCACTTGTTTCCTGCCAGACTACGATCAATATTAATTGTGTATTTAATTAATTTCAATATGGTGTTTCCTATGAAAACCAATTCTCTGGTACAACCCGCTGCCAGTGCCAACACCAGGCACCAGTCATTTGGCTGGTTGCTGGGCGCGCTGCTGCTGGTTATGTTGCTGTCCGCTCTGGACCAAACCATTGTTTCTACGGCTTTACCGACCATCGTCGGTGAGCTGGGCGGATTGGATCGCCTGTCGTGGATCGTCACCGCCTATATGCTGGCCTCAACCCTTGTTGTACCGCTCTACGGTAAATTTGGCGACTTGTTTGGTCGTAAGCCGGTGCTGCAAATTTCCGTGATTCTGTTCCTGGTCGGCTCAGCGTTATGCGGACTGGCACAAAACATGGAACAGCTGATTCTTACCCGTGCCTTGCAGGGACTCGGCGGGGGCGGCCTGATGGTGGTCAGTATGGCGGCGGTTGCTGATGTGATCCCGCCAGCCGATCGCGGTAAGTATCAGGGCCTGTTTGGCGGCGTATTTGGTCTGGCGACGGTCATTGGTCCGTTGCTGGGTGGATTTATTGTGCAACACGCCTCATGGCGCTGGATTTTCTATATCAATCTGCCGCTGGGCTTATTTGCGCTGCTGGTGATTAATGCGGTCTTCAAAACCGACAGTAAACGCAGGGCGCATGAAATCGACTATCCCGGTGCTTTCTTCCTGTGCCTGGCGCTGGTGGGTATTACGTTATTCACCAGTGAGGGGGGATCGGTGCATGCCTGGTCTGACCCGCAGCTGTGGTGCATTTTCGCCGTTGGTATCGTGGGGCTGATTGGCTTTGTCTATGAAGAACGTCGAGCCTGGGAACCGATCATCCCGCTTTCGTTATTCCGTAACCGCAGTTTTCTGCTCTCCAGCCTGATTGGCTTTATTGTCGGGATGTCGCTGTTTGGCAGCGTCACATTTCTACCGCTGTATTTGCAGGTGGTGAAGGCCTCGACACCGACGCAGGCCGGTTTGCAATTGTTACCGCTGATGGGTGGGTTGCTGGTTACCTCAATTATCAGTGGTCGGGTGATCAGCCACACCGGTAAGTATCGTATGTTCCCGATTGCCGGTACGCTGCTGGCGACCATTGGCATGGCGCTAATGACCACGCTGACCCTGAATACTCCGGTCTGGCATATTTACCTGTTCTCCAGCATTTTAGGCATGGGAATGGGCATGGTGATGCAGGTGCTGGTGCTGGCTGTGCAGAACACCGTCTCGCCTGACAGCATTGGCGTAGCGACGTCCTCGGTAACGCTGTTCCGTTCGGTCGGCGGCTCCATTGGGGTGGCGTTGTTTGGTGCGGTGTTCAGCCAGGTACTGAAATCCGGGCTGACAAAGCTGGTGGACAAGGGCGCTGAATTGCCGCGCAGTCTCGATCCCGAGGCGATCCACCATCTTGCTATGGATGTGCAGATCCCTTATTTGCAGGCATTTGGTGATGGGGTGCATGCGGCATTTCAGATGGCGGCAGGGGTGATGTTGCTGGCGTTTATTTTGTCGTTGTTTATGCCGGAATCACCGCTACGTAAAAAAGCCGCTTGATCGCTTTTCAGGTCGTCGTTGATGCGGCATAGTAGTGCCGCATCGCGATGCGCCTGGATCAGCAGACAGGCAATAACTGAGCTGGCTAACCCTTATGTTTAACCACTGAGAGGAGCCAGCCATGTGCGCTGCCCGTATCTGGATCAAAAACCCCCTTGCCGTATTTCTCCCCGACAACCTTGATGGCCGTGGCGGCCTGGTTATTGAAGGCTCGCGTATCAGCGAGATTCTGCGTCTGGGACAAACCCCGTCGCAGTCTTGCGACAGTGTGGTCGATGCTCGTGACCATGTGGTGTTACCCGGTCTGATTAACGCCCATCATCATTTTTATCAAACTTTAACCCGCGCCTGGCTTCCGGTGGTCAATCAACCGCTGTTTCCGTGGCTGAAGACCCTGTATCCAGTGTGGGCGCGTCTGACCCCCGAAGCGTTGCATCTGGCGAGCCAGGTGGCGATGGCCGAGCTGTTGCAGTCTGGCTGCACTACGGTGAGCGATCATCACTACCTTTTCCCCCAGGGGATGGAGCAGTCGCTTGATGTGCAGGTGGAGGTGGTACAACAGCTGGGGATGCGTGCGTTGCTGACCCGGGGTTCGATGAATCTGGGCGAAGAACAGGGTGGCCTGCCGCCGCAGCATACCATTCAGGATGCCGACACCATTTTGCAGGATAGCCTGCGCCTGATTAAGCAGTATCACCAGCGACGCGAAGGGGCACAGATTCAGATCGGCCTCGCCCCCTGTTCCCCGTTTTCCGTCACCACTGATTTGATGCGCGAAATCGCCCGCCAGGCGGAGCAGCATGATGTTCGCCTGCATACCCATCTGGGGGAGACGCTGGATGAAGAGGCGTTTTGCCAGCAAACCTTTGGTATGCGCACCGTTGATTATCTGGAACATGTGGGCTGGCTCAGCAATCGAACCTGGCTGGCGCATGGCATTCACTTCAATGAAGACGAAATCAAGCGCCTGGGTGCCGCCGGCACCGGTATCTGCCATTGTCCGGTATCCAATATGCGTCTGGCTTCAGGAATTTGTCCGACGGTAGACCTGGAAGCGGCGGGCGCGCCGGTTGGCCTGGGTGTGGATGGTTCGGCCTCGAATGATGCGTCGAATTTGATGTACGAGGCACGCCAGGCACTGTATCTGCAACGGCTGCGCTATGGTGCGGAACAGATTACCCCGCAGCGCGTACTGCGTTGGGCGACAGCCGGGTCGGCGCGCTTGCTGGGACGCACGGATATTGGTGAACTGGCGGTGGGCAAACAGGCGGATCTGGCATTATTTAAGCTGGATGAGTTGCGCTTTAGCGGCAGCCACGATCCGCTTTCTGCGTTGATTTTATGTGGCGCCGAACGGGCGGATAAAGTGATGGTGGGTGGGGAATGGCGTGTGTCAGACGGTGAGATCATCGGGCTGGATGCGGCAGAATTGATGGTGAAACATCGTGCCGCAGCAAAAGCGCTGATCGCCGGATTGTAATCATCATGGCCGTAGCGGCGCGACGCATCGCACCGGGTTGTAGCGGCGTGATTTATCACGCGGGGTTTGCCGGCACAGTGCAAATAATTGCGCGATAAATCGCGTCGCTACGCGTCAGGTTACGTTGTCACGCCTGCGCGCTGCTGAAGGGTTTTCACCGCCTCAGCGGCAGCACGCCCCAGCTCTGGCAAATCGACGCCCGGAATCACATCATCCTGCATGATTATTTTTCCCTGACAGAGCAGCGCTTTGATACGCGCCCGCCCGCCACAGGCAATCGGCCCGATGGCCATATCGTGCAAGCCAAAGTAGCGCGGATCATCGAGTTGATAGACCGCGATATCCGCCGCCATTCCCGGTGCAATCACGCCAGTGTTCAGCCCCAGCACCTGTGCGCCGCCGTGGGTGCCCCAGCGCAGCACATCTTCGATGCTGGCGGCATCGCCACCGCCTTCAAAAGTGCCACCGGCATAACGTGGTTGCGCCAGCATCCCTTTACGGGCGCGTTGCAATTGCCAGGCCGCATGGGTTTCGCTCTGCATGTCTGCGGCTTCATTGGATGCCGCGCCATCAACACCAATCGACACGGTTACCCCGGCCTGCTCCAGGGCCACCAGGTCAGCAATGCCGCTACCGAGGCGAGCGTTGCTCTGCGGACAATGGGCGATACCGCTGCCAGCCGCGCCGAGTAAGGCGATCTCTTCCGGCAGTAACTTCACCAGATGGGCGAACCACACATCGCGGCCGATCCAGTCATGTTCGGCGCAGAATTGCAGTGGTGTCATACCAAATTTGGCTTGAGCGGCATCGAGATAATCAACCGTTTCGGACAGGTGACTGTGCAGACGAATGCCAAGCTGGCGCGCCAGGCGGGCACTTTCCCGCAGCTCCTGCGGGGTGGTGGAATGCAGCGTGGTGGTGGGGGCCATCACCACCTGACGCATGGCAAAGGCATCGGGTTGATGATATTGCGTCACCAGCCGCTCAACATCGTCCATCATCGTCTCGAACTTTTCCGGGCGCAGCGCGGTGGGTAAATCGCTCTCCAGTCCACGGCTTTGGGTGGCACCGCCACGGCATAACACAAAACGCACGCCGAGCTGCTGCGCTTCCTCAAACAGGACTTGCGCGCCATCAAACGGCATCTCAGGCCAGTAAAGATAGTGGTGATCGGCAATGGTGGTGCAGCCGGAACGCACCAGCTCCACCAGACCAATGCGCGCTGCGATGCGGAAAGTTTGTTCATCAAACGCCCCGCGAAAACGGTAAGGTGTGGCGGCCAGCCAGGCACCGAGGCTTTGATTCAACCCCTGCGGCTCGCCTTTCAGCAGCGATTGAAACAGATGATGATGGGTATTGACCCAGCCCGGATAGACCACGCAATTGCGTGCGTCGATCACCTGCTCATCGTCCTGCGCCTGAAGAGAACCCAGCTCGTGGATCAGGCCGTTTTCGATACGAATATCGCGCGCGGCACTGCGGGGCTGCTGTATATCGCCGGTGAGGATGGCCTGGCAGTTTTTAATCAGAATTTTCATGCTGTCCCTTACATGGCCGCCTGACGATAGAACTGGGTGGTGAAGGCTTTTTGCCATGGCGTGGCGGCATCCAGCAACCCAGCTTTCACCATAAAATCACGCGTGGTTTGCCAGCGTTTTTCCGTCATCACCCCCAGGCCCTGTTTCGCTGCATCGCCACCATCGATTAGATGCAGCGTTTTCATCTGCGAAACGCCAAATGCCAGGATCGCATCGGTCATCTGCGGGTTTTCTTTTTTGATCAGTGCATCACCGGCAGCAGGATTGGCCAGGTAAGATTTCCAGCCCTCCATTGAGGCCTCGACAAAACGTTTCATGACATCCGGTTTTTGCTGCAACAGGTCATCGCGCGTCACCAGAATGCCGCCATAGGCGGGGTAGCCGTAATTGGCGAAGAGATAAAATTTGCTGTCCGGCTGTACTGCTTTAATTTGCTGAACTTCTGAAGTGGCGTAGGCCTGCTGGGCGGTATTTTTATCGGCGAGGAACGGCTGCATATTAAAAGTATAAGGACGCACCTGGCCATCGCTGAGTTGATATTTGCTTTTCAGCCACGGCCACCAGCTGGCCTGGCCGCTGGCGGAGACCAGCACGGTTTTGCCCTTCAACCCCGCCAAATCCTTTACATCACCGTGAGTGATAATGCCTTGCGGATCGAACTGGAAGGGGGCGGCAATGGCTTTCAGCGGGAAGTTACGCTGGATACCCTGCAACACCTGAAGATCATAGCTGACGATAACATCGGCACGGTTCGCCAGCAGCAGCGTCATATTATTCAGCTGCGGCCCGCCCGAACGCACTTCCACATCCAGACCGTATTTTTTATAGATCCCGGTGGCGACAGCCTGGTAATAACCGCCTTGCTCAGCCTGTGCTACCCAAGTGGTTTGCAGCACCAGCTTGTCTGCCGCATGGGCAAGGGAAGATGCGCCGATAAGCGCGGCGAACAGGGACAAACGGAAGGACGACATTGACATAAAAACCCCCAAAGCAAACGCAAAGTGTGTTCGTGTTCAGGGGATGATGCGGTGTATGAGCCTGCTCACGATGCATAGCACCGTCCCCTGACGAGGTACAGCCGAAGCTGTAGAGCAATGTTCCGCATGGCAGGCGCGCCACGCTAACCGCTTATACTCTGCTGTGAATTTAGCAAAGCCCATGCCATCCACAATGTTTTGTGTTTATTATTCTGATTTTATTGAATAAATCGTTTTGCGACGTCATGGATTGAAAGGATGTTTGTGAAACTTTGCTCAGTTGTGAGTCATTAGTTGCTGATTTGCATTGTTATGGTGCAACAAAACCGTATTTAACCCGCCGCGGCGTGATTGATCACGCGTCGTTGAGCCGAAGCACTGCAACAACCGCGCGATAAATCGCGCCGCAACGGGATCGTGCGATTTATGGCATAGATATTGCCAGATTGTTATTGAGTAGAAGCTGTCAGCCGTGGTCGTTGCCCGGTGGGTCATTGCTCGATCGCCCAGTGAATGGGCGCGGGGATGACCTGCCAGTTGCGGTGCAGGTCATCCGTTATCTCTTTATAACGAGGTGCACCAATGGAAAAGACAACGGCTTATACCCTGCATGAACTGGCTAAAGAATCGCGCATGGGCGCACGCGGCAGTGAAGCGGTGCGCGAAGTGCGTATCATCGATCTCGCTGATTTTGACCAACGTAAACACGAAATCGCCGACCAGCTGTGGCAGGCGGCCATCGACATCGGGTTCTTCCAGGTTTCCGGACACGACATCCCCCTCGACGATATCAACGCCGCGTTCGCCAATGCGGAGCGTTTTTTTGCGCTGCCGGAAAAAGAAAAAGCCCGCCACCCGCTCAGCCGCAATGCGGGCTGGGAATACCGTGCACAAATCCGTCCTTCTACCGGTAAACCCGATCAGAAAGAGTCATACCAGATCACGCTGCCACGTATGGATGGCCTGTGGCCGGATGATGACACCCTGCCAGGTTTTCGTGATGAGGTGATGAAGTTTGAGCGTCAGTGCTGGGCAGTGGGCATGAAGCTGCTTTCATGCTTCGCGCTGAAACTTGGCTTCCCGGAGGACTTCTTCAGCCACGCACATGAACCGTCACGCGCCACTTACCAAAGTACCTTACGTATGCTGCATTATTTTGCGATAACCGGTGAGGTGGATGGCCCGTGGCGTGCGGGTGCGCATACCGATTTCGATTGCCTGACTTTGCTGTTCCAGCGTGATGGGCAGGGCGGTTTGCAGGTGTGTCCGGGTAAAGAGATGGAGGAGCAGGTCTGGACGCCAATCGCGCCGCTGGATGGGCTGATTACCTGTAATATTGGCGATATGCTGATGCGCTGGAGCGACGATAAATTACCGTCCAATTTCCATCGCGTGGCGAATCCGTTACCCGGTGAGTCGGTTCCGGCGCGCTATAGCCTGGCATTTTTCTGCCAGGCAAATGAAGATGTCATGATCGAAGGGCCGGAAAAAAAATATCCACCGATTTCGGCGAAGGATTATCTGGCACAACGAATCAGTGCAAACTTCTCCGGCAAATATTGAGCGCACAAATAATACCGTTTCGCTTCATCAATCAGCGCTGAATTATTTTTAAGCCAAATTTGTGTGCAGGATGTGCAATTGCATCCTGCACCTGTCGATTAATTCACCATAAAGTGATTTAACTATTTACCTGCGGAAATATCCTGGTATTGTAGTGTAAGCCTGAGTAAGTGAAGTGTAAGGTACTGCAAGTCTGAGCGGTTCTGATTTTTCCGGCGTTCATTACTGCGGTATAAACCTGAAACCAACTTCAATGAGTGACACACGACACCATGAATTCCCCTGCAATGTTTAAGGCACTGGCCGCTCTGGTTTTTCTCTCTCTCGCAGGGTGCTCATCCCATTCTGCCCATCGTGACTCACAGGCCGATAATGACAGCGCGCAAAGCCAGGAAGATCTTATTCCGGTTATTGCCGCGTTACATGACCAGATGCATTCATGGCAGGGAACACCCTATCAATGGGGCGGTACGCAATTATCCGGTGTCGATTGTTCCGGCTTCGTTTGGCGCACCTTAAAAGATCGTTTCAATATTCCGATGGATCGCGTCACCACGCGTGAATTAATTCAAATGGGCGAACGGGTCCAGCCTGACCATATGCAGCCCGGCGATCTGGTATTCTTCCGCATCAATCATGAATTGCACGTTGGTTTTTATGACACCGATCAACAATTCCTGCATGCATCGGCCAGCCGTGGCGTGATGCGTTCATCTCTGAACAATCCTTACTGGAAATCGGTATTTATTCAGGCGCGTCGCTTGCACCGGGAATACAACTCCGAAATCACCCTCAACAAAACCACCTAGTCGCGATGTCTCTTCCGGCAACTTTGCGGTAAAGGAATAAACTGTATATCAGGGTCGTCAATCTGAAGGATGCCTGGTGAATAACAACCCAAGAGAACGTCGGCAGGAAATGCCACGCTGGAACGAACGTGGTGATATGGTCAGGCAGGCGCTGTCACAAAGCCTGCCCTGGTTTGCGTTTGTGAATATCAGCTTTGCTTTATTAATCGCCTTGCGTAACCGGTTATTTATCGATTTTGATGACCATGTACTCAGCCATAATGCCTTGATTCCGTTTGTCGAGCGCGGCATTTATCTGGTTATCGCCGCATCCCTGTTGCTGATACTGGTGGGGTGGCTAAGCGCGAAACAACCTTCGATCTCGCTACAAGGGTTGGGTCTGACGCTGGTGGCAGTGCTCAGCCTGATCTGGGCGTTCAGCTGCTACTGCTTCGTGGTTTTCTGGCATCTTCCGATTGCTTATCCGCTCGGCACAATTTTGTTGCTGACGGCAATGGCCGCACTCTATTTTTATCCGCAGGCATTGTTAACTTATGTCCTACCGTTGTGGCTTTCTCTCCCCCTTGCCAGTTACCAGTTAAATAATGGGATGAATACACGCTTTGCTCTCATCTGGTTGATCCTGACACTGATTTTGCTCTATGGGCGCTATATGCTGATGCGCTGGTTCAATGAAGCCTGGTGGCGCTATGAGCAGAACCAACTGCTGATTTCGCGGCTGGATATGCTGGCACATCAGGATGGATTGACCGCCACGGCCAATCGCCGTGCACTGGAAAATCACCTCAGGGAGGCGATGACACAGCAGCGACCTTTCAGCCTGATTATGCTCGATGTCGATTACTTCAAACGTTACAACGATCATTATGGTCACCAGGCTGGCGATGAATGCCTGACAGCGGTAGCGGCCGTATTGAAGGAGTCGGTGCGCACGCCGGAAGACGTGGTGGGCCGCTACGGCGGAGAGGAGTTTGTTGTGGTGTTGCTGGATGCCTCAACAGATGAGGCGGAGCGCGTTGCCGCCCGCATTCAGCAACGTCTGCAACAGCGGGCATTGGCACATGCTGCATCAGAGGTCTCAGCACAGGTTACCGTCAGCATGGGAATCGCCAGCACCACGTCAGATTGCAGCGCCGAACAATTGATCGCACACGCAGATGAGGCGCTGTATCGTGCGAAACGGCAGGGGCGCAATCGCTGGTCTTTCTGAACGTCAGAAGCGATAACTGTAATTCATGGTGAAAAAATAGATATTGGGATCCTGATATCCCCCTTTCACCAGCGGCGATGATACTGACGATGATTCCATATGCAGATATTCGAATGCAGCACCGATATTGCTGGACGGCGTGAGCTGATATTGGGCACCAATGCCATAACGCCATGCCGCCCCTGATGGCATCGTCATCGCGGTATCGTCCTGGTTTTTATAAAAGCTGCTGTCATAGGCAATACCGGCATTAAAGCGCCATTGATCATTGGGACGGAATTGCACGCCGAAGGCAGTATGCCAGGTATCGTTCAGGCGATTTTCCCGCGCCAGCGGCTGGCCGGAAACCTGAATCTGGTTGGCCCCGTAGCGGCTCCAGTCCTGCCAGCCCAAATCACCCAGTAACGACCATTGCTGATTCAAATCATGCACCGCACTCAGCATCAGCTGCGCCGGGGTATTAATTTGCGCCGCAATTGGCAGGGTATAAGAAACATTATCCAGCTGCGGGAAACGTGCCTCGCCATTAATATTGAAGTGGTATTCCGTTTTGCTGGTATAAGTCAGGCCGATACGCGTGGCTTGCGTGACTTGCATCAGCAAACCGGTACGGAAATTCAGCGCCCAGTCGTGGTCGGTGGCTTTCTCATCCTGCCCATCGACATCACGCGTTAGTGATAGAAAACCATAGTTGATGCCAAGACCCAGCCCCCAGGAAAGTCGCTCATTAATTTTCCAGGCCATCGCCGGGCTAAGTGTCATCCCCACCAGAGTGCTTTTTTTGATCAGGCGGTCACCCGCCCAGTCACCAAAATCCAGCCCAAGGCCGTAATTGCCATACAGGCCAATGCCAGCAGACCAGGCATCATTGATACGCTGATGGTAAAAAACGCTGGTACCGGGGAACCAGCCAATGGTGTTGCCCGGACTGTTGCCCTTCAGGAGGGCATCGTTATCCAGTTGGTACGGCGTGTCGCCATACAACGCTTGCAGGCCGCCCGTGATCATCCGATCGGGCAGGCGTGTCATCCCGGCGGGATTCGTCATCAATGTGGAAGCATCCTGCGCACGCGCCGCCTGGCCTGCACCCGCCAGCCCAACATCTTCCGTCGCGATTTCATACAGATAGAGGCCACTGGCGCTGACAGGTAGCGGCGACATGACAGCCACGAACAGAACAATATGGCGCATAATGGCTCCCGGTGGTTTATTTGCTCGTCAAATCGGTTGGGCAGGTCACGGCTGATATTTTTTGCTGGTAAAGCTGTTTTTTACCGCTTTTAAGCTCGTAAGCGGCGCTGGTAATGGCGTCGTGGCTAGCCGGGTTATCCATAAAATGTTTTTTCATCACGTCATCGGAAATGGTGCTGCTGACATGGCAATGGGCGCGTAAATCCTTGAGGATGGTTTGTTCGCGCAATGCCGTGGCGAGGCTGTCATAAGGTGATGCGGCCAGGTGCTGAATGGGTATCACCGCGAAAATGATCATCAGTAGAGATCGGCGCATGTTGTACTCCTTGATTACTCTTTGAGGTTGTTAAGGATGCTGGCGATTTGCTCTAAAGCGGGCATGGCTGATTTAAAGAATGTTTTGATGCCGGGACATAAATAATTAAGTCCCAGCTCACCATCGGGCGCACGCACGATGCGGTTTTTGGGGCATTCACCCCAGCACAGTTTCAGGTAAGGGCAGGTTTTACAGTAGCGGGGCAGCGTGTCTCTTTTCCCGGTGCCGAACTTGCGTTGCCGTTCGGAGAACACCAGATGCGCCAGTTTATGCGTGGTTACATTGCCCAGCCGATATTCCGGATAGACGTAATGATCGCAGGAAAAGACGTCACCATTTTTCTCTATCGCCAGGCCTTTGCCGCAAAATTCTGCGGTGATGCAAAGTTGCGACGGCAGTCCCATGGTTTGCACCACGGCGGTTTCGAACAGGTTAACCTGCACGCGTCCTAAGTCTTTGCTCATCCACTCCTGAAAGGTGACCTTGAGAAACTGTCCCCAGTCTTCGGGATCCACTGACCAGTCGGTGACGATGGAGTCGAGGTCGCCAGGTTTCGCCCGACGGGAACCGGTCACCGGAATGGTATCGTCGCACCAGAATTGGGGGGCCGTGCTTTTAAAATCGACCGGCTCGACACAGGGATTAAATTGAATATAGGTCGCCCCCAGCTCCTGGGTTAAAAACCGATACACTTCCAGTGGAAACCTGGCGTTAGTCCGGTTCACCACCACCAGGGCATTAAAAGGCACACCGTGGCGCTTTAATGCGTCGATACCTTTCATTACGCGATCAAAGGTCGGTTTTCCACTGCGAGTGACGCGGTAGCGATCATGCAGTTCGCGTGGGCCATCAATAGATACCCCCACCAGGAAACGATGTTTTTTGAGAAACGCTGCCCACTGATCATTTATCAGCACGGCATTGGTTTGCAGATCGTTCTCAATTCGCTGATTTCTGGGCTGATATTTTTTCTGTAAGGCGACAACTTTTTCAAAAAAGGCCAGCCCCATCAGCGTGGGCTCTCCGCCTTGCCACGAGAAAATAATTTCCTCGCCATCCTGGCTGGCGATGTACTGACGAATAAAATCTTCCAGTATTTCATCGGTCATGCCGCTATCGCGGTGTTGATGGAGTAAGTCTTCTTTATGCAGGTAAAAGCAATAACTGCAATCCAGGTTGCAGGTGGAGCCAGAAGGCTTAGCCATCACGTGATAACGACGTTTGTAATTCACACCCAGCTTTTCAAAGGTAAGAATAGGGGTTAGCGGGACGGTGGTGCTGTGTTTCATCTCGTTCCTCACTTAGCCTGATTGGCCTGATGTGTTATTGCGGAAACACCACTTTCCAGTCCGTTTTCATGCTGACAACCGGCCAGCCTTTTTCCCTGGCTTCATCCAGCCCTTTATCCAGCTTGCCAAAACTGGATTTGCGGTCGTAGGCATATTCACGGTCAGGGTCATCATGATGCAGATAAAGAACAAGACGGGTGCCAGGCGCAGAGGAGACATATTGCAGCATCGGCAAATCGCCATCGGAATTACCAAAGGCCAGGATTGGCATGCGGCCAATATAACGATGGATGGCAACAGGTTTATTTTCTCCATCGTCAATAAAGTTGATGGCACCTTGTTTAATCAGTTGTGGCTGGCCCTGTTTATTCCGTTCGAATTTAATGTTATCGGTTGAGCCAATCACCTGTTCTGGCGGAATACCGTAGATTTTTTCCGTCCACGGACGCATAAAATCGGCACCGCCACCGGAAACGATATAGGTTTTAAAACCGTTGGCCCGCAGGTAATCCAGCAGCTCCAGCATCGGCTGATAAACCAGTTCGGTATAAGGGCGTTTGAAACGCGGATCGCGTGCGGTGGCTAACCATTGTAAGACGTTGGCCTGATAAGCATCGGTGGTCATGCCAGCATCAGCGGCGTGTTCAATTGCCATCAACCCCTGATTTCCTGTTGCGGCGACAGCATGCAAATCGTTTTCCAGGATGCCCTTAAAAGGTTGTTGGTTTTTCCATTCAGGATGCTGTGGGGCCAGCGTTTTAATCCGATCAATCAGATAGACCAGCTGGACATAAGCTGGCTGTTCGGTCCAGAGCGTGCCGTCATTGTCGAATACAGCAATACGCGCCTCCGGTTTGACATAACCCGCGTCACCTTCATGCGTCACTTTTTGCACGAAAGCGATTATTTTTTCCCGGGCTGAGGAATTATTCCAGGAAGGCAGATCGGTTGCCGCATGGACGCTTTGAAAGGCGAAGAAAATACACAGAGTCAGGGCTATTGCCCAGGTCTGCTTACCGGCCCGACGAACGAAAATAGTCATCTCAATGCCTTAGTGAAGGAGAGAATAATGGCCCGATAATGATCGGGCCAGCGATTAATCAGTTGCCAGTCGGTAATCCCAACTGAAAACCTTCTTTATCGAGCTGATCGCGCACATTCTGGAAACGTTGATACTGGCTGATGGTGATCGGACCGGTATAGGATTCACTCTGCGCCGGACGTGGTGGATATTTGGCATAGGTTTTCATCAGGTCACCGATAGCCTGATTAAACGTCACCAGCGTCCAGGTGTGCTCGGTGTAGTTATTCATAAAGATGTCGTAGCGTTCCTGCGGGTCCTGCCAGAGATCAAAAATCTGCGGCACGGTAGCAACATAGGACGATGGGCCTTTCCAGCCTAAGTTACTGTCCACTGCCAGGCCTCCGGTTGGCATACCATTGTCACCGCGCAGATTAAATACCGCTTTGTAATGCCCAACGCGAACCGCTCCCGGCGTCAGTTCATTTTCGGTGAAGTAGAACCATGAGGTACGCGGGTCCGGGCCTGTGCCGAACAGCACCGGGGAGATGTCGTAACTGTCGAAAACAATCGGTTTACCTGCCCGGTCATTTTTTGGCAGTTCCTTAATGCCCGCAACCGAAGCGAAGGTCGCCATTAAATCCAGTCCGCCCACAATGTCGTGGTTTTTTACATCCGCTTTGATTTTGCCTGGCATCCAGGCGATGGCTGGAACGCGACTGCCACCTTCGCGGTCGGTTCCTTTGGTGCCACGGAAGGGGGTATAGCCAGCATCGGGATAGACATCCTGCCAGGCCCCGTTATCGGTGGTGAACACCACCAGGGTATTTTTGTCCAGACCCAGTGAGCGAACTTTATCCATGATATGACCGACCCGGGCGTCCATTTCGACCATCGAATCGGCATATTTCGACTTGGACATCGATTTCCCAATGAAATCGGGATCCGGCATATTCGGTTGATGGTTTTTCATAAAATTGATGCTCATGAAAAAGGGTTTGCTATCTTTCGCATGAGCGTCGAGATATTCCAGAGACGCTTTTTCTACATAGCGATCAAAGAAAGGAATGCCGACCACACCCTCTTTGCCATTAATTTCAGGGGTATTGACGTACTGACCATTTACTTTGAAATCTTCATGAGGTGCTTCACCAGCTTTACCCGATAACGCCCCACGGGTCACGCGGGCGAACATTTCGCGCAGTTTCGGATCCATATCCGGGAACCAGGTTGGATCGGCGTAGGTATAGGCATTGAGATGGTAAAGCCCGACATAGCGCATCTCGTCATAACCCTGGGCGTTAGGCAGGGCATAGTCCGATTCCCCCAGGTGCCATTTTCCGGTAAAGAAAGTATCGTAACCCGCTGTTTTCAGGACTGAAGCCAGCGTCCATTCTTCTTTTGGCAGTCCGCCACCTTGCCCCTGGAATGCCACGGTGGTCATGCCGCTGCGGTTAGGTATGCGGCCGGTTTGCATTGCCGCACGGCCTGGGGTGCTGCTTGGCTGCCCATAAAAACTGAAGAAGGTCATCCCTTCCTGGGCCATTTTATCGAGATTAGGTGTTGGCATACCCCGGCCTTCACCACCCCCATAGGCTCCGAGATCGCCGTAACCGGTGTCATCAGCAACGATTAGAATGATGTTAGGTTTATTACCCTCACTCTGATTCTCAGACACATTTTTCGCTGGTTCTTCCGCCCGGCTGGCACCGGGGAGCAATATTGAACCAGCAGCCAGTGCCAGAACGCCGACGCCTTTGTAGGATCTGTTCATCGTATGAATCCTTAGAAATAGCGGTTGATGAATAAAAATTAAATTCAACAGGGGTACTGAAATTGAGCGAAATACTGGATCGGAAATATTTATAAAAATAAGAAATGACGGGCTGCTAAATAATTCAGCAGCCCGTTAAACGATTACGGTGTCACCATATTGAACCAGAACTCGAATTTATCCATGTAACCCAGCAGTTCATCGACCTTGACAGAATTGCCGCTGATTTTGACTTCACCTTTATCCTGCGCCTGCTTCAGCGTTTCTTCCTTCAGGATGATTTTGTTCAATGTGTCGCGGTTGAGGGTAAGGGTGGCATCCGCGTGCTGCGCCTGGGCATCGGACGTGTGGTTGAGTACACCATTTTCCAGCTCCAGCTTGTATTTGCCGCCATCATCGCCCAAATCGACGTTAATCACTGCCTTCGCATTACCCGCTTTCTCGCCATTGATATGCACTGCGAGGAAATCGAAGAACATTTCCGGTGTCATCGCTTTGACCGTATCCGGGCTGGCGGTATTCGGCGTTGGCAGTTTCATTACGCCATTGCGTAACTCCTGAGCACCGGTCAGATAAAAATTACGCCACGGGCCGGATTCCGCCTGATAACCCAGCTGTTCCAGAGCATCGGCCTCCAGATCGCGGGCGGCTTTGTTTTCCGGATCAGCAAAAACCACTTTGCTGACTACCTGCGCTACCCAGCGGTAATTACCCTGATCGAAGTCGGTTTTGGCTTTTTGCAGGATATTGTCCGCGCCGCCCATATATTCAACGAATTTCTTCGCCGCTTCTTCCGGAGGCAATTCATCCAGCGTGGCCGGATTGCCATCAAACCAGCCAAGATAAAGTACGTAAGTGGCTTTAACATCGTGACTGACGGAGCCGTAATAACCCCGGTTCGCCCAGGTTTTTGCCAGTCCATCCGGCAGCTTGAAGTTGGCGGCGATTTCGTCACGCGTCAGGCCTTCATTTGCCATCCGCAGCGTCTGGTCGTTGATGTAGCGATAGAGGTCGCGCTGGGTTTTCAGCAGATTGTTGACGTTATCATTGCCCCAGGTTGGCCAGTGATGTTGGGCGATAATAATCTCAGCTTTATCGCCCCAGCGGGTAATCGCATCATTGATGTATTTTGACCAGGGCAGGGGCTCACGAATTTTTGCGCCGCGCAGCGAGTAGGTGTTGTGCAGGGTATGAGTGACATCTTCTGCCGCCTCAATCATTTTCTTCTCTTCGACATACCACAACATCTCTGATGGCGCTTCAGAACCCGGTGCCATCATAAATTCATAGGTCAGGCCGTCGATGGTGTGCTTCTCACCGGTTTTCGTGATGGTGTCCGTTGGGGCAATCAGGGTGACGGTTCCTGCTGACGTGGTGGTGCCTAGCCCGGCACCGACCTGGCCTTTCGGATCGGCTTGCAACAGGTTACCGTACATATAACTGGCACGACGGCTCATCACGTTGCCCGCCATGATATTTTCAGCCACCGCGGCCTCCATAAATCCTGCCGGGGCGTAAATTTTCACTTTGCCGGATTTCACATCCGCTTCATCGACCACACCGCGTACGCCACCGTAGTGGTCAACGTGGCTATGGGTGTAAATCACCGCCACCACCGGCTTTTTGCCACGATGTTTGTAGTAAAGATCCATCCCCACTTTGGCGGTTTCAGCGGAAACCAGCGGGTCAATAACCGTGATGCCTTTATCACCTTCGATGATGGTCATATTGGAGAGGTCAAGATTACGGATCTGGTAGACGCCATCGGTGACCTGAAACAATCCGCTGATATTGATTAACTGCGACTGACGCCAAAGACTGGGGTTAACGCTATCCGGCGATTTCTCTCCCTCTTTAATAAACGCGTATTGGCCCGGATCCCAGACCACATTTCCCGCTTCGCCTTTAATCACCGCAGCAGGTAACGCAGCGATAAAACCTTTATGGGCATCGCTAAAATCGGTTTTATCAGAGAATGGCAGTTGATTGTACAGCGCGTCATTGGTTTCTTTAGTCGCTGTGGTCGCATCTTTGCGTAAATCCTCGGCAGCAAAGGAATTAAATGCGTTGGTTAACAGCGTAGCAAGTACAAGGCAATGCAGGTATTTCCGTTTCATTGATTGACCTCAACTGGATGGACTAAAAAATTTTAATCATGTTTGAAGTCTGGTGAATTTCAGGCCAGTAAAAAGTAGAAAATCGGCCGGAAAATATCGATTTAAGATGTGTAAAATTATTAATATTTTGATGTAAACGTAGCCGATGGATTACAGTAATCAAGCGAAGCGTAAATAATTTATTTCTTTTTAAGTCAGTCAAAAAATTTAAAGACCATCGATTTAGTAAAGGCATCCCACAGCCGGTTGAGGCTATCTTGTTGCAACTCATGCAGTTTTTTCGTTATGTCGCTTCGTTAATAAATAGAGATAATTGGTTGGGTGATGTTGAAAAAAATACGGCGATGCGTATCGCGCAGTTGCAATATTTCCAACCCGGTCTAAGAATTTAATTGCTGCAATGCAGAGTCCATTCTCAATCATCTCTGAGGTGTGATAATGAAAAAAATCCTGACCGGAATGATAGCGTGTATTACCGCCTCGCTAATTTGCTTTTCAGCTTTCGCTGCAACGGAAATCAGTAAACAAGAGGCGAAAAAGCACCAGAAAGTAGGCACCGTTAGTTCCACTAAAGAACATACTTCACCGCGTGCGGTGATGGAGGAAATTTCCAAAAAGGCTGATGCAATGGGAGGTAAGTATTTTGTTATTACCTCCGGCAATGAAGGCGACAAAGTGCGTGCGACGGCAACGGTATACAAATAAAAACACTGCGCCCTGTTAATCCAGGGCGCAGCCATCAGCTATCAGAATTGATATGACACGCTGACCGAGAAATTACGTGGTTCACCGTAGACATAGTTATTCATGTAGCTGTAGTAGGTACGGTCGAACAGGTTATCGACGTTAGCCTGGACAGCCACCTGTTTGGTGACCTGATAACGCGCAAACAGATTAGCCAGTGGGTAGCTGCCCTGATAGACACGTTGGGTGCTGCCATCGGGTGCGGTGTCATCCTCAAACACGCGGTTCTGCCAGTTGATGCCGCCACCGATCGTCAGCTCTGGCAGCATAGGCAATTGGTAGCGGGTGAACAGCTTAAATTCAGTCTGCGGTTGACCGGGGTTGTAACGGCCATCGGCATCACGCGCCACGTAACGTGTTGCGCCAAAAGTCATTTGCAGATTGTCAGTCAGTGCACCGTTCAGCTCAAATTCGGCCCCTTTGCTACGCGCACCTTTGGTGGCGGTATAAGCCTGCTCGCTGCTGTTGTTGACATAGACGCCATTGATTTCCTCACCGACGTTGTTCTGTTCAATGCGGAAGATCGCCATCGTCGCGGTCAGTCGGCCATCGAACCAGGCGGATTTCAGGCCGGTTTCATAGCTTTTGCCGGTTACCGGCGTCAGGTAATGGCCGCTGGCGTCACGGTAGGTTTGTGGCTGGAAGATTGAGGTATAGCTGGCGTAAGCCGACCAGGTATCGTTGATGTCATACACCACACCTGCATACGGCGTAATGTTGTTTTTCTCCATATTGCCGCTGCTACCATTGGTGCTGTACTGCGTGTAACGCGCACCGACAATCAGCGACAACGGATCGGCCAGTGAGAAACGCGCGGCGGTGTAAGCGGATTTCTGCCGTACCACGTCATCGGCGTTTTGATACCAGTCGCTCCACTCAGGCTCCGCGATATTGCCATTCCAGTGGTTATTAAATACACCGATATCGCCAGTGGCGATGTCGTAGGCGTCTTCATCGGTGACACCATCGCTGCTATAGGTGCTGTTGTGCTGACGGCTGTAGCTAACGCCTGCCATTAACTGGTGCTGACGACCGAACAACTCAAAGGGGCCGCTGGCATAACCATCTACTGAAGTCAGTTCACGTTTACCGCGGTCCTTACTGCCGAAACCATCGGCACCTTCACCGGTAGTCTCATCCGGATAAGCCATATATCCCACATACAGCAATTTATCGCTGAAGGTGTTTTCAGCGTGTGTACCGTTCAGACGGAAACTCCAGCCATTATCAAAGTTATGCACCAGGTCGGCATACACTTTGCGCACGGTGGTGTGGTAGTAAGTCCAGTCGGCGGAAGAGTTCAGGCTGCGGCGGTAATGCGTCAGAGAACCATTGCTGTAAAACACCGGGTTGCCACCCCAGGTGGGGTCGCGGGTGTCGGCGTCCTGATAATCGTAAGCGAGCGACAGGGTGGTGTTATCGGTGAGATCCGCATCAAGGGTGCCGTACAGGAATTTGGTGTTTTTGTGATAGCGATCCAGCCAGCTGTCCTGATCCTGATAACCCGCAATCACGCGGCCACGTACCGAGCCTGATTCGTTTAATGGCGCTGAAAGATCTGCGACATAACGCTGTTTATTCCAGCTCCCGTAGCTGGCACTTACCGTTCCGGTGAAATCTTTGCTATCCGCATGTTTACGCACCATGTTGACTGACGCTGCCGGACTGCCTGCGCCGGTCATCAGGCCAGTGGCCCCGCGCACGATCTCGATACGATCGTAAATGGCAGTATCCGAAGCGGTATCCCCATAGTTCCACGAATCACCCATGGAGGTGGGAATACCGTCAAAGGTGAAGTTGGTCAGCTGGAAACCGCGTGAATAGTAATAGGCGCGTTCGCTGTCATCCTGGCTGCTGGTGATGCCGGTGGCGTTGTTCAGCACGTCATTAATGGTTTGCAGTTGCTGGTCCTGCATACGCTGCTGGGTGACAACGCTGACTGATTGCGGCACGTCACGCGGCGTCAGCAACAGTTTGGTACCGGCACGGGTGGTTTTGACCTGATAGTCCTGCTTATCCTGCGCGGTGTTGTCGCCGCTGGTGGTGGCATCCACCACCAGATCTTGCTGAGTATTGCTGCTGTTATCCGCCGCCTGAGCCGTCATCGGGTTGAGAAGGGCGTGTACTGCCATTGCCAGCAATGAAACCGTAAAGGTTTTGCGCAGGCCGGACGCGTGTATATCCCTGCAAATCAAAGACATGATATTTCCCGTCAAAAAGAGCGTGTTTGTTATCGCTTCTGTTTTTTATTTAGCCGCACCATCCTGCGGCATTTAACGCAAAGAAGCGCATTAATTGAGAAAGCCAATGATAATCATTTGCTTTAAAAATTCTAAAAAGGTTTCATTCAATTATGTAAATATTTGTATAAATTAAGGTAATCATAAGGATAGGGTGGCATTAGGCCCTGTAGTTACTGATGTTAACGTTTTTGTGGACGTTAAATTGCCTGTCAGATAGCGGGTTTCTCAGGCAAAAATAGCGTTTATGGCGTCGCCGAGGGGATTCTTCTAACCCGTTGTTTAGCGGCGATTTGCTAAGTTTTCGTTAATGCGTATGATTCTCATTCTTTCTACGATCCTTTCCGTGCGGGCTACAGCCTGCCGGAAACCGTTATCCATTGATGGAGTTCAGAATGACATCGTTTTTCAGTCCGCGTCGGGCAGCGCTTGCCGCTGCGGTGATTGCCGCATTTAGCCTGACAGCCTGTCAGGCACCCGCCCAGAAAGCACAGACACCTGCTGTCGCCGTGGCGGCAAAACCCGCTGACAACCAGGTTATCCAGCGTGTGATTGGTGATGGCTTGTATGAACTGGCTTACTCTCCGGTAGCCAATGCGTTGTATGTCGCCAGTGCGCAGAGCTTCAAAGACGTCAACGGTGGCATGTTGTATCGCCTCGATCCGACCACGCTGGCGACCAAAGGGGAAACCCATACCGATCTGAAAAACTTCGGTATGGCTATCGATAGCGAAGGTAGCGTGTTCTACACCACCAACTCGCTGGATGGCGGGGTGTCAAAAGTTGATGCACAGAGCGGCAAAGTGCTGCAACGCCTGATGCTGGGTGGTAAGAAGGATAAAGACGGTGACGTGCCGGGTGCGCGTGAGATGCTGCTGCATGGCAACGAACTTTACGTGGGCCGTGTCGCCGATCCGGGCTTTATCTCGGTGGTGGATACCAAAACCTTCAAACCCAAAACCACGATCAAAAATGTCGGTAAATGGGTAACGGGCATCATCTATTCCCCGCTGACTGAGCGCATCTACGCGGCCAATGGTGCAGGGGAAATCGCGGTCATCAATCCACGTACGCATAAAATTGAACAACGCTGGACGGCTGGCGATGGCAAAGAGTACCTGTTCCTGAATATGGCAGAAGATCCGTCCACCGGTCGCCTGTTCGTGACCGATGATTCCAAAGGCAAGACCACGCTGGTGTTTGATGAGCATAGCGGCAAGGTGATCAAGCGTATCCCAGGCGACGCGCTCGGCATCAAGTTCAACGCGAAACGCAATGAGATTTACATCAGCCAGCGTGAGTCGAAGAAAGTGCTGCAACTGGATGCCACCAGCTATGCGGTGAAAAACAGCTGGTCATTCGATACCAACCCGAACAGCCTGCTGGTGTCGCCTGATGGTGAAACGCTGTATGTTTCCCTGAAGCAGGCGTTTAACAAAGACAACTCTACTCAAGGGCCGGATAGCGTGGTGCGCATCGCGCTGAAATAACCGGGAAAAATCTGTAGCAGCGCAATAGTCTATGCTCCCGATTGCGCTGCTACTCAAGGTGACTCTTAGATTCCGGCTCCCGGCTCTCAGCTCCAGACTTTGGCTGATTGGGCAAAAGAGGCTTTCTTCTGCGAAAGGAGCATAGCAGCTGTTTCCAGGATAAGTTTTGGCGACGCCCGGCACGATTGTGGGTTTTTTAAACATTTTTCCACATGCTCAATAAGTTCATCTTCACCGGCCCGGCCACTGCAAAGCTTTTTAAGATCGTCAACCGTAGACACTGCATCCTTTGATAAGTCTATCTTCAACTCTCCGCAGGTTTTTTTACTTTTTGTCATCATACTTTCTTCAAAAGCTTCACTAAAAGGACTGGCTGTATCGTTATACATATTCAGACCAAATATATTTCCCCATATGAGGGACATGCTATGAAGGTCTTCACTTGCTCTCTGATTTGGGTTGAAAGATCTGAGTGCATTAGATAAGTAATGTACGTCGAATATGGGATCTTGTGTTATATGCCCTTCAACATATCCACGTCCGCACATATGTTGCTTTTTAAATACATCCCGGATAATAAGGGGGGCGGGGTTGAAAAATGTCTCGGTGCCGCTTTGATCGGATAATATATTGTGCGGATTGAGAAAACCATAAGAAGGAAAAGCCAATTCTTTATCCTTATGCAATTTATCTAAACATTCATGGGTTTTTTCTAATGTGCTCAGAGTGTCAATAAACTTTCCCTTTTTATTCCCGTATGCAACTGCTGCGGAATCGAGTGTCCAGGGCGTATTTTGCTTATCCTGGTCACCCATATATTGGTCCATGGTGACTAAATTGGTTCGGTCGAATAGGGTGACAACTTGAGTCTGAGTCTCCCCTTTTTCATTGGGAAGGTTAATATCGCTCACTTTAGTCCCCCTGTTCCCTTGATACAACGCTTCTATGACCTTTTTGGCGTTATTGATATTGATACGATTTTTACTATCCTCGCTATCAATTAAGGTTGCTTCAAAAACTTTCCCATTCTCATCTGTTAAGTGATAGCTTTCTATGCTGAGATCTTTTTTGTAGTTATTTTCATAGGGGGTAACTCGCAGATTCTTACTTTCAGGACTTAAATCTTTGACTATAGATTTCAGAGCTGAAATTTTTGCCTGTCTTTGGCTATTAAGTGCTTTTAGCATATTTTCGTGCTGTGCAATGAGATGTTGTGTTTTCATCGCTCGACCTTTTTTAAAGGTATAATTACTCGCTAAACAGGATAGTAATTTTCTCTCATGCTCATTTTTCATATCGGGTGTTCTCATTTCAAAGCCCCGAGTAAAATTTTGCGCCAACTGCATGGCGGAGTAGTCGTTGTTTTCCATCCCATTATCGAGCAGCGTCAGTAACGCATTAAAATGAGCGCGATGAATATGGTTACCATATTTGAATTCGGTAAGCATCGAGTTTAATTCAGCACCAGGGTTATCTTGATTCTTGTAAAATAATATATTCAATTTCTCCATGATTGTTTCGGGTGTGGTGGTTTTCTTTATCAATAAATCGTGTAGGGATTCGGGGCCCAGTACCGGAGAGGGTGATGATCTTATGGTTTGTGAGGTGTTAGATGCATTTGTGACAGGAATATGGTTTTGTTGATTATCTGGGATAGCCTGGGTTTGGGCTGGCGTACGGACAGTGGAAGAATTTATTTTGAACATGAATATTTCCGGATAAATAATTAAATAATGATTAAATGAAGTTTATTTTTACCCGGTGATTTCAGGTTGAGCAATGGGGAAATTCTTGCCAAAAATAAGTGTTTTGTGGGAGGAGAAAAAGATATGTCAGGCAGGGTGCAGAAAGACCGAAACAGCTGGCAGGCCAGAGAGGCATAGCCTGCCAGCGGGGGAAAACCAGCGTGGGGTTAGCCCGTATAACTGCGCATATTCTCAATCACTTGTTTGGCTAACTCTGCGTGATCCATTTCCCAGCGTGCCGGGCTAAACAGTTCTGCCGACCATACCCCATCAAACCCGGTGGCTTTGACCGCATCGGTCCATGCCTGCACATCAATATCGCCTTCGCCCGGCATATAAGCGCGCAACACCGTCTCAATATGTTGCAACTGAATGAAAGCGATCTTTTTCTGCAATGTCAGGCAGCAAATAAAGTCGAGGCAATGCAGATCGCTGCTGAAGAACTAGAAAAAGCGGGATATGTCAAAACCGGATTTCTCCAGGAGATGATGACGCGGGAAAAAAGTGTCTCTACTTATATTGGTGCTGGTATTGCCTTTCCACACTGCGCAAAAGAGAGCGCTGACCTGGTGATTAAAACCGGCTTTCAGGTATTTCAATTTCCCCACGGCGTCAGTTGGGGAGCAGGTAAGGTGGCTTTTATAGTGGTCGCCGTGGCTGCACAGCAGGACGAACATATTCAGGTGCTGGCTGATATTGCTGATTTATTGGGTGACGAAGTTAAAACGACGTTATTAGCCAATGCCAGAACTAAAGTCGGATTTATTGAGCAATTTGAAAAAGCCTGATTTTATCTACCAGATAAAGGAATTGTTATGAAACTCACATTATGTACCGATGTATTGGCCGATTTATCCTTTCCAGCCATGCTGGATAAAGTTAAAAGCTATGGTATCAGTGGCGTGGAAATGACCGCAGATGGCTGGTCGCCCTGTCCGCATGTCAAAACCGAAGAATTACTGGCGTCGCCGGAAAAATTGCAGCAGTTCCAGACGGAGTTGTCTCAGCGGGAAATACGCATCGTGGCGCTGAATTGTTCCGGTAACCCGCTGGCACCGGGCGAGCTGGGTGAGAAGCACACACACAGCAGTTATCGCGCGGTTGAACTGGCGGGCAAGCTGGGGGTGAAAAAGATCGTCATGATGAGCGGGCTGCTAGGCGGGGGACCGAACGACAGCGTCCCTAACTGGATCACCTCGACGGTCTCCTGGCCGGATTATATGCCGGGCGTAATCGATTATCAGTGGAATGAAGTGGCGATTCCGTGGTGGAAAAAGTTTGTCCAGCATGCGAAAAAGCACGGCGTCGAACAAATCGCCATCGAAGAATTTCCCTGCCAGCTGGTTTACAACCCTTCAACGCTGCTGCGCCTGCGTAATGCCGTGGATAATATGATCGGCATTAATCTCGACCCATCGCATCTGATTGCCATGGGGGCTGACCCGATTGCTGCTGCACGCAAGCTGGAGGGCGCTGTCTTCCATGTACACGGTAAAGATGCGCGTATTGAGCGCGGGCTGGCTGATGTTGACGGGCTGATGGAGTACCAGCCAGTCACCCATACCAAAACCCGTACCTGGAATTATGTGGCCGTGGGCTGCGGTCAGGACCTCAAATGGTGGAAAGAGTTTTTCTCGGTGTTGCGTATGACGGGCTATGACGGTGACGTGTCGCTGGAAATGGAGGATCTTACCATGAGCGTTGAAGCAGGCTTGCAAACCTCCATTGATGCGCTGAACGCCACGATCAGCCGGTAAGTAAAGCAGGTGGCCTGCGGGTGTTGTCATGGGCAGCGGCGAGGTGATAATTATCACGATCACAATGATCGCACTAATTATCAATCATGAAATGATAACTATAGTTATTATAACTTCCATCGAAGGCGTAAAGCCTTTTAACAAATAAACGAAGGAAGAAGACCATGAAAACCATTAAAACCATGTCCATCGCCGCTGTCGCTGCGCTTTCACTGATGTCATTTGGCAGCTTTGCTCAGAGCATCTCCGTCACCTCTTCAACTCTGGACGGTGCGGAAGCGAAAATCGCCGCTCAGGCAGCACAGCAGGGCGCGCAGTACAAAATCACTGAAGCCAACACCAATAACCGTGTGCATATGACCGCTGAGTTATACAAATAACAGCGAGTGATGCCCGGAAGCACCGGAAAGGGTCGCCGTGGGGTGGCCCTTTTTTTGATGGTATCAATCTTTATCAATTTTTTTGATTTGTTTCAGCAAAACGCTCAGCTTTTATCCTCCGGGTGACAGGTCTATTCTTTCTCACATCGGGGCACAACGCCTCACAACTTAAAATAATCTCTGAGGAAATGACCATGAAATCTATCAAAACTTTCGTTGCAGTTGCGGCCCTGTCACTGGTTTCTTTCGGCAGCTTCGCACAAAGCATTACCGCTTCCGCCTCAACCCTTGATGGTGCCGAAGCCAAAATTGCCGCTCAGGCCAAACAAGCGGGCGCATCTTACAAAATCACCGGTGCGCGTGTAGATAACGGTGCTTACCTGTCGGCTGAACTGACCAAATAATCATGGTCGCAAAGGGAAGTGCCGAAGAGGGCCGTCCTGGTACGGCCTTTTTCGCCCTTCACCCGTAATGAGGAGTTAATGCCATGCATCACAACCACGAAATCGCAGCCCAGGCAGCGGCATTTGTCCAGTCTCTCAAATCTCATCGCCACGCCAATATGCCTGCTATCCGTTTTCGCCATTGGCCGCAGTTCATTTCGACCGTGCGTGAATTAATGGAAAAAAACTAACTTCCTGCAATTCAGATTTGCAAATCCTTCAGATTGTTCTCAGACTTGAGGCTCAATGTGTGAGTTTTCAGAAGGATAAATCATGCGAAGTTATCTGGTGGCTTTGTATGTAACATTGTTTATCTGTGCGACTCCGGCACAGGCAGAAGGAACCATTAGTTCCGGGTGGAACTGGTTAACCAACGACATCTCCCAGACCTGGGAACAACCGCAAAATTACGATCTCTATTTGCCATTTATCGCCTGGCATGCCCGCTTCGCATACGATAAAGAAAAAACCGATAACTATAATGAAATGCCATGGGGCGGTGGTTTTGGTGTGTCCCGTTACAATGAAGAAGGTAACTGGAGCACGCTGTACGCCATGATGTTTAAAGATTCGCATAATGAGTGGCAGCCGATCGTCGGCTACGGTTGGGAAAAGGGCTGGTATCTCGATAACGCCCGCGATTTTCGCCTCGGCCTCGGTTTTACTGCCGGGATTACGGCGCGTGATGATTTCGCTAACTATGTACCGTTACCCATCGTATTACCGCTTTTCTCGGCGGGTTATAAGCGCGCAACCGTGCAGTTCACCTATATTCCAGGCACCTATAATAATGGCAATGTGCTATTCGCCTGGCTGCGTTTGGCCTTTTAACCGACGGAAGATGCTATGGCGAGAAACCATCTTAACGGCTGGCTGAAAAAAACCGGGTTAACCGTTGCCAGCCTGGCAAAAATCATCCTGGTGGGGCTGCTCGTCGTCGTCATCGTTTTCTTTATTGGTCGGATTTATCAGTCAGAACGCGGTGCGCCACTCCATCGCTGGCATACCTGGTCAGCGGATGAAATGAGTGAAAAAGAGATCGACCGCGCCAGTTTTTCTGATTATCAGGCACGGGAAGACGCCATTTTCCGCGATATGAAGCACAGCATCACCGACACGCTCAGTGACGACGAGAAAACGACGCTGAACCGTTATTACGCGCAAAGCCCGGTTTATCCCGCCCGTTTTCAGCCTGACTGGAATCGTTCTTTTATTCTGATGCCACAGGGTACCCCGCGCGGTGCGGTGGTGTTGTTACATGGCCTGACCGACTCACCCTACAGCATGCGCTATCTGGCGGAGGATTACCGACAGCAGGGCTTTGTGGCGGTAGTCCCGCGCCTGCCAGGACATGGCACCACGCCAGGTGCGCTGACCACGGTGAACTGGGAGCAATGGCTGGCCGTCGCCCGTTTGGCGGTGCGTGAAGCCACACGTCGCGCCGGACCTGACGTTCCGCTGCATCTGGTGGGCTATTCCAACGGCGGTGCGCTGGCAATGAAATACGCCCTTGATGCCCTCAACGATCCCTCGTTGCGCCAGCCCCAGCAGATTGTATTGATGTCACCGATGATCGGCGTGACGGCTTTTGCACGCTTTGCCGGGCTGGCGGGGTTGCCTTCGCTACTGCCTGGATTTGCCAAAGCGGCATGGCTGAATGTGGTGCCGGAGTTCAATCCCTATAAATACAACTCTTTTCCGGTTAAGGCGGCACGCCAGTCCTGGCTACTGACCCAGGCACTCCAGCAACAAATTTTGCAGGAAGCACGTAATCAACAGCTGGCACAACTGCCGCCCGTGCTGACGTTTCAATCGGTAATGGATTCCACGGTCAGTACCCGCGCGGTGGTGGATTCGTTGTATCGTTATCTGCCAGGTCGCGGAAATCAGCTGGTCATTTTTGATATCAACCAGGCCTCTGATTTGCGCGCGCTGTTCCGGCCAGCGTTGTACACCGCCGTGAGCAACCTGTTGCCGGCCGCACCACGTCATTACGGCACCACAGTGATCACCAATGCAACGCCAGCCACCAGCGAAACTGTCGCCCGCAACACAGCAGCGGATCAAACCACGGAAACCGTTCAGCCATTAAATATCGCGTGGCCGCCTGGCATGTATTCCCTGTCCCATGTTGCGGTGCCGTTTCCTCTCACGGATTCGCTCTATGGTCTGGAACCGACGGAAAAGAACCAATCGGGTATCAGCCTCGGCACCATCTCATTACGCGGTGAAACCAACACGCTGATCGTCGGGCTGGATACCCTGATGCGCGCCAATTCCAACCCGTTTTTTGACTATATGATGACGCGTATTAATCACCACATTGCCTGTAGCAACCAGCCTGATGTTGCCGCATGCCTGCAAAGCTGGTGACCGATCGCGAAAAAAAGAAAATTTTTCCCGAATAGAAATCGCCATTGAGGTGTTTACCACCAGACAAGGTGATTTTTCGGCGTCCTTCTCCCGGTGAACCTTGCCTCCGGTCGGTGTGAAAACACTGGCCGCCTTATTCCATGCCACTTTGCGAGGTTCAATGATGAAAACGATCAACTCTGTTCGCTGGTTGGTTCTGCCTGCCTTGTTACTGGCCCTGCACGCACCCGGTGCCTGGGCAATGGGGGATGATGACAGCAACAGTAAGACGCCGGACTGCCCGAAAGGCCAGGTATATGACAGCAAATCGAAAAGCTGCGTACCGGATAAAACCAGTTCACTCAGCGATGAGGACAAGACCAACTACGCCTACCATCTGGCCAAAAAAGGAGAGTATCAGGCAGCGCTGAATCTGCTGGATACGCTAAAAAATCCCAACACCAAAGAAGCCTGGAATTACCGGGGCTACGCCACGCGTAAGCTGGGCCGCACTGATGAAGGGATGAGCTACTATCAACGATCAATCGCCATCGATCCGCATTACGCCAAAGTGCGTGAATATCTCGGTGAAGCCTGGATGATCAAAGGCCGTCCCGATTTGGCGAAGGAGCAGCTTGCCGTCATCAAAACTTTGTGCGGCGTGAGTTGTGAAGAATATCGCGACTTGCAGGCCGCGATTAATGGACATCCTGAATCCTGATAGCGGTGTTTAGCGGAGGGTGGAAAAATCACCAGCACTGAAGTCCGACAGCATCTGGCGGCACATCTGGCGCGCTTATGGCGTTACGCCATGGTGTTGTCACGTAACCGGGATGTGGCCGAAGAGCTGGTGCAATCCACCTGTGTGCGGGCGCTGGAGCGCAGCGCGCAATTCACGCCCGGCACGCGGATTGATCGCTGGTTGTTTAGCGTGCTGCATTCAGTGTGGATCAATGAATTACGCGCCCAGCGGGTGCGTATGGGACAGGGTTTTGTCGCCAGTGATGAACTGATCGCCCCGGATCATCAGCAACCTAATGAGGAACGCATGCAGTATCTCAAGGTGATGCAGCGCGTTGGGCAGTTGCCGGAAGCACAGCGTAATGCGGTGTTTCTGGTGTATGTCGAAGGCTTTACCTACCAGGAAGCGGCTGAGACGCTGGCCGTGCCGGTGGGGACGATTATGAGCCGCCTGGCTGCGGCGCGCACCACGCTGGCCAATGCCGTCAATGCCGGGTCTTCGGCACAGGAGAAACGTTTGTGACTGCGATACGTTTTAGTTCACCTTACCCGGATGAAGCTATCGTTGCCTGGCTGGATGGCGAAATGCGCGCGGATGACGTCCAGGCATTTGAGAAGGAACTGAAACGCAGCCCGGCATTATCTGCCCGTACCGCAGAACTGATGAAAAGCAATCAACCCTTTGCCGAGGCGTTTGGTGTGATGCTGGAACAGGCCCCGGAACAACGTATGCAGCAGCAACTGGCACAGTTGCTGGCGCAAACGCCAGTGCTGCCCGAGCGACGATCGGTACAGGTGAGTCGGCGGGCGTTAATCGCGGCATCGTTGGGTTTGCTGCTGGTGGGCGGGAGTGTCGGCTATCTGCTGCGTCCAGTGACACAACCGGATGAAAGCGCAACCATCCGTGAGCTGGAAGCACAATATATGTCGTTATACAGCCCGGAAACGCTGGCGGATGTCGATAACTCACCGCAGGTACTGCAACAGGCGCTGGCACGCACCGCGCGCGACCTGGATCTCCATCTGACACTGACGCAACTCACATTGCCAGAAGCGGATCTGAAAAGCGTCAGAATGCTGCGCTATGACGATGCGTTAATCAGCCAGATTGCCTGGAATCACGCCAGCTATGGTCCGATGGCATTGTGCATTTCACGTCAGGACCCGCAGCCCTCCAGCACACTTAATCAGGAAAAACGCCACGGTATGAACCTGGTGTGGTGGCATCGTGACGGTTATCAGTTTGTGTTGATAGGACGTAATCCGGCGGAACAACTGATGAAAACCGCGACTTTGCTCAGCCGCGGTTTGGTGGTGTGACGGTCAGAAGCGCAGTGAAAGGCAGGTCAGGCCGCCGTCCATTTTACGGATCTCACTGGTATCCAGTTCGATAATTGGCATATCCAGCGTGCGCAGTTGTGCCAGGGTGGCCGGATAACCCGTCGGGGTAATTAGCGTGCCGTTAATCAGCAAAGTATTACCGGCGTAAATTTCTTCGTCGGGAATAATCAGGTGCTGATAGTGGGAGAATTGCGGCAGGCGGGCAAATTTCTCTGTCGAGATCAGGGTATTTTTACCGACATAATTGATCGCCGATTTAAGATGCAAACCTTCGTCAACCTCAACCGCCGTGACACTGTAACCATAAGGCTCCACCAGGCTGGCAAACTCGCTGATACCGGCCTCATTGGTGCGGGTCGTCAGTCCGATATAAAACGCCTTATCGATTAACATGACGTCGCCGCCTTCGAGCGTTCCGTGCTCGCTCATCACTTTCAGCGGGCGAAAATCCTTCAGCACCGCTTTGATTGACTCGACTTCGCCCGCCCGCTGTGGCGCGCCGGGATGGGTGATCACTGCCAGTTCCGGCAGGACCACGGCGGTATCTTCGACAAAGTGCGCATCGGGAAAGTCCGCTTCTGCGGGTAGCAGTGTTACCTTCAATCTGAGCGACAGCATCGCGTTCAGATAATCCCAGAACTGCCTGCGGGTGAGTTCAGCATCCGGCGCGCCGAGAGAAGCGGTAGTCAGCCCTGCCGCGCAATTGTCAGCCGGGAGTCTTGCAATGATTTGAGTAAAAGCCATCTGTCATTCCTTTAATAATGGTTGTGCCTGCCATTCAATCTAACTTGCAGGCGACTCACAGTAAATCAAGCCGCGCATGCAGCACGGCGATCTGCTGTCGCCACTCTTGCTGTAGTGCCGGTTTCTGGTGCTTTGGCTTACGGCTGAGGTCATCAGCCAGTTTTTGCTGTAAATCCAGCAAGGTTGCCAGCATCGTATCTTCATCATCGCCTGGCGTATCCACAACCTGAGATACGTCTTGTCTGCACGGCGGCACAGGTTGGTCAACCCCCAGTTTGGCTGTCATGGCGGGCAGATCCTGCCACTCGGTAAGCTGCTGTTGATCAATCAACCAGAATCGATTGCAGCTCTGCTCCATCAGTAAACGATCGTGTGTGATTAATAACACCGCACCCGCGAACTGATTTAGTGCTGCGGCCAGCTCCTCTTTGCCTGCGATATCAAGATGGTTTGTCGGTTCATCCAGTAACAACAATGAGTAGCGTGCAAGGGTCAATCCGACAAACAACAGCCGCGAGCGCTCGCCGCCACTGAGTGAATCCACCCGTTGTTGATGGCGCGCATAAGGGAAACCGGCGGCGATCAGCGCCATTTTGCGCTGGTCAGCGCTGAGAGAGACGAAAGGTACCAGCGCATCGCTTAAGGTAGCGTCATCCGCTAACTGCATCAGATTTTGATCGTAATAACCAAGCCGGACACGGGGATGAAACATGCCAGACGCTGGCTGCTGCCAGCTCTGCCACAGATGACGCAACAGGGATGATTTACCTGAACCGTTGCGGCCAGCCACGGCGATGCGATCGCCACTTTTCACCTGTAAAGCCGGTAATCTGAACAACACCGCTGCTTGCGGGGCCGGGCGCACCGTCATTTCCGGCAGTGCCAGCACGCGATCGGCATCCAGTGCTTCTCCTTGCAATTGCAAACGCCAGGGGCTGCCGTCGGTGAGGGTGGTTTGTGCTTCCCTCAGCCAGTCAACCCGTTTCTCCATCTGCTGCGCTTTGCGTGACAGACCTTCGTTATCATAGGTGCGTCCCCAAATCGCCAGCCGATGCGCGCTTTTAGCCAGCCGATCGATCTCCTTCTGCTCGCTGTGAAAACGTTGCGCGTCGGCTTCATCCTGGTCCGCCAGGGCGGCACGCGCGGCGCTACAGGGCAGGTCAAAGAACTGCAAAGTTTTATCCCGCAACATCCAGCTGCTGGTTGTCACGCGGTCCAGCAGGGTGCTGTCATGCGACACCAGCACAAAGCTGCCATTCCAGCTATTGAGGAAGGTTTCCAGCCACAGCAACGTGGGGAGATCGAGATGGTTGCTCGGTTCATCCAGCAGCAACAGATCGGGTTGCTGAATCAGCGCACGAGCCAGCAACAAACGCATATGTTGGCCACCGCTCAGGGTTGCGGCGGTTTGTGCTTGCTGGTCCACGCTGAATCCGAGGCTGTCGAGCAGAGCTTCCGCACGCCAGCGTTCACTCAGTTGCAGCGAGGGCGGCAGCTGTACCACTACGCTAGCCAGTAGCGTTGCCTGCGCAAGTGATGACGGCAGGTGTTGCTCAATTCTTGCCAGTAAGCAGTGGCTGGCCTGCACGATGTTACCCCTGCTGACATCCAGTTCGCCGCTGAGGATTTTTAGCAGAGTACTTTTGCCGCTGCCGTTTGCCCCCAGCAGACCAATGCGGTCGCCTTTTTGCAGACTAAAAGTGATGTTGTGAAAAAGGGTGCCGAAGGCATTATCAAAGCCGACAGCCTGTGCTGATAGTAAAGTGCTCATGTGCTTACTCATAAGTTGCAGGCGCAAAAAGGCCTGACGTCAAACAACGCTGACGACAACCCGGTAAGCCGGAGGGAAGGGAGTTAAATTTTCAGTGACTTCGCTCAGGACGCGGATTATCGCAGCACGATACCGGTGACGCCTGAGCACGACCAATTACTATAGAGGTGTGAGTAAATAAACAATTCACACGTCAGCATAGTAATCCTCCTTAGTTATCAGTGGGTGAAGGGATGAGCTGATATTAATCCTTGCCCGATACATAATCCAGATAAAAATGCCAATGTGACTATGATTAGGAGGATTAAATCTAGCCATCTATTTATTTAATGGGTAAATACAGTATGTCAATGCTGGGAGGAATATTTCTGCCCTGTAGCTGGGTCACGTTAATTATTCTGTAAAACATAATCCATTGCTATAGGGCCTCAATACACTTATTCGCGATTTTCCTTAATATTCCAGCTGGATTGAGATTCTGCACCTTTACCGCCACTAGCAGACTGCTCCCAATACTGTGTTTGTACCTTAGCTGCCTGGAACTGATATGCCATACCAATAAGATCAGTATGCGTTGTACCATTGAAAATGGCATTGGTAATCAATACGTCTTCTAAGGTTATGCGGCAATATTCGATTTGTGTACCGCCAGCTTTGCAAACAGAGAGTTCTACTTTGTTGATATGTTTGCCATTAGCGGTGCTGGCGCTGCTTATAAAGGCACTAAGGTTGGCGTGAATCTTTATGATATGCATAAAGAGAAACAATGAGTTTACCTTTTGCTCGCAATATACTTGCGAGCTTTCCATGCCAGATTAATAGGTGTGATGAAGTAAACAACGACTAATCCAAACACAATTACAATTACATATGCAGATGTATTTTCAGCGCTATCTTTGAAAATACCTAAAACGGCAACGAATGCCAGAACAATCATACATATGATGCCACCCCAGAAACGTTTACTGAGGTCAATAATTAATGATGATAAAGTCTGGCCTCTGTTGTGCGGCTTGGATAGTATTTGTTTTAAACGAATTAAATCCTTTTCGGAGAATCCTTTCTCTCTGAGTTCATTTTCAATAGTCATGATCCTTCAACCTTAAAATGTTCTGATAGTTCAACGTACCTTATCATATATATAGAAGTGGCACTATTTTCTGTTGCATCGGGTCTGACGCTTTTACTGCTCGATACACAACCCAGTACCCCCCTTGACAACTTCATCCGCAAAATGGTTGTATTATACAACCTTATTTCACACCGAATGCTAACCATGACCGATCCCACCCTTATCCAGACTATCCGTGCTTCATCGCGCCTGATGGTGCGCGAGCTGGGATTTATGAACACCACCCTTGCGGCGACCGAATATTCTCCCTCGGCGGTGCATACCCTGCTGGAAGTTGCCAGCCATGACGGGATGACCGCCGCGCAGCTGGTACAAATCCTTGGGCTGGAGAAATCCAGCGTGAGCCGTATGCTGGGCAAATTGATCAAAGCAGGCGAATTAACCGAAATACCGTCGGCGCAGGATGCGCGAGTGAAGCAGCTGGCACTGACCGATCAGGGAAAAATCAGCGTTGCCCGGATTAATGAATATGCCAGCAGCCAGGTGATCACCGCGCTGGCGCATCTGAGCGTGCCGCAACAGCAGGCGGTTGCACAGGGGCTGGCGGCCTATGCTGGAGCATTAAAAGCGCGCCGCGATCAGGCTGAGGTGGTGCCGGAAATCGCCATCACTACCGGTTATCAGCCGGGCTTGATCGGTCGGGTCGCGGAAATGCATGGTCGCTACTATGCGCAGCAGCATAGTTTTGGCCACTTTTTTGAAGGCAAAGTGGCAACAGGTCTGGCGGAATTTGCCGGTCGGCTGGATTCACCACGCAACCAAATCTGGGTCGCCAGCCAGCAGGGGCGTATTGTTGGCTCGGTTGCCATCGATGGTGAGGACCTGGGAAATAATCAGGCGCATCTGCGCTGGTTTATTCTCGACGATGGCTGCCGTGGGGCGGGCGTCGGCAGAAAATTACTGAGTGCCGCGATGGCGTTTTGTGATGCACAGGCATTCCCTGCGGTTCAGCTCTGGACATTCAGCGGACTGGACGCTGCCCGTCGTCTGTACGAATCCTTTGGTTTTACCCTGACACAGGAGTGGCAGGGCGACCAGTGGGGAAAATCCATGCTGGAACAGCAATTTACCCGCGTGGCTAAATAACCGTGATCTGTTTTTGCGCCAGTAATCGCGTCATCGCGTCATCAAGCGGATCATCAACGATCAGCGTGCTGGCAAGCGACAAATCGCCAATCGCAAACGCTGAAGCGGAGTTCATTTTCTCTTTCGAGACCATCACCACGGTCTCGGCAGCTCTGGCAGCCAGTGCACGCTTCACGCCAGCTTCTTCATAATCTCCTGTGGTGAGGCCAGCGGTTTTATGCACGCCGGTCACGCCCATAAAGAACAAATCGGCGTTGATGCGTGCGATCGACTCCAGCATAGCCGCGCCGACAGTCACCACCGAATGGCGGAATAAGCGCCCGCCGATAATGATTACCTCAACGCGTGGGTAGGGTAACAGCCCCATGGCAATGCTCGGGCTGTGCGTCACCACGGTAAAATCCACATCCTGCGGCAGCAGTTTGATCATTTCTTCTGTGGTGGTGCCACCATCGATAATCACCACCTGGCCGGGCTGAATCAGCCGCACGGCTTTCTGTGCAATCTGCTGTTTTGAGCCTATTTGCACGTTTTTGCGTGTTTCAAAAGGCGCAATGGCTGCTGATACCGGCAACGCCCCACCGTGCACACGTTGCAACAGCCCTTCGGCGGCTAACTCCCTTAAATCACGACGGATTGAGTCTTCAGAAACGCGGAAGCGCTGGCTCAGTTCGCTGGAAAGTACCTGCTTTTCGGCGGTCAGAATATCAAGGATTTGCTGTTTTCGCTGACTGGAGAGCATGCGTTTTTATTCCTTTTTTTTCTTGTATGTGCACGATTATGCATGATAGCGTGATTATTGTCACCTTCAGGAGAGTAAAACATGCAATCAACATCACCACGTGTGCGGCATATCCACGAACAATTGCTATCGGATAACTGGTACACGCTAAAAAAATACACCTTTGAGTTTTTGCGGGCTGATGGCAGCTGGCAGGAACAAAGCCGCGAATCATACGATCGTGGCAATGGCGCGGTAGTGCTGTTATTTAATCGCGCAAAAAGCAGCGTGGTGCTAACGCGGCAGTTTCGTTTTCCGGTGTTTATCAACGGACACAACGGCTTTTTGATTGAAGCGGCGGCGGGCTTGCTCGACAACGCGTCACCCGAAGAACGCATCATTGCCGAAGCGCAGGAAGAAACCGGTTTTCGTATTCAGCGTATCGAAAAGGTGTTTGAAGCCTTTATGAGTCCGGGGTCAGTGACCGAGAAACTCTATTTCTTTCTCGCGGAATATCAGGACAAGGATCGCCATAGTTCGGGCGGTGGCCTGGCAGAAGAGGGGGAAGACATCGAAGTGCTGGAGTGGCCTTTAGCGCGCGCGCTCAGGGCGATTGAAAGCGGTGAAATTATGGATGCGAAAACGATTATGTTGCTGCAACACCTGGCATTGCGCCTTAATACGGAGATGAAATCATGCTGATTCTGATCGCGGGCCCGGTCCGCAGCGGTACGCAGGGCGATCAGGCGCTGATCCACGCAAACCTGCGCAAAATGGAACAGGTGGCGCTGGCGGTGTATCAGAAAGGCCATACGCCGGTGATTGGTGAATGGCTGGCGTTGCCATTGGCACGGGTGGCAGGTTCGGAGAAAATTGGCGATGAAATCAGTGAACAATTTCTCTATCCGGTGGCGCATCGTCTGATTCATTGCTGTGAGGCAATTCTGCGTCTGCCGGGTGCATCGCAGGGCGCGGATAATGATGTGCAGGTGGGACTGGCCGCAGGTCTGACTATCTTCACCAGCGTTGATGATATTCCTATCCAACAAGCCTAAAATTAATCGCACGGAGCCGTAGCGGCGCGATTTATCGCGCAATTTTGTGCACGATGCTGGAAAAACCCGCGTGATAAATCACGCCGCTACCACCCGGCCCGATATTTCACTGCGGGGTTCAATTATGCCGCTATCCTGGCATCTTTTTCTCTTCTGCAGTGCTAGCTTCCTGTTGCGGGTTGGTTAAAATCAACCTTTGGCCACTGACAGGAGCGCTCCATGCTGGACATCACCCACTTTCCTCTTTTTCTCGCCTCAGTCTTTTTACTTTGCATAACCCCCGGCCCTGATCTGGCCTACGTGGTCGGGCAAAGCGTGGCGAATGGGCGACGTTCCGGGGTGATCTCAGCCGCAGGAGTGGCGTTAGGCAGTTGTACTCATGCGGTTGCCAGTGCCATTGGCCTCACTGCCTTGATTGCCGCCTCGCCGCTGCTGTTTACGGTGATTAAATATATTGGTGCTGCCTACCTGCTATTTCTCGGCAGCAAAATGGTGTGGGGGACGTTTGTCAGCCGCAGTGCCACGCACCAGGAAGGTGAGGCTGCCGTCAAAATGCCTGTCAGTGCGCGTAGCCTGTTAACTCGCGGGCTGATTACCTCGGTGACCAATCCGAAGGTGCTGCTATTTTTCATCGCCTTCTTCCCGCAATTTGTCGTGGTTGATGGCGATCACCATGCGCAATCTTTTCTGATCCTCGGCCTGACTTACGCATTGGTGGGTTTGACCACCGATACCCTGTTTGCGTTGTTAGCCGGTGGCGCCGCCAGCGCGGTGGCGAAAAACGCCGCGATGCAAAAGTTACTGGATCGGGTGGTTGGCGTCACCTTTATTGGTCTTGGAATTCGTCTGGCCTTAACCCGTCGTGGTTAAACCTGGTTACAGAAGGAGCCGTTCATGGCAGCAAAGCACACAATCATCGGTATCGTCAGCGGTGAGTTCGCCAATCCCAACAGTGTAAAAATGCTGAATGAAGTGACGCGACAATTGAATGCGCGTGGATGTTTGTCATTGTTGCTCAACGTTGATTCACGCGAGCATTACTTGCCGTTACTCAGTAAGGCTACCGAACTGGGCGTTAGTGGATTGATCTTCCTCACCTCTCTTTATCGCCAGGAGGAATTACCTTTCCCGGCGATCTGGCTGAGTGGGGAGAACGCGCTCAGGGCGGATAACTATGATGCAGGTGCTGAGATTGGCCGTCTGCTGCTGGCGCAGGGGCATCAGCGTTTTGGTTTTATGCGCGGCGAAGATTCTGCAACCGAACCGCGCCAGATGCAGGGCTTTGTCGCGAGCTTAACTGCGGCGGATAAGACCCTCGATCAGCGACTGATTGCCGGTACGAATGATCGTGAACGGGCTTATCAGGCGATGATGACATACCTGAAAAAGACACGCGCTGCTGAACGCATCAATGCGCTGTTCTGCGAAAATGACGTGCTGGCCTTCGGTGTCATGCAGGCAGTGCGCGACTTTGGTCAGGGTGTACATATTGGCGTGGTGGGTTTTGATGATGTCGACGAGGCTCGCTCTCCGACCTGGCATCTGACCAGTTGGGCGCAGCGTGGTGATTTGCTGGTGGCAGAGGCGTTAAATCGCTTGCTGGATAACAAAGCAGATGACAGCGGAGCGTGGCAGCAGGGTGAATTGCAGGTACGTCACTCGCATCATGGCAAACATGTACACGGTGAGATGTCAAAGTGCGGCTGTGCCAGCCGCCATTGAACCGGTCGGCAGTCATGCCGACCCCATGCTTATCTATCAAATCGCATCAATCATCCCGCCATCCACCCGCATGATGGTGCCGGTGATATAGCTGGCCTGTTGGCTGGCGAGAAACGCCGCAGTGGCGCCGTACTCTTCCGGTGCACCATAGCGGCCCGCCGGAATGCCCTGACGGCTTTTCTCCGCCACGGCATCCGCAGTGCTGTTCTCACGTTTCGCCTTGATGGCATCCAGCTGGCTGACGCGATCGGTAGCGATACGCCCCGGCACCAGCACGTTAACCGTCACACCGTCCGCCGCCACTTCACTCGCCAGAGTTTTTGACCAGCCAAGTAAACTCATACGCAGGGCATTGGACAGCGCCAGATTAGGGATCGGGGCAATCACGCCAGACGACGTCGAGGTGATAATACGGCCCCAGCCGTGTTGACGCATGGCGGGCAGCACTTTGTCCGTCAGCTGGATCAGTGAGGAAACCATCAGGGAAAACTGCTGCTGCCAGACACCGGCATCGGTACCCTGAGCGGTGGCAGGAGGTGGGCCACCGGAATTGTTGACCAGAATATCCACATCACCCCAATGCTGACGAATGTCATTCAACACATCATCAAAGGTTTCGGGTGCAGCCAGATCCAGCTGCCAGGCCTGCGCGGTGCCGCCTTGCTGCTGGATCAATGCCACCGTTGCAGCCAGCTTTTCCAGGTTGCGGCCGGTCACCGCGACTTTTACCCCTTCCTGCGCCAGAGACAGCGCCATCGCCCGGCCTAAACCACTTCCCGCACCACAAACCAGCGCGACCCGTTGTTGAATTTGCAAATCCATAAACTACTCCTGATTGTATTTTCAGGATCATGATGTGCAAAAATTATGCCGATTATTTACGGGGCCGCTTAATATTTACCTGGTCGTAGGCGAATTGCAGATGCTGCTGCATCAGGCTGGCGGCCAGTTCCTGCTTGTTTTCCCGTAGCGCATCAATGATCGCCACATGTTCTTCACACCATTCTTTGACGCGACGCTTGTTGTGATAGCTGCCGAATTCCATCAGGCGGCGTAAGCGGTTCTGCTGTTGAATCGCCTGTAACACAAACAGATTGCCGCTGGCTTCCGCCAGTAGCTCATGAAAGGAGGCGTCGGTTTCGAAGATGTCCTTCGCCGGGACCTGGGTGATATCCGGGTGAGTAATCAGCCACAGATGCTGTGCACGCAGCCGTTTGAGTAACTGGCGATCGACATGTAAATGCGGCGTCAGCAGGGCGGCGGGTTCAATCATCAGGCGGAAACCGTAACTGTTGCGCAACGCCACATCCGAGTTCAGCGTTTGCAGGAAGCGCCAGCCATGCCCGGCATTACGTGCAATCAGGCCATCTTCCGATAGCTTCACCAGCGTGCGCGTCAGTATTCCGCGGTCCACCTCATAGCGCTGCACAATTTCGGTCTGGGTAAAGGACTCAGGCAGCGTACCGGCAATACGATCGCGGACCAGCAATTCATACAAATTTTGATCATTACTTTTGGGTTGTTCGATACTCAGCTGTTGCAGTTCATCGGCGCTCTTTAACAGAAAGAAACCCTGATTGGGCCGGGCTTCCACTGCGCCAAGGCGGGTCAGTTCTTTCAATCCGGCGCGCACCGGCGTGCGCGAAACGCCCAGCGCATCGGCAAGATGTTGTTCACGTAAATGATGACCTGGATCGAATCTTGCTTCATATATCAGGTCAAGGATTTGCCGGGCGATCCGGCGACTGCTCGCAGTTGAGTCAGGCTGCATGGAGAACGTTCCCTGAAAGTGTATTGTTGTGGTCTGAATATACAATAACACGGGAAAAGTTTTGCAGCGAAATAAAGCAGGAACTGCACGATAAGCGTGCAAGTGCACCAGGAAGGGACGTGTTTTTGTCATCATGATTGTATTTGTTGATTCATAAAATCCAAAATATTAACCAGGAGACGACTATGTCCAGCTCGTATTTCACTAAAGGCCGCATGCGCGGATTGATGTTCACTCTGGCGCTGCTGCCACTGGCCAGCCATGCCGCAGGGGAAAGCGTCACCCCCGGCAAACTAACTTATGGCACGGCTGCCACCTTTATGCCGTTCGAATTCGTCAAAGACGGCAAGCTCACTGGCTTCGATATCGACCTGATCACGGCACTGAGTAAAGAACTCAAACTGACGCCAGCCCCAATGGCGATGGAGTTCAAAGGTCTGATCCCGGCTTTGCAGGGTAAACGCCTCGACATCATCAACTCAGCGATGTACGTCAACCCAACCCGCGCCACCCAGGTGGATTTTGTGCCTTACCTGAAGATCGGTAGCCGTGTGGTGGTGCGCAAAGGTAATCCGGCGGGTATCACCGGCCGTGATATGTCGCTGTGCGGCAAAAACGTCGCCGTCACCCTTGGCGGTATCGAAGAGAGCCAGGCGCGCGTGGACAACAAAAACTGCGTAGCTGCCAGCAAAGCCGCCATCAACGTGCTGACCTTCCCGGCAGCCACCGACTCAGCCGTCGCCGTCGCTCAGGGCCGTGCCGATGCGGAATACCTCTCTACGCCGGGCACTGTGGCGCTGTTCAGCGAGAAACCTGGCATGTTCGAAGCGGTAGGGGCGGAGTTTGAAGCCGACACCCATATCGCCTTTGCGGTACGTAAAGGCGACAGCGAAACCCGAGCACAGCTGGAGAAGGGCCTGCAAGCCCTGGTGAAAGATGGCACCTACAAGCAACTGATTGAGAAATGGAACTTCCCGGATTCCGTTGCCATTTTTTAATGCGTTTCAAGCCGTTAACCGGAGATAGCTATGTCGATTGATTTAATGTGGCAGTACTTCCTTTCCCCTGAGTTCTTGCAGGGTGCGTGGATGACACTGCTCATCACCCTCTGCTCACTGTTGTGTGGCGTGGTGCTGGGTCTGGTACTGGCCCTGCTACAGGAGGCTCCTTTCCGCGCCGGAAAAGCGCTGGCCTTTTTCTACCTGTGGCTGTTTCGTGGCACGCCAGTGCTGTTCCAGATCATCTTTGTCTACAACGTGCTGCCAGGCTTCGGCTTACGCTTCTCCGCGTTTACCTGTGCAGTGCTGGCGCTTTCACTCAATGAAGGCGCGTATATGGCTGAGATCCTGCGTTCTGGTCTGCAGGCGGTGAAAAGCGGCCAACGCACCGCCGGTATGGCGCTGGGTATGACCAACGCACAGATCATGCGCAAGATCGTATTACCGCAGGCGGCACGTATCGTACTGCCGCCGATGGGTAACCAGATGATCAGCATGCTGAAATCGAGTGCGCTGGTGTCGGTGATTGCGGTGCAGGAGCTGCTGCTGGTGGCGAATCAGGCTGCCAGCGCCAGTTTCCGCTACTTCGAAGCGCTGTGCGCTGCCGGTATTTACTATCTGCTGCTGACCACGCTGTTCATGATTTTCCAGTCATGGCTGGAGCGCACCCTCGACCCGAAACAGCGCCGCCGCAAAAGCCAGAAAGCACAATCCCATGAAATGAAGCTGCCTAAACCTGCCCGGGAGGTGTCATGAACCAGGAACGTAAACCGCTGCTGGAAATGATCGGCATCGATAAAACCTTTGGTCGTCAGACCGTACTGAAAAACTGCTCGCTGAGCGTCAATCGCGGTGAAACCGTGGTGCTGATTGGCCCGTCCGGTTCGGGCAAATCGACCCTGCTGCGCTGCGTCAATCTGCTGTCCCCGGCGGACAGCGGCGATGTGTTTTTTGCCCGGCAAAACATCAGCCGTGGCGAAGTCCCGCCGCATCAGCTGCGCCAGCGTATTGGCATGGTGTTTCAGAACTACGAGTTGTTTTCCCATCTCACTGCGGCGGAAAACATCATGCTGGCCCCGATGACGGTGCTGGGCGTCAACCGCATTGAGGCGCGCAAACAGGCCGAAATGCTGCTGGCAAAGGTGCGTATCAATGAGCGCGCCGACCACTTCCCGGATGAGCTTTCCGGCGGCCAGCAGCAGCGTGTGGCGATTGCCCGCGCGCTGGCGATGAAACCGGAACTGATGTTGTACGACGAACCGACCTCAGCACTGGATCCGGAGATGATCCGTGAAGTGCTGGATGTGATGGCAGAGCTGAGTGCCGAAGGCATGACCAGCATGGTCGTAACCCATGAAATGGGTTTTGCCCGCCGCGCTGCCAATCAAATTCTGTTTATGGAAGAGGGCGAAATTCTCGAACGCGCCAGCGCCCAGGACTTTTTTACCGGCCAGGTCAGTGAACGTGCCAAACGTTTCCTCGACCAGATCTTACATTAATAGCGGAGTACCTATGAGCAGTTACCAGGCAGACAGTGTGCGCATGAAGCGGGATCTTACCGCGCTGGTCGCCATCAATACCGAAAACCCGCCCGGTCACGAACGTGAGGCCGCCGAGTGCGTAGCAGGCTGGCTGCGCGAAGCGGGTTTTGACCTCTCGTTCAGCGAGTATGCGCCAGGGCGCACCAACGTGATTGCGTTGCTGAAGAACGGCGACGGACCCTGTTTTGCCTTTAATACCCACCTCGATACCGTCCCGGCCGGGACCGGTTGGGCGAGCGATCCCTTTACCCTGACCGAGCGTGAAGGGCGTTTATATGGTCGCGGTGCCTGTGATGCCAAAGGCCCGCTGGTGGCGATGGTAGAAGCGCTGCGCATGCTGGCGGCCAATCGTCACAGCTGGTCCGGCACGCTGATGGGCGTGTTTACGGCGGATGAAGAAGTGGCGAGTGAAGGGGCGAAGTTTTATGTGCGCGATCAGCCGCCCGCCATCGACTTTGCGGTGATTGGCGAACCGACCTCCAACGCCACCTTCTCGGCCCATAAGGGCAGCCTGCGCCCGCGTGTGCGGGTGAAAGGCGTGACGGCGCATTCCGGTACGCCGGAGCTGGGTATCAACGCGATTTACCAGTCGGCGAAACTGCTCGGGTTGATCGAGGAGGCGCATCATCAGCAGGTGCGCTGCCGCTGCCACGCGCTGGTGGGCAACGCCAGTTTGACCGTCACCCGCGTGCACGGCGGACACGCCGATAACGTGGTGCCGGATAACTGCGAGCTGCTGCTGGATCGCCGCATGGTGCCTGGCGAAGACGAAGCCGAGGTGAAAGCAGAACTGCAACAGCTGCTCGATCACGCCAGAGAACAATCCGGTGTGGAGGCGGAAATCATCGCCTGGCAACCGACCACCGGCGGCGCAACCGAAACTGACAGCAGTGAAGCCATTGTGCAGCACAGCCTGGCGGCCTGCCGTCGGCATGGTCAGCCGGAACCTGGCCCGTTTGGTTTCCAGGGCGGTTGCGATCTGGTGCATTTCCGTACCCTCGGTGCCAAAGGCGTGGTGGTCGGCCCCGGTGCGCTGGCAGTAGCGCATAAGCCGGACGAGTTTGTCCCGGTGGCGGAGTTTATCGCTGCGGCCTACATCTATCTCGATATCGCGCTGGCGATGCTGCCTGCGGAGGCTGAGGCGTGAAGGCGCAACTGTGGCGCGGCGATCTGCATTACGCCGGGGTGACGCTGCATACCGCAGCATCAGGCGCGGTGCATGCGCTCGATACCCTGTGGCTACAGCTGGAAGATCAGGGCGTGCAGGGCATCGGTGAAGTGCGGCTTAACATCGCTTATCTGCATGGCTACAGCGAACAACAGGTGCTGAACAATCTGCTGGCGACGCTGGCGCAGTGGGAATGGCAGGCCGATGCGCACAGCATGCTGGCCGCCGTGCATGCCGAGGATAGCCCGCTGCTGGCTCCGTCACGCATGGTGCTGGATATGGCACTGCATGACCTGCTGGCACGTCAGCAGGGCGTCAGTCTTGCCGCCTGGCTGGGTGCTCCGGCGGCGGCATTGGGTTTCGCCACCAACCAGACGCTGTTCTGGGGCAGCGAAGCGCAACTGCTGGACCAGGCGAAAGGATATGTCGAACGCGGTTTCACCCAGCTGAAGCTGCGCACCGGGGTGGCGGATTTCGCCACCGATTTGGCACGATTGCAGAGGCTGCGCGAGACCTTCGGCGACCAGATCTCACTGGCGATCGACGTTAACGGCCAGTGGTCGCTGGCGCAGGCTCATCAGGCGCTGCCGCAGCTGCAAGCGCTTCAGTTGAGCTATATCGAGCAGCCGCTGGCAGTCGCTGATGATCAGCATCTGGCGGAGCTGTACCCGTATGCCATCCCAATCATGCTCGACGAAAGCCTTAACAGCAGCGCGTCCATCGATCGCCTGATCGCCGCCGAAGGGGCGCTGTGGGGCCATCTCAAGCTGGTCAAATTGGGTGGACTGGCACCGACGCTGGCGGCGGCGCGTCGCCTGCAAAATGCGGCGGTTCCTTTCATGATTGGTCAGATGAACGAAGGTCATGCGGCGACGGCAGCGGCACTTCAGCTGTGTCGCGTGCTGCAACCGGCGTTCGCCGAACTTTATGGCGCTGATGGTTTAACCGATGACCCGGTCAGCGGCCTCACTTATGCCCACGGCCAGGTCACCGTGAATGATTCTCCCGGCCTGGGTGTGCAATTTTCTGCCGCCCGCGCCACTTTCCTCCAGGAGTTTAGTGATGCAACAGCTTAATAATGTGGTTCAGGGCAGCGAATCTGCCTTCAGCGCGGATGAGTATGCACTGCGTATGCAGCGCACCCGTGAGCGTCTTAGCGCCGCCGGTGTCGATGTGATGATCGTCACCGGGCCGGAAAATATCTTCTGGCTTACCGGTCAGCAAACCCCCGGTTATTACACCTTCCAGGCGCTGCTGCTGCCGGTAGAAGGGGATCCGGTGTTTGTGATTCGCCAGCTGGAATACTTCAACTTTATCGCCAACACCTTTATTTCTGACGCCGCCATCTATCAGGACGGCGATAACCCGGTGGATTTCCTTGTCGGCATGCTGCAACAGCGTGGCTGGCTGAATAAACGTATCGGGCTGGATAAACGCGGCTGGTTTCTGCCGATTGCGGTTTATGAACTGCTGCAAAGCAAGCTTGGCACCATCGCCGATACCGCCGGGGTGATCGAACCGCTGCGTGCGGTGAAGTCTGCGGCAGAAGTGGAAAAAATCGCTACCGCAGCACGTTATGTCGATGCAGGTATGCGTGCCGGTATGGCGGCGATTCGCAGCGGCAGCGATGAGAACGCGCTGGTTTCCGCAATGATGGGGGCCGCCATTGCGGCCGGTTCTGAATATGTCGGGATGGAGCCGCTGGTGTCCACCGGACCGCGCAGTGGTGTGCCGCACGGTACCTGGCGTCGCCGCGTGATGCAGGATAATGAGCCGGTATTCCTCGAAATGGCCGCCTCTCATGATCGCTACCATGCCGCGCTGATGCGTTCGGCGTGGATTGGTCGCCCACCGGCGATTGCGCTGGAGATGGAAAAAGTGTGCCAGGAAGCGTTGCAGGCGGCACTGGATGCCATCCGTCCGGGTGCCACCTGTGCCGAGCCGCATATCGCCTGCCAGAAAGTGATCGATCGCGCCGGTTTCACCGAACATTTCAAAAAGCGCACCGGTTATTCCATCGGTGTCTCTTTCGCACCGGACTGGGGCGAAGGCGGCATTCTCAGCCTGTACAGCGGTGTCACCACCGAATTACAACCGGGCATGACTTTCCATATTCCACCGGCCCTGCGCATTTACGGCGAATTCACCGTTGGCGTCAGTGAAACCGTGGTGGTCACGGAAACCGGTTATCGCCAGCTTGGCAGTCTCTCTCGTCCATTAACTTTGCTGTAAGGAATTTCCATGAAAGATATCAACGAATGCCGTGAACGCCTGCGTGGCATTTTCAACATTACCGTCACGCCGTTTGATGCCGCCGGTGCTATCGACTTCGCTGCCCTGCGGGAAAACATTGAGCGCGTCATTGGTCTTGGTTATGACGGCATTCTGATTGGCGGGACGTATGGCGAGTTTCCGGTGATGTCACTGGCTGAGCGCCGTGAATTGTTCCATCAGGTTATGGACTGCGTGCAGGACCGTATCCCGGTAATGCTGTGCAGCGCCAGCTCAGACCCGCGTGATGCGCGTGAACTGACCATTCTGGCGGGCGATCTGGGTGGTTTACCGATGGTCACTGCGCCGTACGTTAGCGAAATCACCGACGCGCAAATCCTGGCTTATTTCAAAGAGATGGCCCCGTTGTCGAAAACCGGCATCCTGGTCTACAACGCACCGGGTATTGGGATCACGCTGTCACCGGCTTTGCTGGAGCAACTGGCGGATGTCGCCGGCGTGGTGGGGATCAAACAGGGGGATCTTAACCCGACCGCCATCGACCAGATCGCCAACCGTCTGCGTGGGCGTCTGCGTCTGTTCTGCGCTTCGGACCTCGCGTTTTTAGGTCCAATGATGGCCGGTTTTGATGGTATCAGCACCACCAACAGCGGCGCACTGCCGGAGCTGGTGTTGGCCACCTTCCGCGCGGTGGAAAAAGGCGATGCGGGTACGGCGCGCGATCTTCATCAGCTGTGGTACGACTACCGTGCCCTGGCGCGTCAGCATGGTCAGCCGCAGCTGGTAAAAGCGGCAATGGCGCTGCGTGGCTTTAACGGTGGTCGCGTACGTGCGCCGCTGCTGGATATTTCTGCCGAAGCCCAGACAGCGCTGACCAGCGTGATGCGCAAACTGGCCAGCGATGCGCGTACTGGCGTTACCCTCGCTGAGTAAGCGCCACCTGTAGAAACGCGGTGATCAGCGGGTGCGGGGCGTCCGGACGCGATGCCAGTTCGGGATGGCCCTGCACCCCCTGCCAGAACTGATGATCGGGCAGGGTTATCCCCTCAACGATATCGTCGGTCTGCGCGTTGACCTGCACGCCACTGGCGCTGAGTTGTGCCAACAGCTGCGGGTTGAAGCGATAACGATGGTTGTAGTGCATGACACCGTCATGAAATGGCAGCACCCCGCAACGGTGACGACCATCGGCAAAGGCGACAAAGCTGTGCAACGCGGCATCGGGGGCGACCTCCGCCAGAATCGCCTGTTCACAGGCTGGCTGCTGGCGCACGGCAGCCGTCGCCATACTCTGCATCCCGAGGCACAGCCCGAGGGTGGGGAGTGGGCGGGTCACCGTGGCTTGCGCGACGCGGATTTGTCCCTGGACCGCCGCCATCGATGAGCCACCCGGCAGCAACACGCCGTGCAGCCCCTCCAGCTCATCCAGGCTGGCGGAAAGCGAGGCGGGTGGCAGGAAGTGGATGTCGAGCGCCAGATGTAATACGGATGCCGCATCACCCAGCGCCGCCAGCGTCGCCGGATAAGCCTGACGATGGTCCGCTTCGCGGCCAATCAGGCCGATGCATAGCGTGCTTGTGGCCTCAGTGGCTGGCGCGGCAGACCAGCGACCATAGTGGTCGGCATGCAGGGTGAGCAACGGCTGGGTGTCATCGCGCAGTACCAGCGTCTGACCGCTGTCGTGGCTGAACAACCGGATGCCGGGCAGGTCGGCAATCTCTGCGGCGCGTGCGCTGGGCAAGACGATCACTGCGCCAGCGTTCGGTAGCGAGTCGGCGCTGCTGACCTCCTGTTGCAGCGTATCGCTGCGATACAGGCCGCTGGTGACGCAGTAACCGGCGGGAATAACGTGTTGATGGCTATCGGGTACATCGCCGTTAAAGCTGGGGCGCAGGCTCCACAACGGCAACCCGTGTTGATTGGCCCACAGGCTGGCGGTGACACCGTAACGGGCCGGTAAGGGTGAATCATCGAGAATGAATATCAGTGACACGGCAATTTTCCTGCTGATGTTGGATGAATAATTGTATTAGTTGAATCATCAGATACAAAAGAGGATTTATGAATAACAGTCAAACGGCCCGGCGCATGCAGCGGGTACGACCTTCGCCAACCGCGACCATTTCTGACCAGGTACGTGAACTGGAAGCAGCAGGAAAAGCGGTGATCAATCTGGGCGAGGGTGAGCTGGATTTCGCCACCCCGGCGTCAATCAGCTATGCCGGTATCGAAGCCATTGTGCAGCAGCAAACCAAGTACACCGCCGTGGCGGGTACCGCAGCATTGAAGGCGGCGATTGCCGGTAAATTTGCCCGTGACAATCAGTTGCAGTTCGCGCCAGATGAAATCATCGCCGGTAGTGGGGCGAAACAGTTGATTTTTAATGCGCTGCTGGCGACGGTGGATGCCGGTCAGCAGGTGATCATTCCCGCCCCGTATTGGGTTTCTTATCCGGACATGGTCACGCTGGCGGAAGGCGAGCCGGTGATCGTCCCCTGCACTGAGGCGGACGGCTGGAAGCTGCAACCGGCGCAACTGGCGGCGGCCCTGACGCCGGAAACGCGCTGGGTGATCCTCAATTCACCGGGCAATCCAACCGGTGCGATTTATAGCGCCCAGGAGTTGCGGGCGCTGGCAGATGTGTTGTCCGATCATCCGCATGTGCTGATTATGGCCGATGATATTTATGAACCGCTGCGTTATGACCAGACGCCGTTCGCGACCTTTGCCGAAGTGGCACCCCAACTGGCACATCGCACCCTGACGGTGAACGGCGTGTCAAAAAGCCATGCCATGACCGGCTGGCGTCTGGGTTATGCGGCGGGTCCGCGCTGGCTGATTGCCGCGATGCAGGTGCTGCAATCGCAAAGCACCTCCAATGCCAGCAGCATCGCCCAGGCGGCGGCGGTGGCAGCGTTGAATCAACCGGCTGATTTTCTGCTGGGCTGGCTGGAAAAACTGGCGCAGCGCCGTAACCAGGTGCTGGCGATGATTGCGGCAACCGACGGACTGAGCGCCAGCGCGCCACAGGGCGCGTTTTATGTGTTCGCCAATTGCCAGGGGCTGATTGGCCGCCGCACGCCGGGTGGGGAGGTGATCAGCGACGATAAAGCGCTGGCCTCCTGGCTGCTGGCAGAAGCCCAGGTGGCGGTGCTGCATGGCTCGGCATTTGGGACGCCGGGTTATCTGCGTATCGCCTATGCAGTTGATGATGCGCTGCTGGAAACGGCGTGCCAGCGGCTGGGACAGGTGTGTGCCAGTTTGCAGTGATGGCCCCAGGTGCGCAGTGATGCGCACCCTTATTTATCCTGTTTTGATTACAACATACTACAACATCGACTAACAAAAACCGGCCACAGCGTCGCTGTGATTATGCTGCATAAGCGAAGCAGTAAATAAAATTCATTCCGTATAAATCCCGCACTGAAATTATCCACAAGTTGAATGATGTTTAATTTAATTGTGACGCTTTGCACACATCAGGAATAATAAATGCAGAAAGCCAAACCGCCTGCGGGGGAGTCATTAAGCTTAGAGGCGCGAGTATGATTCTATGCTCAACGGCGATATTTAATACTTAATACTTTCTGAAAGGTGCTCACATGTCTGAAAACCGCGGAGTGGTATACAAAGGTAAAGGCCAGGTTGAAGTTGAGTCGATTGATTATCCGAAAATGCACGACCCCAGGGGCAAGAAAATAGAACATGGTGTGATCCTCAAAGTGCTCTCCACCAATATATGCGGCTCTGACCAGCATATGGTGCGCGGGCGCACCACCGCCCAGGTTGGGTTAGTGCTGGGGCATGAAATCACCGGGGAGGTGATCGAAAAAGGTCGCGATGTGGAACGCTTTGAGATCGGTGATGTGGTCTCAGTGCCGTTCAACGTCGCCTGCGGGCGCTGTCGTTCCTGTAAAGAACAGCACACCGGCGTGTGTCTGACGGTGAATCCGGCGCGTGCCGGTGGGGCTTATGGCTACGTGGACATGGGAGATTGGGTCGGCGGCCAGGCCGAATATGTGCTGGTGCCTTATGCCGATTTCAACTTGCTCAAGCTGCCGGATCGTGAGCAGGCACTGGAGAAAATCAAAGACTTAACCTGTCTTTCCGATATCCTGCCCACTGGCTTCCACGGGGCGGTGACGGCGGGGGTAGGACCAGGTAGCACTGTCTATGTCGCGGGCGCTGGCCCGGTGGGTATGGCGGCGGCTGCCTCGGCCCGCCTGCTAGGCGCGGCGGTGGTGATTGTCGGCGATATGAATGCAGCGCGCATCAAACATGCGGCAGAACAAGGTTTTGAAGTGGTTGATTTAAGTCAGGATACACCGCTGCATGAGCAGATTGCCGCCATTCTCGGCGAGCCGGAAGTGGATTGCGCCATTGATGCCGTGGGCTTTGAAGCCCGTGGACACGGCCATGAAGGCGCACAGCACGAAGCACCGGCAACCGTTCTCAATGCGCTGATGCAGGTGACGCGAGTCGCAGGCAAAATCGGTATTCCTGGTCTGTACGTCACGGAAGATCCTGGTGCTGTCGATAAGGCGGCAAAAATGGGCAGCCTGAGCATTCGCCTGGGACTGGGCTGGGCCAAATCACACGCCTTCCACACCGGGCAGGCACCGGTAATGAAATATAATCGCCAGCTGATGCAGGCTATTCTGTGGGATCGTATTCCGATTGCCAAAATAGTCGGAGTAGAAGTGATTTCACTGGAAGATGCGCCGCGTGGCTACAGTGAATTTGATTCTGGCGCACCGAAAAAATTTGTTATCGATCCGCATTTCTCCTTCTCGAAACCCTGATCAAAGAACCTATTTTCTGTGCGGCAATAGCGTCGGATAAACTTTAATAAACTGCGCCAGCATTAACCAGAGAAATAAGGTGCTGGCGCATCGTTCATTCAGCTGAAATTATTTACACAAGCTGACAAAACATTATTCACCGTCGGTGGAACGTGTCAGTTTTTCCCAGCGATTAATATCCTCATTCAACGTGGCTAATTTATCGCGCACCAGCGCCAGGGCATCACTTCCCAGCAAAAGATGCGCCGGAGGGTTGGCGCTGTCGATAATATCCAGCATCGCCAGCGCGGCCTTTTGCGGGTCACCCAGTTGTTTACCGCTTTTTTCCACGCGCGCCTGGCGGATGGGGTCAAACAGCGCATCGTAATCAGCAATGCTTCTTTCACTGCGCACCATCGAACGACCCGCCCAATCGGTGCGGAACGATCCCGGTGCGACGGCAGTGACAAAGATGCCGAAGGGCTGCACTTCTTTACCCAGTGCTTCGGAAATCCCCTCCAGCGCGAACTTGCTGCCGCAATAATAGGTGATACCCGGCATAGTGATAAATCCACCCATCGAGGTGATATTGATGATGTGGCCGCGACGGCGTTGGCGCATAAACGGCAGCACCGCCTTGATCATGGCGACGGCACCAAACACGTTGACATCAAACTGACGACGCATCTCCTCCAGGGAAGATTCTTCCATCACCCCTTCATGGCCGTAACCGGCATTGTTGACCAGCACATCAATTGGACCCACTTCCTTTTCCAGCGTAGCAACGGCGCTGTCGATGGCGGCGAAGTCGGTCACGTCCAGCAGGCAGGCGGTGGCAAAGCCAGGTTTGAGCGCTTCAAATGCCTCTCCCGCAGCCTGATTACGCACGGTGCCGATCACCCGATGACCCTGGCTTAACGCCTGTTGTGCCAAAGCACGACCAAAGCCGCTGCTGACGCCGGTGATGAATAATGTTTTGCTTGATGACATAAGATTGGCTCCCGCTAAAAGTGAGAATGCATAATATTCTTCCTTCGTGCTTGTGCTGAGGCCGTATCTTCTGCTTTTATTGCCTAATCTTATGAGTGGGTGATTTTATGAGTGAGCAAATTCAAACCAGCATGGTGGCATTGCTGCGTGCACTGGCACCGGAGGAGGGCTATAACCTGACCGCACTGGAGCAGGTGCGTATCCTGCGATCCGACCGTCCTCTGACACGCACGCCGGTGCTGTACGATCCGGGTATCGTTATCGTCTGCCAGGGGTGTAAGCGCGGTTATTTGGGCGATCGGGTTTATGTCTATGATGCCCAGCACTACCTTGCGGTTTCAGTGCCGGTGCCCTTTGTGATGGAAACTGATGCCAGCCCGGAGCAGCCATTGCTGGCTATTTATCTGCATCTGGATTTCACGGTTGCGGCGGAGTTGATGCTGCAGCTCGATCAACAGGGCGGGACCGAACCGATACCGGCACCGCAAAGCATGATGTCCAGCCCGATGGATGCGGTGATGCAAGATTCTGTACTGCGTTTTCTGCAAACGCTGCATCATCCGCGTGATGCGGCCATTCTGGGGCCAGCCCTGATGCGTGAATTGTATTACCGGGTGCTGACCGGCGCGCAGGGCAGTGTCATGCGTTCGGCACTGACGCAGCAGGGGCAGTTTGGCAAAATTGGCAAAGCGCTGCGCCAGATCCATGCCACCTATGCCCAGGCGCTGACGCTGGCACAGCTGGCATCAGAAGCAGGGATGAGCGTGCCCACCTTCCACAGCCACTTCAAGACCATCACTGGTACCGCGCCGATGCAGTATGTGAAATCGGTACGGCTGCATCAGGCGCGGATGTTGATGGTGCGACAGGAGATGACTGCCGCTGCCGCCAGCTTTGCGGTGGGTTATGAAAGCCCGTCGCAGTTTAACCGTGAATTTAAGCGCCTGTTTGGCCTGCCACCCGCTGAGGAGAGCCGCAGAATGCAGCAGCATTTTGCCGTGCCACCCGAGCATCGCGACGCGGCGTTTGTTTCCTCGCATTGATGCACCGGATTGTTGCGGCGCAATTTATTGCGCGGGGTTTACCGACACCGTGCAGCGAATTGCGCGATAAATCGCGCCGCTACGTGGCCATCCACGCCTCAATCAATGCCCCATATAAATTCTCTGCCTCTTCCAGCCGTGACAGCAGGCAATATTCATCGGTCTGATGGGCCATGGTTGGCTCACCCGGTCCGAGAATGACGCACGGTGGCGAACCCAGTGCCGGTAGCAGCAGCGATGCGTCGGTAAAGTAGGGCACAATCCGCGCAGTCAACGGCTCGGCGTGGAGAGGCTGACATAGCTGGAACACCTGCTGCATCCAGCGATGTTCTTCTGCGCTCAGCACCGCAGGCAAATCGACCAGCGTGGTGATGAACACGCTTTCCCCGAGGGCAGTTGAGAGGCGCTGGCGGATTTCGCCATGTTGCAGATTTGGCGCAGTGCGGATATCGACATCAAAGGTGGTGCGATCGGGCACCGAGTTGATGTTCAAGCCACCCTGAATGCGTCCCACGTTCAGCGTGGGTTGCTTCATCAGCGGATGCGCCGCGCCAGGCGAGAAGTGCTGGATCTTACCCAGCGCCTCTGCCGCCAGATAAATAGCGTTAATGCCCAGATGCGGCATCGCGCCGTGCGCGGTTTTCCCCCTGGTTTCGCAACGCAGCCACAACGCCCCTTTATGCCCAATCACCGGATAGTTAGCCGTAGGTTCACCGACGATCAACGCGCCCGGCTGAGGCAGCGCGATGTCACCGATCAGCGCCCGTGCGCCATCGCAGCCGGTTTCTTCACCGCCGGTCAGATACAGCACCACGCCGCACCCCGCCATGATCGCGGGTTGGTGACGCTGGCAGGCGGTGATAAACGCGGCGATCGCTGCCTTCATATCGCTGCTGCCACGGCCATAGAGGCGGCCATCAATAATATCCGCACCGAAAGGGTCATATTGCCAGTCAGCCACGCCCAGCGGCACCGTATCCAGATGCCCGGTAAAGCCGAGTGGTTTTCCTTCGGCTTTACCCGGTAGCGTGGCGATCAAATTGGCACGTCGATCGCCAAAACTATGTTGCTGCACCTGGAAACCGGCAGCGCGGAGGTAATCCGCCAGCCACGCCATGCATGCCGCTTCGTCGCCGGGGGGATTGATGGTGTTAAAACGCAGCAATTGCTGCGTCAGGTCGAGTAACTCGCTCATGCGGGCGATCCGGTCAGCCAGTCGAGGCAATTGATCCACAGCTGGCGGAATCCGGGCCACTGGGCAAATTCCGGTGGCAGCCAGTGCGCAGACATATCACTGGTCCACACCAGCGTGCGCCCCTGCTGATATTCACGTACCGCCAGTAGCGGATGCGTGGTGCCTGCGATGGTCGCCAGTAACTGCCCTTCGGGCTGCATTTCGACTTCGTTATAACCCAGCAGCCACGGCATCTCCGCAGGCAGGTTTTCCAGAATGCCATGCGTCTGGCTTTGCTCCAGGTAACAGCCTTCAGGACGCTCGACCCGGTCATCCCAGGCGAGGCAACGTACGGGCAGCGTGTGTTCAACCGGCGTGTTGCGATAACGAGCGCCGCCATTGATACCCTGAAAACTGTAATAACCGCCAATCATCATCAGCGCGCCGCCCTGGGCGACATAGTCATGCAGCAACGTCAGACGGTTGGCGGTGCGCTGGCTTTTCAGCCAGGTCGCCGGGTGCAGCAGCAGGGTATTGGCCCCGATATCCGACAGAATGATCACATCCCATTCCTGCAACGTGGCAAGCGTCAGCGGGAATTGTTCAGGGGCTTCATGTACCGGCATATGGGTGACCTGGTAAGCGCTATCCTTCAACGCCGCCAGAAAATCCACCGCGCCATTGTGCCAGGTGGCGGTGGCAAATTGATCGAAACCTTTGATATGTGTCGAGGTGCTGGTCCAGGATTCACCCACCAGCAGAACCTTTTTCGTCATGATTTTCTCCATTACGCGCCAAATACCCGCTGTGGGTTGGCGATCATCAACGTTTCTAACTGTTCCCCGCTGACGCCGTGACGGCGCAGACGCGGTACGAAATTTTTCAGGATGTGGCCATAGCCGTGGCCGCCATAACGCGTCAGCATGGTTTTGAGGAACACGTCCTGTGACAGCAAAATCTGGTTGAGATAGCCGTCATCGATCAGTGCACAAATCGCGTTAGCATTTTCTTCATCGGAGGGGGATTGCGCCTGTTCATCGGCGTAGTAGTAACCCATGCCGATCATGTCGTATTCGAGATACGCACCGCGATCGGCCAGTTCGCGCTGATAACTTTTATCCGCGTGGCTGGGGTTCATATGGCACAACACGGTATGCCGCAGATCGGCACCTTCCTGCGCCAGAATATCCAGCACCTTGTGGCCAAGACGTTCCCAGCCAGGCAGATGAACCTCAATCGGCACCCCGGTGGCCGCACTGGCGCGGCCCGCCGCCCGCAGCGATTTCTCTTCATCGGCGGTGAAGCGGCTGGATACGCCAATCTCGCCGATCAACCCGGCCAGTACCTCAGGTTTTTCCGCCAGTCCACCGAGGTCATAAATCAGTTTTTCCGTCAGCTGTTCCACGCTGGTGGTTTTTACCCATTCCGGGTGCGACGGTTGCAGATATAAGCCGGTGCCCATGATGATGTTCAGGCCGGTGAGACGGGCGATACGTTGCAACGCTTTCGGGTCGCGACCAATACCGATATTGGTGGGATCAACCACGGTTTCTCCGCCCAGCGCGCGGTATTTCATCAACTCTTCAATCGCCACATCAACGTCAAACAGCTGGCAGTTATCACGGCTCATCAGCGGATTGAGCGACAATTCACCGAGATTTTCGATGCGTACCGGCATCTCGGCGATATGGCGCTCACTGCAACAGCAGGGTGGTACCCATTTGCCTGAGGCATCCAGCAAAATGTGTTCATGCATCAGCGTGACACCCATCTGGTCCAGCGGCAGCGGGCCGAGGACCGTCATCACATAACCGCTTTGTACGCCGAGCGGCAGCGGTTCGGGATGACGAAAAATAGAACCTTTCATCGGCTATCCTTTGGCAGAGGCGCGTGCCGGGTTGAGAATGCGGGTGTTAATCCAGATGGCGAGCAGGATGATCGCGCCGGTAGCGATTTGCGTGTAGAACGGTGAGATGTGCGACAGAATCAAGCCGTTCTGGATAATGGCGATGGAAAGCGCACCTAATAACGTGCCGATCACCGTGCCAAAACCACCGAACAGGCTGGTACTGCCGAGTACCACGGCAGCGATCACCTGCAACTCAAACCCTTCGCCCTGATTAGACGAACCGCTGCCGAGACGGGCGGTGATGATCATGCCTGCCAGCGCGGCAGCCATACCGCTGATGATGTAAACGCGCATCACCACCGCTTTGGTATTGATACCGCTGCGGCGGGCACCTTCGGCATTAGCACCAATGGCAGTGACATAGCGGCCAAAACGCATATGGTTAAGCACCACATGGCCGACAATCAGCACCACAATGCCGATCATGGCGGGCATCGGGATACCGATTACCCAGGCGCGGCCCATAAAGGTAAACGGACTATCGCCGGGTACCGGGATCGAGTAGCCCTGGGTGATTAACAGCGCCACGCCCCGCACCACCGCCAGGGTGGCGAGGGTGACGATAAACGCCGGAATCCCCTCGTAAGCGATAAAGAAACCATTAATCGCGCCAACTAATGCCCCCATTGCCAGGCCACCAATCAATACGCAGTACCACGGCCAGCCCCAGCTGTTGAGGGCAATGGCGGACAAAGCGCCCACCAGCGCCAGCGTCGATCCGACCGAGAGATCAATGCCGCCGGTGGTGATCACCAGCGTCATCGCCGTCGCCACAATCAGCAGCGGTGCGCTCTGGCGAATAATGTTGAGCCAGTTGGGCGTGGTGAGAAAGTTACTGGTGATCAGCGAAAACACCACGCAGCAGAAGACAAAAAACAGCGCAATGCTGACCACGCCAGAATGGTTATGTAGCAGGCGTCGGGGCAGCGAATGCTGGATCATGCGTGTACCGGAGAGGTTAACCATACTCATACTCGTTCCCTTAATGGGCGTGGGCGGACGGCGCGCTAAACTTCTCGCCGACAATCAGGTTGACGATTTCGCTCAGGCTGGTGTCGGCCACCCGGCGATCCGCCACGTTGGTGCCCTCGTACATCACCATGATGCGATCGCACACCAGGAACAGGTCCTGCAAACGGTGGGTAATCAGAATGACACTGACGCCACGGGCGCTGACGCGTTTGATCAGCTCCAGCACCGCTTCCACCTCGGCCACTGCCAGTGCTGCGGTGGGTTCATCCATAATCAGCACTTTCGGGCCGAACGCTGCCGCACGGGCAATGGCGATCGCCTGACGCTGTCCACCGGACAAATTACGCACCAGCAGGCGGGTATCAGGAATGGAAATCCCCAATCCCTTTAGCATTTCACGCGCATCGGCATGCATTTTTTGTTGATCGAGGAAGGGCACGCCCAGCCAGTGTTTCATCGGTTCGCGGCCCATAAACAGGTTCCCCGCGACATCCACGGTGTCGCACAGCGACAGATCCTGATAAACCATTTCGATATGGCAACGTCGGGCATCGGCGGGATTCGCAAAGCGCTGCTCCTCGCCATCAATGCGAATCGCCCCGCTGGTAGGCACCACGGCACCGGATAGCACCTTGGTCAGCGTGGATTTACCGGCACCGTTGTCACCGACCAGACCCAGCACTTCACCGGGTGCCAGCTCCAGATTCACGCCGCGTAGTGAGCGAATCGAGCCGTAGGTTTTGGTGATATTGACCATCTCAACCCGTGCCGGGGCGGCACGTTGCTGCTGTTTCATCTCAACACTCCCCTTGTCATTCAAACGGAGACGTTGCATCAGCGGACGCCTTACGCGGTAAAGGTTTACATCTTGTAAACCGGTTTACCCGATGCGCGTAATACGTGTCGCTGACCAACGCATGTCTTGCAGAGATATTTGTTCGCCACTGGAAAGATAGCAGAGACTGTGCCAGGTGAAAAAATCACCGCATGCAACCTTGTGCAACCCAATGTTTACTTTGGTGAAATATTTTTTTCACTCAGGTAAACCGGTTTACTTGATGGCGGAAATTTTAAGCGTGATGGGCCAGCAGGGTGCAACGATGCGCCAATTTAGCGCACGTTGTGCAGAGGGCTGATGGAGTCGCGCGCGATCCACTCCACCGGTAAACGGGTTTCCTGCGGCAGCGGCAAATCGCCATGCAGCAGATTCAGCATCTGTTCAACTGCTGCGCGCCCCATTTCACGCGCGGGCTGACGAATGGTGGAGATACGCGGCTGGGTGAAATCGGCATAGCTGGCATCATCGAAACCCACCAGCGACAGGGCTTCCGGTGCACGCAACCCACGTTCACGCAGGCCATCCAGCAGCCCGAGTACCAGGTAATCACTGGCGGCGAACACCGCGCTGGGGCGGAGTTCTGTGGCAAAGAAGTGGTGCAGGGCCTGTGCGCCAAAACTGCGTTCGTATTTGCCGAACATCACCCATTCCGGCACCATTGTCAGCCCGGCCTGTTGCATCGCCTGGCAGAAACCCTGGTACCGTTCCCGCACGCTCATCAACGCATCGGGACCGCCAACAAAGGCAATTTGCCGATGTCCGGCGGCGATCAGTTGCTCTGTCGCCAGCTTGCCGCCCTGGACGTTATCGGCGAAGACTTTCGGCACGTTGCTGCCGGGAATATCTTCATCCAGCAAGACGATACGCTGCTGGCGTTGCACCTCTTTGCGCAGCAGGCCATTGTCCGGGCGGTTGGTGGTGAACAGCAGGCCATCCACCTGGCAGGTATCCAGCCAGCGGATAAACTGACACTCCTTGTCCGGGTTGTTGCGAGTGATGCAGAGCACCAGGCTGTAGCCACGCTGCGACGCCGCTTCTTCAGCGGCATCGGCCAGTTCGGCAAAGAAGGGGTTAGTAATATCGGGCAGCACCAGGCCGAGTGTTTCACTGCCGCCTTTGCTTAAGCGGCGTGCCAGCGAGTTGCCGCGATAATCCAGCTGACGGATCGCGTTTTCGATCCGCGTAACGGTATCCTGCGGCAGAACCAGCGAATGATTGAGATAGCGCGACACGGTTGCTTTTGACAACCCCGCCAGTTGCGCCACATCTGAAAGTAAAACGCGTTTTTTTGTCATGAGTGGACACCTTTTATCGGCCACAGCATTAACACATTTTTCCCTGCCAGCGACAGACTTTTTACTGCGGCTGCGCTTAAAATATTCGCTTGACATTTTATTGCGTTCAGAGAATGTTAATACCCAGTTTATCCGATGCCGTTTTTCCTTTAGCGCTTTTCTCCTAATCACTGAACGGAGTTCATGACGGAAAAGTAATAAAGGCCGCCCATGCAGGCAGCAGACATTATGTTTGCTGTTACAGATATTTGTCCCGCAAAAAAACTTACCCACCAGGGTGCAGACACTTTTTGATGAGGGCAACGATGATGTTATTTAACACCAGCAAGAAAAGCGTTCTTTCCTGTGTTGTACTTCTCTCTTCGATAATGACCACTTCCGTTATGGCGGCTTCGGCTGATTATGCGTTGGTGCAAATCAATCAGCAGGCGTTATTTTTTAATCAGATGAATAAAGGCGCGCAGGAAGCGGCAAAAGCCAGCGGTAAAAATGTCGTTATCTTTAACGCTAACGATAATCCTGTTTCACAAAACGATGCGATTGAAAACTATATTGAACAAGGCGTGAAAGGCATTATGGTTGATGCCATCGACGTCAATGGCATCATGCCCGCAATAAAAGAAGCGGCAGCAAAAAATATTCCGGTGATTGCTATCGATGCGGTATTACCTGCTGGCCCACAAGCGGCTCAGGTGGGGGTAGATAACGTTGAAGGCGGTAAGATCCTCGGCAAATATTTCCTCGGTTATGTTGATAAAAGTATGGGCGGCAAAGCGCGTGTCGGTATTGTTGGCGCGCTGAATTCTGCCATCCAGAATGAGCGCCAGAAAGGCTTTGAAGACACCATCAAAAGCAATAAAAACATCAGCGTGGCCGATGTGGTTGATGGCCGCAACATCCAGGATGACGCGATGACGGCGGCGGAAAACCTGATTACCGGCAACCCGGACATGACCGCGATTTATGCCACCGGAGAACCGGCACTGCTCGGCGCGATTGCGGCGGTAGAAAACCAGGGGCGTCAGAAGGATATCAAGGTGTTTGGCTGGGACCTGACTGCCCGCGCCATCAGTGGTATCGACCAGGGTTATGTGGTGGCGGTACTGCAACAGGACCCGGAAAAAATGGGTGAAGAAGCCGTGAAAGCTCTGAATGCCATCAGCGCCGGTAAGACGGTGCAGAAGCACATCCAGGTCCCGGCGACGGTAGTGACCAAAGAGAACGTGGGCAGCTATCGCGCCATGTTCAAATAAACCGCAGGCCCGGCATTAACGCCGGGCCAGAATGGCCTGTAACTCGGAGCGGGTGGGAAACGCGCCCCAGGTCCCCCGGCGGCTGACGGTAATGGCTGCGGCCGCAGTGGCATGATGCAATGCCAGCGCGTCCGGCAGGGTCTGACGCAGCAGGCTGGAAGCCAGCATCACGGCAAGGAAGGTATCACCCGCGCCGGTGGTATCGATAACCTCGGTTTTGACGGCGGCAACCTGCCAGCTCTGCTGGTCACGCTGTAATTGCGCACCGGCGGCACCCAATGTGGTGATCAGGCTGCCGTGTGGTGGCAGTGTCGGGGTCAGTAAGGCGGCTTCTCCCTGATTGACGACCGCGATATCTACCCAGGGCCAGCAGTGGGCAAAATCGGGGTTGACCGGCGAAGGGTTAAATACCGTGATCATGCCACGGGATTTAGCCTGCTGGAACAATGCCAGAGTGGTTTGTGGGGTGAGGTTTCCCTGCTGTAAAAAAATATCTCCTGGCTGCGCCACGGTTAAATGTGCGCTAACCGTTTCCGGGGTCAGACTATTTGCGGCGGCATTGCTGGTCATGATGGCATTATCACCCTCCGCCGTGGTGAAAATAACCGAGTTGTCGCTAAACGGAACGGTTGCAGCAGTCGGTAACAGTGCCAGTCTTTCGTGGCTGACGCGCTGGCGTAACCATTCACCCTGTGAATCTGCGCCGGTAGCCGTAATTAATGTGGTGGCAATACCACAACGGGATAATACCATCGCCTGGTTAGATCCTTTGCCACCCACGTCACTGTGAACTTTATTTCCCAGGGCGGATTCACCCTCGGCAGGAAAATGATCAACCTGCCAGAATTCATCAACGGTAATATTACCGCATACATAAATATGCATGGTTTTCTCGAAAAGGTGATTAAGATGGCTGTTATCTCATCAGAAAAGAGTGACGCAATTCAAGCAATATTTTCACGTTCCAAAGCAGTGATAGGGGTTATTCATTGTGATGCCTTTCCTGGTTCACCAAAATACCGTGGCGCACCTGTTGCCGATATTATCGATCGCGCACTAATGGATGCGGAAAATTACCTTTCAGGTGGCGTACATGGTTTGATTGTTGAGAATCATGGCGATATTCCGTTTTCGAAACCGGAGGATATCGGCCCGGAAACGGCAGCATTCATGGCGGTGATTACCGAGAACATTCGCAGCCGCTTTGGCGTGCCGCTGGGGATTAACGTGCTGGCGAATGCGGCGATCCCGGCACTGGCAACGGCGCTGGCGGGTGGCGCGGATTTTATCCGGGTCAATCAATGGGCCAATGCCTATGTGGCAAACGAAGGTTTGATTGAGGGGGCAGCGGCCAAAGCGTTGCGCTATCGCAGCCAGCTACGCGCGGAGCACATCCGGGTGTTTGCCGACAGCCATGTGAAGCACGGCAGCCACGCGATTGTCGCCGATCGTTCCATTCCTGAGCTCACCCGTGACGTGGAGTTCTTTGAAGCGGATGCGGTGATTGCCACCGGGCAGCGCACCGGCGATAGCGCGACCTTAAGTGAAATCGATGAAATCCGCAGTGCCACCTCGTTGCCGCTGCTGGTGGGGTCGGGGGTTACGCCGGGTAACGTCTGCGAAATTCTCGGCCGTACGCAGGGTGTGATTGTGGCCAGTGCGCTGAAACGTGATGGGGTTTGGTGGAATGAAGTGGAACTGGCGCGGGTGAAGCATTTTATGAACGTGGCTAAAGCCGCGCTGGGGGAGGAATAATGTCATTCACCGATCGTCTGTTACAGGAACATCAGGCTATCTGGCAGGAAATGCAGCAACATCGTTTCGTGCTGGATATTGAACAGGATCAACTCGATGAGGCGGTATTTAATCGTTATCTGGTGTTTGAAGGCAACTTTGTTGCTACCGCGATCGCCATCTTTGCGCTGGGCATCAGCAAAGCGCCCGGCATCCGCCAGCAGCGCTGGCTGATTACGGTGTTGAATGCGCTGGTTGATACGCAGATTGCTTGGTTTGAAGAGGTTTATGCGCGGCGCAATATTGATCCGGCCAGCGTGCCGGGTGATCTGCCGGGGGTAAAACGTTTCGACCAGGGGATGCTGCAAACGGCGCAGCAGGGCAGTTATGCCGATATCATCACCATCATGTTTGGTGCCGAATGGATGTACTACCACTGGTGCGCGCGGGTGGTCCAGCAAACCCAAAGCGATGCGGATGTTCGCCGCTGGGTGGAGTTGCATGCCGAGGAGGCATTTTATCAACAGGCATGCTGGCTGAAAGCCGAACTGGATGCCTGTGCAGCGACGCTGCCGGAAAGCGAACGGCAGCGGCTGTCAAAGCTGTATGCGGAGGTGTTGCGCTGGGAAATCGATTTCCACAGCGCAGCCTGGCTGGATTAGCGTAAGTTGGCCGGGAAGTCGGCGGGCAGTTCGCTCGCCGCACAGGCAATTACGCTCTCGTCATCGGGACCGCAGTCGCGCACAAAGGTAATGGTGGCGAATTCATCAATCACGGTGGTTGGATATGCCGGTCCCTGTTCACGCAATGCCGCCATTTCACTCAGATGATCATTCTGGAAGCAGACAGTTTTTTCCGGATTCAGCATCACCCACTGCGGGAAGAAAATGGTGCCGTGAAACACAAGGTCAGCGAGGTTGGCGATCAGGCTGACGTCGGTGCCGGTCGGTTCGGTCCAGGAAATTTTATACACCGCGTCGGCGACTCGCACGATGTAAGCCTGCTGATCTTTCACCCAGCGATTCCCCACCAGACCGCTGTGAATACGGTAGTCGAGGGTGGTGGCATTTTTCACGTAGATCTCGTAATTCCAGCCATTGTCGTAGGTGTAGACCAGGTGTTTGCCGATAAAACCACTCAAATCTTGTTTGTCAAAGTTGCTCATTTTTTATCTCCTTCAGTTTATGGACTTACGATACCTCTGTAAAAATTGAATGAATAACGCTAATTTTGGATGGTTTTAATCTAAATATTGGATGTATTCATGTTTAAGACCACGCTGGAACAATGGGCGATCCTTGATAAGGTCGTCGAGCTTGGCGGATTCAATCAGGCGGCGGAAGCGATGAATCGTAGCCAGTCATCCGTCAGCTACAACCTTTCGCTGTTACAGGAACGCCTGGGGATTTCATTGCTGCGCATTGAAGGCCGGCGAGCGCTGTTGACCCCTCCAGGGGAAACCCTGCTGGCACAGGTGCGTCCATTGCTGAATGCCTTCCATGTGCTGGAGTCGCGCGCGGCAAGTTTGCACGATGGCGCGCGTACTCAGCTGGAACTGGTGGTCGACAATATTTTTCCCCGTCAGACGCTATTTCGCGTGTTGCAGCAGTTCCAGCAACAATATCCGGCGACGCAAATCCAGCTGACCGAGGTGCTGGAATATGACGATCCGCTGCATCCGGCGGTGCCTGACGCGGATGTGATGGTGATGACGCGCCGTGAAGATGTCTCCGGGCGCGGGCAGTGGCTGATGAATGTGGATTTTCTGGCGGTTATCCATCGCGACCATCCGTTGCTGAGCTTAGCGCAGCCGCTGACGGAATATGACCTGTCACGCTATCCGCAAATCCGCATCGGCACTTCGCGTGCGCAAGCGCCGAATGCCTCGGTGGGGCAATCGGAACAATGGTTCTTTTCGACGGTAGATACAGCGGTTGAAGCGGTGATGCACCAGGTGGGGTATGGCTGGCTACCGCAGGAGCGCATTTCTGAAGCACTTCAGCAGGGCGTATTGCAACCCTTACCCTTAAATCATGGAGGTCGCCGCAGTACGCCGATGCATCTGATTGTGAAAAAGGAACTAATCCCGCTGGATGACCAGGTGATTGCATTGGTGGAGCTGTTTACCCGCTATTGTTCAGGGCAGGGTGCTGTTCCCGGCACCTAATTCGCGCTGCATAATCACCGTATCCAGCCAGCGACCGTGTTTGAATCCCACCGAGCGTAGCGTGCCGGTGACAGTAAAACCGGCTGAACGGTGCAGGGCGATGGAGGCATCGTTTTCACTGTTGCCAACCACGCCTATCATCTGACGATATCCGTGCTGTTCGGCCCATAACAACGCTTGCGCCAGCAATTTTCTGCCGATACCGCGTCCGGTATAACGCTGGTCGATATACACCGAATCTTCGAGGCTAAAGCGATAAGCAAAACGTTCGCGCCAGCGCGACAGGTAGCAATAACCCAATACCACGCCATCTTCGATTGCCACAAACCACGGCAACCCGGCGGCGTTAATGTTTTGCAGGCGAGCCAGCAGGGTGGCTTCATCGGGCGGTTCGGTTTCAAAGGTCGCGCAGCCGTATAACACGTGGTGCGCATAAATTTGTTGGATAGCGGGGATATGTTGTTCTTCTGCCAGCAAAATTTCCATCGTACGGCTCTCGTTTGTTATCTGTATTCAGGCTAACCTGTTGCCTGAATCTGTGGCAGCCCGGCGCGCTTATCCGCGCTATAAGGAATTTTTAGAGATGGCCAGTCTCAATCTCGATCATCTGGATACCTTCCGCCTGGTTATCAGTCGGGGCAGTTTTTCCGGCGCGGCAGATGCGCTGGGTTTGTCGCAACCGGCTGTCAGCCTGCAAATCCGCCAGCTGGAACAATCACTGCAAACACGGCTGATTGAGCGCACCGGGCGTGGAGTCAGGGCCACCGCAGCAGGGCAGGTGCTACTTGAGCACAGTGAACATATCACCAGTGCGGTTGCCACGGCACGGGCCGCTGTCACCCAGCATGCTGATGAGATCAGCGGCACGGTGATCATTGGCACCGGCGCGACTGCCTGCATCCATTTATTGCCTCCGCTGCTGCAACAATTACGTCAGCAGCATCCACAGCTGAAAGTGGATGTGAGGACCGGTAATACCGCCGCCATTATACGCGCGGTGGAGGAGAATCAGGTGGATATTGGCCTGGTCACGCTGCCGGTAAGCAGCCAAAGCGTGCATGTCAGCCCGTTATATGAAGAGGATTTCAGGCTGATAGCCTCCAGGGAAACATTGGAGTCGGCAGCCACGCCAGCGGCGCTGGCCTCGCTGCCATTGATCGTGTTTGAACCGGGTAGCGGTACGCGCGCGGTTATCGATGCCTGGTTTCGCGAGGCGGGCCTGCGTCCGACACCTGTGATGGAATTGGGAAGCATTGAAGCCATCAAGCGCATGGTGCGCGCCGGTTTAGGCTACAGCCTGGTGCCAGCGATGGCCCTGGCGCAGCAGGAAGATCGGGCAGGGTTAAACGTGTTTGCTCCGCAACCCGAATTGCAACGCAGCCTGGGTATCGTAATGCGGCATGACCGTGTGGTGAGCCGGGGAATGACGGCGGTGCTGGATGGGTTGCGGATGACAAAAGCTGGTTAAGATGGTCAGCGCGGCCTCATCAATTTATTGCCATGGCGCATCGCGTAATAATTCCTGACAACAATCTGGCAGTGATTCTACATTCCCCCACCAGATGTTTGAGGCTTCTTTTCTGTTATGAGTTTTAATAGCACCAATAACAGGGGATATATCCTGGTGGTTTTTATGCTGCGTCTCAATTTCATTCGCAATCAATCGCATCGCGTAATTAGGCGTTTGATAAAAATCTGCATTAACGGTGGGGATCAACGCTGTCAATACAGCTGTGGAATATTTTTTACTTTGAATGATGGCGTATAAAGCGATGTGGCGTTGTTGTTTGTGTAAAAGGTACGGGTAATGATGTGGAACACATAGCGGTTTATGATATCTGCTACGTGGTGCTTTCTCTCATTGAAACTGCTAATGGTTTTGTTGATATTTTGTATTTCATTTTGATTGCCTTTCAAACTCGATTCGAGCGATTTATAAATCGTCTTATAGGTAATGGCCGCGCAATCAGTGGCATTTTTCTTCCGGGTTGTATTTTTTATCTGTTGTTTATCATTTTTTTATCAATTTGTTGAGGCACTTTTCCTCACTGGTTAGTGTTCTTCTTATTTTGCTTCCATTATGTTCACTGCTGATATCTTTAATCCTCCAGTCAAACTTTATTGCCTCACGAACAAAAAGATCTTCTTTATGCTTCAGAAGTTCAAACTCATAGAAAACGCTCTGTTGCAGAAGGGAAAGGTTAGCCATTTCGTAGTGTATATTCCCTGCATTATCTCTACAATCAATCGATGTTAAATGTGATGCCACCTGAGTCTCGGGTTCTTTTTCTTCTGGCAAAGTAGAAATGAGACTCTGACTTTTTGATGCAATGGGGGTAATATTCATCCTGCACCTCATTTTAACTATAGGTTTTATGAATCAACGTTGCGGAAGAATTTATCACGCTGTATTCAGGTGGTTTGAAATGATCTAAAACCTGCGCGATAAATCGCGCCGCTACAGAATGTGTCAGATAATTATAGGTCTTACGGATTGTCTTCTTTCTTTCAATCCTATGCATGGCTCCCACATGGCACCATGCAAAGAATATGAAGTATCCCTGATAATCGAATGATCAGTGAATATTGGCGGGATTACCTTGGCGGCAGACGATACATTTTCTGCTGCATCAGCTCAGCCTGGCGTGCATTCATCACAGGCCATGCATGTTGTGGAAACAAATACAGGCGCACGCTGGCAAGATGAAACATCGGGGTTAACAGATTTTCGTCCCACATCGCCAGGCGCTCCAGCATCAGCAGCAAGGTATCGATTTCATCCAGCAGGTCGGGGTGCGGAGCAGTTTGCAACGATTTCAGACGTCGCTTCAGAAACAAACCCAGCTCGTGGAACATTTGCCCGCTATCGAGGTGATATTTCGCCAGCAAATCCTTATGCCGTGCATAGTAGTCAAAGCTGTTAACCCCCAGCCATACCTCATTCAGCAGCATACCCGCCGAGGTCATATCAGGTTGCGGATCGAGTCGCAGACGCGGCAGTACCACATTTAATTTGTCGAGCATCAGGCCGATAAAACGTTGCCGTCCCAGCAGCGACGAACCGTTACGTTCGGTTTCTTTGATAAACCGTAACAGTTCGCGCAGACCAATGCGCACCGCGCGGCGTGCGGTCCAGGACGGTTTTTTATTGCGCAGGATGGCGGTGAGGATGACGGCAAATAACACGCCGGTCATCGAGGAGATGGCGGTATTGGTCAGTGCCACCAGGTCAGGCCGCAGATGGTGGCCCAGACCAATAAAACCAGGAATTTGAATCGCGACGCTCAGGCCAATCATGTTGGTCGTGGGGCGGGCAATCATCAATCCGAGCAGCACCAGACCGGGTGCCAGACAAATCATCAGCGCCTCAAAGGATGTCGCCTGCGGCAGCAGGATAGCCACGTAAATCACGCTGATAAAGATGGCAACGATAACGCCACGGATAAAGAGCTTCATCGACGTGAGCGGCGTATCAAGGCTGGCAAAAAACGAACTCAGAATGGCCGCCATCACCGGAGCAGATGCGCCATCGCGCCAGCCTGTCGCCATCCACAGCAGGCAGGATCCGAAGGTGGCACAAAAGGCGGTGAGGGCGGATAGCCGAATCAGCCCCTTGTCAAAAAAGCGGTGGGCACGTTTGCCGCGCGCCAGGGTGGTATCGCCCGAAAGATCGCTCACCAGGCCACCCACGCTCTGATAGGCTCCGGCGATACGCACAAAGTCCGTCAGACGCTCCAGTACACCGATCAGTAACAGGTGGGATTCGGTAGGTAACTCGCCCAGACGCCAGGCGTCATTAAGCTCCTTCTGACAGGTAGCCAAAGCCTGCTGGATATCGCTGGTTTCACCCACCGCCTCACCGTCATGTAACCACAGCAGAAACTGACGGAAGGTTTGCGCCACATTTTCCGGGAAGGGGATTTGCAACGCTGACAATTTTTGCAGACGAATTTCAATCGCGATAAGCGTCGGGATCAGATAAGACAGATGCTGGTACTGCACGCTGACCAGACGAATCAAACGACGCGCCGCATCCCCTTCGTACACGCAGTGGGTGATAAGAATTTCTACCTGCTGCGGATTGGTTGCCATGCGGATCAGAATGTCATCACGTTCAGGGGATTTATCGGTGGGGATACCGGACAACAGATCGCTACACAGTTTGCGTCCGTTGAGATACCACTGGCTGACACTTTGCTCCAGCAGGCTGCGCATCGACACCGGAAACAACAGACCATGTACCAGGCTGCTGCACACGATGCCCAGGGTTATCTCTTCAATGCGCGACAACACGGTATTGGTGATCGCCAGTGGGGTGGTGACTTCCGGAAATCCCATGATCGCCGCGCTGTAACCGGCCAGCATAAAGACATAACTTTTTGGTGTGCGATCGTGCAGCGACAGATATAAACAGACGCTGACCCAGAGCGATACGCACAGGCTAAACAGCAGCGGATGCTCCACTGTCAGCGGAAAGATAAAAAAGATAAACACGCCACCCAACAAGGTGCCCATCAGGCGGAACACCGATTTGGAGATGGTGGAGGCTGAATAAAGCTGCGAGGAAACAAATACCGTGGTCAGTGCCCAGGCGGGTTTATCCAGGTTCAGTTCCAGTGCGAAATATAATGCCAGAAAGGCGGCCAGACAGGTTTTAACAGCAAAAAAAACGGCGTTTTTTGAAAACCACGGCATGACAATAATAAGACCAGGAGGAGGCGCTAAGTGCGGCGTATCCTGCCAGAATTAAAAAACCGCTCACCCCGTTAAATATGACAAATTGTTTCGCAATCAAAAATGATGTTCTTACACAGTGATCAATTCGCGATTAATTATTAAATATTTCTTATGCGGCAGAGGGAAGGAAAGGCCGGGAGAAATGCCAATATGGCGTTATTTTGTTCAGGTTTTGCCGTTTTTCGGCTTTTAACCCCAGTCTGCCATCAATATGTTAAATGTGATCTGGATCATGTTTTTGCCAATTCCCACAATTTTCGTGTTGCCACCATAAAATAATTTCGCGCTGACTGAGGTGATTCCCTGCGCGAGATCAATCCATTACCGCTAAAAATCCGTATTGCCTGAGAATCTGCTGAGCAGCCGGGGATTGCAGGAAATCGGCCAGCGCCATTGCCTGTGGCTGACACAACGCCCAGGCATATTCGGCCAGAATGTTATAGGGGGCCGGGATGCTGAAAACCTGGAGTGCCGGAAAGGATGTCAGGCGCGGGGCGTAACTGGCATAACCAATAAACATATCGGCGTGATTTTGGGTCAAAAGCCAGCTGGCGGCCAGTTCACCCGGCGGAACTGTCAGGCTGTCTGTCCCGCCGACCAGGCAGCGGGCTTTGCCCTGAATCTGCTGACCTACGCCAGGGTGACGTTGCTCGATGGCGCTAAACAGCTGCCAGGTATAGTCACCCGAGGGATCGCTGTGCGGTGTCGAGGTGGCGAGCGTCAGATCGGGGCGTGCCAGCAACGAAAGCCAGTCATCCTGTTCGGTGACGCGGTCACGTTTCACCGTCAGACAGAGCGCGTTGGCCGCAAAGCGGCCAGTTTTCAGCGCCAGTCCGCGCTGGAAGAGATCTTCAGCGTGGGCGAGATTGGCGGAAGCAAACAAATCGCAATGCTCGCCTGCCACAATACGTTCACGCAGCAGGCCCGCCGGGCCGAAATCGGTTTCAACAGCCGACCCAAATTCTGTCATTAAGGCAGGCCATACCGGTTTCAGGCTACCGGCTGCCAGAATGTGCAGCGTTGTCATGATAATGCGTCCGGTAAAATTGTTGATACCATTGGTCAGCCTGTTTCTGCATATCAATATCGCGGAATTTTTCCGGATAGAGTTTCTTCGCCATCCACAATTCTCCCAGCCCAATGGCTTCAGGCATCGGATAGCCCCAGGCTTTGGCATATTCCGGCATTAACCACACACGATGATTTTTCACCGCATCGATGGTTTGCCACTGCGGGTTATGGGTAATTTCATCCACCACCTGCGGGTAGCGATCCTGGACAAAAATCACCTGTGGGTTCCAGGCAATCACCTGCTCCAAGCTCACTTGTTTAAAGCCCTGGATAGTCGAGGCCGCCACATTGAGCGCCCCCGCGTGGGCCATCATCAATCCGGTATATTTGCCGGAGCCATAAGTGGTGAGGTCCGGGTTTGCCATATAGGCACGCACGCGTTGTTGTTCGGGAACAGATCGCAAACGATCGGTTACCAACTGGCGGCCAGCAAAGGCCGCTTTGATCAGTGCTTTCGCCTGTTGCTGCTTATTCACCACCTCACCGATCAGCGTGATGCCTTCCTTAATACCCAGATTATAGGCCTGTTCCTCATCCTGCATGGAGGGATTGATTTTGCCCTGCTGGCCAGCATCGTCGTGGCGCAGGGAGATCGCAATCACCGGAATTCCCAGCGCGGAGATTTTATCGATCATCTCCTTTGGCGCGTAGTTGGTCACAAATACCACCTGCGGATGGAGGGCCACCAGACTCTCGACATCCACATGGGTAAGGTCGCCAAGCATGGCTTTGTGGTTGAGTTCCGGCACCAGCGTGGCGTAACCGTCACCCAATTGCTGCTTCCAGTTGGCCAGGATGCCGACAATTTTGTCGGTGGCGTTCAGTTGCACCAGCAAATTCAGGGTTTGATGTTGCAGCACCACAACACGATCCACCTTGTCGGGAAGGGTGACCTGGCGACCAATCTGGTCAGTGACAATTCGGTTGGCAAAGCTGTGCAGTGAGGTAAGCAGTAAAACGCCAGCTAAGGCAAAGCGGGAAAAAGGGCGGTTCATAATGGCTCCTGATAGCGATATGAACAGGATTATATAGCGATATGTGCCATGACTAAATATGCGATTGCTCTTTTAAAATTTAACGATATATAATAATTTACATAGCGATAATAATAACCTTACAAAACAATACCATAAATCAATCTTTTTTATTCAGTAAAGCAATGGCCAGGAAATGAAAATTAATTCTCGTAATACCCCGGTTATCAGTTTAATAAGCTTAAGCGTACTGATAGCGATTAATGCCAATGCGGCAGAAAATACCACAGAGCAACCTGCTCTCACCGTCACCGCAGCACCCAATCAAGCCCCTTCATCTGTCGATAAAAAAGCCACCTTAGGTAATTTAGGCAGCCAGGAAATACGTAATACCCCGTGGTCGGTTGAGACCGTTTCTCCGCAATTAATGAAGCGGCAGCAACTGAAAAGCATCACCGATATCTATCGCTATATGCCTTCGGTACAGGGGGATGGCGCGCGTCCGCAGACGCGGGGTATGCAGGGCAGCGTGGTACAAAACAGTATGATCGATGGATTGAATGTGGTCTCAACCACCGATTACGCCGCCGAGCAGTTTGATCATCTGGAAGTGCTGAATGGTCTGGCGGGTTCGCTGTATGGCCCCGCCAACCCGGCTGGCTTGTTCAATTTTGTCAGCAAACGTCCAACCGATACGCCGCAGCATAGCATTACGGTCGGGGGCGGAACCGGGCTCAGCCATCTGCTGTCGGGCGATTTTAGTGGCCCGCTGGATGACAACGACCGGCTGCGCTACCGTCTGAATATGCTGGATGATGAAGGTAATGGGTACGTAAAAGGCAGTAAGAAACGACGCCAGTTAGTCAGCCTGGCGCTGGATGCTAACCTTACCGATAAGACGGTGCTGGAGACCAACTTCAGCTATTACCATTTCTATGACAAAGGCTTGCCGGGTAAATTTGCGCTGGGCAATGGCCTGACATTCCCCGCCGCGCCCGATCCGAAAACTGCGCATCTGGGCCAGTCCTATGCCGGTGACAATAACCACACGCTGACCGCAGGTGTGCATCTGAAGCACGATTTTGACGGCAACTGGCAGGGTGAAATCGGCGTGTTGCGGCAAATCGCCGATCGCGAATCGACGGCGGTTACCAATACCTTTACCGACAATAAAGGCCATTACACCACCACCACGTCCTCGGCCACCGCCAGCCGTTTTACCATCAACAGCTATATGGCGAATTTGAACGGTGAAGTGGATACCGGCTGGATTCATCATCAGATTTCCACCGGTCTGCGCGGTTTTGTCTGGAAAAATATGAATCCGATAGCGGGGGGACGTCGACGCTGGGCAGTGCCTCGCTGGACAATCCGCAGGCCTTTGCTGAACCTGATTACCCGGATTTCACCGATCGCTACCATTCGGCCACTGCCACGCAACACGCCTTCCTGTTGAGCGATAACCTGTCGTTTTCGCCGCAATGGAGCCTGTTGCTGGCGGGCAGCGAAAGTTTGCTCAGTTCGTCCAACTACAACAAGGCGGGCAGCCGTACCAGCGAGTCGTCGAACAGCGGCTTTAGCGGCTCTGCCAGTTTGATGTACAAGCCGGTTGACCCGCTGACGCTGTATGTCAGTTACGCCGATAGCCTGCAACAGGGGGATACCGCACCAACCGGATCGAATAACGCCGGAAACATCCTCGCGCCTTACCGCAGCCGTCAGGTGGAGATGGGCAGTAAACTGGCGATTAACAGCAAACTTCTCCTCACCGCTGCGGTATTCCAGATCAAGCGTCCGTACGCCTACACCAACGCCAACGGCGACTATGCCATCGATGGGGAACAGCGTAACCGGGGTATTGAGTTGATGGCTGACGGTGATGTCACCGATCGCTTACATATCTACGGTGGCATGACGTGGCTGGACCCGCGTTTGTTAAAAACTGCCAGCAAACAGACCGAGGATAAGCAAATCGTTGGTTTGTCGCGCTACGTCGCCAGCTTGTTTGCTGCCTATGATCTGCCGATGCTGAGTGGCACGGATATCCACGGCGGCCTGCATTATGTGGGGCGGCGCAGCACCGATAACCAGAACAATGGCTGGGTGAGTGGTTATACCACGCTGGACGCTGGAACGGCATGGAAGACGCAACTGTTCAACACCGCCACCACCTTCCGCCTGGATGTGACCAACCTGACGAATCGCCACTACTGGACCAATATCGTACCGGGTGGACTCAACGGTTACAGCGGTTCGGGTTACGCCAGCGCCCAACTGGGCGAGCCGCGTATGGTTCAGGTATCCATGCAGCTTAACTTCTGACGGGAATACACCGATGTTGAAACCGATTTGCCGGTTGGCGCTGATGCTGCCGTTATTGCTGGCTAGCGCCACTTCCCTGGCGCAAACCGTGATTGACGATCGCGGCAATCATGTGGAAATCACCCATCCGGTCAACCATATTGCGGATGCCTGGTTTGCCCATCATTCGTTACTGATGACGCTGGGTGCAGGTGACCGCATTGTCGCGACGGTAAACCATCCGGCAGATCGGCCGTGGATGTTTAAGGTTCAGCCGTCTCTGAACCAGGCTTTACAGGCGCATGGTAAAACCTTCGCCAGTGAAGCGCTGGTGGCGCGCCATGTGGATGCGGTCTTTGTCCCGGCCAATGATCCGGATGCCCAGTCTTACCGCCTGGCGGGCATTCCGGTGCTGGAAATGCAGTTTGATGACTTTGACTCGATGAAACGTTCACTTACCACCACTGCGGCGGTGGTTGGCACGCCTGAGGCGCAGGCACGCGCGGTGGCCTACAACCAGTATCTGGATCAGCAAATCGCCAGCATTCAGGCGAAAACGCAGGGCTTGACCAGTAGCCAGCGTCCAACGGTGCTGCATATTCAGTCGCTCCATCCATTGAAAGTGGATGGCCGCAACACGCTGATTGATACCTGGATCAACCTTGCTGGTGGGCGCAATGTGGCGGCGGGGATTGATGGCAATATGAAGCCTGTTTCTCCGGAGGATGTTATTCGCTGGAACCCGGACGTGATTATCATTGGTGCCGGTGCGGGCAATCTGGCGGATTCTGATTATGCCGGCCTGTTCAATAGCGTGAAGGCGGTGCAGAACCATCGTGTCTGGCAGAATCCGGCGGGAGTATTCCCGTGGGACCGTTATGGTACGGAGGTGGCGTTGCAGATTCAGTGGGCTGCCGCGAAGCTCCACCCGGAACTGTTTCCCGCCCTGGACATCAATGAGGCGACGCGACGTTTTTATCGCCAGTTTTATCAGTACCCGCTGAGTGCCGCCGAGGCCGATCGGATATTGCAGGCGCTGCCGCCAGCCTCCTGATAAATAAAATCCCTGTCATATCAATCTGTTTCCTTTACATATCTCTACAATCGCAAAATAACCTCTGCCAGCTGGTGAGTAACCCAGCTGGCAAAATTTAACGGGTGTGTATTTTTAATACAGAAAAACGCCCAGGCAAGAGCCCTTGATTAATCAGGGGCTTCCTTAAGGTTAACTTAATGTTGTGATGTTCGTCACGATGGTTTGCCAGATAATATATGGCGAACCATGGATCAAAGAGTGTTTTTCCTTTTTTTACTGCGTCGCTGATGGGGAATATTTATTATTTTCATGTGTAGTGATACTAATAATTATTATCATTACGCTTTTAGCGACTATCTGGAGCACTCTACTTGCTGGCGACGTTCATTATCGCATTGCGCGAAGGTCTTGAAGCTGCACTAATCGTAGGTATTATCGCCGCTTTCTTACGCAAAAATGGCAAACCGCTGACCGCCATGTGGGTGGGCGTGGTATGTGCTGTCATTCTCTCCCTTGCCGTCGGTTTTGTACTGAACCTGACTGAAAATGCGTTACCGCAGGCGCGTCAGGAGATGATGGAATCCATCATCGGCCTGGTCGCAGTGTTCTTTGTCACCGGCATGGTGATGTGGATGAACTCCCATGCTCACAACCTGAAGCGTCAGCTGGAAACCGAAGCCGCAGAGGCGATAACACGCTCCAGTGCGATGGCGCTGGCGAGCATGGCCTTTTTGTCGGTGCTGAAAGAAGGCTTCGAGACCAGCGTCTTTTTACTGGCGACGTTTTCTGCTTCGCAATCGGCCACCTGGGCGGCGATAGGTGCGGTGCTGGGCTTGCTGGTGGCGGTGCTGGTGGGATGGGGCATTTATGCCGGTGGGATTCGTATTAACCTGTCCCGTTTCTTCCGTTTTACGGGTCTGTTCCTGATTCTGGTTGCCGCCGGATTAATTATCTCCGCCTTACGCAGTGCGCATGAAGCTGGCTGGCTCAATGCCGGGCAGCAGCGTGTTGCCGACCTCACCTGGCTGGTGACACCGGGCACGGTGCAGTCTGCATTGATCACCGGGGTACTCGGCATCCCGGCCGATCCCCGGCTGGTGGAGTTCGCGGGCTGGCTGATTTACATCGTCGCCGTTGCGGCCCTGATCTACTGGCCAGCACACCTGCGACCTGCGCCCAAGCGAGCGGCGCAGTTTACCACCGTGACCGGGGCAGGCCTGGCGCTCACCGCGTTGCTGCTGTTTCTGGTTTACCCGGCACCGAATGCTGATATTCCCGATGAAATTCCGCTGGTGAGCCGCACGTCGCAGCAAACCGTAGGCCATATCAGTAGCCAGCCTGCTGCGGGCAAACCCCAGTTTGCCGTTACCCTTGAGGGGCTACCTGCCGCAGCGCTGACGGTGCCTGATGATCAGTTAAGCAAAGTCACCACTTCCGGTAAGCAGGAGTGGCAGGCGGATTACAGCTATGAGCCAGCCGACGCCAGCTCGCCACTGACGCTGGATCAGGTGATGGAAGCCTATGGCAACCGCATTCCGGTGGGATTAAGCCCGGCGCAGCATCCTGGCCCGTATCAGGCGAAATGGACGGTGAATTGCAGCGTGGACGCTACCATGATGCGTGGCGTAGTGGTAACCGCAGAATCGCACTCGTCAACCTATATCACTTTATCCGGCAGTGGCCTGCAATCGCCGCGCACCATTAGCGCCCGCGCCCGTAATGCAGAAGCGGGCTGCGACTGGCAAATCAGCCCGGCGTTTTCGCAGGATATCGAGCAGCGCCTGCGTGATGCGGTGGCTGCGCAGGATGTCTACCACTTCTGGGCTGTTATTTTACCTTCGCTTTTTGCCATTCTGGCCTTCACCTGCTTTTTCTCAGCCAGTCGTCAGTTCAGACGACTAAAAGGTGTTCGTGCCCGAGGACGCAGCAAACAGGGACTGCTGGACAGTTCAACTCACCAATGATATTGCCTGAAAAACAAACAGGAAGGCACGATGAAGACAAAACCGTTCACCAAAAAATATGCGCTCATTGCGGCAGGGATTTCCGCGGCTCTGCTGCTTTCGGTTGATGCGCAGGGCGCAACGCAGGCACCTGTGAAAAACGGTGTTTCGCAGGTCAATATCACCATGACCAGTGAAGGCGATGGCACCTGCCATATCGACCACACCACCGCGAAAGCCGGTCCGGTCACCTTTACCGTCGTGAATAAAACTGCGACGTCACTGACTGAGCTGGAGCTGCTGAGCGACAACCGTATTCTCGGTGAAAAAGAGAACCTGGCACCGGGCCTGCCGGCGGTGAAATTCACCCTGACGCTGGACGGTGGCACTTATCAGATTTATTGCCCCGGCGCGAAGCAGGAGCTGACTAACTTCACCGTGACGGGCAAGAGCGCGGCGGCACCATCAGGTAGCGCAGCGACCTTACTCAACGAAGGTGCGAAAGGTTATGGCGCTTATGTCAGCGGCGTGGTCGATGCCATGGTGGTGGCGGTCGATCGTCTGAAGGCGGATATCGACGCGGGCGACCTGGAAAAAGCCAAAGCGGACTATGCCAAAGCGCGTCCCTTCTATGAACGTATCGAATCTGATGTCAGTGGTTTCGTGCTGCCGGGCTTCAAAGCCACCGATAATGCGGGCAACCTCGACTATCTGATCGACATGCGCGCGTCTAACCTCGACCCGAAAGTGGGCTGGCACGGTTTCCATGCGATTGAACGCGACCTGTTTGAGAAAGGCGCTATCACCGCAGAAACCAGGCAAACTGCGGCGGAACTGCAAACCAATGTCGGTAAACTGGACAAGCTGATCAAATCCATCAACTTCAAACCGGAAGACCTGGCGAATGGCGCGGCGGATCTGCTGGAAGAAGTACAAAGCACCAAAATCAGCGGTGAAGAAGAAGCGTTCAGCCATCTTGACCTGATCGATTTCGCTGGCGACATCGAGGGGGCCGAGCAGGCATTTGCCTTCCTGAAACCGGGCCTGGAAAAAATCGATCCCGACCTGACCAAACGCGTGAGCGATCAGTTCGCTGCGGTACATGCATTACTGGAAACCTACCGTGACCCAGCGATTCCGGGGGGGTATAAATACTACACCGCCGAGCTGAAAGCCTCCGATGGCGCAAAACTGAGCCGTGCGGTGCAGGCGTTGCAGGAACCTTTGTCAAAAATCGCTGAAAAAGTGGCAACCAGCGGAAAATAATCGATGAACGATAAGTCAAAACCGGCCAGGGAGGCCGGTAATTTCACCCGACGCGATTTGCTGAAAGGGGCGGTGGCCAGTGCGCTGGCCGTTCCGGCCATCAGTGCAGCGCATGGACAGAATGAAGCGATCCACAACCCTGAGGATCGCGTTGATCTTTCTCGTGAGCATGCTTTTTATGGCACTGCGGGTCAGGTGGGCATTGAGACGCCACCGCAGCGTCATATTATGTTTATGACCTTTGATTTAACCTCGCATAATCCGCGAGATTTGCAGGTTTTGCTGGCGCGCTGGTCATCCGCCATTGCGCAAATGATGCGTGGCGAAACCATAGGTCAGGTAGAACCGACCCGCACCAGCGGCGTGGGCAATGATACCGGCGAAGCGATGGATCTGGGACCCGCCTCGTTGACCGTCACCGTGGGCCTCGGGCCGCGTATTTTCAGCGAAGCGATGGGGCTGGCGGATAAAAAGCCAACGCTGATGCGTGAATTGATTCAGCTGCCAAGCGACAATTTCAGCCCGGAACTGACCGGCGGTGATCTCTCCATTCAGGCTTGTGCGGATGACCCGCAGGTGGCTTACCATGCGGTACGCAACCTGGCGCGTATCGCCAAATCGACGGGCACGGCGGCCACGCGCTGGTCGGTATTGGGCTTTGGTCGTGCCTCGGCAGGGAAAGGGCAATCGACGCCGCGTAACCTGTTTGGTTTCAAAGACGGCACGCGCAATATCACCGAAAAAACCGATTTTAATCGCCATGTGTGGATCAAAGATGATGGCCCGGTCTGGCAGCAGCAGGGTACTTACCAGGTGGTGCGGAAGATTCGCATGCACATTGAAAACTGGGATACCGACCGCGTCAGCGATCAAAACAATGTGTTTGGCCGCCATAAGCTTTCTGGCGCACCGCTCAGCGGGCACAAAGAGTTTGATCAGCCTGATTTTGCAGTAAAAGATCAAAGCGGAGAACTCGTTATTCCGGCAACGGCGCATATCAGCCTGGCCGCGCATGAGAATAACAAGGGCATTCGGATACTGCGTCGTTCCTACAATTATACCGATGGTCTTAATAACCTTGGCTTGCTGGATGCGGGGCTGCTGTTTATCAGTTATCAGAATGATCCGGCGCACTTTGAAACACTACAGGCCAAACTGGGCGCGGCAGATGCGCTGAATGAATATATTTCACATATTGGTTCCGGCATTTTCTTTATTCCACCGGCACCGGCTGAAGGTTCCTATATTGGCGCTGAGTTATTCAGCTAAATAACCACACATCGCCAGGAGAAGCGTACCTGGCGATGTGTCTCACGCGCGTTAGCCATATGCCACTTTGTCATTGATGTGATACAGCGTTGCGGTGGCCGCCATCACATGCTGACCCTCATTGCCATGCTTATGGGAATCCACATTGGTGATGTGGTAACCCACTGCACCGGCTTCCAGGGCCTTTTTCACAAAGGCGTCGTTGAGTTCTTCCATTGATGTCACCCAGCTCACGCTGGTCACGCCTACGGGGTGGATCGACGCAATTTCACGGTGAGACAATCCTGAGCGGACCAGTACCGGATTAATTGTCTTTTCGGTAAAAATAGAAATGATGTCATTCACTAATGCTTTCATATCTGACTCCTCAAACGCTACTGTTAAGCCAGTTATACGTATGGTATCGGGTTGTTGTCGTTTAATCTTCGTTGATAAAAATCGACGGTTGCGCACGGCAGGTAATCACCACCGTTAGGAATAATAAATACCTTTTAGCTGGATGACTTTTAGCTTTAACTGCTAATTAACACGCAAGAAACCTTCTGCCACAACTCAATTAACTTTGTGCGAATATTTTTTCATTTGATTACAATTAGCGGCGGCGACAGCGCCTAACAACATCACTTCGCACCATATTATAAATAAGTTGTTAAGCATTGGTTTAATGTGGGTTTGCCTGATGAGAAGTATGTAAATATTTCTCCATGCCACATCATAATAAACATTCTCTACGTCCGATTGGCCCAAAATGAATTTGGGCTTTTTTTTGCCCGGCCTGCTGTGCGGCGCTTTTTGTCCGTCTTTTCCTCAGTTAGCAGGATGTGTCTGAGCAAACTTTGCGTTACAAATTGTTATGATATAACATCACTATTTTGGCCAATGGAGAGTTCAGTTGTGATGGGTACATTTAAAAAAATAGCGTTATCTCTGGGACTTATGACCATCAGCGTTCAGGCGTTTTCACACGGCGATCATGCGCATGGCAAACCCCTGACGGAGAAGGAGCAGCAGGCGGCAAACGGGATTTTTGCTGATCATGACGTGCAGGACAGGACGTTATCAGACTGGGAAGGGGTGTGGCAGTCGGTTTACCCTTTACTGGTCAATGGCGACCTCGACCCGGTGCTGCGAAAAAAAGTGGAGAAGGACAACAGCAAAACCTTCGCCCAGATCAAAGAGTATTACCGCAAAGGTTATGCCACCAATGTAGATACCATTGGTATTGAAAATGGGGTGATGGAATTCCACATCGGCGATCAATCCAGTTCCTGCCATTACGCCTATGATGGGCACAAAATTCTGACCTATGCCTCGGGCAAGAAAGGCGTTCGTTATCTGTTTAGCTGCAAGGACGCCGCCAGCCACGCGCCCAAATACGTTCAGTTCAGCGATCACATCATCGGCCCACGTCAGTCGTCCCATTTTCATATTTTTATGGGCAACACCTCACAGCAGGCGTTGCTGAAGGAAATGGACAACTGGCCAACCTACTATCCGTGGCAGATGCAAAAGGCTGAAGTGGTGGACGAGATGCTGCACCACTAAACCCGGCGCGATAGCCACTTTTCATACAGGCCCGGCCACGCCACGGTAGGGGTGCCGGGCCTTCCCATACCAAAGCCATGTCCACCCCGGCTGTAACGATGTAACTCAACGGCAACGTGCTGCTGTTGACAGGCGTGTTCCATAATCAGGGTGTTTTCAGGGTTTGATACCGGGTCATCCTCTGCCTGTACCAGAAAAAAAGGCGGTGACTGAGGACGCACATAACTTTGCACTGACCAGGCCGCATTCTCTGCGGCAGATGCATGCGGGCCAACCAAAATCCGGTGGGTGGAGGTGTGGGTGTAGGGTTGCTCAAGCGTGATGATGGGATAAATCAGTGCAGCCCGGTCAGCACGGGCTGGCAGCTGGTCGAGATCATCCAGTGGGGCATAGGAAGGAAAATCAGGGCGGGTTGCGGCCAGCCCGAGAAGGTGAGCGCCCGCCGAAAAGCCCAGTACGCTGACCTGTTTTTCGCGTTGCCGAACCATCCGCAGCGCCCGTTGCGCATCCTGTAGTGAGACCCTGTTGCCATCTTTCCATCCTTCACCCGGCAAACGATAGCTGAGTACATAAGCAGCGATACCGCGTGCCACCAGCCACTCAGCAGCAGGCCACGCCTCTTTACCCATCTCAATGCGTTTATAGCCACCGCCCGCAGCGATCAGCACGGCCTGACCACGCGCAACCGCTGGCCTGATCACCGTCAGGGTGGGGAGGGCGATATTGCGCTGAGCACCGGTTGCGGAAATGCTCAGGTTGCCAGTCGGTCCGCCACCGCCGGGCGGTTGTCCCTGCCACAGAGGAATGACTTCACGTGAAACTGCCGGGGCGGCAAAAGCCAACCGGGTATGCCCCGCAACGAAAACGCTGGCAGCAAGCCCGGTCAGAAAGTGGCGACGATTCATAGCAACTCCTTGTTAATGCGACAGACCTCCATCCCGCCATACAATCCGGGAGAAATGATGAAGTATTCAGCCCGCTGTGTAACAAAATGAATCGCGGGATCATCGTGGTGCTTATTTGTTGTCTGTTTGTTGCCTGGAAATTAATCGATTTCACAATGGGTTATCATTTAGTGCTATTCCCCCTGTGAATATGAGGTGTTTTATAAAAACCTGTTAACAGTTTTGAAACTTAACCGGTAGGATGTTACCCGTAACTTTATTGTTCCTTTCGCATTAACATCAGGTAACCCATGAAACGACAAATTCCAGCTGAAACCGTTTCTGTAACCAAAAATGGAACCGGTTCCACTCGCAGGGAATTCCTCTTTGCGACCCTTGGTCTGACACTCACCGGTGCGGTCGCCACCCTGCCGGGCAGGGCCTTCGCCGCCAGCGTCCTCAGTGCCAGCGATGCAGTGAAGGAGTTCATCAGCATTTCCCAGGCCATCACCGAACATAAGCATCTGGATACCGTGCTGGCCGCGCGTTTTTTTCAGGCATTCAGTCAGCGTGATGCGCAGTTTGGCCCGCGTCTCACCCAGTTGGCGCGGCTGCTGCAACCTGGCATGAGCGCGCAGCAGTTGCTGGATCAGGCCGATAATGCCGGTCTGCACGATTTCCTCTACCAAATCGTTACCGCCTGGTACACCGGTACGGTGGGGAATGACTATCACGGCACCCTGGTCGCCTATAAACAGGCGCTGATGTATCAAACCGTCAGCGATGGCCTGATTGTGCCGACTTATTGTGGTAACGGTCCGATCTGGTGGACCGCACCGATTCCGGATGAGCACAGCAGTCTGATTGACTCGCTATAAATTTCCCTTTCATAAAAAACGACGAAAATCATGAAAAAACCGATTTTTTCTGCGCAGGGTGATGCTGCCGCAGACATTGTTATTGTTGGCTCCGGAGTGGTGGGTGGCTTGATGGCGAATGAGCTGGTCAGCCAGGGCTATTCCGTACTGGTACTGGAAGCAGGTTTACGTATTGATCGTGCACAGGCAGTGGAAAACTGGCGCAACATGCCGTTTGCTAACCGTGCTGGCTCTGATTTTCAGGGGTTATATCCGCAATCGAAATTTGCCCCGGCGCCGCTTTATTTCCCACCGAATAATTATGTGAATGTCACCGGCCCGGATGCTGGCAGCTTTCAGCAGGGCTACCTGCGAACCGTTGGCGGCACCACCTGGCACTGGGCGGCATCGTGCTGGCGTCACCACCCCAGCGATTTTGTGATGCAGTCAAAATATGGTGTGGGTCGCGACTGGCCAATCAGCTATGACGAGCTGGAACCCTGGTATTGCCGTGCGGAAAGCGAAATTGGCGTGGCAGGTCCGAACAATGTGGCGATGCAATCGCCGTCGGAGCGTAGCCAGCCTTACCCGATGGATATGGTGCCTTTCGCCCACGGTGATAATTATTTTGCCAGCGTGGTTAACCCGCATGGCTACAACCTGGTGCCTATCCCCCAGGGACGCAGCACGCGCCCATGGGAGGGCCGTCCTACCTGCTGTGGTAACAATAACTGCCAGCCCATTTGCCCGATCGGGGCGATGTACAACGGTATCCACCACATCGAACGTGCGGAGCGCGCCGGTGCCGTGGTGCTGGCCGAAGCCGTGGTTTACAAAATTGATACCGACGGTAATAACCGCGTGACGGCAGTGCACTGGAAAGACAGCTCCGGCGCATCACATAAAGCCACCGGCAAAGCCTTTGCGCTGGCCTGCAACGGTATTGAAACGCCACGTCTGCTGCTGATGGCGGCGAACGGCGGCAACCCGAATGGTATTGCTAACGGTTCGGATATGGTGGGACGTAACATGATGGACCACTCTGGCTTCCATTGCTCGTTCCTGACCGAAGAACCGGTGTGGCTGGGTCGTGGCCCGGCACAAAGCAGCTGCATGGTGGGCTATCGCGATGGTGACTTCCGCCGCGACTACTCCGCTAACAAAATGATTCTTAACAATATCTCGCGCGTAGTTGCTGCGACGCAGCAGGCGCTGAAAAAAGGGCTGGTCGGGAAAGCGCTGGATGAGGAAATCCGTTACCGCTCGATTCACAGTGTCGATATTTCTATCAGTCTCGAACCGCTGCCAGACCCGGAAAACCGTCTGACCTTAAGCAAAACCCGCAACGATCCGCATGGCCTGCCTTGCCCGGATATCTATTACGACGTCGGCGATTATGTGCGTAAAGGTGCTGAAGTTTCCCACGCCCAGCTGGAGCATATTGGCCAGCTGTTTAATGGCAAGGAGTTCACCATCAGCAAAGGACTGAATGCCAATAACCATATTATGGGTGGTGTGATCATGGGTAAAAGCGGCAAAGACGCGGTGGTGGATGGTAACTGCCGCGCCTTTGATCACGAAAATCTGTGGCTGCCGGGTGGCGGAGCGATCCCGTCAGCGAGCGTGGTGAACAGTACCCTGACGATGGCGGCTCTGGGTTTGAAAGCGGCACAGGATATCGCCCAGCGGATGAGGACAATGGCATGAAGACGCTAATCGTCACCGGCTTTGCGGCTTTGGTCACCTTTGGCGCGCAGGCTGATTCCCTCGATACCAACCTGCTGAAGCAGGGTGAACAGGTTGCCATCGCGTCAGACTGCCAGGCATGCCATACCGCGCCGGGCAGTAAAACCGCGTTCAGCGGAGGTTATGGTATTGCTTCACCGATGGGGGTGATTTATGCCACTAACATCACGCCAGCCAAAAGTGGGATCGGGGATTATACCGAAGCCCAGTTCTCGGCTGCGGTCCGGCATGGTATACGCGCTGATGGTGCGCAGTTGTATCCGGCGATGCCTTATACCTCCTACAGCATGATGACCGATGCCGACCTGCACGCCCTGTATTATTACCTGAAGCACGGTGTACCCGCTGTCGAGCAACATAATCCGCAAACGGACCTGCCGTTCCCGTTTAGCCTGCGTTTTAGCATGCGTTTCTGGAACATGATGTTCGCTAACGACAAAATGTGGCAAAACGATGGCAGCAAAAGTGCGGAGTGGAACCGGGGTAATTACCTGGTTAACGGTCTGGCACACTGTAATACCTGTCATACGCCGCGTGGTTTCCTGATGCAGGAGCAGCAGGATCGTCCGCTGGCTGGCGGACCGCTCGGTAGCTGGTATGCGCCAAATATCACCTCAGACCCGGTAAGCGGTATCGGTGGCTGGAGTGATGACGAGCTGGTGCAGTACCTGAAAACCGGTCGTGCTGCGGGCAAAAATCAGGCCGCAGGCGGGATGGCAGAAGCGGTTGAGCACAGCCTGCAATATCTGCCGGATAGCGATTTGCACGCCATTGCGGTTTACCTGAAAGGTACTGCCCCGATTCGTGATGAGGGTGAAACGCAACCGGCCTACAGCTGGGGCGCTCCGATGGATATCGAGAATAGCGTACGGGGCCGCAACCCCAATAACGCCAATCTCTCCCTGACCAACGGCGAGGCATTATTCAGCGGCAATTGCGCCAGTTGCCATCAGCCGGATGGCTCGGGTAGCGCCAATCAGGCTTATCCATCGTTGTTCCACAATACCGCCACGGGCATGCGCAATCCGAACAACCTGATTGCCGCAATTCTGTTTGGCGTACAACGCGATACCGCAGACCATCAGGTGCTGATGCCAGGCTTTAGCTCACCGTCATATGTTGATAAGTTGAACGATCAGCAGGTGGCGGATATCAGTAACTTTGTGCTGAAAAACTACGGCAATCCAAATGTGACCGTCACCGCGGAAGATGTTGCCTGGGTGCGCAAAGGTGGCCATCCGCCACTGCTGGCGCGCCTGCAACCGCTGATGATGCCTGCCATCATCGGGGGGATTATCCTGGTGCTGGCGATTATCGGCATTATTTGTCTGCTACGACGAAAAGCGAAAGCGCAGTAATCATGCAACGGGCCAGGCTAATACCCTGGCCTTTTTTATGATTACATGTTTTTATCCCGGCACTGGATAAAGAGGAATGACGCACGCTTATGCGGAAAACAGATCATCTCGGCAGCATCACCGCCTTCGTTACCACGGCGCAATTAGGTAGCTTCACGGCGGCGGCTGAACGGCTGGGATTAACCAAATCAGCGGTGGGTAAAAGCGTCAGTCGCCTTGAGGAGCGGCTCGGGCTGCGTCTTTTCCAGCGCTCCACGCGCAGACTGAGCCTGACACCGGATGGTGAACGCTTTCTCTCCAGCTGCCAGAATGCCATCGATATTCTGGAGCAAGCCGAGGCCGAGCTGACGTCCCATATTTCGCAACCTGCGGGCAGGCTGCGCGTCGATCTCCCGGCCGCCTTTGGGCGGCAACGTATTCTGCCCATTCTGCTGCAAATTACGCGTGACTTCCCGGAGCTGGCGCTGACGGTGACATTCAGCGAGCGCTTTGTTGACCTCATTGATGAAGGCATCGATCTGGTGATCCGCATTGGTGAGCTGGCTGACAGCAGCGGCCTGGTGGCCCGCAGGTTAACCACGCAGAAGCTGGTGATTTGTGCTGCGCCGGATTATCTGCAACGTCAGGGGGAACCGGCTGCGCCTGCCGAACTCAACCAGCACCAGTGTGTGGTCGGTTTCCGCCGTAATCAGCCTATTTCCTGGCTGCTGAAACAAAGCAATGGGCAGATGCTGCGTTTTACCCCGCCCGCGACGCATGAGTTGGCGGATGGGGATGCCATGCTGGCGGCCACGCTAGCCGGATGTGGCCTGGCGCAGCTACCGTTGTGGCTGGTGGGAAAATATCTGGCCAGTGGCGAGTTACGTGAGGTGCTTTCCGGGCATTCCGGCGGGGAAGTGCCCATCAGTGCGTTGTGGCCGAAAAGCCGTCAGCTGCTGCCGCGCATCCGTTATGTGGTGGATACGCTGGTGAAAGCGGCAGAAGACGGCTTGCTGGATTAATCAGGTTACGCCAGTTCCTCTACCAGCACGCTGGCGTGGTCGGCCCGATGTTTTATCACGATGCTGATTAACGCCAGAACGGTGAAAATCACGCTGCTCAGCACTACAGCATGGGTGCCGAGGTGCGCAATAAACCAGCCGCCCGTCAGGGAACCGATGGTGATGCCGAGATTTGAGAAAGACATATACAGGCTGTTAGCGAATTCCGGCGCTTTGCTGGCTTCGCGCATCAGCCAGGTCTGACTGATCACTAATCCCGAGGAGTGGAACGCTCCCCAGAAAACCGTCAGCAGACACATACTCAGCGGTGAAAAGCCAAATAACCACACCAGCAGAAAAATCACGCTAAAGAACACCGGATAGAGGTGGGTGGTTTTTACCACATTTTTCTGCAAAAAGTGGCTAAAGACGAAATTGCCGACAAAACCACACACACCAAATAAAATAAGCATCGCGCTGATGGCATTGTTATGCAGCTGCGTAATGTTTGACAGATAATCGGCGATATAACTGAAACTGGAAAACATGGCGGCGAATATCGACGTCACGGTGGCGATAGTGAGCCACAATTTACCGTTACGTAATACCGATAATTGGCTGGCGAAGGATACTTTTTGTGTGGCGGGCATGGAAGGCATGAGAAACAACACGCCAGCAAAGGCCAGCACACAGGCGGCAGCGCCGAAATAAAAAGCCGCAGCCAGGGAAATATGATCGGCAATTAATCCGCTCAGCGGTACGCCCAGCACCAGACCGATCGCCACACCGGCAAATACACGGGCGGTGGCATGCGCGGCTTGCTCTTTGGGCACCGAACTGGCGGCAACCACCAGCGCTACGGCGAAGAACACCGCATGGGCGAGAGCGGGCAGAATGCGGAACAACAGCATCAGATTAAATATGTCGGTGGTGGCGTAAATCAGGTTGGAAATAATAAATACGCCCAGAATGCTCAGTAACACCTTTTTCTTATTAAAACCGGATAACAGCAGCGTAATAAACGGACCCGTGACAGCGACAATTACCGCATAGATGCTCACCAGAAAACCGACCTGAGTCGGTGTGACATGAAGTTGTGAAACTAATTTTGGCAGCAAACCAATAATCGCAATTTCTGTGGTTATCACGCCAAATACGGCGACAGAAAGAGCCAGTAAAAGCAATGTGCTTTTATTTTGCATAGAACACCCTTACGAAAAAATCGCAAATGAAATAAAGGAAAAGCGGAATAGGGAACCTGACCTTTCCGGGACGGCTATCATCCTTAACTTTTGGTTGCGGGGAAACAGGCCTCTGGATGTTACTGAGGAGACATAAATTCAACTATGGATGTCATCGGGTGAGCAGAAGGCAACAATCCTGTTACAACCTGATGTTACAACTCCTGTGACTGAGCGCCGATTCTGAGCAGGAATGACAGTCGGAACTCGCGTCGCCAGATGGTTTTATTTTGTCATCGCATCTCGCCAGGCGTTTAACCACGCGCTTTGCACCGCCACATCACGCTGTGTGTAACAGCTTTCCTTAACACGATTTGCAGTGATTCAGATCGCAAAAATAATATCCAGATTCTCTTTAATAGAGTGCAGAACTACGAATCTACACGAAGGCGAAGGGGGCATTATGCAGGACCGTATTCCCGGAACACGTTGGTATCGCGTTATTGCACCAATTTTGATTGTTTGCATCGTCTCCTTCATGGATCGCGTCAATATCAGCTTTGCGCTCCCTGGTGGTATGGATCAGGACCTGGCGATTACCAGCCAGATGGCAGGTATCGTCAGCGGCATTTTCTTTATCGGATATCTGTTTTTGCAGGTGCCGGGTGGCCGGACGGCGGTGAACGGCAGCGGTAAACGTTTTATCGCCTGGTCGCTGGTTGCCTGGACGCTGGTCTCCATCGCTACCGGTTTTGTCACCAACCACTATCAATTACTGGCGCTACGCTTTGTACTGGGCGTATCGGAAGGGGGGATGTTACCCGTGGTATTAACCATGGTGAGTAACTGGTTCCCCGAGAAAGAACTGGGCCGTGCCAATGCTTTCGTGATGATGTTTGCCCCGTTAGGTGGCATGTTTACCGCACCAATCTCCGGCTACATCATCAACGTACTGGACTGGCGCTGGCTGTTTATTATTGAAGGCTTGTTATCGGCGGTGATCCTGCTGATCTGGTGGCTGGTGGTCAGCGACCGTCCGGAAGAAGCGCGCTGGCTGCCTGAGAAGGAAAAAGCCTGGCTGCTCAGTGAGCTGGGACGTGAGCGTGCGGCGGTGCGTGCCATCGCGCCCGTCAACAAAGCGCCCTTAAAAGCGGTGTTTCGTAACCGGGGCCTGATGAAGCTGGTAGCACTGAATTTCTTCTATCAAACCGGGGATTACGGTTACACCCTGTGGTTGCCGAGTATTCTGAAAAACCTGACCGGATCGAATATGGCGGGTATTGGTTTGCTGGCGGCCTTGCCGTTTGTCGCGACCATTCTGGGTATCTATGCGATTTCATGGTTAAGCGACCGCACCGGAAAACGTCGTCTGTGGGTGATGGTGTCGTTGTTCTGCTTTGCGGCGGCGCTGCTGGCCTCGGTTATCCTGCACAGCAACGTGGTGGCGGCCTATATCGCGTTGGTGGTGTGTGGTTTCTTCCTGAAGGCCGCTACCAGCCCGTTCTGGTCTATCCCTGGCCGCATTGCCGCGCCGGAAGTGGCGGGCAGTGCGCGTGGGGTGATCAATGGTTTGGGTAATCTGGGCGGATTCTGCGGGCCGTATCTGGTCGGGATTATGACCATGCTTTATGGACAGAATGTCGCGGTCTGCTGGCTGGCGGGTTCGCTGGTGGTAGCCGGTCTGCTGACCACCACGCTGCCCAAAGCCTGTGACCTGAAACCATCAGAAGGGTTGGGGGATATGCAGCAGGATAAACTCGCAACCTATAAGCATTAACGGCATAGGCTGTGACGGCGCAATAAATTGCGCCGTCACAAAATTACCAGCCTTTAATGATATCGCCTTTATAAATTTCGTTCGCTTTATTAAGCACTTCCGGTGACTGGAACGCTTCTTTCAGCTTCTGAATATTCGGGCTGTCTTTATTATCTTCACGCGCCACAATCGCGTTCACATACGGGGACGCTTTCCCTTCCATAAACATGCCATCACGTGAGGCGGAGAGATTCGCCAGCGCCGCGAAGTTATTATTGATGATGGAAACGTAGACCTGCGGATCATCGAGCGTACGAGCCAGCTGCGGTGTGTCCACTCCAACAAATTTAAGGTTTTTCGGGTTGGCGGTGATGTCGAGTGTGGTTGGCAGCAGGCCGGCTTCGGGTTTCACGCTAATCAGCCCCTGGGCCTGCAACAACAGCAGGCTGCGTCCGAGGGTGGTGGCTTCGTTAGAAATAGTGATAGTGGCACCATCAGGCAGATCTTTTAACGATTTGATTTTGCGTGAATAGCCAGCGATGGGGAAAACAAAGGTGTTGGTGATCACCGCAAAATGGTAACCACGCTCTTTTGACTGCATTTCCAGATAAGGCAGGCTCTGGAAGGCATTGGCATCGACATCTTTGTTGAACAGAGCTTCGTTAGGTTGCACATAGTCATTGAAGGCCACCACATCGACATCCAGATGATACTTGTCATGGGCAACCTGCTTTACGGTATCCCACAGTGCCTGATCGGGACCGGTGTTGATCGCCACTTTGACACTGTTGTTGCTGTCTTTATTACAGGCGCTGAGTAGCGTCACTGAAGCAGCCAGCAGCACGGAGACTAATTTCTTATTCATAACGAAGTTCCTTTCTAAAAATCTGATGATCTCTACCTGCGTAACAGGTCGGGTACAGGGAGCGCACTATAATCTACATCTGGACGTCTGTACATCCAGATGGAAATCGTTTGCTGAAAATTACAGCGCAGCTGGCGTCGGATTTCGCCAGTTTTGAAAAGTCGCTGCCATGTTTTTCGCCGATAATAGCGCGCTAAAACTTTGCCTAATTTCCAGGGAATATCACGATGTTTCACCTGATTTTCAGCATACCCGGCTGGTATGTCATCGCGCGTTTTATCGCTCCCCTGGCGTTGCCGCTTGGGGTGAAGATTCTGTTCTCGGCTGTGGTGTTGCTTGCCACGCAGTATCTGTGGTTGAGTCGTTTTACCTCCGGCAGCATCATGTCGCCGGAAATGCCGCGTCCGGTGATTATCCTGTTCAACTGGGCTTTCTGCGCGGTGCTGTTTCTCGCCATGCTGCAGGTGCTCATCGATGCGGTGGGGCTGATCGCGCTGTTGGCGGGGCATCCGCTGGTGATTTCGCCCGAGGTTCGTTACCTGGCTGGGGGCATCGCCATGCTGCTGGCCGCAGTGGGTGTACATCAGGCGATACGCGTCCCACCGGTGAAAGATGTGGTCTTCAACATTAAAAACCTGCCCGCTGAGTTTGAAGGTTATCAGTTGTTGCAGCTGACGGACTTACACATCAGCAAACTGTTTAATGGAAAATGGACAGCGAAGATGGTGGAGAAGGCGATGGCGCTGGAGGTGGACCTGATTGTCGTCACCGGTGATGTGATTGATGGCACGCTGAACAATCGACGCAATGATGTTGCACCGTTACAGGGCCTGAGCGCGCCTGATGGCGTGTTTGCCATTACCGGCAATCACGAATATTTCTTTGAGCAGGCGCGCTGGACGGAACATCTCGCCGCGCTCGGGCTGAAGCCCTTGCTTAACAGCCATGCGGTGGTGACCCGCGATGATGCCAGCCTGGTCATTGTCGGCGTAACCGATGCGTCGGCCCCTGGCCGAGGTGCGCCGGGACCGGATTTGGCCCGTGCCTTGTCGGGTGCGCCGCTCAATGCACCGGTGGTGTTGCTGGACCATCAACCGCGCAACGCGCGCCAGAATGCGGCGCAGGGAGCGGATGTACAGCTATCCGGCCACACCCACGGCGGCCTGATTGCCGGGTTTGATCGCCTGTTTGCTAAACCGAATGGTGGATTTGTTTCCGGGCTTTATGCCGTAGAAGGTATGCAACTCTACGTCAATAACGGCACGGCGCTGTGGCCGGGCATGGCCGTGCGTTTAGGACGTCCTTCTGAACTGACGCGCATTACGCTGAAAAGAGCAAACTGAGTGATGGGGGCGCGTAGCCCCATCACTACTGTGCGCGATAAATCGCGCCGCTACGGCTCCGTGCGATTATTGGCCTGGTCGGCATAAATGCCGCCCCCACAGGCGTAAGGTGCGAATTTATTCGCACCAGGGATTGACGCTCAAGACGGTAGCTACGAGTGATATCGTTTCCACTTAAACTCCATTTCATCAAACCCTCCATATCGATAACTTCAATTCAGAAATAAATAACAACAATTAAACATTTGATAAATAAGTTAATTTGTAATTTTTAGAGGAAATTAGCACAGAATTATAATGTAAATACTTTGTGATAACGTTTACACTAATGATGTAAATTATTTACAGTTGTCACGTTTCCCCCTGCAAGGTTAATAAAATGTCACGGGCATCCCGAATTTTAAATTTGTTAACACTCATCTTTTCAGTGCTTTGTGCTGCATGGCTGCTGATTGGTGGTGTCTGGTTACTGTCGCTGGGCGGCAGTGCTTATTACCTGATTAGTGGTCTGGCAATGGCGGCGTTTAGCTGGCTGTTGCTGAAGAAAAAGCGCAGCGCGCTCTATCTTTACGCCGCGATTCTGTTTCTTACTGCTATCTGGGCCTGGCATGAAGCCGGGAGCGATTACTGGACGCTGGTTCCGCGTCTGGATATCTGGGTGTTGTTGGGTATCTGGTTGATCCTGCCTTTCAGCTATCGTCAATTCTCCACCACTAACAAAAAGCCGCTCGGTGCGATGCTGGTCGCCCTGTTGGTGAATGTGGCGTTGCTGGCGGGTTCTGCGCTGCACGATCCGCAGGAAATCAACGGCGAACTGCCGTTAACCGATAAGGCACCGGCTGCCTCCACGGTTCCGGCTGAAGACTGGACTGCGTATGGCCGTACGCAGGAAGGGGTGCGCTACTCACCGCTGCAACAAATCAATGAGCACAACGTTAAAGATTTGCAGGTTGCCTGGCAGTTTGAGACCGGCGATCACAAAACCGCCAATGACCCCGGTGAAATCACTAACGAAGTGACGCCGCTGAAAGTCGGCAACATGCTGTATCTCTGCACCCCGCACCAGATCCTGATTGCTCTGGATGCGGCGAGCGGCAAAGAGAAATGGCGCTTTGATCCCAAACTGAAATCGGATCCGACCTTCCAGCACATTACCTGCCGTGGCGTCTCTTACCATGAAATGTCAGCAGTGGCAGAAGGCAGCGCCAGCCAGCCTGCCAGCTGTGCACGTCGTATCTTCCTGCCGGTGGATGATGGTCGTCTGTTCGCGCTCGACGCGCAAACCGGTGAGCGTTGCCCGTCTTTCGCTAACAACGGCGAACTGAATCTGCAACATCAGCAGCCGAATGCCTATCCGGGCGGCTATGAGCCGACATCTCCGCCGATCGTGACCGATAATATGGTGATTGTGGCGGGTTCGGTAACTGACAACCTGTCCACGCGCGAACCTTCTGGTGTTATCCGTGGTTTTGATATCAACAGCGGCAAGCTGGTGTGGGCCTTCGATCCGGGCGCGAAAGATCCGAATGCGCTGCCAGCGGATGGCGAAACCTTTACCGCCAACTCACCGAACTCCTGGGCTCCGGCAGCCTACGATGCCAAACGCGACATCATCTATCTGCCGATGGGTGTGTCCACGCCAGATATCTGGGGTGGCAATCGCACCGCCGATCAGGAACGTTTTGCCAGTGGGTTGTTAGCGCTGCATGCCTCCACCGGTAAACTGGCCTGGTTCTATCAGACCGTACACCACGATCTGTGGGATATGGATCTGCCGTCACAACCGACGCTGGCAGATATCACTGACAAAGACGGCAACACCGTTCCGGTGGTGTATGTCCCGGCTAAAACCGGCAACATTTTTGTTCTGAACCGTGAAACCGGCAAGCCAGTGGTCCCGGCACCGGAAACCCCGGTTCCGCAAGGCCCGGCCAAAGGTGATCATCTCAATCCCAACCAGCCATTCTCTGAGCTGACCTTCCGTCCGCAGCAGAAATTGCAGGGCAAGGATATGTGGGGTGCCACCATGTTCGATCAGCTGGTGTGCCGCGTGATGTTCCATCGTCTGCGCTACGAAGGCCCGTTTACGCCGCCTTCTGAGCAGGGCACGCTGGTATTCCCAGGTGACTTCGGCATGTTCGAATGGGGCGGTATTGCGGTGGATACCGATCGTCAAATTGCGATTGCCAACCCGATGGCAATGCCGTTTATCTCCAAACTGATTCCGCGTGGTCCGGGCAACCCGATTGAGCCGGGTGCCGATGGTGCTGCGGGCTCCGGTTCCGAATCGGGCGTGCAGCATATGTACGGTGTGCCTTATGGTGTGGAACTGAATCCGTTCCTGTCACCGTTTGGTCTGCCATGCCTGCAACCTTCGTGGGGCTTTGTTTCCGCGATCAACCTGCAAAATCATCAGATCGTCTGGAAAAAACGCATTGGTACGGTGCGTGACAGCGCCCCGGTGCCGTTACCGTTCAAAATGGGTGTGCCGATGTTAGGCGGCCCGGTCACCACTGCCGGTAACGTGTTCTTCGTGGCGGGTACGCTGGATAACTATCTGCGCGCCTATAGCGTCCGTGATGGTCAGTTGCTGTGGCAGGCACGCCTGCCTGCGGGTGGTCAGGCCACACCGATGACTTATGCGGTCGATGGCAAGCAGTATGTGGTGATTATGGCGGGCGGACACGGTTCATTCGGCACCAAACTGGGCGATTACGTTATCGCTTATAAACTGCCGTAAGCCTGATTGTCTCTGTCAATCTCGCCCCCGTCGGGTTCTCCGGCGGGGGCGTTTTCGTTTAATTTCCGGATAATTCGGTGGTTCTGCGCAATGCCGCCAGCACGCTTTGCTGTAGCCCGGCAGCAAAATCACTTTTGTTCAGTTCAAAAATTCCATTGATGCCAACGCCGCCCGGAGAATTGTTGATATCCATCAGCTGGCGCGGATGGCACTGTTTCAGCTTCAGCATCTCCACTGCGCCGATAAGATTTTCATACACCGCCTGAGTGGATTGCGTGCGGGTCAGTCCCGCCAGTACCCCTGCATCCGTTAACGATTCGATAAAGTAATAAACGTAGTTCACCCCGGCGACGGCAAAGGCAGTGAAGGCGTCAATCAGGCGTTCCTCCAGCAACATCACCTTGCCAAAACTCTCCAGAAACGGCAGCAGCGGGCCGCGTTCGACATGTGGGTTAAACGCTACGCCACTGAAGCCCAGCCCGGTATCGGTGAGGGTATTGGGGATGATGCGCGCGATGGGGCGCGTGGCACCCAACAGCGATGCCAGTTTCTCCAGCGTCACTCCGGCGATGATCGAGATGACGGTAGTGGTCGGGGTGGCATACTGATTAATCTGTGCGGCAACCGTGGCCAGATCATCCTGGGGGCGGATGCCCAGCACAATGTAGTCGGCACTGGCCAGCGCCGCGGCTTCCGGCAGGGTGCTGGTGAGTTGATAACGCGTCTGGAGCAGCGCAATGCGCGCCGGATCGATGTCCGAAAGGGTGACGCGACTGGCGGATAATGTGTGACGTTGTAACGCTGCGCGGATAATGGCTTCAGCCATCTGTCCGGCACCAAAGAAGTGGATGTGGCTCATCGGGGCATCTCCTGGTCAGAAAAACGCGAAGGCAATGACCGTTCCACCAGTGAAACCCACAAGCCGATACCAGGGGCGATCAGGTCATCATTGAAATCATAATTCGGGCTGTGCAGCGAAGCGGACGGCGTCGCGCCATCCGCGCCGAGCCATAAATAGGCTCCGGGACAGGCCTGCAACAGATAAGCAAAATCCTCAGCCGCCATTGAGGGACGCGGATTGTCATGCACACAGGTGATAGCAGGCGTCGCGAGGGCGGCCTGGCGCAATGCGTCAGCCTGGCTGGCGTGGTTTTCGGTGACCGGGTATCCATAGGCCCACTCGACGCTCCCCGTGACACCCAGGGCCTGCGGGACAGTGCGGGCATAATCGTCGATTAACTGCCAGCAACGCTCGCGCGTCGCGGTGCTCAGGCAGCGCAGCGTGCCAGCCAACGTCAGGCGATCCGGGATGACGTTAATCGCTTCCCCGGCGTGAATCTGCGTCACGCTGATCACACATTGCTCCAGCGGCGACAGGCGGCGTGCGGCGATGGTTTGCAATGCCAGTACCAGCTGCGAGGCGGCGATAATCGGGTCAGCGCCCAGTTCCGGCATGGCAGCATGGCAGCCTTTACCCTGCAACGTGATGGTGAAGTTATCCTGCGATGCCATCATGACCCCAGGACTGATGGCGCATTCACCCAGCGGCAGGCCGGGCCAGTTATGCAGTGCAAATACCGACTGCATCGGAAAACGGCTGAATAAACCGTCCTCAATCATCAGGCGGCCACCTCCGGCATTCTCTTCTGCGGGCTGGAAAATAAAACAGACGGTGCCGCTAAACTGGCGCGTTTGCGCTAAATGACGCGCGGCCCCGAGCAGGATGGCGCTGTGTCCATCATGGCCGCAGGCGTGCATCGCTCCCGCATGGATCGATTGCCAGTCACAGCCAGTGCGTTCCTGCATCGGCAACGCATCAATATCGGCGCGTAGCCCGATAGTGGGGCCTGGCCCGTTGTGCAGGACCGCCACCATACCGGTCCCGGCAATACCACGATAGACTTCCAGACCAAATCCGCTTAATAACTCAGCGATCTTTTCTGAAGTTTTGATTTCCTGTAAACCAATTTCCGGGATGCGATGCAATTCCCGCCGCCAGTCAATCGCCTGACGGATCAGCTCCTGAGAAATATCTCCCATAGCGCCCCGCAATATCAAAGGTAATAACATGGCGGTGTAAATAACCGCCGCTAATTAATGATTCAAAGACTTAAATATATCCGAGCCAGGCCTTCTTTGGTCACCGCCACGGCATGCTCTGAACTCAGGGAAATATGTTGTTCCATTAAACGGACGCCTTTATCAATATCACGGGCGCGCAGCGCAGCAATAATTTCCACATGTTCGTCGTAAGCGTTATTACGGCGTACCGGGGCTTCCAGATCGATACGACGGAAGAAGCGGCTGAGGGAGTTTAAACTCTCCAGCATCTCGTATAGCCGGGTATTGCGGGCGATACGGGCAATCTCCATATGAAACTGCTCATCCACCTGGGCAATGCGCGCCCAGTAGTCGGCATCCTGCAACTCGGGGGGATGAAGGGTGACGTTTTCCCAGATGGCGGTAGTTCGCGCAATATCTTCATCGCTGGCGCGCAGGCAGGCAAAGCGAAAGGTGGATTGCTCAATCACCATGCGCACTTCATACAGTTCACGCACACCGTCTGGCGTCAGATCGCGCGAATAAAAGCCCCGGTTCGGCACAAAGTTCATAAAACCTTCCTGCGCCAGACGGTTCAGCGCCTCGCGCACCGGGGTGCGGGAAACCCCCAGTTCTGCCGCCAGCTCGACCTCATTGACACGTTCGCCAGGACGAAACTGGTAGTCGATTGCCAACAGCTTAACCTTCTCGTACACCTTTTCCACGCTGTCGGCACTGCGGATTTTCTTTTTTGCGATGACCAATGCTGTCCCCTTAATTCTCTGCTGCATCGTGACTACCGCAGCGCTATTTTTAAATTGTTAGCACAGTCTCGTGGCGTAACTCAACAAATAAATGCATACACTTCTGCGTGCACCCTCTCAGGCAATTCCGCTTTATTTAAGACGTCATGATTATGTTTATTTGCACCATAAAATGACAGCGCTGCACCAAAATAGACTTAAGTGTATTCACTTGTGCATTATGAACAACCCTGCCTGATTGGTTTTTTAATCCCGCGATCGTTTGCCAGGTAAAATTATTTCTGCGGTCACCGGCGTTGTATTTGTTGAGTATTTTCTCACCAGCGGCAGCAAGTCGCTGCTTCATCATCCCAGCCATTGCGGCGCATGGCACAGCCTTTGCTTAATACACAAGTGTATGCACTTCTGCATCGACTTTGCTTCACCTCGCCAACATCAGGGCCCCCTTGTGGGGATAGATACCGGCCTCAGAGCCGGAACTCATTGAAAACTGGAGAAAGATCATGAAAAAGATGTTCCCCTTTTCGGCTGTTACGGGTGTTTTGTTGTCACTGGTTGCACATAATGCGCTGGCGGATATCACGCTGGGGGCGATTTTGCCGCTCACCGGAACCAGCGCCAGCATTGGTGAAGATCAGCGTCGCGGTATCGAACTGGCGGTGAATCAGATCAATGCCGCGGGGGGTGTGAATGGTGAAAAATTACAGGTCATGGTGGAAGACTCAGCAGGTAGCCCGGTGACGGGTCTGAGTGCGGTGCGCAAGCTGACGCAGGTCAACAAAGTGCCGCTGGTGGTGGGGGATTTCTCCTCCAGCGTCACTATCCCGGTGGGACAATATCTGGTGAAGAACCAACTGCTGCATATCAATATTTCCGGTACCAGTGCCGATATCCGCAAAATCGGTAAAACCTCGTGGAGCGTGATTGGTCTTGATGATCTTTCCGCGCGTTTCTCAGCCGCAGATGTGCGCAAACTGGGCTACAGCAAAGTGGCGTTTGTCGCGCCAGATGGGGCCTACGGCCAGGGCATGGCACAGCAATTCACCAAAGCGTTTGAAGCTGCTGGCGGCAAAGTGGTGGCGAAGGTGCTGTATACCAGCGGCCAGCCTTCTTATCGCCGGGAACTGGAGCAAATCTCCCGCGCCCAGCCCCAGGCTTACGTGTATACCAGCTACGGCCAGGATGCCATCGTCCTGAACCGTGAAGCCTGGGAACTCGGCCTGCACAACACCCCGTGGTACGGCATGTATCTGACCATGGCGATTGCCGACTCTCCCGCGCAGTACACCAACGGCCAGTTGGGGATGGAAGTAGGGGGTGCCAGTGGTAATCAGGCGGCGGAAGCCTACAACCAGCAATATCAGGCGCAGTTCAAAGAGAAACCGCGCTCCGTCTACGGTAGCTATGCCTATGACAGCATCATGCTGGCTGCCGCCGCGATCAAGCAGGCGCACAGCAGCGCACCGGCAGCCATGATCAGCGCCATGCAAACCGTCGCACCAGGCTTCAGTGGCCTGACCGGCAAACTCGATCTGGATAGCGATAACCAACGCCAGAGCCAACCGTATCTCAACGTGAAAGCACAGAACGGTGAACTGGTGGCGCGCTAACCCGTGCCTTTACGGTCTTGATTGCAGGAAAACGCTATGTTGCCGTTTATGCTCGATACGCTAATGCGCACTGCCGATTTATCGCTGGTAGCGCTGGGGTTAAGCCTCGTTTATGGGTTGGTGCGTTTTGCCAATATCGCCCATATGCAATACGCCATGATCGGCGCGTTTCTGACCGCCGGGGGGTTGCAGCTCGGTATGCCGCTGTTGCTGGCGATGCTGCTGGCCGCTGGGTTGTGCGGCCTGTTGTCGGTGCTGCTGCATCACTGGGTGTTTCAGCCGTTGCTGAAGAGTGGCACCGCCAACGCCATGATTGGATCGCTGGCGGTGTCGATGGTGATCATCGCGGTGATGTTAGGGGCCGAAGGATCGGCTCCCGTCAGCTTTAACCTGCCGATTGGCAGCATGTGGGAGTTTGCCGGTGCACGTATCTCCAGTGATCGGTTATTCAGCCTGTTGATTACGTTGACGCTGATCCTCGCCTTTGCGCTGGTGTTGTTCTGGACTCCTCAGGGGCGTGCGGTGCGCGCGCTGGCCAGCAATCGTGAGCTGGCGGCGGCATCGGGACTGAATGCCAACGCCATTGTGCATGTGGTGAATCTGGTGGCCGGGATGCTCGCCAGCCTCGGGGGTTCGATGATGGCGATGCAGGGCAGTGCCTACATCAACCAGGGTAATGACCTGATGTTGCCGGTGCTGGCGGCCGCCATTCTCGGTGGGCTGGGTAACCCGCTTGGGGCGGTGTTTGGTGCGTTACTGATCGCCATCACGGAAACCTTCATCACCAATGTCGATTTCGGCAGTCTGATTGACGGGCAAATGGCCTTTGTGCCGGTGACCTGGGTCAATGCCTGCTCGTTTGTCATGCTGCTGCTGGCGTTATGGCTGCGTCCTTTTGGCTTGTTTAACCGCGAGGTGCGTCGTGTCTGATTTTCTCCTCAACATCTTCTGTCTGGTGGGTATCTACGCCGTTGTCGCGCTGGCGCTCAATCTCCAGGCAGGTTACGCCGGACTCCTCAACTTCGGCCACATCGCTTTCGTCGGTATCGGTGCCTACGCAGTGGCATTGAGCAGCCAGTTCGGCTGGTCATTGTGGTTAGACTTACCGGCAGGTATCGCCGTTGCCATGTTAGTCAGCCTGCTGATGGCGACACTGGGTCGTCAGCTGGCGGCGGATTACTGGGGCATCGCGACGCTGGCATTGGCGGAGATCATTCGCATTGTCATTACCAATGAGGATCAGATAACCGGCGGCGCACAGGGGATTGGCGGCATCAGCGCGCCCTGGAACGGCGGGCCATGGGGGTTCGCTATGGTGATCCTGCTGGCGGTGATACTGAGTACCGTAGTTTCGCTACGCTTTGCCGCCAGTCGCTTTGGCCGTGCGCTGCGCCTGATGCGTGAGCAACCGCAACTGGCCATGTGCATGGGTTACTCGCTGCCGTGGCTGAAATGTCGGGCGCTGATGAGCAGTGCGGTGATGGGTAGCCTGGCAGGGATGCTGCTGGCCTGGTACACCAACTACGCCAGCCCGGATTATCTGCTGTCATCCGAAACCTTTCTGATCTGGAGCATGGTGATGATTGGCGGGCTGGGCAACGTGCGCGGTGTGCTGCTTGGTGTACTGGTGGTGGAGACGTTATACAACCTGATTCCGTTCGCCAAGGACTACTTACACTTCAGCGCTGATCTGACCGGCGCATTGCGCCTCGGTCTGGTCGGACTCACTTTACTGCTCTGCCTGCTGCTGCGTCCGGCGGGTCTGCTGCCGGAAAAATTGAGGGTTTTATCATGACACCCATTTTACAGGTCACGGACCTGAGTAAAGCCTTTGGCGGTAACAAGGTGTTGACCTCCGTCAGCTTCAGTCTGGCGAAGGGGGAAATCCTCGGCCTGCTGGGGCCGAATGGCTCAGGCAAAAGTACCCTGCTGAACACCATCTCGGGCTTTGCGCCCGCGGACAGCGGCAGCATACGTTTTGCCGAGCACGCGATTGACCGTCTGCCCACGCATCGCATTATCGCTGCCGGTATCGCCCGTACTTTTCAGTTACCGGCGATGCCGGAAAAAATGACGGTGCTGGAAGTGGTGATGGCTGCCGGGACGCGCGCCCATGGTTTGTGGAGTGGTTTGCTGGCCTTGCGGCAGGCACGGAAAATCGAACGGCAGGATAAAGAGAAAGCATTGCATTTGCTGGAAGTGATGCTGCTCAGCAAGGTGAAAAACTTGCCCGCCGCGGCGTTATCGGGTGGCCAGAAGAAACTGCTGGGTATCGCCTGCGCGCTGATGGGCAATCCGCAGGTGCTGATGCTCGACGAGCCGATGGCAGGCGTGCATCCGCATCTGCGCCAGCAACTGGCAGAGACGCTGCTGAACCTCTCAACACAGGGAATTGCGTTGCTGGTGATTGAGCATGATATGCATTTTATCGCCAGCCTGTGCCAGCGCTGCATTGTGCTGGATCGCGGACAGATCGTCGCCAGTTGCCGCCCGGATGAACTGGCTAACCATCCACAGGTGCTGGAGGCCTATCTCGGCCACGGCACAGCAGCATTAAGGGAAGCAGTATGATCAGGTTGAATGAGGTGGTGGCGGGGTACACACCGGGCATCGATATCCTGCACGGTATTTCGCTTGAGGTTACCGACTGCGAAATCGTTACGCTGCTGGGACCCAACGGCTGTGGTAAATCAACGCTGTTAAAAACCATTGCGGGTTTTCTGGCTCCGCGTCAGGGAAGTGTCACCATCAATGGCCGGGAAACCGGCGGTATTCCGGCACATCGCAAAGTTCGTGATTGTGCGCTGGGATTTGTTCCGCAATTAAATAACGTGTTTAACAACCTGACTATTGCAGAAAACCTGCAAACCGGCGGGCAGTTTCTCGCCCCGCAACAGCGGCGTCAGCGCATGGCCAGCCTGGCAGAAACCTATCCGGTACTTAAGGCCAAATGGCGCATGGCTGCCTCAGCACTCTCGGGGGGAGAACGACAAATTCTGGCGCTGGCGCGGGCGTTAATGCCCGCACCGCAGGTGCTGTTGTTAGATGAACCTTCTGCTGGCCTGTCACCGAAGATGCTGAGTGACGTATTCAGCGCGATTCAGACTATCCGTCATCAGGAAAAGGTGACGGTGTTGATGGTGGAACAAAACGCGATGGAAGCGTTACATATCTCGGATCGCGCCTATGTGCTGGCGCTGGGCAAGGTCGCCATGAGTGGCCGCGCAGACAAGTTACTTAACGATCCGCAGATGCGGGAACTCTACTTTGGAGGGCGGGCAGCATGACATCCACCCTCAAACCGCGTTTTGACCACGCGGTGATTAATGTTGATGACCAACTCGATCTGGCTTGTGATCGTTTTACCCGGATGGGGTTTCTATTACTGGAGCGTGGTCATCACAGCATGGGATCCAGCAATCATCTGGCGATTTTTGGTGAAAATTATCTGGAACTGCTGGGTTATGAACCGACACGCGCCACGGGCAGCCGGGGATTATGGCAGGTGACGATTGGTCTGGCAGGATTGGTATGGAAAACCACCGATGCCCGCCAGGCGTGGCAGATACTGAAGGCACTGCAACTGGAGGGAGAACCGCCAACCCTGTTCTCTCGTGAAGTGACACTGCCTGACGGTGAACAGTGTGACGCCCGGTTCTGTATCACCCGGCTGCGCGCCAGCGCGGTTGCCGGAGGATTCAGTTTTTTCTGCCAGCACCTGACGCCACAGGCCGTGTGGCAACCGGAGTGGCAGCAACATCCCAACGGGGTGCAAGACATTACCGAGTTCGTGCTGGCCGCCGATAATCCCGGTGCCGGAATTGCGCTGTATGCCCGGCTGTTTGCCAGCGAGCCGGTGCTGGATAGCAGCGGCGCGGGCTATGCGTTGCAGGGAGGGCGGGCGCGTATCCGGGTGATCACCCCGCAACAGGTGAGCAGGGAGTTTGGCATGGCGATTACCGCGCCTGAAGCCCGGATGGTGGCACTGGTGTTTGCGGTGCAATCCTTATCGGTGCTGCAATCCTGCCTTACACAGGGGGAAATACCGTTTGCCGTGCGTGACGGTGCCGTACTGGTCAGCGCTGAGGCATCAGGATATTTGCCACTGGTGTTTCGCGAGGCGACGGATTAACTCAGTTCCTGGTCCAGTGACCATTTCAGTTCTTGTTCCGGGTTCAGACGAAAATTGACATCATTGTCATGGCCCGACGCCATCGTCCCGTCATACCACTGTTCCAGGGATGGAATCAGTGCCGGGGTATCCACAACCTCTACGGCGGCGAAATGCAGGGCTGACGGTCCCAGCCATTCCAGGTCCAGTCGTTCATGAGGTGAAGCAGGCGCAGTTTCCTCTCCCCGTGCCTCGGCAAGGGCCATGATCACTTCGGCAAAACTCGCGGGGTAGAACTTAGACTCCCACAATAAACGCAGCGCTTTGGCGGCGCTGAGTTCAGGCAAATCTTCCCACTGACCCAACATTCTCACCATCTGTTGATAGGGGGTACCGAAGACAGGAGTGGCATGAGAGATGATACGAAATCGCGCTGCCTCCTCCCGTGAAACGTGAGTTCTGACCGCCTCGTAAACCTGTCCCAGTTCGGTGCGTTCAATCGGCACACAGGCGAGTTCCATGGCGTCATGCAACTCTTGCAGGGGAATAGATTGATGTTTGAGGCACAGCAACAACAGCATCAGTTGATTGATATTGCTGATATTCTTTCCACGATTGATGGCATCCCAGCGTGATTTAACCTGTGCAATATACTGGTCCTGCGCGATCCCTTGCAGTTTCATCACGTTTCTCACGGTGGTCATACTGGTCTCGGACCCGGCATTGTAGAGCAGCAACCAGAATTGCGGCTCATCCATACCGGGGCGGTCCTTCTGGCTTAACAGGCTTAACAGCCACTCCTGCTTGGTTTCTTTATGTTTTCTGCGTTGGCAACTATCAAACCAACGCTGCTGACGTTCGGCGATTTTCGTCCGAAAGGCGGTCTGCGCCAGCTTAATCATGTCATCACTCATGCGCAGACCGGCGTTATCCAGCGCCGATTTCAATTCTGCCCAGTGGCAATCTTCATAGCCGGGTCGTTGCAGTAAAGCGATCAATATATCCAGGGGTTTACCCGCTCGGGAGGCGACTTTGAGGTTCTCTTTAACCCACTTTTCCATTTTTTCTGACAGGATCACTTTGAACGGTTTCATCAGAGGACAGAGCTTGGGCAACGGGACATTCAGGTGGTCTTTCATCGCCAGCAGGCCGCGTCGCATCTGTGCTGGATGCAGATGCAGATAACTCAATTCGTCCAGCAGCAACTTAAGCCGCTCACACTTGCCTGCCAGATGGCATTCTCGGGCAATCCGGTTCCAGGTGGTCTCAATTAACTGTTGGATAGCGGCATCGAGTCTCACGCGCGCTACGGCAAGGGCGGGTGGCAGCGCGTTTTTGTTTACCTGCACGCCATTGTTATTCAGGATGGCCAGTAGCTCGGATGTTTGTGTTTCCTGCAAAAACTTGTCGCTCAGCAGAAATAGCAATTTTTCTAAGGCGGTGACGACATCATTTTCCTTGATAAACGTTTCCCAGTGCTGAGTAATCAGACCCGGTAGCTCGGGTAACCCGGCACCTGGGCTTTTTTTCACGGGCGTCCGGGAAAGTTGCTGCGCGCTTTGGCGCACGGTGGTAATGGCAAAAGGCGGGTTGAACGGATTCTGCACACAGCCAACCGCGGCTGAACCTGATACGGCAGAGAATGATGTTGAAGGGCTATACATAAAAATGTCTCTGTTTGGTTAGGGGTCCAGTTCCTGGTCCAGCTGCCATTTCCACTCCTGAACCTGAAGTGGGAAAAGTTCGTCTTGCTCTGGCAACTGAAATCGGATGGGAGCGACTGGCTTTGCCTCCGCCGCAGGGGGAGATTCCGGTTCCAGATCGATAAGTTCAGGCAGCGGATCATCAGGGATAATGATCAGGTTATCCCGTTGTTGTCTGACCATGCTGAGCGCATTGCCGATGGTCGCCGGGCAAACATAGGCGTTAATCTCCCACAGTAAACGCACTATCTTGCCAGGGGTGATGTCATCGAGCTGTGGATATTGGTTGAGTAAATCCATTATCTGCATAAACTGCGGCAGCTCCCTGTTGATGCCCGGCCAGGTTAACTTTATCCACTCCACGTCGGCCTGGGTAAACTTTGCCCGCACAGCGGCGGCGGCATGTCCCATCGCGGTGGTATTGACGTCGACATCTCCTTCCGTCAGGGCAACCAGCACTTCAACCGGTTGCAGGCGGGTTTGGTTTTCCAGCAACAACAACAACCTTATTAGCTGTGTCACAATGCTGGTGGTCTGTCGATGGTCGAGGGAATTCCAGGTATCGTTCACCAGCTTTATCTGGGACTGTTCGATATTCACCTTTGCCGCACTCAGCATATTGCGTACCGTCGTCAATCCTATGCGCTGACCCGCGTTATACAGTAATAACCATAACTCTGGAGCCTTGATCGGGGGTCTGCCCGCCTGGCTCAGCAGGCTGGCAAGACGCTCCTTTTTGGTGATGCCAGAAACGTTTCTCCAGCTGGCATCAAACCATTTTTGCTGCGTATCAGAGATATTTGTCCGATGCGCCGTTTGCGCCAGTTTCACCGTATCGCGCGTCACCTTCATTCCTGCCAGCCTTACGGCGTGCGTCAACGATTCAAGGCTGGAGTCCTGATAGCCCGGCATTCTCTGTAGCGCTATCAGCTGCTCCAGTGTAGTGCCTTTACTGGCAACAGCTTGCAGATTGGTCTCGATCCAGTCCCTCCGCCACTTTTCATATTCTTCTGCGCTGTCATGGATATTGGGGCTTAACGAGAGATGCAGGGGGCTTTGGTTAACAAAAGTAATCTGCGATGTGAAACCGGTTGGCCAAAGTATAACGGGGGCGGTTCCCGCTGGCAGCAGGGGCAAAGTCGGGTTGGTTATTTGGCTATTCATAAGGATTCCGTGCCTGGAGAAGGAGGGGGGTTATTTCGTGGGTTCAATATTGAGCAGGTCATCCCATTCGTGCGCATCCTGATAGCCGAACTCATCAGGGATTGCGGATAGCCTTTCAACGTGTTGTTGATCTGCGGTACCAGATGCAGGCGTGGACGATGTGGAGGCAACCGCCTGGCGGGTGATGATGTCCAGCGCGATACTCAGGGTAGTGAAGCTGACATCTGCGCCAATTTCCCACATCAGGTGCATCAATGCGGGCGTGGTCATCTCCTTTAGCGCCTGTGGACACCCCGTCTGGCCCAGCATTTTTAGCACCCGGAATTTTTTATCCTTTTCAGCAAAGGGTGTCACTATTCTCTGGTCAGTGAGTTGTTTCCAGTTGTCAGTTGCCCAATTCAGTACTTCCCGCGCCGGGAGATGGGTTTTGGCTGCCAGTCCCGCGCGGTGCATACTGGTCGGGCAGACTTCGATACCGGCGTGACTCAGGACAAATGACAGTTGAGCGGCATTGATTTTGCACTCTATCATCGTCAGCCCCATCATTTTCTCCGGGGACATGCCCCCCTGTTGACTATAGCGATCCCAGGTCTCGCGACTATGCCTGTTCTGTTCATCGGTGAGGTTCACCACCATACTTTCATTGACGGTGCTGAGCGCCAGACTGAGGCTGGCAAATCCCAGGGTTACGCCAGCTAGCCACAACAGACGCCATAATTGTCCCTGCTCCAGTGGCGGGCGTCCCCCCTGTGACAGCAAAATGACCAGTGCACCTGAAGTGGTATGGTTAGTGAGCTTTTTGCGATTAGCCGCGAACCATGTATCAAACCAGCGTTGCTGCTCGCTATTGATGGTCGCGTTAAATACCGAGAGCGCGCTTTTCATGATGTGGTCATTCACGGCAAGCGCTTTCTGTAACTGATTGTCCTGTAATCCTGACTGCTGATATTCAGCCATATTCATCAGCATAACCAGCCGGCTAATTAAGCAGTCTTCGCTGGCCAGCGATTGCCACAGCTGGTTAACCTGCGTCCGTTGTTCATCGGTGATTTCTACCTTAAGCGCGCGCAGCAGAACATTAAGCGTGGTCGAAATCACATCGACACCAATTTTCAACAGGGCACGTCGCAGGGCGGGTTGTTTAAGCCTGGGACATCCCTCTGCATTCAGCAGGGTTCTGACCCAGCCGGTGACGGGAGCCTGGCGCCTGATGGGATTTTTTTTACTGTAGGCGTCAAACCACAATTGATCATCGGCGGACACTTCCGCTTTAACCGTGGCCAGTGCGTCACTCGCCGCAGTGACGTTAACAGTGATGTCATTAAGCAGCAGCACTTCCCGAAGCTGGTATGCCATCAAATCACCGATTTCATGCCGCCCGAACTGAAACAACAAATGTTCCAGCTGGCTTTGCTTGCTCCCCACTCGTGGGACGTTGTCCCACCAGGTGTTAAAATCCGTCATCAGCGCATGCAGACAGACATTCTCGATTTCCTGATTCAGGATTCTGAGCGCAGTTTTATGGCGGACAGGGGTATTACTGGCGGGTTGAGCAGGGGCGTGTTGTACGCGGTGCAGATTCTGAGTGAGTTTGCGCCTTTTACCCGTACCGGGCATGGCGGAAGTTGATACTGGACGCACGGATAGGGTTGGATTGATATCCATAGGAACTCCGTTTCACGATGGGCATTAATTTGTGCTAATTATATGACTTATTGCCAGATAAAAGCGCCGTATGCCGCGCAGTTTCAAACTTGTCATCGCAACGGATTGGCTTCCGTCCAGCAGGCAGACCCCTGCTGGACGGAGTTTTTCATCGACGAGAACGGACCACCTGGTAGCGGCGGGTAAAGTATTCCACCGGCGCACTCCACACATGTACCAGACGCGTAAACGGGAACACCAGGAATATGGTCATGCCCAGCACCAGATGCACGCGGTAGATCCATTCCACCCCGTTGAGATGCTCTGCGGCATTGCCACGGAAGGTGACAATTGCCTGCGCCCAACCCACCAGTTTCATCATGCCTTCCCCGTCCATATGTTGCATCGAGAACAGGATAGTGGTCAGACCCAGCGTGCACTGGATCACCAGAATGGCAAGGATCAGCACATCGGCATGGGTCGATGTCGCCCGGATGCGCGGGTTATACAGCCGACGCTTCAACAGTAACAAGCCACCCACCAGCGTCATGATGCCAAACACGCCGCCCGCCGCCATCGCCATTTTCTGCTTAGCGGCAATGGAGAGGAATGGCTCGTACACCCAGTGCGGTGTCAGCAGGCCAAACAGGTGACCGAAGAAGATACCGAGGATACCGATGTGAAACAGATTAGAGGCCAGCCGCATGCCTTTTTTATCCAGCATCTGGCTGGAGGAGGCGCGCCAGGTGTACTGACCATAATCGTAACGCAGCCAGCTGCCGACCAGAAAAACGGTGCCGCACAGGTAGGGGTAGATATCAAAGAACAACAAATTGAGATAGTGCATTAGCGTGATCCTCCCGCAGAGAGATCGAGATACTGGGGTGAGTGCTCATCCCGGAAGCGTCGTTGATGTTGCTGCTGCGCGCTGTTATCACAGGCGTTGTCATCAATAAACTTCACCTGTTCTTCCTCCCAAACCGCATCCAGCGCGGCGTGGGTGTCATCGCGAACCTCACTGGCCACCTGTTTAGTGACGCTGTCACTGCGTAGCGGACTTTCCGCCACACGCAGCATCGCATCAAACAGCTGGCTAAAGTTGCTGTCGCGTTCCTTCAGGCGTCCACCGATCAACGCCAGAATCGGGGCGATATCCAGCAACCCCTGACGCGCCTCGCTGGCAGGCAACATACTCAGGTATTCAAGATACAGCGGCAGATAGTCGGGCAGTTCGCGGCAGTTAAGTTGCCATCCGGCCTGTTCATATTGCGCCAGTAAATCCACCATCGCCTGGCCGCGATCGCGTGACTCCGCATGCACATGTTCAAACAGCAGCAATGAGGTTGCCCGGCCACGTTCAAATAAGGCACACCAATCGCTTTGCATATCCAGCGGGGGTGTGGCGAGATACTGCTGCACAAAAGGCAGCAATCCCGGCTGCTGTTGCGCGGCCAGCGACAGCACCTCCTCCTGATGTTGCCAGATCTCTTCGTCGGGGTACTCCAGCAGGATGCCGATGAGTTTCAGAATCTCCATCATTCACCTCCCGCTTTATCGCCAACGTTGATGGCATCAATACGGCGACTGTTAAACAGGTTGAATTTGGTATCGCTGCCGTGGCAGCCATCGCCAAAGCTGAAGCCACAACCATTGCGTTCCGGGAATGCTTCGCGTGCCAGTTCACGATGGCTGGTGGGGATGACGAAACGATCTTCGTAATTGGCAATCGCCAGATACCGGTACATTTCCTCAACCTGGGCTTCCGTCAGGCCGACTTCCTCCAGCGCGCGGGTATCGGTGACGCCTTCTACCGTTTGAGAACGTTTGAAATGACGCATCGCCATCATGCGTTTCAGGGCGCGCAGCACCGGCGCGGTGTCGCCTGCGGTTAACATATTCGCCAGGTACTGCACCGGAATACGCAGGCTTTCGACATCGGGTAGCACGCTGTCATTGCTTTCCAGCCCACCGTTATCGGCGACTGACTGAATCGGAGACAACGGCGGCACGTACCACACCATCGGCAGCGTGCGGTATTCCGGATGCAGCGGCAGCGCCAGCTTCCAGTCCATCGCCAGTTTCCATACCGGTGAAGCCTGAGCCGCATCGATCACATTTTGTGGGATGCCTTGCTTCAGCGCTTCCTCGATCACCTGTGGATCGTTGGGATCTAAAAACACATCGCACTGGCGTTCATACAGTTGTTGCTCGTCTTCGGTGCTGGCCGCCTCGGCAATTTTATCGGCGTCATACAGCAACACGCCAAGGTAGCGGATACGGCCGACGCAGGTTTCAGAGCAAACAGTCGGCATACCGGATTCAATACGCGGATAACAGAAAATACATTTCTCGGATTTGCCGCTTTTCCAGTTGAAATAGATTTTCTTATAAGGGCAGCCACTGATGCACATACGCCAGCCACGGCATTTGTCTTGATCGATCAGCACAATGCCGTCCTCTTCACGCTTGTAGATCGCGCCGCTGGGGCAGGTAGCGACACAGCTGGGATTCAGGCAATGCTCACATAAACGCGGCAGGTACATCATGAAGGTGTTTTCAAACTGCCCGTACATCTCCTTTTGCATCGAATCAAAGTTCTTATCCGCCGAACGTTTACTGAATTCACCGCCCAGTAACTCTTCCCAGTTGGGACCACCGGTGATTTTATCCATGCGTTCGCCACTGATCAGAGAACGCGGGCGTGCCGTGGGCTGGTTTTTTCCCGCTTTGGCGGTATGCAGATGCTGATAGTCGTAGGTGAAGGGTTCGTAATAATCATCAATGGCCGGTAACACCGGGTTGGCGAAGATTTTGGATAACACCGAGGTACGATTACCGAGCCGCGGCGCCAGGCGACCGTTGATTTTACGGATCCAGCCGCCGTGCCATTTTTCCTGATCTTCCCACGCATGGGGATAGCCCAGCCCTGGCTTGGTTTCAACATTGTTAAACCAGGCATATTCCATACCTTCACGGCTACTCCAGACGTTTTTGCAGGTGACTGAGCAGGTATGGCAACCAATGCATTTGTCCAGATTTAACACCATGCCGACTTGTGAACGGATTTTCATTGCGCACCCTCCTGGACCTGATCGCGGTTTTCGTCATCGAGCCAGTTCACCTTGTTCATCTTGCGTACCATGATGAATTCGTCACGGTTAGACCCAACGGTGCCGTAGTAGTTAAAGCCATAAGCCAGTTGCGCATAGCCGCCAATCATATGCGTGGGTTTGGGACAGACGCGGGTAACGGAATTGTGGATACCGCCACGCATCCCGGTGACCTCGGAGCCGGGGATATTCATCAGACGCTCCTGCGCGTGATACATCATGGTCATACCAGCGGGTACGCGCTGGCTGACCACCGCGCGCGCGGTTAATGCCCCGTTGGCATTGAAGGCTTCAATCCAGTCGTTATCTTTGATACCCAGCTCCTGGGCATCGGCTTCGCTCATCCACACGATGGGGCCACCGCGCGACAGCGTCAGCATCAGCAGGTTCTCGCTGTAAGTGGAGTGGATCCCCCATTTCTGATGCGGGGTCAGGAAGTTAAGCGCCTTCTCCGGGAAACCATTCGACGGGATATGGCTTAAATTCGCCACGCTGCGTGTATCCACCGGAGGACGATAGGCCACCAGGCTTTCACCAAACGCACGCATCCACGGGTGATCCTGATACAGCTGCTGACGGCCACTCAGGGTGCGCCACGGGATCAGCTCATGCACATTGGTGTACCCGGCGTTATAGGAAACGTGTTCATCTTCCAGTCCTGACCAGGTCGGGCTGGAGATGATCTTGCGCGGCTGGGCCTGAATATCGCGGAAGCGGATTTTCTCCTCTTCTTTTGGCTGCGCCAGATGCGCGTGATCACGGCCGGTGAACTCGCTAAGCGCATTCCAGGCTTTCACCGCCACCTGGCCATTGGTTTCCGGTGCCAGCGTCAGGATGACTTCAGCCGCATCAATCGCGCTGTTGATCTGCGGTTGTCCCTTCGCTGGTCCTTCCGCTTTGACGTAATTAAGACGACGCAGCAGATCCACTTCTTTGTCGGTATTCCAGCTGATCCCTTTGCCACCATTCCCCAGTTTTTCCAGCAGCGGGCCAACCGAGGTAAAACGTTCGTAAGTGGCCGGATAATCGCGCTGGACGCTGATGATATGCGGTGCAGTTTTACCGGGGATCAAATCACACTGGCCTTTTTTCCAGTCGAGGATGTCACCCGTCTGCGCCAGTTCGGCCGGTGAATCGTGCTGAATCGGCTGCAACACCACATCGGTCTCCTGACCCAGGTGTCCCACGCACAGCTGTGAGAAGGTTTTGGCGATGCCTTTGTAGATTTCCCAGTCGCTTTTTGATTCCCAGGCGGGATCAACGGCAGCGGAAAGGGGATGAATGAACGGATGCATGTCCGAGGTGTTCATATCATCTTTTTCATACCAGGTGGCGGTGGGCAGGACGATATCGGAAAACAGGCAGGTGCTGGACATGCGAAAATCCAGCGTCACCAGCAGATCCAGCTTGCCTTTAAGGGCGGCGGTTTGCCATTCCACCTCTTCCGGCATCAGCGCCTCATCATCCTCGGGTTCCCCCTGAATGCCGCTCTCGGTCCCCAGCAGGTAGCGCAGCATATATTCATGGCCTTTACCTGAAGAACCCAGCAGATTGGAGCGCCAGATAAACATATTGCGTGGATGGTTGTTACCGCTATCGGGTTGTTCGCTGGCCATGCGCAGATCGCCAGCCTTCAACGCGGCGGCGGTCCAGGCTTCGGCAGTCTGACCGGCCTGTTGGGCCTTCGCCGCGATATCCAGCGGGTTGATATTGAGTTGTGGTGAGGAGGGCAGCCAGCCCATCCGTTCAGCGCGAACGTTGAAATCCAGCAAATGCCCAGAATACTGTTGTGGATCGGCTAACGGCGACAGCAACTCTTTTACCTGTAGCTTTTCAAACCGCCACTGGCTGGCGTGGTTATAGAAAAACGAGGTGCTGTTCATATGGCGCGGCGGACGGTTCCAGTCCAGCGCGAAAGCCAGCGGCGTCCAGCCGGTTTGCGGTCTGAGTTTCTCCTGTCCGACATAATGCGCCCAGCCGCCCCCGGTCTGACCGACGCAGCCACAAAAAACCAGCATGTTGATCAGGGCGCGGTAGGACATATCCATGTGATACCAGTGATTGATACCGGCACCGAGGATGATCATCGAGCGTCCGTGGGTTTTATGCGCAGTGCTGGCAAACTCACGGGCAATTTTTTCGATTTGGCTGCGTGGTACGCCACAAATCTGTTCCGCCCATGCCGGGGAGTAGGCACGAACATCGTCATAATCACGGGCGCAGTTGCTATCATCCAGCCCGCGATCGATGCCATAGTTGGCGAGCGTTAAATCATAAACAGAGGCCACCGGCATCTGGCTACCGTCCGCCAGCGTCAGGTATTTCACCGGCAGTTTATGCAGCAGCACCGATTCCTGTTTCACATGGCGGAAATGCGGGCTTTCCAGGCCACCAAAATAGGGGAAAGCCACATCCAGCACCGCATCGCGCTGCTCAATCAGGCTCAGCGCTAATTGCGTGGTCGCGCCTGCTGCTTTCGGCTCCAGATTCCATTTGCCTTTCTCACCCCAGCGGAAACCAATCGAACCATTGGGCACCACCAGTTCACCGCCAGCATCACAGGCCACGGTTTTCCACTGCGGATTATTTTCCTCACCAAGGTTATCGACCAGATCAGCCGCACGTAATTGGCGACCGGGGGCAAAACTGCCATCCTCGCGTGGTTCCAGCACTACCAGCATCGGCATATCGGTGTAGTGGCGCGCGTAGTTGATAAAGTAATCGCTGGGGTTTTTCAGGTGGAACTCATTGAGGATCACATGCCCCATCGCCAGCGCCAGTGCGCTATCGGTGCCTTGTTTTGGGGCCAGCCACTGATCGCTCAGTTTGGCGACTTCGGAGTAGTCGGGGGTGATGGCAACCGTTTTGGTGCCCTTGTAGCGCACTTCGGTGAAGAAATGGGCATCCGGCGTACGGGTCTGCGGCACATTGGAACCCCAGGCAATGATATAGCTGGAGTTGTACCAGTCGGCTGATTCCGGCACGTCGGTTTGTTCACCCCAGGTCATCGGCGAGGCCGGTGGCAGATCGCAGTACCAATCGTAAAAACTCAGACAGGTGCCGCCGATCAGCGACAGATAACGTGTACCCGCCGCATAGGAGACCATCGACATGGCGGGAATCGGGGAAAAACCGGCGATACGATCCGGGCCATAATTTTTGATGGTCCAGACATTGGCGGCGGCAATCAGCGTGTTTAACTCCTGCCAGCTGGCCCGTACGAAGCCACCACGGCCACGCTGGGTTTTAAAATGCTCGCTCTTTGCGCTGTCGGCCATAATCGCCTGCCAGGCGCTAACCGGGTCGTCGTGCTGGCCCAATGCTTCACGCCACAGCTCCAGCAGCGCTTTGCGAATCAGGGGATACTTCAGGCGATTGGCACTGTAGAGATACCATGAGTAACTGGCACCGCGCGGGCAACCGCGTGGCTCATGATTAGGCAGGTCAGGGCGGGTGCGCGGGTAATCTGTCTGTTGTGTTTCCCAGGTGACCAGACCGTTTTTGACATAGATCTTCCAGCTACAGGAACCGGTACAATTGACACCGTGGGTGGAGCGTACAATTTTGTCGTATTGCCAGCGCTGGCGATAGCTGTCTTCCCAGTCACGGTTGGTGTGATACACCTGACCATGCCCATCTGCAAAACTTTCACCTTTCTGTTTGAAATAGCGAAAGCGGTCAAGAAGTTTACTCATGACGCTTCTCCAGTAATTATTCGGTGACCGCTTTACGACGGCCGTAAAGAATCCAGGTGATAAAAAAACAAACGAGGTAGAACAACAGGAATATTTTCATCGCGCCGACGGGGGAACCGGTTATTTCCAGCGATGTACCAAAGGCTTTCGGAATGAAAAAACCGCCAATGGCACCCAACGCAGAAATAAAGCCCAGTGCTGCGGCGGTGTCGGTAATGGCCGTATGACGGGCCACTTCAGGACTGGCTCCTTTTGCCAGCATGCGTTGTTGGGTGAGCTGGCGGAATATCACGGCGATCATTTGATAGGTAGAGCCGCTACCCAAACCTGCGGTCAGGAACAGCCCCATAAACACGATATAAAAACTTAAAAATGAGGCTCCTCGCGCACCAGGCAAGGTTAAAAACACCAGCGCAGAAAAGAACGCCATCAGCAGGAAATTAACCGTCGTGACACGCACGCCACCCAGGCGATCGGAAATCATGCCGCCTGCGGAACGCGCCAGTGCGCCCAACAGAGGGCCAAAGAAGGCGAGATGGATAATATTGACTTCCGGGAATTGCGTTTTAGCCAGCATGGCAAAACCGGCGGAGAAACCGATAAAAGAGCCAAAGGTGGCGAGATACAACATGCCCAAAATCCACAGATGGACACTTTTGAGCACCGGGAGCTGATCACGTAACGACGCACGCATCCCGGCGATATCGTTCATACCAAACCAGGCGGCAAACGAGGCAATAATCAGCAATGGCACCCAAATCCATGCGGCATTCGCCAGCCACAAGGTGCTGCCATCCTGCAGGGTGATGCCGCCGACAAAAGGCACCACAATCACCAGCGGGGCGAGTAATTGCATGACGCTCACCCCCAGATTGCCCAAGCCACCGTTGATGCCTAAGGCTGATCCCTGACGTGCTTTCGGGAAAAACAGGCTGATATTACCCATGCTGGAAGCAAAATTTGCCCCGGCTAATCCGCACAGCAACGCAATGATGATAAACACCGAATAGGGGGTGGCGGGATTTTGCACGGCAAAGCCGAGCCACAGACAGGGGATCACTAAAATCGCGGTGCTGATGACTGTCCAGCGTCTGCCGCCGAGCACCGGTACGATAAACGAATAGGGCACACGAAAAATCGCGCCGGATAATGATGGCAGGGCGGTTAATAAAAACAGCTGGTCAACAGAAAAATTAAATCCGACCCGATTGAGATTTAGCGTAACGGCACTAAAAAGCATCCAGACGCAGAAAGCCAGTAATAACGCGCTGACTGAGATCCACAAATTGCGTCGTGCAATATGTTGTCCTTGCTGTTGCCAAAAATCGGGGTCTTCAGGAGTCCACTGCTGTATTAACGATTTTTCAGATGGAAGCTTTTTTACGCTCACATATTCCTCCTGGTGTTAAAGCCTGACTGCATGGGTTTCTTTTTATTAAATCAATAACAGTAGGTTAAAAACTTTGATCCAGAATCATCTTATGCGCTGATTGTCATACCCCTTTAGAGGTATATTTACCTGCGAGGTGAGCAACTCATCATGAAGGGTTATTTTTACATAGAAAGAAATGGGGAAATAATCAAGCCAGATACCCCTTCAATGTGTAAGGGCAGGTTTCATTTTTTATTAACCACTTGTTTTCATGATTTTTTAATATTTATACCTTGAAAGGTGTTTTATTAGCTCGCAATGGATAATGATTATCATTTAAATAATAGCTGCCGCTTTGCTTTATTTTTATTGTTAATTACACAATTTATGTCGGTAAGAAAGGTCAAATAGACAATTTTCCAGAAAATAGCGGTATTCATCCCTTAAAAACAGGGCTCTTAAAATTGGCACATTACTTGCATTACCCGCTTAACGGTAACAGCGAATTGATAAGGACCTGATATGTTGGTTGAAGAAAAAATGGACCCGAATTTAGTGGTACACAATGCACCTTCCTGTACTTGCAGCCGTATGGTGTGGCTGGGTAATCACTGTGAGGGTTTTCAGTTGGCACTGGCCGAAAAGCCGCATAAATCGATGATAACGGCAACATTGGCAGAGGTTGCAGTGAAGGCCGATTTCGATATCGATGATTTACGTGAGGTTGTCGGTGAGGTGTTCTGGCAGATATGGCATAGCTGGACGCCAGCGGCAGGTATCAAAGTGGAATAAAATCACAGCACGTAAAAAAAGCCGCATTTAATGCGGCTTCGTTTTATTTATTTCTGTGAGTTAACGACCTGTCCTAATCCTGCCCCTTCCAGTTGTGTATCGGGATCAGCAAAGAAATCGATATTGAAATAAGTATCTTCAGTCAGTAACTCAATACGATGCCACTTTTGTGGTGGGCTGACGCCAAATTGCCCGGCTTCAATGATGACCTCTATATCAGGAACAGCAGTATTAGCATCGGGAAAGCCAAAATATTTTACGGCACCCTGCATGACCGATAATCGTCCATAAACACCTTTTTTGGTGTTGTGATGGTTAAATAGCGCGGCAGGAGCGCTCTCTTTATTCCACCAGGGAGTGGAACGGGTATGGATGAAGTTTTGTGGGATGCGTTGCATATTTTTTACCTATTGTGTCAGAGCGTTAATTGCTTAAGCAACGTAAAGGCCATGATGGCCGGTGATGGAATCGACACCATTTGCGGTGCAGTAGATGGGGGGGCCGGGGATAAGCTTCATTAACTCTTCCAGCGCACCGGCATGGTCCTCCTCGGCATGGTTAATCACGATGGCATCGAGGGTCTGTATATCAATCTCCTGCGCCAGGTTTTTGACAAAGTCGGCGCGAAACCGGGGATCAACAGTATCAATCAGAATGTTTTTCTCTTCTTTAATCAGGTAACTGTTATAGCTGGTACCCCGCAGTATTTTGTATTCCTGACCGTGAAAATGCTGTACCTCCCAGTCGCGTTGTCCTACCCAAAAGGTGTTGTTTTTAACATGGATATGCATGGTGTATTCCTGCTCATTTGCAATGAAGGTTGATTCACTTATTGCATCAGGCATGCCATGTTTTAACCTGTTGTATTTCCTGTGTTTTATTATTTAAATGATGTCATTTTTACAATGAATTAAAAATCAAAATTGATTTTTATATTGTCATTTTTACAATTTCATCATGCCTTCTCATTTAATAATTCCGCCGCGTGTGAGCCATTTATGACGTTGTGCAGCAAGTTCCTCCTTTTCCCGATCACGCATAAAAACGGCCTGACGCAGGCGTTGCTGGGCTGCAAATCGATCTTCACGACTCAGCTCAGTATCGGAACTCAGCTGTCCGAGCAATTCGTTCATCTCGCGGATGACATTGTTTTGTATTGCGGCCTCGACCAGGGCAAAGACTTCATCACGATGTTTCATAGTAGGTTCACCTGTTATTTAGTCAGCATGTACTGTTCAGGCATGATCAATGCCAGTTGGTAATTATATGATCTTAAACATTAAACTTTTTATGATTTGTCAATATTACAATGCATTGCTATTGTGTTTTTAACATTATCTGGCGAGAAAACATCATGGCCCTTTCCTTTGACGGTATTGCCGCTCTGGCAGTGGAATTGCAGAGTGGCTTATCCAGTCATGATCGCTTCAGTCGCATCATCCACAGTATCCACCATTTATTTAAGTGCGATGCCACCGCGCTGCTGCGTTATGAAAATCTCAGCTTTCGCCCCCTTGCCACAGCGGGGTTGGCACCTGATGTGATGGGGCGTCGTTTTCGTGTTGACGCCCACCCCCGGCTGGAAGCGATTGCCCGTGCGGGTGATGTGGTGCGGTTTCCTGCGGACAGTGATTTACCCGATCCCTGGGATGGACTCATTCCTGATAATACCGAGCTGCATGTTCATGCCTGTATTGGTTTACCGCTGTTTTATGGGCAAACCCTGATCGGGGCACTGACGCTGGATGCATTGCAGGCAGGTCATTTTGAAGCCTTTCGCGACCGGGAACTGCGTTTTGTGGCGAATCTGGCTGGCACTGCGCTAAACAATGCGCTGTTGCTGGAACAGCTGGAAAAAAACACCACATCCTTCACCTCCCTGCAACGGGAACATAATGAATCTTCGGTCAGTGAGATCATTGGTGAATCGGCCACCCTGCTGCAACTGAAGAAAGAAATCAGCATTGTGGCGCCTTCGGATCTCAATGTGTTGATAACCGGTGAAACGGGAACGGGGAAAGAGTTAGTCGCTCAGGCTATTCACCAGCAATCAACCCGCCGGGCTAATGAGCTTATCTATCTGAACTGTGCCGCGTTACCGGAGACGGTGGCAGAAAGTGAATTATTTGGTCATGTGAAAGGGGCTTTTACCGGCGCGGTGCATAAGCGTGCCGGGAAATTTGAGTTGGCCGATAACGGAACGTTATTTCTTGATGAAATCGGGGAGCTGCCACTCGCCTTGCAGGCGAAGTTGTTGCGCGTTTTGCAATATGGTGATTTGCAGCGGGTTGGTGAGGATAGGGCGTTGAAGGTGGATGTCAGGATTATCGCTGCCACCAATAAAGATCTGAAACAGGCGGTGATTGACGGCACCTTCCGTGCCGATTTGTATCATCGTTTGAGTGTATTTCCGTTGCATGTCCCCGCGCTGCGCGATCGCAATGAAGACGTTATCTTATTGGCTGGATTTTTTAGTGAGCGCTGCCGGATTAAATTTGGGCTGAAGCGAATCTCACTCAACGCCAGCTTGCGCGCGTTGCTGATGTCATATGACTGGCCAGGTAATGTTCGCGAACTTGAGCATACTATTTATCGCGCAGCGGTCATTGCCAGGGCCGATGCCAGTAATGATGAAATTGAACTGCTGCCCTCTCATTTTTCATTACATGCGGGCATGACGATGCCGTTAGCTGAAACCACCGATCATTATGCGCCCGTGAAAAGTTTGCAGGAGGCAACGCGGGAATTCCAGCGCGACTACATTTTGCGGGTGTTTAATAGCAACGGAAAAAAATGGGCGACCTGCGCCAGAGTTCTTGAGGTCGATCCGGGAAATTTGCATCGTCAGGCTAAAAAGCTGGGAATAAAGTGACCCGGTATTTCCGGGTCACCCAGGGCTATGAATTATTGCTCTTTGTCATATTTTCGAACTGTGTTGTCAAATAACTGCTCGTGCTGTTGAGTGAGCTGAGCATCGTGTCCAAATGGGTAAATTGGGTTTTATAGCGGGCAATGGTGTTATCTATTTTCTGACTGGCTTTATTATATTGATCGGTCAACGAATTAAGTTTTTTACTGATACTATCCGTTGCCCCCTGGAGCGCCCCCTTGCTGCTCAGTATTGAAGTCATGCTGGTGGCCAGCACCGTCGCTATCCCGGTGGTTTTCCCATCTCCGGCAAAAATATCGCGGACAGCCTCCGGGGTGACGGAAAGTGCGCTACTAAGCTTGTCCTCATCCAGTTTGAGTTTACCGCTCACAGGGTCGGAAGTGATACCCGCCTGGGTCATGGTTTTGAACGTGGTGGACCCGGAACTATTAGCCAGAATACTTTTTAATTGCGTCTGGATAATGCGCAGCGTTCCATCTCCCAGCAAAGCACCATTTTTACTGTCCTGATCCTGACCCGAATCTACCGGTGTGTATTTGGTCAGATTTCCTATTGTGTCCTGTAGCGAGTTATACGATGTGACCCAATCAGAAATTGCGGTTTTTGCTTTGCCACTGTCACTGCTAACCGTGAGGGCCTGGTTGCCTGTTGTGACATCATTTAATTTAAGCGTGACACCTTCAACCGCATCCGTAATGACATTACTGCTATTTTCAATGCTGACGTTATTAATGCTGAGCAGCGCATTTTTCGCAGCGACATTTTGTGTCATCCCGTTACTATTGGCAGCGGCATCGTAACCAATAAAGCCCTGCAACGTATCATCACCCGTGACCGCAATGGACTTCACCGCATGTCCGATGCCGGTTTCGGTTGATGTTAACGACAGACGGTACTCTTTATCAGAGACCCGAATCAGGCTGGCCGTGATACCCGCATTGGCCTTATTGATGGTATCGCGCAGTGCTGAAAGTGAGGTCTGGTCTTTGCTGAGGGTAATATTGTGCTCTTTGCCATCCTCCATGGAAATTTTTAGCGTCCGGCTATCCGCGTCACTGCCAACTGGCAATTTGGTGTCATTTTTTGCCGCGCTGGTGAGGGTCTGTGCCTGTGCGAGTTGCGTGATGCTGACGGTATATTTTCCCGGAATCGCTTTGCCGTCAGAATTGGCACTAAACGCTGTGGAGCTGCTGACTGTGTTGGTCTGGGTATAAAGCCCGGTTTCCTGCAACTTACTGTTCGCTGTCTGAAAACTCTGGATTGCTGTTTTCAGCGTTCCGTAAGCAGAAAGCTTGGCAGTCGCTGCTGATTGCTGCTTTGAAATAGGGGTTAAAACCTGTTTCTCCGCAGTGGTTAGCTTGGTGAGAATCTCATCAAGTTTTAACCCCGAGCCGATACCTAACGTAGAAATCCCTACCATTTTCTCCTCCTGTTAATATTTTATTACATTTACTGACTCAAAAATTACAACAAGATGGGATCTTATGATCGATAAACTTACGCAATCCTTACGTTATGGCGTGTTTTTCAGGGCATTTGTACTGATGGGTTGGTTCGGAGGTTAAAAAATAAGCAATAAGGAAAGGGCGACTGTAAAGCCGCACGCCTTTCCTTATTGTATTGACTTACTTCAGGAAGAAGTGGCGGGAGATTTCAGGTTAATTGCATCAGGTGGCACATTCATATGTTTAAGCACCGGCCCCATGATCTTGCCAAAAATGGGAGCCGCGACAGAACCACCAAAGTGATCGCCAGCTGTAGGGTGGTTAACCATCACAACGAGTGCCACATCCGGATGGCTGGCAGGCGCAACACCTGCAGTGTAGTTGATGTAACCGCCATCATATTTGCCGTCGGTCCCCATTTTTTCCGCCGTACCGGTTTTCGTTGCGAGACGGTAGCCGGGTACTGCTGCGCGTAATCCCGAGCCACCCGGTAAAACATCACTTTCCATCATATGTACGACGATTTGGCTAGTGGCCTGATTAGCGACCCGAACCCCCATCACCGGCGGTGTCACTTTAGTAATTGAAAGCGGTCGATAAATGCCGAAGGAGCCAAGCGTTGCATACTCACGCGCAATTTGCAGTGGCGTGACCCGCAGGCCATAACCAAAAGCGAATGTAGCACGTTCGATATCGGCCCAACGCTGGCGATGCAGGGGGAAGTAACCCACACTTTCACCCGTCAAACCTAACCCCGTCGGTTTACCCAGGCCAAACGCCTGATAGGTATCGACAATGGCCTGAGCAGGCATCGCCAGCGCAATATGAGAAGCCCCGGTGTCGCTCGATTTTTGCAGAATTCCTGTTATCGTCAGGCGCGGCCAATGTCCCACATCGCGTATCACATGGCCGTTTACCACGTAGGGAGAGGTATCGATAACCGAATCCGGGTTAATTAAATGCCGCTCCAGTCCCTCAAGAACCACCAATGGTTTGACCGTTGAGCCGGGTTCATAACTATCGTTGATAGCGGTGTTACGCATATCAGTGGGGGAGGCGCTCTCATAATTATTCGGGTTAAACGAGGGATAAGAGGCCATGGCCAGAATTTCCCCGGTATCGATTTTTATCAATACCGCCGCACCTGAATCGGCTTTATTCAATAGCACGCCATCACGTAACGCGCTGTAGAGAGTGTATTGATCGAATTTATCGATGCTGAGTTGCACCGTTGGCGGTGACTGTGGAGGTTCGTAATCAATCATTGAAATGATATGACCGTCACCATCCTGGCGATACTCCTCTTTACCCGGTTTTCCCTCAAGGACGGCGTTATAGCCTTTTTCCAGCCCATTCAGACCGGTATTATCGGCCCCGACGATACCTAAAAGCGGTGCTGCGGCTTCACTCATGGGATAAAAGCGGCTGTCATCGTCTACAGAGCTAATACCTTTAAGGTGCAGCTCAGTAATATCTTTGGCAATGCCCAGTTCGATTTTTCGTCCAAGGTAGAGGAAACGTTTGTCTGGATTATCGGTAATTTCCGCGCGTAATACTTCAGGACTCAGATTAAGTGCGGTTGTCAGATAGCTCCACCTGGCACTGGTGAAGTCGGGGTTAGCTTCCAGTACGCGTTTGGGATCGGCAATGATGTCACGCGATGGCACGCTGAGGGCCAGCGCCTCGCCATCACGGTCAACCAGCGTGCCTCGATTGGTCGGCAGCGTCACGGTCCGTAACGAACGCTGATCGGCCTCATGTTCCAGCATCGGATGATTCAGCAACTGTAGATCAGCGATACGAGTCAGCAGCAATCCCAAACAACCGAGGACGCCAACACATATTAAGTTGTATCGATAACGATTAAATGAGGATCGGGACGAATCCGTTCCCTGGTGCTTTTTTGGGGGAGGCATATTATTCCGCTATGATCATCTAAATTCCCCAATCACTTATAAATAAATAATTTACCCGGCAACAGACAAACTATGTGTCAGTTCGTTAAGAATCTTAATCAGAATATATACCTATAACATCTATGTAGCATAGGGCGCATTACCTGAGCAGATTGAGGGTAAAACGGACGGTTTTTTTAACATAACATGATCCACGATTTAATGCGCACAATCATGATTATGTTAAATGAGATATTCGCACACACCCCGGACCACACCTCGCCCGTCGCGGCGTGATTTATCACGCGGGTTTTCCCTCATCATCGCTGGACGATGCGCGATAAATCGCGCCGCTACGGCAAAACTCCACCACCATTACCCTGCTCTTTTCTCAGATTTCACGTAGCGACGTCATTCTGGTGATCTGACTGATAATCCGCGTAATCAGTTGAGCCTGCTGACCTGAAGGATCAAGGTCTGGGTCGTAGATGGTTACAGTGATGCCACAACAGCGTGGATTTTCAAATAAGCGACGACCAATGTGAGTAAGACTTTGCGATGTCAGACCTGGTGAACCTGGGCTATCGACTGCCGAAATCTCTGACTGATCCAGCACATCCATATCAAGATGGATCCAATAACGCCAGCTTGGGAAGTCATTAAGACGACGGTATATTCGTGTGATGATTTCGCTGTCACTCAGCTTTAAAGCGTCGAAAATTGTCATTCGTTCAATGTCGGTAGCAAAGATATCTGCCCAGACATAACCCTCATCGAGAGATTCTCGTTCGCCCAGTTGAATCACGGCCCTATCCGGAACCAATGGCCCCTCAATGCCTGGCCATCTGGTTAGAATGGCTTCTCCTCTGCCAGTCACCAGAGCGAGATCCATTCCGGCAGCCGCCGCTGGTTTTTGAGCTTCCTTGCGGTTCCAGTTTCCGGGATGACGAAAATCGCTGTGACCATCAATATGCACCAATGCCACTGGCCCGAGTTGTCGGCTGCCGACCAGCGCACCAGGAAGGATTGCGCAATCCCCACCAATAACTATCGGTTTTAAGCCACTGTTTTGAGCTGAACTCACCTCAGCGGCGAGCCGTATATTCAACTCGCGTAGCTTATGGCCGTTAAGGATGTCGGTTCCCGGTTCAGGAAATGGACTGTACTCGGGCGGTGACATTGTCACAATTTCATATCCAGCGAAGGCTTTCCCTAACCCGTGCGCCATTAACACGTCAGGTGCCTTAAAAGTCCCGGGGATATGATTCTCCCGCAGTGGATTCAGCCCTAAATTCGACGGAACCAGAATGATTTTTTTCATCAGGGGCTGCTTCTGATTGTCAGATACCTTATTTATTCATAGCTTATAATTCTCGATCCTTTTGCAATTAACACATTCCTTGTCTCCATATGGTGACATATTTTCATTTTCACTTAAATTGTCACTATATGACTACAATAAAGAATCCGTTTTACGCTTTTTAGGCCGCTTAACATCGGTGGTTAAAAAAAGGTTGTTGGTTGCCCCGCTTCGGCTCAAAGAATGACTGATGGAAGTATGCAACTCCGGGAAGTCAGCGAATAATGCCTGATTAGCCAGCTGATCGCTGATCACATCAGCAAATTGTTCCAGCACATGGGCGGGATTGATAATTTTCAGTTCTCGTCCGAATTTGATCAAACTGTCGCGGTCGGGGAACTGTTTGCTTTTATTCAACTTTAACGCCAGATCATTATCGTTGGTGGGATAGATCAGCGTATTTACCACATCATATAACGGAGAAAGTCGCGGCGACGCCTCACTTTCAGCCGGATAAACCAGCGAAAAGTTCTTCAGATGAGCATCGCCGTTGCCGACCATGCAGCTAAACAACACATAGCGCCAGTAAAGCTCAACCTGCGACTGATCGCGGGTAAACAGACTGACGATTTTCGCGCCAGTTTCATACGAGCCGCTGTATTTATGATCGGACGATCTCCCCGATAGCACACAGAAATCCTCCATCGCCTGCCGCTTATCCCCAGCAATATCAAAACGTTCCATGATAAACAGTTCTTTATTGTCTGAAAGCCAGAAATTGGCGACAGGTAAACCACAGGCTTTTGCCAGCGACATACAGATGAATTCGTTCTCTGCGAGACGGGGATATTCTTCATCACCGGTTTTTGCGATCAGATTTGGATAAAGTACCGTGCCACGGCTTTCAGTGCTGATCATCACTTTAGGTTGCACACCGGAAATCGTAGTTTGCAGCAGGTATTTATTGAGCAGATATTGAAACGCACTCTCTTTGTGGTCCCATCTCAATAAATCTTCCAGTTTTTCCGGGGATGGCCGCGGTAAATCGATATCGCTGACATAAGATAGCGCGCCAATACCGGTATCCTGCTGCAGCGCGAGGAACAGCATTTCGGAGATATTACCCACATAACGGCGCAGGCGTTCGGCAATGTGATACCGCACATAGCCTTCAGGTATGTTCATCTCAAAGATATTAAACAACCGGCTGCTGTTATAACTCATACGGTTGTCCGGCAGCATGGTTAACGAGACACGCCGGCTGTGCGGCGAGGAATAGGTGAAGTTGTAACTGCCATGCTCATGCAGTAATTTGCCGGTGTATTCTCCCCCGTTGTAGACCTCAATCTGGCGTATTGGCTGGGCAAGCTGTTGCAGATCAGTCATCATCGAACAACGCCCCCAGTTCATCCAGCTGCGGCAAGCCAGCAGTCTGAACCGTTAACATCAGGTCCATGGCCGTCAGATAGATGGTTAAGGCTTTCAGCGATCCGGTATAAACTCCGTTCTCAATTTCAGAGACCAGAGTACGGTGGATGCCTGCGCGTGATGCGGCAACCTGTTGTGTCCACCCCCGCGCTTTGCGTCGTTCACGACATGTTGTTCCAATCGTGTGCATTCCTGGCAACATAGATCCCCCCTGCATGATGTAGATATATAGTGACAAAGTCGCATATAAATGCTTTTTTGTCACCATATAGCTACTATTATCGCAGAAGCATCATTTCGCCGGGAATTAGTGATCAAGATACAGATAATGCATCCAACTGGTCATGCGTAGCAGCACTTTACGCATCACCGAAACATGCGAAAAGTGATCCGAGTAAACAGCAACCTGGGCAAATATGCCATCTGGCAAGGCATCAACATCAGCATTAGGTATCAGTTCAATCACTGCCAGCACCCCATCACTGCCGGGCGTGATGGTGAGCGATTGCAGCGAACCCTGCGCCTGATAGGTGCCTCCCGGCACAACAGGAAGAATAGTGGTTAATTTTCCCGGAAAAACCTGGCCGGGAAGCGCGGTGAAGACCACTTCAGCTTCATCACCTGCTTTCAGTCGCAGCAGAGAGTTTTGTCTGAACTGAGCAATAATCTGGCGTTTTTGATCCGGTATGAAAATCATCACCGGGCGCAACGGCAAGGCGGCGGCATAGGTTCCGGGCCGGATAAGCACCTGCGTGGCATAACCATCACTTGGGGCACGAACGATGGTTTGATCTAAATTATATCGGGCCTCAGTCAGCTGAGCTCGGAGGCTGACAATTTGTGATTGTTCCCCATTAACCTGGCTATCCAGCTGGCTCTTAATTTGTGCCTGTTCAGCCAGGGAACTTTTTACCAGGGCATCCTGTGCCAGAAAGTTTTGTCTGGCATTATCAATATCCCTTTCGGAAAACGGATTTACTTTTGCCCTGCTCCCCGCAAGATAGCGTTGATAATCCTCGTATAACCGGTCTCGCTCCGCACTGACATGTTGCGTATTGGCGATGGCTTCATCCAGCTGCCCTTTCAAGCTTTGGGTATTGTGAATCGCCGTGGTCAGATCCGCCTGTAATCTATCTACCCGCGCCTGGTAGCGGGTGTTATCAAGGCGAAATAACATCTCACCTTTCTTAATTAACGTATTTTGTTTATTAGTCACTTCACTAACGACCCCGGTAACCTGGGGAGTGATTGGAATAGCAACAACGGCTTTTTGCGCCAGCGCGGTATAAGGGTGGTTATAATTCATTAACAATATCAGGGCGCCGACGATAAAAACCCCACCCAACGCAGCAGTGGGGACGGTCCATTTGTTTACCGGTATTTTAAAGATTTTAAAAATAGACCATGCGATGGCAACATAGGTCAGAATAATTAGCAAATCCATAGATTTACTCCGAAGGCGGCTGGTTGGTTATACCTTGTTTTCTTTCCAGTTCCGTCACGCGCAGTTTAAGCAACTCCAGACTTTCATTGGTGCTTTGCATTCCCCATCCACGTTCTGGTCGATATAACGTGGCCCAGATCCATAAAAAGGGCCAGATAACATGTAGTGTGAACAAACTCACCCAACCGGCAACATGGATAGCGTCAGCATGCGGATGGTTACGTGATTTAGCAATAAGATAAGGAATATCATGGAGAATGATAATCCCGTAAAAAATAATAAGAAATACAAAGACGAGAACGCCCAGCGCGAAGTAGTTTAGAAACATATCCGCCTCGTTAGCAAACCAGCTTGCTGATAAATATAGACGTTGTAAATAACTGAAGAAAGTATAGCAATAAAAAATTATTGCATGTCAGTAATGTCTGGTACTACCACTGCCACCTGCCTTCCCTGTCAGTATTTTAAGCCAAGCGGCAATTTACCCTGATAATAATTATTTCTGTGACGAACTTTCAGATTGTCATTTTTCATAAGAATCAGATAAGGTGATTTTTCTATAATCAGTGTGGCCTCCCGGCTCCTTTAAACACATGCTGATGAGCTGAGTCATAATGGAAAAGAATGACAAGACTACCCCTGTCAATAAAATTAAACGCTGGTCGCCGGTGTGGTTTTTTCCATTTCTCACCCTGGTGATCGGTGTCTGGATTATCTTCTATCACTTCAGCCATCAGGGACCGGAAATCACCCTGATTACCGAAAATGCCGAAGGGATCGAGGCCGGAAAAACGGAGATTAAAAGCCGCAGTATCACTGTTGGTAAGGTCGAAAGTACCGTTTTATCGGATGATCTTCAGCATGTCGAAATTAAAGCGCGCCTGCAGGAGGGGATGGAGACATTGCTGCATGGCGACAGCCTTTTCTGGGTGGTAAAACCGCAGGTGGGTTTCCAGGGCGTTAGCGGGCTGGGTACCTTGCTTTCAGGCGCTTATATCGAATTACAACCCGGTTCTGCGGGCAAAGAACCCCCGAGCTATGTTCTGGGCGACACCCCTCCGCCCGCAGCCGCCAACGCGCCCGGTATCAGAGTGACCCTTTTCAGCGAGAAAGCCGGCCAGCTGAGGGCGGGAGACCCGGTGTTATTCAGGCGTTACCCTGTGGGTACGGTGGAGAGCAACCATTTCGATACGGATAAGCGCATGATGTCCTATCAGCTGTTTATCTCTGCCCCTTTTGATCGACTGGTCACGACGAATGTGCGTTTCTGGAAGGACAGCGGCATTGCCATCGATATGTCAGCTGCCGGGATGCGGGTAGAGATGAGTTCCCTCACCACGTTACTCAGCGGTGGCGTCAGTTTTGATGTCCCCGACGGCTTGCCCTATGGCAACCCGGCAAAGAATAAGGCGGAATACCCGCTTTTTAATGACCAACACAGTATTCAGGATTCGCTTTATACCGAGCACGTGGATTATCTGTTGTTTTTTAACAGTTCGGTGCGCGGGCTGGAAGCGGGTGCGCCTGTTGAATTCCGTGGGTTGCGCGTTGGTACGGTCGCACAGGTGCCGTTCTTTTTACCTGGCGTGGTGCAGGATCTGCAACGTAATTATCGCCCTCCCTTGCTGATCCACATTGAACCCGAACGCTTTGTCCGCAGCATGGGAAGCAATTTCAATCTGCAACAACGACTTCAGGAAGCGAAAAAGAACGGTCTGCGTGCCACGCTGAAAACCGGCAGCCTGATTTCTGGCTCGCTGTATGTTGACCTGGATTTCTATCCTAATGCGGAGCCGTATACCGGTCACACTTCCCTTGCTGGCTACGAAATTATTCCAACCATGGACAGCGGCCTGGGTCAGATCCAGCAAAAACTGGTGGCGGTGCTCGATAAACTCAACACCTTGCCGCTTAACCCCTTACTGACACAGGCGACGGATACCTTTAAAGCCAGCCAGCTCACCTTACGTGAGTCGCAAACGGCGCTGAATAATCTCAACCTGTTTATGGGCAGCCGGGCGATGAAATCCTTACCAGAACAAACACAACAAACGTTACGGGAACTGAGACGCAATATGCGCAGTCTGCAACCCGGCTCTCCGGCTTACGAAAAAATGGTGGCAAACATGCAACGTCTTGATCAGGTCCTGCGGGAGTTACAGCCGGTATTGAAGACCATCAACAACAAGAGCAATGCCCTGGTTATCGCTCCTGCCGTTGCTCAGGATCCGCAACCGAAAGCGATGCAGTCAGACATACCCCATCATGCGCAGCATTGACTGTGCCTGATTTACCGCATCGGAGCGATGGGACACCCCCAGCTTCTGATACAGATTTCGAATGTGCGTTTTAATGGTGGTGGCGGCAATATCCAGTTCACCGGCAATCTGGTCGTTACTGTAACCTGAGTAAATCAATCCCAGTACCTGCCATTCACGCTGGGTCAGCGGGCTGGTCCGAATCAGCTCAGGTACATCAGGGTGACTCAGCAGGCGGCTGACAAAACCTTCATCAAAATGAGCAAACTTGTGGCGATGATGTTTATTGATCTCATCAAGAATGCGTCGTGCCCGATGGTTATCCAGTTCATTCAGAATGTTGAGTTGAATCAGCTGGCGTAGCTGCTGTGCCATCATCTCGCCTTCAATGACAAAGTGGCAGATGAAACCGGTGCTACGCGCCAGTTGCAGTGCTTCAATCAACGTTCGCTGCGCGTCGGCTTTACGATCGGTCTGCCAATGAATCTGGTTCATCAGCAGCAGGTTACGATTTAAGTCACTCATCAGCCGCAACGCACGGGCGTTGTCATTTAACTCATCCAGCACCACTTCGGCATGGGTCAGATTGCCCAGCAGAATCTGTGCCCGGGCGATATTGCGCCATTGCCCTTGCAGGAAATGATTATTGGCAAACTCCGGTTTAGCGGTTTGATGCAGCCAGTTGCTGGCGCTTTGTTTGTCGCCGGTCATCTGCCAGTAAATGACTCTGACCTCATCAGCATTGGTGATCCAGTCACTGTGCCAGCTGCCATTGTTCAACAGATTTTCCAGCCGGTTGAGATGACTGCGTGCATTATCGAGGTTGCCGCGCGCGAGGGAACATTGCACCAGCAGACCGAGACACTGGATTTGTTGCTGTTGCTGAAAACCTTTCAGCACCTTGATCCCGGTCCGCGCCGCCTGCTCCGCCTCTTCCAGCCGTCCCCATGCCCACATCAGCTGCGCACGGATACGCAACAGAAACTCATGCAGAGGAAATTGCGTCAGATGCTGCTCGTGGACCAGCACAAATGCCTTCTCCTGCGTTTCATAAGCATTCTGCAGATAGCCCTGCGCAAACAGAATTTCGCTTTGCTGAATCAGGCTCCATAGCGCGTAATGCCAGGCCTCATCACGCCGGGCCATCTGCTCCGTCTGACGCATCAATTGCAGGGAATTCACCAAATCGCCTTTACAGTGCATCACTTCACCGAGCACGGAAGTGGCCACAATGCGGCTGTAAGTGCAACTGTCGGGCAGGGTTTCCAGCGCCAGCATAGCCAGCCGTTCGGCGTCCTCAGCATTGCCATTATTGATAGTCACCTGGGCGCGCACGGCATTGAATTCACCGCGCAGGGCCTCATCAACCTGGCAACGCCCTTCCTCCTCAAACCTCGCCAGCAGACTATTCACCTCATAAAACCGATGCTGACTCTGCATCAGCCAGGCCTGGAGCAGCACCAACCGGGGATTTTCCAGCAACGTCTCCCACGGCAGGGTTTTCAGCGATGCCTCCAGCAGCGTCAGTTCACTTTGATTGAACAGCGTCCAGGCATGTTCCAGCAATACATCCCTCAGCATACCGGTGTCCCCGGAAGCCAGCGCATGATGGATGGCTTCGCGCGGAAATCCCTGCGCCATCCAGCTTTCTGCCGCTGCGCGATGGATAGCAGGCAGCTCCGCAGCCAATTCGCGCTTACAACGCAGCCGAAGAAAGCTGCCAAATAATGGGTGATAACTAAACCACTGCCCGGAATCGTCCATGCGCTGTAAAAAAAGCCCCTGCCGTTCCACTTCTTCCAGCCGCATCTGACCGTTCTCTTCCCCGGTTACGCAGGCGATCAGCGCGTCGTTCATCGAACGCAACAGCGAACTTTTCAGCAGAAAATGACGCGTTGTTACATCGACGTTATCCAGCACTTCCTCAACCAGGTAATCTGACAGGTGGCTGGCATTGATACCGGAAAGACGCCGCGCGGAATCCTGAGCCGCGCTGGCTCCCTGCCGGGCGGAAAGGGCGATAAGTTGTAACGCGGTGGCCCAGCCAGCAACGTCATCACATAACTGGTCACTCTCTTCGGATGCCAGCGGTGCCGTCAGTCGACCATCAAAAAACTGGCGCGCTTCCTGATGAGTAAACGCCAGTTGCTGGCTGCTCAGTTCGATGAGTTGTTCGCGCACGCGAAGGTTAGCGATACCCAGCTGAGGTAAGTTGCGCGACAGTAGTATCACCGTCAGGTTATCGGGCTGGTGGCGTAAAAAGAACCGCATCGCTTCATGAATCGCGGGATTGGTGATGTGGTGATAATCATCAACGATCAGCCAGAGCGGTTTTTGCCATTCCGTCACTTCAATAAATAACTGGGCAAATAACGCATTGAGGTTTACATACTGGCGTTTCTGCGCCAATGCCTCACTGCGCGAGCAGCCACCTTGTGTGGCTTGCTGAAGTGCTGCGATCAGGTAATCGGCAAAGGGTTCAGGATGATTGTCTCCTTCGTCTAATGAATACCAACCCAGATTTGTTTTCTCCGCTGCCCACTGCGAGACCAGCGTAGTCTTGCCATAGCCTGCCGGGCTGGTGACCAGCACCAGTCGGTAATTGCCAGCAGCGGTCAGTTTTTGCAGCAAGCGATCGCGCATAACGGTGCTTTCAAGGCGAACGGGACGACTGAGTTTCGAGGGTATTAACATAGTCGCATGCTCCTCCCTTTACATGTTGCGAATTATTTTTTTACGCTTCGAAATTATTATTCATACACGTTCGATTATTCGTGTACTGATTGCAAGCAAACTCATTAACTAATCTTTACAAAAGCGGCAGTTATCACATTCCTGGTACGCTTTCAGAATTCCCGCATCCCTCTCCACCCCGTTACTCCTCCCCGGTGAATTTGTCGCAGGAGGAGGAGCACAGCGGGTCACACGGGCAAACTGACTCGCATATTTTCTCTGGCGACTTACAGGACTAACCCGGCTATGACACAGCAATTTGATCACGCCCGTTTTATCGATGCCCTGACACGGCAATGGCAACGTTTTGGCCTGCGTGATGCACGCGACATGACGCAGCATCAATGGTGGCAAGCCCTGAGCGGTGCGCTGGCTGATATGCTGGCGAACCTCCCCACTCAACCCGCCAGCACGCAACAGCGCCATGTTAACTACATCTCTATGGAGTTTTTGCTTGGCCGACTGACCGGCAACAATTTGCTCAATCTGGGCTGGTATGACGCGGTTAATGATGCGCTGAAACAATGGGATATCTCGCTCAGCGCGGTACTGGAGTGTGAAACCGACCCCGCGCTGGGCAATGGCGGGCTGGGACGCCTGGCGGCATGTTTTCTCGATTCAATGGCCACCGTCGGGCAGCCCGCAATCGGTTATGGCCTGAATTATCAGTATGGTTTGTTCCGTCAACGTTTTGTCGATGGCAGACAGCATGAGCAACCGGATGACTGGCAACGTGACAGCTATCCGTGGTTTAGCCATAACGCGGCGCTGACGGTGCCGGTGGCGATCGGGGGAAAAGTCATCAGCGAAAACGGTGTGTCGCGCTGGGAACCGGCTTTTTGTTTACAGGGGGAAGCCTGGGATCTGCCCGTGGTCGGCTACCAAAACGGGGTGACACAGCCGCTACGTCTGTGGCAGGCAAAACATGCTGAACCCTTTGATCTGCAACGCTTTAACGACGGTGATTTTTTACGTGCCGAACAGCAGGGTATCACGGCGGAGAAGCTGACGAAGGTGCTCTACCCCAATGACAACCACCAGGCGGGTAAAAAGCTGCGTCTGATGCAGCAATATTTCCAGTGTGCCTGCTCGGTCGCGGATATTCTGCGCCGCCATCATCAGGCCGGACGCGCCATTACCACGCTGCCTGATTATGAAGTGATTCAGCTGAATGACACCCACCCAACGCTGGCGATTCCCGAGCTGATGCGTCTGCTGTTGGACGAACATCAGATGAGCTGGGATCAGGCATGGAACATCACCCGCCGCACCTTTGCCTACACCAACCATACGTTGATGCCTGAGGCGCTGGAGCGTTGGGACGTGCGCATGGTCCGCGCCCTGCTGCCCCGTCATATGATGATCATCAACACCCTGAATGCACAGTTGAAAAAGCAGGTTACCGCCCGCTGGCCGGATGATGAAGCGGTGTGGGCAAAACTGGCGCTGGTGCACAGCAACCAGTTACGCATGGCGAACCTGTGCGTGGTCGGAGGCTTTGCGGTGAATGGTGTCGCCGCCATGCATTCACAGCTGGTGGTGGACGATCTCTTTCCCGAATATCACACGCTGTGGCCTGAGAAGTTCCATAACGTCACCAATGGCGTAACGCCGCGCCGCTGGATTAACCAATGCAACCCGGCGCTGGCGACGCTTATCAGCGCTACCCTGCGCCAGCCGTGGGTCAACAACCTTGATGCGTTGCAGGGGTTAGCCCCGTTTGCTGATGATGCAGAATTTCGTGCTCAGTACCGCGCCATCAAACAACGTAATAAAGCCGAATTGACGCGCTGGATTGGTGCGCGCACCGGTATCGTCATCAATCCGCAAGCGATGTTTGATGTGCAGATCAAACGCCTGCATGAATACAAACGGCAGCATCTGACCTTGCTGCACATCATTGCCTTGTGGCAGACCCTGGTCAGTGATCCGCAGGCCAATCTCACCCCGCGCGTGGTGCTGTTTGGTGCCAAAGCCGCACCCGGTTATGTGCTGGCGAAGAACATCATCTATGCCATCAATAAAGTAGCGCATATCGTCAATAACGACCCACGGGTGGGAGACCGTCTGAAGGTGGTCTTCATTCCTGACTACAACATTTCGGTGGCTGAACGGTTGATTCCGGCAGCGGACCTCTCCGAACAAATTTCTACCGCCGGAAAAGAAGCCTCCGGCACCGGCAATATGAAACTGGCACTGAACGGTGCGCTGACCATTGGCACGCTCGACGGCGCTAACGTGGAGATTGCTGAACAGGTTGGCAGCGAAAATATCTTTATCTTTGGTCACACGGTTGAACAGGTTAACGCATTAAAAACCGAGGGATACGCGCCTGCGGTCTGGCGCAAAAAAGATCCACAGCTCGACAAAGTGCTGACTGCGCTGGAAGACGGCACTTTTAGCGATGGCGATACGCACGCGTTTACCGAACTGCTGCACAGCCTCAGTCCGCAGGGCGGCGACCCTTATCTGGTGCTGGCGGACTTCCGCCACTACCTGAAAGCGCAGGAGCAGGCGGAAGCGCTGTGGGCCGACCAGGAAGCCTGGACGCGAGCAGCGATCCTCAATACGGCACGCTGCGGCATGTTCAGCTCCGATCGTTCTATCCGCGACTACCAGCAACGTATCTGGCAGGCATCACGATGAAACCGCAAAACCTAATCGCCCTGGATTACATTGATGCCCATGGCCAGTCGCAAACGATCTCTACCCTGACCCGCCAGCGTTTGCTGGCGGTACTCAAACCGGCGGCCCCAGGATTATCCCCTCTGCCGTCCGTAAAAGTATTTCGTCACGGCGAGCCGCTGCGGTTATCTCCCGCATGGTCCAGCCCGGCTGAGTGGCAATTGCAAAGCGAGGACGGACATCGCTGGACAGGACAATGTGCCGCCAATCAGCCTCTGCAACTGCCGTCTCTGTCAGAGGGCTATCATCAGCTGCATCTCAGCATGGGAGAAGCCCGCTGGTCTTGTTCGATAATCGTGACGCCGTCACGTTGCTATGAACCTGAAGCACTCCTGCAAGGCGAATCGTTGTGGGGCTGCTGCGTACAGCTTTATACCCTAAAGTCGGAACAGAACTGGGGCATCGGCGATTTTGGCGACCTCCAGCAGATGTTGCGCGAGGTCGGCGAGCGCGGCGGCGCCTTTATCGGGCTGAATCCGCTGCATGCCCTGTTTCCGGCCACACCGGAAAGCGCCAGTCCTTACAGCCCTTCGTCACGTCGCTGGCTCAACACTATCTATATCGATGTCTCCGCAGTGCCGGATTTTATTCAAAGCCTCGAAGCACAAGCTTGGTGGCATTCAGACCAGACACAGCAGGCATTACAATTGGCACGCGTGACAGCATGGGTTGACTATCGTGCCGTCACCGCCTTGAAACTGACGGCCCTGCGTCTGGCATGGCGGCACTTCCGACAGCGAGCCGTCGCCGATCCACAGGTGAAAGCCTTTGAGGCATTTGTCACTGCCGGGGGAGAAAGCCTGTGGCATCAGGGCGTCTATGATGCGCTGCATGAGGAGCAGATGGCGCAGGATGGCGCGCGTTATGGCTGGCAGCAATGGCCAGAGGCATACCAGCATCCCGGCAATGCGGCAGTACGGGCCTTCGCCATCGAGCACAGTAGCGAGGTACATTTTTACCTCTGGTTGCAATGGCTGGCGGAGGCGCAGTTCGCCGCCTGCTGGCAGCTTTGTCAGCAGCAACAAATGCCGATCGGACTCTATCGTGATCTGGCGGTAGGCGTGGCTCAGGGTGGCGCAGAAACCTGGAGTGACCGTGAGCTGTATTGCTTGCAGGCCAGCGTTGGCGCGCCGCCGGATATACTGGGTCCGTTGGGCCAAAACTGGGGACTGCCACCGATGGATCCACAGGTGATGCAGGATCGTGCTTATGACCCGTGGATCGCCCTGCTGCGCGCTAACATGCGTGACTGCGGGGCGTTGCGTATTGACCATGTGATGGCGTTGTTGCGCCTGTGGTGGATTCCGCAGGATGGCAGCGCGGCTCAGGGGGCCTACGTTCATTACCCTATTGATGATCTGCTGGCGATCCTCGCGCTGGAGAGTCAGCGCCATCGCTGTATGGTGATCGGTGAGGATCTGGGAACGGTGCCAGCAGCTATTGTCGGGAAATTGCGCGATGCCGGGGTTTATTCTTACAAAGTGCTGTTTTTCGAGCAAACCTCAAAGAAAGCGTTTCGTCCACCGCAGCAATGGATGCGTCAGGCGATGGCGGTCGCCACTACGCATGATATGCCCACGCTGCGTGGCTGGTGGCAAAGTGACGATTTAACTTCAGGCAGCCAGCTGGGACTGTATCCCGACAAAGTGATTCTGGCCGGGCTGCATCAGGATCGCCTCGCAGCTAAACAGGCGCTGCTGCGCACCCTGCAACAGGCTGGGTATCTGCCAGCCAGCAAACATCCTGTCACGATGGGTAAAACGTTAAACCAGGCGATGCACCGTTTTCTCGCTGACAGCAACAGCGCATTGCTGGGATTACAGCCGGAAGACTGGCTGGATATGGCCTCGCCGGTGAATGTCCCTGGCACCACCAATCAATACCCCAATTGGCGACGTAAGCTGCGCGTCTCGCTGGAAGCGTTGTTCAGCGATCCGCATATCAATACCCTGCTGGCGGATATTAACCAACGACGTTAACTGCATGACCCCGCGCGATAAATCGCGCCGCTACGACCCAGTGCGAGGTTCAGTAGCGGCGCAATTTCCGGTTGAAGACATAAAAAAGGTGCGCCGTAGCGCACCAGGTGGGGCAACTCAGCATTGCCGGGGTCGCATCACCCCTTGCCTTTAACACTGCTGATAAAAGTGGGCCGTGCGGTGGTGGATCCCAAACGTTCGGCCTCATCAAGCAGCTTAAGTGCCTTATCGATATTGCCCTGTTTCACTGCCTGCTGGATGCGCTGGTTAAAGTAACTCTCGGTATCATCCATGATCGGCTCATGTTTTACCGCGGCTTGTGGTGCCGCAACGGCTGGCGCTGGAGCCGGTGCTACGGGTTGAGTGCTGCCAATCGTTACCGGAGCCGGGCCGGAGGATCCAAACAACGGCCCGACCAGAATCGACGATCCAGAATTGGTTTTCACTTGCACTTTCAGCTCACCTTCGCGGCTATGGCGCGCAATAGGATCCGGAATGTCAGGAATAGCGTTGCTGGTGCCTTTGGCATAGGCTTTGGCCGGATCCAGCAGCGTGGTGGTTTGCGTCAGATCTTTTTCGGTGGTGAACACCAGCAAATAGATCTTTTGCTGTCCTGGCACTGGCGTCAGTTTCATTACCCCTTCCAGTCGATCGGGGGTCATCACACCAGGCTCCTGATAAGTAAAAAACTGGCTCGGAAACCAGGCCGCGGGACGCAGGTTTTCATCCAGTACCAAAACGTTAGGCGCAAACACCTGGTTATTCTTCACTTCACTGCTTAACGTCACCGTCAGCTCACCGATACTGGCAGGCAGGCTATAGGCCGCTACCGCACCGGTCACGCCGGTGGCGGTTAACTGCGGGCCAGTGTCAGTCAGGCGGGTGACGTGTTTGCGAGAAGCATCCAGCGGCGTCCAGCTCAGTTGTTGCAGGCTGCCTGCCGCGAAGGTGGGCGCCGACGAGAGATCCTGCGGCACCAGGGTAATGTCAGCCTGTGCTGGCAAGGTGGTCCCCACCAGCAGCGCAGCGCTCAGGCACAGCGCGGTGAATGTTTTTGTCATTTTCATAGTATTGACCTTAACGGGGTGTCAGGCAGCGGCGTAAACCAGGCAATGGCCGCCGCTGCCGAAGAGACATTATTCAGAGGTGATGCAAGATCTGCTTACCACCAGATCTCCATCTGTGCACCAAACGTCCACTCGTCGTTGTTACCACGACTGTTGGTTAAGATGCCGTTGCCGGTACTATCGGCAGAGGCAAATGAGGTCAGATCACCGGAGGAATCTTTGGTGTAGCCCCATTTCTCATCCCATTTGGCGTAAGTAGCGAACAGACGCAATGCCGGGCGTGACCAGATGCTGTCGCCAGCCTGCCACTGCTGGGCAAGGGTGATTTTGTACTGGCCGTTGCGCTCTTTCGCCTGCTGAGATTTGACGTTGTCGTAGCCCACTTCCAGCAGGGTGCTCATGATCGGCGTCCATTTGTACATCGGGCGCACACCGACGGTGTACCACTCGGTACCACGATCATTGTCGAGGTCGATGTTCTGATACATGGCGACGTACATCAGGTCCCAGTCATCTGCCAGCGAGATCGCCCCGTGGTCAAGAATGCGGTACATGTTGCCGTTGTTATTGATGTTGGTGCCTTGCGGAATGCCTTTGCCCTGTGAAGTCATCGCGTCGGTGGCATATTGCAGCACAAATTTGTTGTAGCCTTTCAGCATGCTTTGCGTGTGTTCGGCGGTGAACATCCAGCCATCTCGGGATGCACCGTCTTCCAGATGGTAGCCATCACGTTCGTTGGCACGACCGTAATCGACACCTAACTCCAGCACCCCATTCGGGTTGGTTTGCAGGCCAGCAAGACGCACATCGAATACGTCATTAGCGGTGGCGGTGGCGTAATCACGCGTCTGATCGCTGGAGAAGGCGTAAGAACCCCCTGATTCTGATGAGCGGGTCGCGGCGAAAGAGAGTTTACCGAAACCGAGGTCAACATCTTCCAGACCGGCACCAGGACCCGAGATATCCCAGTAGTAGAAGTCGATCATATGCACGTCATGGCGCTGATAGAAGCGTTTACCGGCCCACATGGTGGCGCCTGGCAGGGCATCAATCAGGTTTTTACCTTTGACGTTGGCTTCACGGAAAGCCGGGGAAGTCGCTTCCCAGTCGTTCTGCTGAGAAACCGAGTAAGCCACGTTAGTATCGAAGTAGAAGCTCTTATCGCCCTCCTTCCACACTTCCTGGCCCAGTTTCAGCTCAGCATAGGTTTCGCATTCGTTTCCCAGACGGTATTTGCTTTGCGCACCGGTTGCCTGAAAACATTGTTGTTCACCGCCACTGCCGGTCCAGCCGATGCCGGAACGGGCATAGCCGGTAAAATCGACCGCCATAGACGGGGCTGAAAGCGTACCCGCCGCGATGGCAACCGCGAGGGGAAGTTTGCGCAGAGTTAACATGTTTTATCTCCTGAGGTCATTGCTTTTCTTGTTTTTACGGGGCTAAACACCAGGCTCCTGATGCAACCTGCGACAAGCGCTCCCGTCCTCACGGAACAGGTGACAACGCTCAGGCGGCAGACCAATGCCCATCAGGGCGCCCTCTTCTACCAGCACGACGTCTTCCTGGCGGTAAACCAGGTTCTGACGAATGGCGGGAATTTGGATGTGAATTTGCGTTTCAAAACCCAGCTGCTCGACCACCTGCACCTCTCCTTCGAGGGTGACATCGGCGATCTCACTGGAAATCAGATGTTCGGGACGGATGCCTAACGACATGTTGCTGCCCACCTGCACGCCTGCGCTGTCCACGGGCAGCCACACCAGTTGATCGTTGGGCAGACGCACCTGCACCTGCTCAATGGCGGTGGCAGTCACTTTGACGGGCAGGAAATTCATCTTCGGGGAGCCAATAAAACCGGCAACAAAACGGTTGGCGGGATAGTGGTAAAGTTCGAGCGGTTTGCCGACCTGCGCCACGCGCCCGGCATCCAGCACCACGATCTTATCGGCCAGCGTCATCGCTTCGATTTGATCGTGCGTGACGTAAATCATGGTGCGTTTCAGGCGTTTATGCAGACGGGAAATCTCAATGCGCATCTGCACACGTAACGCCGCATCCAGGTTAGAGAGCGGTTCATCCAGTAAAAACACCCGTGGTTCCGCCACCAGCGTGCGGCCAATCGCCACGCGCTGCCGCTGACCGCCGGAAAGCGCTTTCGGACGGCGATCCAGCAGGTGCGCCAGTTGCAACACCTCGGCGACCTGGTTCACCCGTTGCGCGATTTCTGCTTTTTTCACCCCGGCCAGTTTCAGGCCAAAAGACATATTCTCCGCCACGGAGAGATGGGGATAGAGCGCATAGGACTGGAATACCATGCCAACGCCGCGTTCAGCGGGAGGCACTTCATTCATCCGTTGATCGCCAATACACAATTCGCCACGGGTGATGGTTTCCAGCCCGGCAATCATGCGCAGCAACGTGGATTTCCCACAGCCTGACGGGCCAACAAACACCACAAACTCCCCTTCAGCGATCTCCAGGTTGATATCTTTCGACACCTCGGTATCACCCCAGGCTTTGGTGACATTGCGTAACGTGACGCTCGCCATGATGCTAATTCCTCTCAACGTGCTAATCCTTGTCCACGAAACGGTGGACAGACCCCGGCGACCACTATGGGCATCGACATCAAAGACAACATCCTCCGCACCGGGCTGATTTATGGGGGAGGAGGCAGGAGGAGGAGATCAGGCGTACCCATCGTCGTCGCGCGGGGTGCAGACCATTTTTGTGACCGGCAAGACAAACCGGAGCTGACAATTTTGTGCGCCAGACCGTGATAACCGCGCTGTTTTGCAACGCAGATCACAGCAAGCGGCAGGCAGGCGTAGAACGCAGGAGGATGAGAAGTTAGCGGAGACAAACAAAATGAAACGACAAGATTACCGTTTCTGCTAACAGGATGGAGTTATGACGATGAATACCGGTGCACGAATTCTGGCCTTATCCGCCCTTACCGCCGTGCTTTTTTCGGCCTCGGCGATGGCAAAGATCGAAGAAGGAAAACTGGTCATCTGGATCAACGGCGATAAAGGCTATAACGGCCTGGCTGAAGTCGGCAAAAAGTTTGAACAGGAAACCGGTATTAAGGTGACCGTCGAACATCCCGACAAGATGGAAGAAAAATATCCGCAGGTGGCGGCAACCGGTGATGGCCCGGACATCATATTCTGGGCGCACGATCGCTTTGGCGGTTATGCCGAATCAGGGCTGCTGGCGGAGATTAACCCGGACAAGAATTTCCAGGAGAAAATCTTCCCGTTTACCTGGGACGCGGTGCGCTTTAACGGCAAGCTGATTGGTTATCCGATCTCGGTTGAAGCCCTGTCGCTGATTTATAACAAAGACCTGCTGCCAGAACCGCCGAAAACCTGGGAAGAGATCGCCGCGCTCGACCAGAAAATGCGTAAGCAGGGTAAAAGCGCCATCATGTTCAACTTGCAGGAACCCTACTTCACCTGGCCGCTGCTGGCCGCAGGGGGTGCCTATGCCTTTAAATACGCCGATGGTCACTACAACGTGAAAGACGTGGGCGTGGATAATGCCGGAGCCAAAGCCGGGATGCAGTTCCTCGTGGATCAGGTCAAAGCCAAAACCCTGAATGCCGATACCGATTACTCCATCGCTGAAGCCGCGTTCAATAAAGGCCAGACAGCGATGACCATTAACGGTCCCTGGGCGTGGAGCAATATCGATAAAAGCGGTATCAAGTATGGCATCACGTTACTGCCAACCCTGAAGGGTAAACCGTCGAAAGCCTTTGTGGGTGTACTGAGCGCCGGTATTAACGCCGCCAGCCCGAATAAAGAACTGGCGAAGGAGTTTCTGGAAAACTACCTGCTGACCGACGCCGGTCTGGATGCGGTGAATAAAGACAAACCGCTCGGTGCCGTCGCCCTCAAATCATTCCAGCAGCAACTGGAGAAAGACCCGCGTATTGCCGCCACCATGAGCAACGCGCAGAACGGCGACATTATGCCTAACATCCCGCAAATGGCGGCCTTCTGGTATGCCATGCGTACCGCAACCCTCAACGCCCTGAGCGGCCGCCAGACCGTGGACGCCGCGTTAAAAGACGCCAAAGCCCGTCTGACCAAGTAATTTCCACTACCAGAGCCGGAATGATCCGGCTCGTCACTGGCTGTTAAGGAAAACCGAATCATGTCAGGAAAACCGCAATCGAGATGGCAAAGTGCAGTGCTGAAGGGCCTTCTCGTCGGGATCTGCTGTCTGCTGGTCGGCTACCTTCTGGTGCTGATGTATGCCCAGGGTGAGTACCTGTTTGCGCTGGTCACGTTGATTATCAGCGCGGTCGGCATCTGGATTTATGCCAATCGCCGCGCCTATGCCTGGCGCTATGTCTACCCCGGCATTGCCGGGATGGGATTGTTAGTGTTGTTCCCGCTGGCCTGTACCGTCGCTATTGCCTTCACCAACTACAGCAGCACCAACCAGCTGACGCTGGAACGGGCGCAGCAGGTGTTGCTCAGCCGACAATATCAGGATGGTGCGGGGTTAAATTTCTCGCTGTTCGCGGCGGGTGAACGCTGGCAGTTGGTGTTAACCGAGGGAGAGAGCGGGCAGACTTTTGTCTCAGCGCCCTTCTCCTTTGGTGGTGAGCAGTCGCTTAAATTGACCAGCGCCCCTGCGCCTGGCGGTGAACGCGCGACGCTCAGGGTCATCACCACCCATCGCCTGGCGTTGAGCCAGATTCATGCCGAACTGCCTGATGGTCGTCAGCTGGTGATGAGTTCTTTACGCCAGTTTTCCGGCACCCGCCCGCTTTACCAGCTGAGTAGCGATGGGACGCTGAAAAATCAGCAAAGTGGCGTGCTTTATCGGGCAAACGGTGCCAGTGGCTTTTATCAGACCCGCAATATCGATGGCAGCTGGGGCAGTGAAAAACTCAGTCCTGGCTTTACGGTGAATACCGGCTGGAAAAACTTTATCCGTGTCTTTACTGACGCTGGGATTCAGAAGCCGTTTCTGGCGATCTTCGGCTGGACGCTGATCTTTTCGCTGCTGACGGTAGTCCTGACGGTGGCGGTTGGCATGGTGCTAGCCTGCCTGGTGCAGTGGGAGGCATTGAAAGGCAAAGCTGTCTATCGCGTGCTGTTGATCCTGCCCTACGCGGTGCCTGCGTTTATCTCGATCCTGATCTTCAAAGGGTTATTCAACCAGAGTTTTGGCGAGATCAACGTGATGCTAAAGGCGCTGTTTGGTTTGCAACCGGCGTGGTTCAGCGATCCTTTACTGGCGCGATCGATGCTGGTGATCGTTAACACCTGGCTGGGCTACCCCTACATGATGATTCTGTGCATGGGGTTACTGAAAGCGATCCCTGATGATCTTTATGAAGCCTCCGCGATGGACGGTGCCGGGCCGTTGCAGAACTTCTTTCTCATCACCCTGCCGCTGCTGCTGAAACCGTTGATGCCACTGATGATCGCCAGCTTCGCCTTTAATTTTAATAACTTTGTGCTGGTACAACTGCTGACCAATGGCGGCCCGGACCGGATTGGCACCACCACCCCGGCGGGCTACACCGACCTGCTGGTGAATTACACCTGGCGTATCGCATTTGAAGGCGGCGGCGGTCAGGACTTTGGTCTGGCAGCGGCGATTGCCACCCTAATCTTCCTGCTGGTGGGTGCGCTGGCGGTGATCAACCTGAAAGCTGTGCGGATGAAATTCGACTAAGGAGACGTTATGGCTATGGTGCAACCTAAATCGCAGAAGCTGCGCCTGTTGCTGACGCATCTGCTGCTGCTGACCTTTATCGCGGCGATAGTATTCCCGCTGATGATGGTGCTGGCAATCTCGCTGCGTGCCGGTAACTTCGCTACCGGCAGCCTGATCCCGGATCAGGTGTCGTGGGAACACTGGCGGCTGGCACTCGGTTTTAGCATTACCCATGCTGATGGCAGCGTGACGCCACCGCCCTTTCCGGTGCTGTTGTGGCTGTGGAACTCGATAAAAATTGCGGCAATCAGCGCACTCGGCATCGTGACGCTCTCCACCACCTGCGCTTATGCATTTGCGCGCATGCGTTTTGCCGGACGCGCCAGCCTGCTGAAGGCGATGCTGATTTTCCAGATGTTCCCGGCGGTGCTGTCGCTGGTCGCGCTGTACGCGTTGTTTGATCGGCTGGGTCAGTATCTGCCGTTTATTGGTTTGAATACCCACGGCGGCGTGATCTTTGCTTATCTCGGCGGCATTGCGCTGCACGTCTGGACCATCAAAGGCTATTTCGAAACCATCGACGGCTCGCTGGAGGAAGCGGCAGCGCTGGACGGCGCGACACCGTGGCAGGCTTTCCGGCTGGTGTTATTACCGCTGTCCGTGCCGATTCTGGCGGTGGTTTTTATCCTCGCCTTTATCGCGGCCGTTACCGAGGTGCCGGTTGCCTCGCTGCTGCTGCGCGATGTTAATAGCTACACGCTGGCGGTCGGCATGCAGCAATACCTCAACCCGCAGAACTACCTGTGGGGTGACTTTGCCGCAGCGGCGGTGCTCTCTGCCATCCCCATTACGCTGGTGTTCCTGCTGGCCCAGCGCTGGCTGGTCAGCGGTCTCACGGCGGGAGGCGTCAAAGGATAAGTCTTCATCATTGCGTTGCCACTGCTTCCTCAATGTTCACTGCCATTGAGGGATTGAGAGTCTTTGGCGGCCTGCGGGCCGCCTCTTTTCTTCACGAACGCAAAAAATCCTGCCAGCGACGCGTCAGATAATTGTGCTCATCCATCACCGAGTTCCACACGGCGATATGGCTCATCCGCTGTTCATAACTGCCACCATCGCGACTTTCTCCCTGTGGAATCAGCGGAGCACCCCAGGCGTCATACAACATTTCCGCAGCAGGTTTGCCGCCATACCAGAAATCCCACTCGGCCGCAGAGAGATGCGCCTTGCTGCGCTGTGGATTGGAGATGTAATACCCCTGACGCGCCATCACTGCCCCCGGCCAGCCGGATTGCCACCAGTTAAGATACGCGTAAGCGGCATCTTTAATTCTGCCGGTGGCGCAACGAGACAGCGACATGCCGCCATACCAGGCGCGATAGCCTTCACGCGGATGCGCCATTTTATAGCCACGCTGATGGAAATGATGACGAAAGTAGATCGGTGCCCACAGGCTTTGTACTTCCACCTGGCGATTTTCAATTAAATCGCACGCCTGCTCCTGACTGGCCCAGAACGCCGCAAAATGGCCCTGCCGATTCAGACGCGTCAGCTCCTGGGCGAGGGTATCAATTTCTTCCAGCGTCAGATTGCCGGTGTTGGCGAAACGCGCCAGTCCAGCCCCCTGCATCGCCAGCGCGGCATCCAGCCCACCCATGGCGGCATCTTCCTGCAACGCCACCTGGCCGGTAAGTGCCGGATGCAATAACCAGCTCCAGCTCTCTTCCTCTTCGCGCAACGCGGCGGGCAGACGATCGACGTGATAAGCAAAGCTATCGGCGTTATGCGTCAGCGGCAGCATACTGATACGGTCGCTCGGCTGGCTGCCGAGATGCAAATCACGCTGCACATACAACCGCTGAGAGGGCACGCTGCCATCGGCCAGTGCGCCATCACTTTGCAGCGTGCCGGTCTTGGCTAGCGCATTGACTTCGTCCCAGTAGGTCAGCCGCTTAATCTCCAGCGGCTGAATGGCACGCGCTGGCCAGACGAAATCGATATTGTGGAACCATTGATCGTAGAGATCGTAACTTTCGGGATGCATGACGGCGATTCGCTGCGCATCTTCCACGCTACGCAACATATATTCGATTTTAATGCCGAGATCCTGCTCCGCGCACACGCGCAGCATCTCCAGCAACGTGACGGAGGTTCCGAGCACGCGTAAGGTCAGCTGGTCATTGACCACTGCCGCAGAATTCATACCTTTATGGCTCCTCAAACGCCTGCAGGTAGCGCCTGAACGCCTGTTGCAGACGATCGGCCTCCAGACCGCGCAAAATAAATACCAGTTTTGAACTCTCAAGTTCGCCGGGCCAGTCAGCCAGATGTACCGGCGGATGCAGCGTATGCTGCACGCCATGAATCACGACAGGCGCGCTGCTGTCGCTCACGCGTAATATACCTTTCATGCGCAACACCGTACGGCCATGGCAATGTAATAGCATTGACAGCCAGATAGCAAACGCTGGCCAGTTTATCGTCTGGTGCAGGGTGATCACGCAGGTTTGCGTAACCGGATGTGAAGTGCTGTGCGCAATAGGGGTTAACGTGACACCGTCACTGGCACAAGCGCCCAGCCAGCGGAAGCGTTGCTGCCGTGACCCGCTGGTAACTGTCTGACTAAACAGGCTGAGCGGATCGCGCATTGCCTCTTCGTTCTCGTTCAGTTGGGCCAGTGGGTTGAGCTGGCGTAGCCAGGCCAGCATGTCTGTGCGTGCCTCTTTCGTTACCCTGTCACCTTTACTCAGCAACAGCTTATCTGCCGCGCTGACCTGAGCCAGCCATTCGGGCTGGGTATCCGCCTGCATAGTCGCGTGTTCCGCATCTACCAGCGTGACCAGCGTTCCCTGGGTGAAATGATGTTGCAGCTGACGATCATGCAGCAGCGTTGACAGAATCGGTGCAGGATCGGCCAGTCCGGTGGTTTCCAGAATCACCTGTTTGAACGGCGGGAGCTGCCCACGGGCGCGACGTTCATAGAGATCGATCAGCGCGGTTTTGAGTTCACCACGAATCTGGCAGCAGACGCAGCCGCTGGGCAGCAACACGGTGTCGGGCGCGACTTCATTCAGCAAATGGTGATCAATGCCCACTTCGCCAAACTCATTCACCAGCAGCGCAATATCATTCAAATCCTGCTGTGCCAGCCAGCCTTTCAGCAGCGTGGTTTTGCCACTGCCGAGAAAACCGCTGAGTACATGCAGGGGTAACTTCTCTTCGTATTGCATCAGCCCTCCAGCGCCGCCAGCCAGTTTTCATCGAGGGGATCGACAGGACGCCGCATCATCTTTTCCGCTTCTTTCCACAACACATCCAGCGAGTTGACCAGCGTTTGCTGGCCGGTCGGGCTGGCCAGCAGCCAGCTGTTGTGAAACTCCGTCAGGGATAACCGCCACGGCTTAAGTGCACGATTGAGCAGCGCCAGTTGTTGCAGGCGTAGCTGGCGGGCGGGCAGATCCTGCCACAGTGGATCGCTCCACTGCGGCCCGTTATCAAGCAGACCGCAGACTCCACACATCATGGCCTCCGTTACGGCATCACATCGCCGGAATTCGGTCCCAGCGTCTGGCCGACAAACAAATTGCCGCCCGGCTCACTTGCCAGCAGTAACGCCACCGGCGCTACCTCTTCCGCCCGGCCAAAACGTCCCAGCGGCAGCTCTGCCGCTTTCGCCTGTTTCCACGCCTGATTGATGCCATCAATTAATGGCGTTTCAATCGGGCCAGGCGCGATGGCGTTGACCAGCACGTTATCGGCGGAAACCTCCAGCGCCAGAGATTTGGTAAAACCGATCACACCCGCTTTAGCCGCGGCGTAATGACACAATTCAGCACCGCCTTTAATGCCCAGCTGCGAAGCGATATTGATCACCCGTCCCCAGCGCTGGGCCAGCATCGCTGGTAGCGCGCGCTGCGTGGCTAAAAATACGCTGCGCAGATCGACAGCCATCATCTCTTCCCACATTGCCAGCGTGATCGCCGTGCAACGTGCCTGGGTCAGCATACCGGCGTTATTCACCAGCACATCAATACCGTCATAGCGGGCAATACAATCGTCCACGCCCGCGGTGGCACCGGCGATTTCGCCGACATCCGCCACCACACCATGACAATCGGCACCGCGTTGCTGGCAGCGCGCCACCATCAGCGCAAGTTTGTCGCTGTCGCGATCGGTCAGCACCAGCCGCGCACCTTCGCGCGCAAACAACTCAGCAATGGCTGCGCCAATACCACTGGCAGCCCCGGTGATCACACAACGTTTATTTTGCAGTTGCATCACGGCTCCTTAGTCCGGCCAACGCACAGTCAGACCACCATCCACAATCAGGCTTTGTCCGGTGAGATAGCTGCTCTCTTCACTGGTCAGAAACGCGATCGCTTTGGCGATTTCTTCCGGGCGACCCACGCGTCCCAGCGGGATGGCTCCGGCAGCCTTTGCCAGCCCTTCCGGACCCAGTGAATTCTGCTTATCCAGCGACTGCGGCGTTTCGATCAATCCCGGAATGATGGCGTTGCAGCGTACCCCGCGCGCAGCCAGTTCCACTGCCAGCGATCGGCAGATACCCGGCACTGCGGCTTTCGCTGCGGCATAGTGAGCATGATCCTGCCAGCCGTAGACACCACCGGCGATGGAGGAAACCGCCACCAGACTGGCACCGGTGCGCAGATGAGGGGTGGCGGCACGGAAACAGCGCATCACCCCGGTCAGGTCAACATTGAGCATGTCGTCCCAGCGTGCATCGCTCATCTCTTCAATCGGCGCACGTCGCAAAATGCCCGCATTCGCCACCATATAATCGAGGCGACCAAAGTGCGCCACGCCCTGCGCGATAAAGGCATCCACCGAATCCGTTACGGCGACGTCGAGCGGCAGCCAGAGAGCATCGCCACCGGCGGCTTCCACCTGTGCCGCAGCGACGGCCGGATCGTGCGGATCGGCGGGATAGTAACCGGCGATCACCTTCACACCACGTTGTGCATACAGCGTTGCCAGCGCCAGGCCGATACCGCTGGCGGCGCCGCTAATCGCGGCGACCGGTTGAGCTGAAACAGAATCCTGCATGGTTATTCCTTAAGCTGAAGTGACTGCGGCGCGTGAGGCCGCACGCTGATGCGCGTTAGCCCGCGCGAAGAACATGATGATGCCGGAGATAAAGCACGGCACAGCCCCGAACCACAGCGCAGCATCCTGCCAGTGGCCGCCGCTGCTCAGGACGCTGGTCGTCCCGACGCCAGCGATAATCGCGCCGACCGGTCCCATCGCACCGATCAATGCCCCGGCGGTAGCGCGGATGGCAGTCGGGAAACTTTCACTGATAAAGAACAGCGCCGCCGCGTAAGGACCGATGAGGAAAAACAGACCGATGCTGTAGAGGGCAACGATAGTGGCGAAGTTGTCCGGGCAATACAGCATGGCGGCAAAGGAGACACCACCCAGCATCCAGCCCACGGCGATGGTGTTGCGACGACCGAAGCGGTCACCGAGCCAGCCGTGTACCAGGTAACCGCAGTAACCCACGAGATTGGACAGGATCAGAATCAGCAACGAACTGTTAAAAGAGACTTCGTGGGTTTTGGTGATCACGGTGGTACCCAGCACGCTGAAGATCTGGATGGCAAACCAGTTGATCAGCACCGCGCCGCCCAGCACCAGCGTGGCACGCAGCGAAGGGCCACGGAATGCCGCCGCCATACCCGCGTTATGCTGTTCTTCATAAGAAACCTGATAATCCGCCGCGACCTGGCGCGCATCGCTATCGTGACCTGCGGCGCGCAGCTGCTGGATCTTTTTCTGTACCTGAAACTGCGGGGTTTCTTTCAGCTTCAGCGCCAGTACCGCAATCACCAGCGACGGCAACGCGGCGAAGATAAAGCTGCCCTGCCAGCCGATAACGGGCATCAGAATGGCGGTCAGCGCTGAAGCCACCAGCGCACCCACCGGCCAGCCGCCCTGCACCAGGCTATAAACGAAACCTTTGCGTTTGTTGAGTTTTGGATCGTCCAGCGCGGTATACAGCTCAGACAAATAGGTGGCGTTAACGGTTTGCTCGGCATAACCCAACCCGGCGACAGAACGAATCGCGGTCAGCGCACCTTTACCCCAGGCACCGCCCACCGCCGTCAGCAGCGAGCACAGCGCCGCACCGCCCACGGTGATGACAATCCCCATGCGACGACCAAGGCGATCCACCAACGGACCAATCGCCAGCGCGATCACCGCCCCGCCGACAGCAACCCAGGTGGCGATTTCCGCCTGCTCGACCTCGCTCCAGCCAAAATGGCCACCGATTTCCGGCAACAGCGTGCCGAACAGGATGAAATCATAAACAGCAAAAACCCAGGCAAAAAAAGCAATCCAGGTGGCAAATTTTACATCCCTGATGGTCAACTGCTGCGGCTGCCAGCCATTTACGGAGATTTTTTTTAAAGATGCTCATAGCGCTATCACTCTGTCAGGGGTCAGGTCACCGTAAATGGTGACCCTGGGGGTTCTTGTAGGGAGCGCATTCATGCGCTCCGGGCTCAGCGCGGTTGGCGCTGTTTAAAGTCGTCGGCGATTTCGTCAAAAGTAACGAAACGCACGCCTTCATGGCTGCGGATGTACTGAATCAGACGTTCCAGCATCAGCAACACCTGCGGGCGACCGGATACATCGGGATGGATGGTCATGGTGAAGACCGCGTAGTCGTTTTCGCGGTAGACCCAGTCAAACTGGTCACGCCACATCTCTTCCAGATGGCGTGGGTTGACGAAACCGTGGCTGTTGGGCGATTTTTTGATGAACATCATTGGTGGCAAATCGTCGAGATACCAGTTGGCGGGGATCTCCACCAGGTCGGTTTCCGCTCCGCGTTCCAGCGGCTTCATCCAGGCATCGGGATGCTGGCTGTAATCGATTTTGGTCCAGCTATCCCCGACGCGGACGTAATAAGGATGGAAATCGTTATGCATCAGGCTGTGGTCATACTTGATCCCTTTCTTCAGCAGTAACTCATTGGTGACATTGCTGAATTCCCACCAGGGCGCAACGTAACCGGTAGGACGTTTACCCGCCAGCTGAGTAACCAGTTCGATGCTGCGATCCAGCACCGCTTCTTCCTGCGCCGGTGTCATGGCAATCGGGTTTTCATGGCTGTAACCGTGAATACCGATTTCGTGTCCGGCATCCACCACCGCTTTCATCTGCTGCGGGAAGGTTTCAATGGAATGTCCTGGAATAAACCAGGTGGTACGCAGGTTTTGCTCGGCAAACATCTTCAGCAAACGTGGTGCGCCCACTTCGCCGGCAAAAAGCCCGCGTGAAATATCATCCGGCGAATCTTCCCCGCCGTAAGAACCGAGCCAGCCCGCAACGGCATCAACATCCACACCAAATGCGCAAAGGATTTCTTTGGCCATATCTGCAACTCCATAAATGTACATTTAAATAAATATCCATTTAGTATTTGCAATTGGGATGCCAAAATCTTTGCCACGGTGGTCTGGCAGGATGGAAGCCGGAAATTAATATAAATTAATCAATGTGTTGAATAATTTGTATCATGCGAAATATTGTGTTGGTAAGATTTTTACGCCGAAAGGCTAAAGATGTACATTTGTAGTTATGATCCATTATCGTGCGAATTGCACCAGGATTGTGCCTTGCCGGTCGCGGCTTTGCAGCCCGTCAGGATGTGATAATGTAGCGCGATGAAAACAGGACCGATGAAATGACAATGCGGACAAAAAGCTCCCCGGCAGCGACAGAAGAAACCGCTTCTGCGCGCTATGAAGTTATTCGCCAGCTTTTATATACCGTGCTGAAGCAGAAACGCGTGCCGCAAGGTCTGGTGTTACTGGAAGGCCCGCTGGCGCAGCTGTTTGGCACCAGCCGTGTGCCGGTACGCCGTGCGCTGAGTTTATTACATGATGAGGGGCTGATTGCCCGCTTTGAAGGCCGTGGCTTTATCGTGGCGAAGGAAGCGCAGGAAGTGGAACCGCTGCGCATCGCCCTGACGCGAGAATTGCTCGGGCTGGATGAGCAGGAAGCGCTGGTGGATACCCGCAGTACCGGGGAGAAAGTGCTGGAGAACCTCCAGGTAGTGCTTTCCACCGCTATGGTGTTTGGCTGTTACCAGGTGGATGAGCAGCAAGCGGCGCAGCATTACAACATCAGCCGCGCGGTGATCCGCGAAAGCCTGATGCGCCTGCGTGATAAAGGACTGGTGGAAAAAGAGCCCTATTCCCAGTGGCTGACCGGCCCGCTGACCGCGCGTGAAATTGCCGACCATTTTGAAATTCGCGCCAGCCTTGAACCTACGGCGTTACGCAAAGCAGGCCGTCATCTGGCGGTCGATTGGCTGACGGCATCACTGGAAAAAGCGCAGAAATTCAAAGGCAAACAATTGACAGCCGCCGAGCTGGAATTGCTGGAGGAAGATTTGCACGTACGCTGCCTCGAACCGGCAGGCAATAAACTGATGATGCAAATTCTGCGACAGAATCAATCCCCCTTTATCGTCACCCGTATCTTTTATGATTTGCTCGCCATCCCGGTGGAAACCGCGATGCTGGAGGAGCACAGCCTGGTGTACGAAATGTTGCTGAAAGGCAACTGGGAGCTGGCGGCGGCTTGTCTGCGCGACCATCTCGAACGGGCGCAGGTACGTACCCTGCAACGCCTGAAAGTTCTCTCGGTGCTGCCGGTCCCTGCTCTGCCGTCATTTATGGAGCGTCGTTGAAAATATCCATTTTTGACAGCCCATTAGCTCTATAAATTGTGCCGCAACCACCTGGTGCGAGTTTGGGCTGTTTTTTACTTAAGATGTGATCGTTTTCTCATCAGACTGCATAACTATTCTTGTATGGTAGTAGGACGAAACTCACCTGCAGGTAATAATTATGTCTTCCTCTGCTGTAACTTCGACCCAGGCTTCTCAGACAACAGATACCTCATTAATTAAACGGGTTGCCGGGGCATCAGCCATTGGCACTGCGGCGGAATATTACGATTTCTTCGCTTACGGTACGGCTGCGGTACTGTTTTTCGGCCATCTGTTTTTCCCCAGCCATGATCCTCTGGTCAGTACCCTCGCCGCTTTCGCCACTTATGCGGTAGGTTTTCTGGCGCGTCCGATTGGCGGCATCGTGTTTGGTCATATCGGCGATAAAGTTGGCCGTAAAAAAGCGCTGGTGGCGACGATTCTGATCGTCGGCCTGGGGACTTTCTGTATCGGGCTGCTGCCAACCTACGAAAAAATTGGCCTTTGGGCGCCCGCGTTGCTGATTCTGATTCGTCTGTTGCAGGGTTTTGGCGTGGGTGGTGAACAGGCTGGGGCCGTATTGATGACAGCGGAATATTCACAATCTTCACGCCGGGGTTTCTTTGCCAGCTGGGTGCAGATTGGCGCACCAGTCGGCTTTCTGCTGCCGCTGGCGTTGTTTGCCATCCTTAACGCGACGTTATCTGCCGATCAGATGATGGCCTGGGGCTGGCGTGTGCCCTTCCTGTTAAGTGCGCTGCTGGTGATTGTTGGCTTGTTTATCCGCATGCGTATTGATGAATCGCCGGTTTTTGCCGCCATCCGTGCCACTAAAGCAGCAGAGTCACGCCCACTGAAAGAAGTGATTCAGGGAAATCCGCGCCTGGTGATCAACGGCGTGGCGGCCAAATTGATTGAAGCCTGCGCTTTCGCCCTGTTCACGGTGATCATCCTCGCATGGGGTAAAGCCAACCAGATCGACGCAGGTATTCTGATGAATAGCATGATCGTCGCGGTGATCCTGGAAGTGTTCTCGATCCCGCTGATGGGGGCGTTATCCGATAAAATCGGACGCAAACCGGTGTATATGATCGGTGCATTGCTCATCGTGTTATCTATCGTGCCATTCTTCCTCGCGCTGTCGCAAAACAGCTACTGGCTGACGCAAATCGCCATGATTGTGGCGCTGACGCTGGGTCACAGCATGTGTTACGCCCCGCAGGCCTCCTGGTTTCCGGAACTGTTTCCCACCCATATTCGCTGTAGCGGCATCGCGGTGATCTGGCAGGTCGGTTCACTGATCGGCAGCGGCGTGCTGGGACTGGTGGCGGTGAAGATTCTGCAGGCAACCGGTGGACACTGGTATGGTCTGGCGATTTATGTGGCGGTACTGGGGGTGATTTCCGTGATTGGCCTGCTGCGACTGCCGGAAACCGCACCGGGTCGGCGCAACGGCGAATATCAGGAGTGGCAGCAGCATTGATGTTACCGGGCGGCATGGCCTGCGCCGCCCATGAGTGACAACGTAACTAACTTACCAACCGATAATGCGCGACCAGCTTAACGGCTGGTCATTTTCCGCCTGTAACACCTGGTATTGCTGATGCATGGCGGCAGTGGCACAGGCGTGATTCGGCAGAATACGCACGCGTGAACCCACCGGGAAGTCTTGCACGCTCAGGCTGCCATCAGCGGGCAAAGCGATGATACCGTGTTCCTGATTGGTGGTGCTGAGGCAGACATCTAAAGGGTTTCCCTGCATATCACACACCAGCCCGTAACCATAATCCACCGGGCCAGCCGCAGTGCCACGATCGCGCGACATCGCCATCCAACCGGCATCGACAAAGACCCAGTTCTTTTCACTATTGTGACCAATCACCGTGCTCACCACTGACAGGGCAATGTCCTGCTTCTGGCAGACGCCGACGTTATGCATCACCAAATCAAAAGTGGTAAACACACCGGCACGTACTTCGCTGATGCCCTCAAGCTCTTCAGCGTAATGCGCGGTGGGCGTTGCACCGACGCTGAGAATCGGACAGGCGATGCCCGCCTCACGCACCCGGCGCGCGGCGAGACGAATGGCGTCGCACTCATTGCGCGCTGCCACGCGAATCGCCTCTTCACTGCGACAGTTGTAGGATTCACCGGCATGGGCCAGCAGTCCACGCACCACCGCACCCTTGCCTTCCAGCTGCTGTGCTATCTGCAACAACACCTCGCTCTCTGGTGGAATGCCACCACGGTGACCATCGCAGTCAATTTCGATAAAGACTGAAAAAATGACGTCGTGCTGACGGGCAAATTCCGTCACCGCCTGCGCCTGTTCAGGCGTATCCAGCAGGATATGCACATCCACCCCCTGCTGCATCAGGCGCGCAACACGCGGCAATTTATGGGGCGCGATGCCAACCGCATACAACAAATTGCGATAACCCGCCGCCGCAAAACCCTCAGCTTCGGCCAGGGTGGATACGGTAGCCGGATGTTCAGCATTCTTCAGGAGATAAGACGCGGCTTCAACCGAGCGCAGCGTTTTCAGATGCGGACGGACTACGCTGCCGAGGTGAGCAACACGCTGATACAGCCGATCAATATTGCGCTGATAACGCGCTTCGTCGATCAACAAAAAAGGCGTTTCAAGTTGATGAAGCCAGTCGGGGGTCAATTTCACGGACATCTCCTGCGGAAAAAGTGCGCTGAAGCAGCCAGGTCAAGCGCCTGGCCCTGAAATGACAAAATATATAAAATTAGAAAAAAATCTATCCCATTCGGGCATCCACGATGCCCGCCTTGAGATTATTTTTTGCCTGGCAGGGAGACGCAGAGCAGACCGGCGACAATCAATCCGACGCCAGCAAGGCTGCTCCAGCGGAAGGTTTCGCCAAACACCGGCAATGAGATCGCCGCCAGCCATACCAGTACATAACTGATACTGAGCAATGGATAGACCCGGTTCAGTGCCAGATGACGCAACGAAAGCATCCAGCACAGCATTGACAGCGCATAAGCGCTCAAACCAATAAACAGAAAAACCAACGGCTGCGGATGCTGCCAGAGTAACGGGGTGAGAACATCCGGCCACGCTGGAAATTGCAGCATCGCGCTGCGCATCAGCAACTGCGCCAGTGACACCAGCACCACGCTGCACAACGCCAGTCCATAGCCTTTCATAGATGACTTCCCATCAGGGCCACACCTGCCACAATCAGCAGCGTGCCGAAAATCTGTCGCGCGGTAAACGTTTCCCGCCAGATCAGACGAGCGGCACAGGCGACCAGTACAAAGTTAAGACTCAGCATCGGATAGGCCATGCCAACCGGAACCATGCGTAACACCGCGAGCCAGATCAGCATCGCTACGCCCAGCAGTAACATGCTGAGCGCAATCCACATCAGTAAACGTGCCTTGCCGTGGCGTCTGCCAATATATGCCGCCTGTTTCTGGCACAGCTGCGCAATGCAGCTCAACAGGCTAACCATCAGGATCAATAACAAGCTCATGGCAGTGAATGATATCCGTAATAGACCAGCCGCCCCTGACGATAGATAAAGTCAGGTTTCGGCAAACCTGGGTCCGGATTGGCATCGACAGACGACATCATCAGTACCAGTGAGACGTTACCGTGCTGACGATGCTCAGCCAGCCAATTGCTGAAGGCATCAGCCGATACATAACGTTGCTGTGCATCCGGGTAGTGCAAGCCGTATTCCACTTCACCCTGTTGATCGTAGAGAAAAATATCGCTGCGCTGCACTTGCCATGCCACCGCTGAAGCCACCCCTGGACCATTTACCAGAATATAACGGCTGTCGGCCAACTGCCCGGCGACCACATTGAGAAAGCTCTGGGGCTGCTTGGAATCACGTACCTTGTCCGGGATGGCAAACCCAATAATCAGCGCCAGTACCAGCGGGCAAAACGCAGCCAGTTGCCAGTTACGCCGACTTAACGCCCCCGCCAGGCCCCAACCGCCAAAGGCCAGCACGCCCAGCAGCAGCTTATAATGCTCAGTCACACTGAAAGGAGGACGGTGTGCAACGCCCCACGGTGCCAGCACCACAACCAGTGCCAGGGCCGCGATGCCGCCAAACACGATGTTGATCCAGGCATTCGCTTTCAGCGCTTTGATCACCTGCGGCGTCATGCTATGCGCATAATGCGCCATCAGCAGCGCCAGTGGCGCAAAGCACGAAAGAATGTAGGTTGGCAATTTGCCTTTGGCAATGCTGAAGAATAGCAGCGGCATCAGCACCCAGCTCAGCAGGTAACTTAACCCCGCCTGCTGACGGCGCTGACGCCAGCCCTGCCACAATGCGCCAGGCAGCAGCCCCAGCCACGGCAGTGAACCCGCCAGCAACACCGGCAGGTAATACCAGAACGGCGCTTTATGCTGTGCATCGGATTCGGCGAAGCGCTGGATGTGTTCAACCCAGAAGAAGTAATGCCAGAAATCACCTTGCTGACGATAAATCGCCAGTGACCAGGGCGCACTGACCAGCGCTGCGACCAGCACGGTCAGCGGGCCAAAGCGCAACAGCTCGCCAAATCGACGTTGCGCGATCGCCCAGGGCAAAATCGCCAGCACCGGCACCGCCAGCGCCAGAAATCCTTTGGTCATAAAACCCATGGCACAGGCGACACCCAGCAAAACGTAGCCGAGGAGCCGCTGCCGTGTGTCGCTGGCCTGAGCCACCAGCCAGTAACTCGCCATGGCGGCTACCAGCCACAACGTCAGGATCGGATCGAGTACCGCATAGGTACCCACACCGTAAACCAGCAGCGAGGTGAGGAAAATGATACTGGCGCTCAATGCTACCGTACGGTTGGCAAATAACCGCATGCCAAGCCAGAACACCAGCAGTGCCGAGAGCGTGGTGCTGATAATGGAGCCAGCACGGACGCCAAAATTCGTATGCCCAAATAGCAGCTGTCCGAGATTATTCACCCAGTAACCCGCTATCGGTTTTTCGAAATAACGCAGGTCAAAAAAGTGCGGCGTCACCCAGTTACCGCTGACCAGCATCTCCCGACTGATCTCCGCATAACGGGTTTCATCTGGTTGCCATAAGGCACGGAATTCGATGGGGATAAGGTAATAAAGTGCAAATACAAACAGAAGCAGAGCCGTTTTGGTGCCAGTACGCATCCGTGGTTACCTGTATTGTTCTTGCTGGCAGCCGAGCCAGCCTTCGCGTCCGGGAATTTGTCCGCGCACGATGTTGCCAATGGGCAATGTGCTTAAATCGTCAGGTAGCAGTTCACTCAGCGGACAGAATTGAATGCCCAGCTTTTCCGCCCGGGTCAGCAATTCCGCAAACGCCTGATGTCCGACAATCCCTTCCACCTCGGCGTGGATAGTGTAAACCGCTGAATCTCCTGCATCGCGCAGATGATCAAGCAGATAGTCGTTAAAATCAATCGCGCTGACTTTCGGGCCCACCACTTCATCCCAGGTGGGTAACGTCACCGGAATCTGCACCGTACCCAGCGTACCGTCACTCAGACGCGGCAGGAATGGTCGGGTACCGCGACAATCGCTGTTGTAACGAAAGCCAAACTGTTGTTTTGCTTCGACAACCCGGCCATCGGCACGCCAGCCAGCCACCGCCGAACAAGTGACATTGTCACCTATTATCGCTTCCAGTGCCTGCTTACCACGGGCAATCTCTTCGACTAATCGTTGCTCCGGCCATACCCCAGCCCAGGTTTGCCAGGCAAAATGGTCCCAGGCGTGCAAGCCAACCTCATGATGATCCGCCGTCGCGCTGATGATCTCCTCCAGGCCGCGGCCAATTTGCTTCCCCGGCCAGGCGGTACCGGCCAGCAAAATGTCCCAGCCATACAACGATGCTGCGCGTGAACGCAGCATTTTCCATAAAAAGCGCGGCTTCATAAGACGCCACAAGTGGCGTCCCATGTTGTCCGGCCCGACGCTGAAAAAGAAACTGGCCTGCACCTGATGCAGACTAAACAGTTCCAGTAGCGCTGGTACGCCTTGTTGCGTACCGCGCCAGGTATCGACATCAACGCGCAAGCCTACTTTTTTCATGACTTCTCAGCCTGCAACTCAACGGTGCGCAGGAAGAAGTCGAGGGTGTTGTCGATGGTGATATCCATCTGCACTTCTGGCGTCCATCCCAGCAGACGACGGGCGTTTTTGATCGACGGCTTGCGATGTTCAACGTCCTGATAACCTTTACCGTAGTAGCTGCTGCTTTCCACTTCGCGGAAACCGGCAAACGGCGGGAACTGGCTGCGCAGCGGATGGCGTTCAAAGCTGGCCAGCAACTGCTCGGCAAGTTCCTTGATGCTGGCTTCGTTATCCGGGTTACCGATATTGATAATCTGTCCATCACAATTGTTTTGCTTGTTCTCGATAATACGGAACAGCGCTTCCACGCCATCACGGATATCGGTAAAGCAACGTTTCTGCGCGCCGCCGTCAATCAGCTTGATCGGCGAACCTTCCACCAGATTAAGGATCAGCTGGGTGATGGCGCGCGAGCTGCCGATACGTGCGGCATTGAGGTTATCCAGACGCGGACCCATCCAGTTAAACGGACGGAACAGGGTAAAACGCAGTCCCTCTTTCTCACCATAGGCCCAGATCACGCGGTCCAGCAGCTGTTTGGATACGGAGTAGATCCAGCGCTGTTTGTTGATCGGTCCCACCACCAGGTTGGAGTTATCTTCATCAAAATGGCGGTCGGTACACATGCCGTACACTTCTGAGGTGGACGGGAAAATGATGCGCTTTTTGTATTTCACGCAATCACGGATGATTTTCAGGTTTTCTTCAAAATCCAGTTCGAAGACGCGCAGCGGATTTCGGGTGTACTCAATTGGCGTAGCGATCGCCACCAGCGGCAGCACCACGTCACATTTCTTGATGTGATACTCAATCCACTCTGAGTGAATGCTGATATCACCCTCAACAAAATGGAAGCTGGGGTGGCCCAGGAAACGGCTGATCGCATCAGAGCTGATGTCCAGGCCGTAAACTTCGAAGTTGTCATCTTCCAGCAAACGCTCAGTCAAATGGTTACCGATAAAACCATTCACACCGAGGATCAGCACGCGTGTACGACGTTTCACCGCAGCAACCGGCTTAGAGTAGAGCAGCGCACTCGGCACCATACCGAGGCTTTGCGCCAGCTGGCTACCGTTCATATAGACACCGTTCTCGCTCTGTCCGGTGATCACTTCCAGCGCACCTTCACCGCAGGCGATCAGGAAAGGTTCAACCGATAATACGGTCCCCGGTTTAGCACCGTGTGCCGCAGGATGAACGCGCCCTTTCCAGACGATAAATTTCACTGTGCCGGCATAACCAAAAGCGCCAGGCCAGGGATCGGTGACCGCACGAATCAGGTTATTGATTTCATGTGCAGGACGTGACCAATCGATACGTCCATCTTCCGGTGTGCGACGCCCTACTACCGTGGCTTCACTCTCATCCTGCGGTTGGGCATTGATCTCGCCGCGCTTCATCGCCGGTAATACGCTTTCCAGCAGTTGAGTGGCACTCAGCACCAGCTTGCGATGCAGCGTCAGCACATTGTCCTGCTCGTCGATTGGCACGCGAACCTGAGACACGATATCGCCAGCATCGGCGCGTTTAACCATGCGGTGCAGGGTCACACCCGTTTCGCTCTCGCCATTGACCAGTACCCAGTTCAGCGGCGCACGTCCACGGTATTTCGGCAGCAGAGAACCGTGCAGGTTATAAGCACCAAGACGGGCGCTATTGAGAATCTCGTCGTTCAGCAGGTTACGGTAGTAAAACGAGAAAATGATTTCCGGTTCCATCGCTTTAATGCGATCAACCCATAACGGATGATTGACATCATCCGGGGCATAAACCGGGATGCCCTGTTCTGCGGCGATACGAGCAACCGAACCAAAGAAGTGGTTTTCATTAGCCGCGTCCGGATGAGTGAAGATGGCACTAATCTCGAAGCCAGATTGCAGCAGGGCATTAATACCTGCACAGCCCATGTCGTGATAGGCGAAGACGATGGTTTTCATTGCTCAATTTCCTGTACAGATGCATCTTTTTGCGGATGGATAACACGTTGAATAAAGTAGCGCGGACGAGCGCGGACATCGTTGTAAATCCGGCCAATATATTCGCCGAGAAGTCCCATGCCGACGAACTGCGCGCCAACAAACATAAACAGCACGGCAAACAGCATAAACACGCCATCGCCAGCCCAGGCTGCGCCGAGGAATAAACGCAACACAATCAAAATTAAAGAAAAGGCAAAACCGGCCAGCGCAATGATGCTGCCCACCACACTCAACAGACGCAGCGGCGTGGTGGTCAGACAGGTCACCAGGTCGTACATCAGGTTAATCAAACGCATAAAGCTATATTTGGAATCACCAAATTCGCGTTCAGCGTGTTTAACCGGTAACTCAATGGTGCGGCGGGCAAAGGTGTTTGCCAGAATAGGAATAAAGGTACTGCGCTCGTGGCAATTCAGCATGGCATCAATAATATGACGGCGATATGCTCGCAGCATACACCCGTAATCACCCATGGCTTTGCCAGTAACACGTTGAATCAAATGGTTAATGGTGCGTGATGCCCGACGGCGGAACCAGCTGTCCTGACGGTTCTGACGAACCGTGCCGACCACGTCGTACCCTTGCAGGGCAGCGGCAACCAGATTCGGAATCTCTTCCGGTGGATTCTGTAAATCCGCATCCAGGGTGATAATCAGATCGCCGCTGACATGGCTGAATCCCGCCATAATTGCAGAGTGCTGACCATAGTTACGGTTGAGCAACACGCCCACCACGTGGCTGCCTGGCATATCGGCAGCATCGGCGATCATTTCACCTGAGCGATCACTACTGCCGTCATCGACCAGCAGGATTTCATACTCCAGATTAATGGTGTCGCACGCAGCGTGGGTACGACGGATCAGCTCCGGCAGGCTCTCTTGTTCGTTGTAGACCGGGATCACCACGGACACTTTACGAATCGGTTTTTCTTCCAGCATTTCAGACTCCGGCTAGCGTGCGCAGCGCTTTGATGACCCGCTCAACATCATCATCAGTCATATCAGGGAACAGCGGAATGGAGCAGATGCGGTCGCTGTTCCATTCAGTATTAGGTAAGGAGAGTTGCGGATACTGCTCGCGATAATATTTGTGGGTATGGGCGGCACGGAAATGCAGGCCAGTACCAATATCGACCGCCTTCAGCGCTTCCATCAAACCGTCACGGCTGATACCACAACGCGCCTCATCCACACGAATGATGAACAGATGCCAGGCGTGCTGATGTGACCATGTGGGTAATGCCAGCGGCAGGAACGGCGTATCAGCCAGTTCCGTCAGGTAGCGCTCTGCAATGGCTTTGCGACGTGCATTGATGTCAGCCAGTTTTTTCAGCTGTACCAGCGCAATGGCGGCACTGATATCCGGCAAATTGTATTTAAAGCCGGGCATGATCACTTCAGCCTGCGGCCTGCGTCCGTGGGTATGACGATCGTAAGCATCAACCCCCAGACCATGAAATTTCAGACTGCGAATGCGGTCTGCAAGGTCAGCATCATCCGTCACCACCACGCCACCTTCGGCGCAGGTAATATTTTTAATGGCGTGAAGTGAAAAGATGGCTGTGCCGACCTGCCCAACGTGACGCCCTTTATAAAGGGTGCCAGCCGCATGAGCTGCATCTTCGATTACCGGGATACCGTGACGTTCGCCGAGCGCGCGAATCGCATCGATATCAGCCGGGGCACCAGCGTAATGCACGGGAATAATGGCGCGTGTGCGGGGTGTAATGGCCGCTTCAACCTGCTCAGGCGTTACCATCAAGGTGTCACGATCAATATCTATCATCACCGGCGTAGCACCCATCAGGGTGATGATGTTAAGGGTTGAAACCCAGGTCTGTGAGGGGGTAATAACTTCATCGCCAGGCTGAATGCCCAGCCCCATCAGGGTTACGTGCATACCCGCCGTGGCGGAACAGACGGCAATCGCATGCTGGTTGCCGGTTAACTGGCAAAAGGCCTGCTCCAGGGCGGCACATTGTGGACCGGTGGTAATCCAGCCGGATTCAAACACCGCTTTAACCGCTGCTAATTCTTCTTCACCCAGCGAAGGGCGAGAGAATGGGAGAAAAGACATGGATTAGCTTCCTTAATGTGTAATGCCTTTCACTTCGTAAGGGTAAAAAACATAGCCAGAATGATGATATGAAAATGTTATGTTTAACGGGCTATATCTCTATGAGTTCACCAGATAAACAATTAGTACAGCATGTTAGACTTCGCAAATAATTCTCACATTTTGAAAGCATTAGAGACATTAGGTTGTTTCTCTGTAGACCAAAATACGATGGAAAACTTAACGGAACATTAAATAGAGTGCAGATGGAGTCACTTTTCAGACTAACGTTGAAGCTTTGTAGAAAAAGAGGAGCCAGATCACGCTGTTTTCTGCTGTGCAAGAAATGAGGTGCTATCGGGGTTTCAAGGCGATTCATCGCTGCGGTTTAGCGATTGAAGCGGTATGGATGATGTTGTGATGTTTCTGAAAACAACTGTTTAGGAGATTAACTATACTGTTCTTAAGGGAAAACTAAGGAAATTCTATTATGCTGATTTACTTAGCTTTTACTTAACCACAGGCACGGAGGTTGCTGCCGTGAAAACCGATACCGACCGTCTCTCACAAGCCGCGCTGCGTCGTCATCATATTGGCGTAAAAACAAAAGGATTGCGCTTCCGCGGTGCGCTTTATGTGTTTCGCTATAACGCCGGACACTATGACGTATTTCTGGACAATGCTCGCGTAATGCAGCTGGAAACCAGCAATGTGCAGGAAGCGATACAAATGTTTAAGCAACAGCAGTGACCCCGGCTACTGCTTGCTAAATATTGTGCTTATTATCGCGGGTTGCGGCGGCATTTTATTTGGCTTAATTTCCAGAATTTTGTGGCAGCGAAGCCTCTCGCGCGCCATCGCTTTCGCTCCCTGGCTATCTCTCGCTGCTATAAGTCTTTTTATTAACTCGATTATTTAATAGGCACGTCATACTGCCATGATAAAATAATCGGCCATTTCTTCAGCAAATCCCTGATTCGTATATAGAAGTAATAAACAATTCTAAACAAAATTAATCATTGCCCCCCAGGGTAAAAGGCTCTATATTGGCCGCGTTTTTTTCACAGCTGATACTTTTTTGTTCAATTAACCAACCGGTGCGCTTTTCCCGCCGTCGGTTGTAGGAGAGATATGATGACGGATAAAGTCCGTATTGATAATTTTGGTGCCAACTCATTCAACGGAAACAACGACGAGTTCTTAGCCCGTCAGGCTGAGTTCGAATCGAATGTCAGGAGTTACCCGCGCAAATTACCTTTAGCGATTGCCAAAGCGAATGGCGTATGGATTACCGATGTTGAGAATAAACAATATCTTGACTGCCTGGCTGGCGCAGGAACTTTGGCTCTGGGTCATAACCACCCGGAAGTTCTGCAAAGCATCCAAAATGTCATTACCAGCGGCTTGCCGTTACATACCCTCGATCTGACTACTCCATTAAAAGATCAGTTCTCTGAATCCCTGCTGTCACTGCTGCCGGGTCAGGGTAAAGAATATTGCCTGCAGTTCACCGGTCCTTCCGGTGCTGATGCTGTTGAAGCCGCACTGAAACTGGCTAAGAAAGTGACTGGCCGTAGCAGCGTGATCAGCTTCTCTGGTGGTTACCATGGTATGACCCACGGTGCGCTTTCGGTAACCGGCAACCTGTCACCGAAAGAAGCGGTCAACGGCATGATGCCGGAAGTCCAGTTCATGCCTTATCCGCATCAGTACCGTTGCCCGCTGGGTCTCGGTGGTGAAGCCGGCGTGAAAGCACTGACCTATTACTTCGAAAACCTGATAAACGACGTTGAAAGCGGCGTGCGTAAACCTGCTGCCGTGATCCTTGAAGCCGTTCAGGGTGAAGGTGGTGTGAACCCGGCCCCGGTTGAGTGGCTGCAACGTATCCGTAAAGTGACTCAGGAACACGGCATTCTGCTGATCCTCGACGAAGTCCAGGCTGGCTTTGCCCGTACCGGTAAATTCTTCGCCTTCGAACACGCTGGCATTGAGCCGGATATCATCGTGATGTCAAAAGCTGTGGGTGGCGGTCTGCCGTTGGCGGTGCTGGGCATTAAGAAACAGTTCGACGCCTGGTCACCGGGTCACCACACTGGCACCTTCCGTGGCAACCAGCTGGCAATGGCTACCGGTCTGACCACCCTGAAAATCCTGAAAGAACAGGATATCGCTGGCAAAGTTGCCGCACAGGGCGAATGGCTGAAAGCGCAGCTGGCTGCAATGCAGCAGCGTTATCCGGTAATCGGTCATATCCGTGGCATGGGCATGATGATCGGTATTGAGATCGTTAAACCAAACGAAGCTGCTGACCACATGGGTGCTTACCCGGCTGATGGTGAGCTGTCTGCCCTGCTGCAGAAAAAATGCTTCGAAGCGGGTCTGATTCTGGAGCGTGGTGGCCGTCATGGCGCAGTCCTGCGTCTGCTGCCGTCGCTGCTGATCACCAACGATGAGCTGGCGATTTTCCTTGATAAATTTGAGCAGGCGCTTCTGGGCGCAGGCATCAAACCTGTTTGATTCGGAAGAGTTAGATGACTGAAGTAAACCCGATTCTGGCCGCTTCTGCCCAAAGCATTGAAGCGTACCAGCAGGCGATTGCGCAGAGCAGCGCCGCGGTTGTGCAGTGGCTGAAGCAGCCTGAGATGTATCAGGGCAAAACGGTTGCCGAACTGCGCGAGCGTATCAAGCTCGACTTCAATCCGAATGGCCTGGGCAACCAGGCCGCGATTGAACGCGCGATTGAATACTTTCTGAAAGACAGCCTGTCGGTGCATCACCCACAGTGCGTAGCGCATCTGCATTGCCCAAGCCTGGTCGTTAGCCAGGCGGCGGAAGTGCTGATTAACGCGACTAACCAGAGTATGGATTCCTGGGACCAAAGCCCGTCAGCGACCGTCATCGAGATCAAGCTGATCGAGTGGTTGCGTGCGCAGGTTGGCTACCCGGCTGGCGATGCGGGTGTCTTCACCAGCGGCGGTACCCAGAGCAACCTGATGGGCCTGATGCTGGCGCGTGATGCGTTTTATGCGCGTCAGGGTCACTCAGTGCAGCAGGATGGCATCACTGGCGATCTGCGTAAGATTAAAGTGTTGTGCTCCGAAAACGCTCACTTCTCCGTACAGAAGAACATGGCTCTGCTGGGTCACGGCTACCAGTCGGTAGTTCAGGTGAAATCAGATCGTTTCGCCCGTATGGATGTTAACGACCTGAAAGCCAAACTGGCGCAGGCGGATGCCAATGGCGAGCAGATTCTGGCGATCGTAGCCACCGCAGGTACTACCGATGCCGGTGCGATTGATCCGCTGCGTGAAATTGCCGGTATCGCGGCTGAGCGCAACATCTGGGTTCACGTTGATGCAGCCTGGGGCGGCGCGCTGCTGCTGTCAGAGAAGTATCGCGATTACCTCGATGGCCTGGAGCTGGTGGATTCCGTAACTCTCGACTTCCACAAGCAGTTCTTCCAGACCATCAGCTGTGGTGCGTTCCTGCTGAAAGACGAACGGCACTACGAGCTGATGCGTTATCAGGCGGCTTACCTGAACTCAGAGTTCGACGAAGAGCAAGGCGTGCCGAACCTGGTCTCCAAATCCCTGCAAACCACGCGTCGCTTCGATGCGCTGAAACTGTGGATGGGCCTGGAAGCGCTGGGGCAGAAACAGTACGCGGCGATTATCGATCACGGCGTCACGCTGGCACAGGAAGTGGCAAAATATGTTGCTGACCTGCCGCGTTTCGAGCTGGTGATGCAGCCACAGCTGGCTAGCGTGCTGTTCCGTTTCCGCCCTGAGCAGCTGGCTGCCAGTGGTGATGCGGCAGTCGCGCTGTTCAACCAGCGTATCGGCGATGCCCTGCTGGAGTCTGGCCGCGCCAACGTCGGTGTGACCGAAGCGGATGGCATCACCTGCCTGAAGCTGACACTGCTGAATCCAACCGTAACGCTGGAGGATGTCAAAATCCTGCTGGCGCTGGTGGAAAAAACAGCGGATCAGCTGCTGAACGCCTAATTTTGCTTGGTGCGCAAAGCTAGCGAAAATATGAAAAGGGTGCTGAAAAGCACCCTTTTTATTTCGTACAGACAATCAAAACGATTAAAAGAAAAGAATTGGGTGCATTGAGGCCAGCCGCAACACTATAAAGAGTGGCGGGGATCACTCCCCGCCGGTTGCTCTTACCTGGGTTCGTAATCCATGAGTGCAGCAACCTCCATGTGGCCGGTTCGGATTCGCACCTCACAGAGGTCTTTCCTCGATACCAGTATGGCGGCTATGACCGCCCCTAATACGATGGTGGCGATCAGGATCGCCTTATGCTGCTTCATGGTTGCTTCCCCTTGCCTTTCGGCGCGTAAGAGGCTATCTTTATGTTGTCGAAGCATAAAGATGGGCCTCAAGTTGATTTATAGTCACTTGGGGCTTTTTTCTTTCTGCCGTCGGCAAATGCTTAAGGCAGAAAGCCTCAAGCACCCGTCGCGATTTTATGTCAACCCTCTGAACTATCCAAAATTTTTTATATATTACGCTGCGGTAATTTGCGTTTTTATCCCGGTTTTGCGACCCACGACCGACTTTTAACGATTCCGCGCCAAAAACTCACTCAACCGCGCCAGTCCCTGCTGCAACTTGTCCGTTGACGAAACCGCATGGCACCAGCGTAGCCAGCCGTTGCCTTCAGGACCAAACGCAGCACCAGGCGCCAACCCCAGAGCGCTTTCCCGCACCAGTCGTTTCGCCAGCGTAGTGGTATCGTCAAATCCTTCAATGCGAAAGAACGCATACATGCCGCCACCGCTTTCCGGTACGCTGACGCCCGGTAATTCCCGCAGGCCGTTCACCAGATACTGGTAACTGTGTGCCAGCTCGGCACGCAGGCTGATAATTCCGCTTTCCCCGCCCAGCAGCGCCGCCTGTGCCGCGCGTTGACAGGGTTCGAACAGGCAGCTGGTATTGAACTCAATCAACTTCTCCAGCGCGCCAATGATGGATGGCGGAGCCACCACCCAGCCGACGCGAAAACCGGTCATCAACCAGGCCTTAGAAAAGGTATTTACCGAAATAAGCCGGTCGTCCGGCGTGGCATAATCCAGAAATGAGGGCGCATAATGCCGATCGCTGGCATAGATCAAGCGCTGGTAGGCGTCATCACTGAGGATCCAGATACCGTGTTTACGACAATGCACAAGGATTGTCTGGACCTCATCATCGGTAATCGTCCAGCCGGTAGGATTACCCGGCGAGTTGATAATCAACATGCGCACATCGGGTGTTAGCGCACTCAGCAGCTGGTCCATATCCAGCGCCCATGCCTCGTCTTTCACCGTCAGCGCCACACGATCCACCGAGGCCCCAAGAATCTGCGGGATTTCAACCACATTCGGCCAGACCGGCGTGATCGCCACCACTTTATCACCGGGCGACAGGACAGTTTGCGCCACCAGCATCAGGCCGTTAATTCCGGCACTGGTAATCGCCAGTTGATCGCTGCTGATAGTATGACCGTGCAGCTGGCTCAGGTAATCGGATAACGCCTGACGCAAATAGGGTCGCCCGAGGTTCTGGATATACCGGGTCTCTCCCTGCTGTAACGAGGTAATGGCCGCATCGGTAATAAACTGTGGCGTGGGTTTGTCGGATTCGCCAAACCAGAAGGCGAGCATATCGGGACGATCCATCCCTTCATTGGCAATTTCGCGGATGAGCGAGGGTGAAATCTGGCTGATGGTGTGGCGCGAGACGAGGGGAAAAGACGACTGCATGAAAAAACCTCCAACGATTATCCCTGTTTAACTGTTATTTCAATACATAGCACCCACCTGGTATACCACGCAGCGCAAAAGTTCAGGAATAGCAATTTTGTCTGGCTGGGTTGTCATTCAGTTCACGCACATAATCGATAAACGCCTGTAAGGGGGCGGGGATCAGTCGACGATCGTTGTAGTAAAGCCATAACCCGGAAAAACTGAGCCACCAGTCGGCCAGAATCGGCTGTAGCTGCCCACTGGCGAACGCTGGTTGTAACCAATCTTCAAACAAATAAACGATGCCCACACCGGCGATGGCCGCCTGCACAGTTAAATCCATCGCCGCACCAATGCTACAGGTTAAGGGACCATTGGGCTGCAAACGCAGGATTTCACCATCGCGGGCAAACTCCCATTCTGCCATCACCCCGGTGGCGTAACGACCGCGCAGACAACGATGTTGCATCAGGTCGCGGGGATGTTGCGGGATGCCATATTGCGCCAGATACCCGGGGGCAGCCGCAGCAGCAAAGCGCTGGGTGCGCGGGCCAATGGGCAGCGCCACCATATCCTGCTCCAGATGGTCGTCATAACGGATACCGGCATCGCAGCCATCGCGAAAAATATCCTGCACGTTACTTTCGGCGACAATTTCCAGCTGAATATCCGGATAGCGTTGCAGAAAACCTGGCACAATCCCCGGAAGCACCAGACGCGCGGCGCTAACCGGCACATTCAGGCGCAATGTGCCACCCGGCGTGTTGCGAAAACGGTTCAATGCATCGAGCGCCGCATCCACCTCATTCATGGCCGGTAGCAGGCGAGCCATCAAGGCCCTGCCCGCTTCGGTCAGCGCGACGGTGCGGGTGGTGCGATTAAACAGACGCACGCCCAACTGCTGCTCAGCACGGCGCACCGCATCACTCAGCCGTGAAGGATTGCTGCCGATCATACGGGCCGCCTCACGAAAGCCCCCTGCTTTGGCTACCGCCACCACGGCGTGTAATAAGGCAATATCTAATGACATTGTGCGCCACTCCGTACACTGTGTCCTGATTTCACCGGATAGTTGCACAGCCCAGCCACCGTTACAATCTTCAGACACCCTATGACGGAGGTTCTTATGTCTCATCCCGTATTGACTTACCCACTCGGCGACCGCAACGTGAATCGTCTCGGCTATGGTGCAATGCAGCTGGCCGGGCCGGGCGTGTTTGGTCCGCCACAAGATGAAGCGCGCGCTTTACAGGTGCTGCGAGAGGCGATTGATGCCGGTGTGAATCATATCGATACCAGCGATTTCTATGGTCCCCATGTCACCAATCAGCTCATCAAAAAAGCGCTCTATCCGTATGCAGAGGATCTGGTGCTTGTGACTAAAGTCGGCGCGCGTCGTGACCAGCAAGGCGGCTGGTTGCCAGCTTTTACCCCAGTGGAGCTGACGCAGGCGGTGGAAGATAACCTGCGCAATCTGGGTCTTGAGGTGATGGATGTGGTGAATCTGCGCGCCATGTTTGATGTGCATGGTCCGGCGGAAGGCTCTCTGGAGGAACAACTCACCGCGCTTATCAAACTAAAAGAACGTGGGCTAATACGCCATATTGGTTTAAGCAACGTCACGGCGAAACAGGTGGCTGATGCCCAGGCCATGACTCCCATTGCCTGTGTACAGAACCTCTACAATCTGGCAAACCGCCAGGATGATGCGCTGGTGGATCACCTGGCAGCGCAGGGCATTGCTTATGTACCCTTCTTCCCACTCGGCGGCTTTTCCCCGTTGCAATCAGAACAGTTGACGTCGGTGGCAAACGAACTAAGTGCAACGCCATTGCAGGTCGCACTGGCATGGTTGCTGCAACGATCGCCGAACATCTTGCTGATTCCGGGCACCTCCTCGCCAGAACACCTAAAACAGAATCTGGCCAGCGCCGGGCTGCAACTATCGGACGACATCGTGGCAAGACTGGAGGGATTGGCCGCAGCCTGATCCCTCAATTCCTGTCTGGCCCTAAGATAAATAAATTTCTTTCAGCCGCTTTTTAAAGGTTTGGGGATCATGCTGCTGGCGGATCCTCAATATTGCCTGCGCCGAGCGCTGGTTGATACTTTCCGGGTCATGCAGGACATCAGCAATATATCCCTTTAGCTGGCTGACCACGGTATTCCTGATTTTCTGTTTAGTCTGCTCTGAATCGATAGTAAATTCATACATATCATTCAGTTTGTAATCGATAAGCCAGCCGGTGGTCGGAGGGTTAATTTCGGGTAATGCACGCACATTGGTGGTTATTACCGGACAACCACACGCCTGCATTTCCAGCACGGAAAAACCATAAGTGTCCTGCCAGGTGGGAAGCAGGCCAACATCCGTCTCTTTTAATAACGCAATGACAGATGAATTGGGTAACGAAGCGGAATGCTGGAAGAAAGGCCATTTTTTGATTAACCCTTCGATTTGACTGTAGAATTCTTCACGGTCCTGATATTGCCGATGAGCTATATTATGTTTGCGTGACAAATCACCAATGATATTCACCTGTATACGGTCAATATTGATGATCCCCTCGTTTGCCAGTTCAGAAAACGCCATCACCACTTCGGCCCCGCCTTTGCGGTAAAACTCATTGCCGATAAAGGTAAAAGTGACCTTATCTCCGGTGACTTCGCGCCCTTTATCTGTGAGTAAAGGCTGGGGGGGATGCATCACGCATAGCTTCGCGGCGATAACCTCTTTAAACGCCGGGAAGGCTTCCAGCAGCTTCAGCTGGATATTGCTGGTGGCTTCGGAAATGGCAATCAACTGGATGCACTCTTTACGGGCCGCAAGCTGCATCAGGTTATGAAGTTCGGGATTGTCTGTCTTGGCTACGCCTGCAACCGGCAGGACGCGTGGAATTTCGGTTTCGAAGGTCGAAACCCAGCGGTCCGACGTGCGGGCAACTTCATTAAAAAGATGAATGATATCCGCATCATTCGCCGCCAAACCGGGAACAGGCTGAAAGACAAATATCTTATTTTTCTTCAAAAATTTCTGACGCAGGGCATTGATGTAAAGATATATGTTTTTCTTTTTCAGATTCACATAATTGTTTTCAGAATCCACCATTATGTTTCTTTTTTCCGGATAACCATCACTACTCACTACAATTTTCATCAATCCTCCTTAACACTTGACGAGTTTATAAGAATTAAAAAATCGCCAGTAAGACAGTTATAAAATAATTTCGTCATGAGTAAAGGAGTTGCGGGAAAATTAGGAAAAGTAGTAGTAATTTGTTTGGGAAGTATTAACAGGATGATAGAGCCAAGTGTAAATTATGTTTCCAACGTTCAAACAGTGCCAGTTGATAATGTGGAATGTCAGCCTGAGCTGACATTCCGACCGTCTCAGCGCCCTTTCTTTTTCCGACCTGGCTGGGTGAAACGCTTACGTGATGCCGGATGCGCTTCTGCTTTGTCGCCTTTCTTCGGGCCATTGCTCACGGGTTTGTTCGCGTTGCTGGTCTTTGCCGGGGCCTTTTTCGTCGGCTTATCTTCTGAAGACGAGTTTTCAATCAGCTTAAACAGGTCGATCAATTCATCATCGGTCAAATCGCGCCACTCACCGAGCGGCAACCCTTTCAGATTGACGTTCATAATGCGGGTACGCTCCAGTTTGGTGACTTCAAAGCCAAAATGTTTACACATGCGGCGGATCTGACGATTAAGCCCCTGCACCAGCGTGATACGAAACACAAAGGTCGATTCCTTCTTCACTTTGCATTTTTTGGTCACGGTACCGAGCATAGGGACACCCGCGCCCATTCCGGTAATAAATTCGTCTGTGATCGGTTTATCGACCGTTACCACATATTCCTTTTCGTGGTTGTTGCCAGCACGCAGGATTTTGTTGACCAAATCACCATGGTTGGTGAGGAAAATCAGTCCCTGCGAATCTTTATCCAGTCGGCCAATCGGAAATACGCGTTTGCTATGGTTGACGAAATCACTGATGTTATCGCGCTCACCTTCTTCCATGGTGGTGATGATACCCACCGGTTTATTCAGCGCAATCAACACCAGATCGTCGGCGTCACGGGGTTCAATCAGCTGACCATTCACTTTAACTTCATCACCGGCAAACACCTGAGCACCCACAGAGGCACGTTTACCGTTGATAAAAACGTTGCCCTGCTCGATGTAACGATCGGCATCGCGACGCGAGCAAATGCCGCTTTCGCTGATGTATTTATTAAGGCGGGTGGATGAGTTGGTCAGCATGGTTCCTCCGAAAAAAGAAGCGGACTATACAACAACCTTTGGCTTTCTGTGAGTGCTTTACGCAAAAGATGATAGCGGCGTTACGCTTGTAACGCCGTCAATCCATCACGTTCGATCAGCGTACGCAGTGGCGCAAAAAGCGGTTGCGGCAGTTGCTCAGGGGAGAACCAATGCCAGCCCTCGCATTTCTCCGGTTCAAGGCACTGCGGCTCACCATGGTGGCTGTGCGCCACCATAAACAGCGTGATGTAGTGTTTTTGCACTTCGGGAAAAACATCACTGACGAATGCGCCGTTTCGCAAGTCCTGCAACTGCAATCCGGTCTCTTCCTCAGTTTCACGGCGGGCACATTCCTCCGGGGTTTCACCAAATTCCAGATGCCCGCCCGGTGCGGACCAGTCACCCGCACCATGGCTGCCTTTACGGCGTCCCAGCAACAGTTTTCCGTTACGGAAAATCAAAACACCAACACCAATTTTCGGTGACATCGTTATTCCCTTATTAAACCCCAATCGGTTGATAGCCCTGCCATTCAGGACGGAACGGCGTGCCGTTAGCGTCCGGGGTCAGATGCACAAACAGGTTACCTACTTTATCCAGCAGCAGACAATCGTCCACATCCTTAAGATTGTCTTTGTGCTGATGATCTGCCCCCTTCAGCAGGTTTTCCAGTCCCTTCGCTTTGGCCTCTGCGGCATCGTTAGCGACAAACAGGTCGAACGCGTGCAGCTCCGCGAGATTGGAAGGATGGTAAGCTCCGGCATTAACAAAGAACAGGCGCTGGCTACCGGTGGTGGGTTCCGGCAACAGGGAGATGCGGTAACCATCCGCCCAGGTGATGCGGGCATAACCATCGACATGGATCTTATCTGCATCGTCCAAACCAGGCTTCACGCAGTGCCGGGCCAGGCCTCCTCAGGTTGTTCTGCAGCGACAAACTGGATGTCATGCACTTCAATGTTCGGATTTTCCGGCATTGCCACCGACATAAAACATAAACAGATTACACCGAAGTCATTTCCTTGTGCTGAACGTAAATGGAAAAGCTGCGTTATAAAGCATGGTATATATCGATACAACTGTTTCGTGCTGATACCATGCCCGGCTATAGCCCAGGCCGAAAGCGCAGCGCCATTCCCATCAGCAACATAATCCCCGCGCTCATCAGAATCCATGCACTGTCCAGCGACGCTGCGTGGTCACGTACCATTCCGGCAATCAACGGCATCAGCGCTGCGATCAGATACCCACCGCCCTGCACAAAAGAGAGCAATGCCCCGGCCTGTTCTGCTGTTTGCGCATGGTCAAGGGTGACAATCAGGGAAAGCGGGAACAGCGCGCCGATACCCAGCCCAAGCAGCAATGTGGGTAGCCAGGCCAGCACACCACCGAACGTGATCAGGCAAATTAATCCACCCAGGATCAAGGCCAGTACCAGCAACAATGGACGGCGACGATCGGGAAAACGATGGATTAACGCCGAAAGCAGAAAGCCCGCCGCCACCTCCGTCAGCGTTAACGCCCCCAGGACATAGCCACTTTGCTCAGCGCTCCAGCCATGCTGCTGATAAAACGGCGGCAGCCAGGCCAGTACCAGCGTGTAGGCCGCAGTGCCGATGCCAAAAAACACCATCAACAGCCAGGCGCGCGCGGCATGGATCGCTTGTGGTTGTTTTGCCACCACTGCTGATACTGATAATGGCAACGCCCGTCTCCACAACAATAAAGCGACCAATGCGGGCAGTGCCGGTAGCGCCAGCGCCATTGCTAAACCCTGCCAGGATGCCAGCGGAACGGCACTGATGGCAGCCAGTGCCGCACCCGCCATAATCCCGGTGGTAAACAGCGCCATCAGCGTACTGGATTTGGCGCTGAAGCAACGTTTAATCAACGCGGGCATCAGCGCCTGGATCATGCCAATCCCTGCACCGGCCAGCAGCGCGCTGGCGATCAACACCACGGATTGCAGGGCCAGACCACGTACCAGACAGGCCAGCACCAGCAGGGTCAAGCCGAGGGCGATACCCTTGCTCTCCCCGACGGTGCGCAGCAGTCGCGGCCCAGCCAGCGCAGCAACCCCCATCATGATCACCGGTAAAGTCGTCAGCAGGCTAATCTGTGTAGCACTAAGATGGGCATCCTGTTGCAGGTAAGGATAAAGCGGCCCCAGCGCCGCCATCACCGGTCTGAGATTCAGGCCGATAATAAAAACCACTAAAGCAAACAACCCGATTGCGGGTAAGGTACGTTTCACATTGCTTCTCCGCCGATGATTTATCTTAACGTTAAGATAAATCATCAGGAAGAAATAGTCCGACCGCACAAAGCAACACAGTAACCACAATAAGTGAGGGGGAAAAGTGGCGGATCACGTCGATTTTGTGACACAACAATGGGCCAGCGCGATGCCTGAGCTGGATGCATCATCCATGGCGATATTTGGTCGCATGCTGCGCATCATGAAACATCTGGCGAAAACCCGAGCCGAGGCCCTGTCCCCGTTTGGTTTTCGTGATGGGGAGTTTGACGTGCTGGCCACGTTACGCCGGGCGGGCTCACCCTTCTGTTTATCGCCGACGCAGTTGTATAAATCGTTGCTGGTCACCTCCGGCGCGATGACGAATCGTCTGAACCATCTAGAAGAGGCGGGGCTGATCGCCCGGGTCGCTGACCCGCAAGATAAACGCAGTAGCCTGGTCGCGTTAACGGTTGCCGGACGGGAGAAAATCGAGCAGGCATTGCAGGTGCATACGCAAACGCAAAATACGCTGCTGGCTGCACTGGCACCCGCGCAGCAGCAGCAGTTGTCGGCCCTGCTCAGCCAGTTGCTGGTCGCCAGTGAGCACGAGGCGTAAGTAAACGGCTCAGCCATGTGTCAAAATATAAATTCATTCACCCTTTTTTCCGCTATGTTAGCGGTCCGCTTCGCTTTTTTACGGACAGGATATGCAGAATAAATTTGCTCCTTCACAGATTCTTCTCCACTGGCTGACATTTTTCCTGGTGGTCATTGCCTATTGCACCATGGAGTTTCGCGGGCTGGCAACGCGTGGATCCTGGCAGGGTTTTGCGATGATCATCGGCCATTTCAGTACAGGAAGCTGTGTGCTGGTGCTGATGTTATCGCGTGTATTGCTGCGCTTGCGTCATCGCAGCCCGGCCATCGTGCCAAAGCCAGAGGGCTGGCAAACCGGTCTGGCGCATTTGATGCATCTGGGGCTATATCTGTTTTTTATCGCGCTGCCGATTCTCGGTATTCTTTCACGATTTTATCTGGGGCGAACCTGGTGGTTGTTTGGTATTCCGATGCCGGTCAGCGCTGCGCCCGACCCGGATTTTGCCGATATCCTGACAGGATTGCATAAAACGCTCGCGCCTTACGGCTACTGGCTGGTGGGAATCCATGCAGTGGCGGCGCTAACCCACCACTATCTGATGAAGGACAACACCCTGCTGCGTATGATGCCGTCCCGACGCTCACGCTGACCTTCCACGCCCGGCTACCTGACTGGCCGGGCGACCGAAGTAGCGCTGGAACGCCACGCTAAAATTACGGGGATGCTGATAACCCACCTGCCAGGCTGCCTGTGCCACCTGATACCCTTCTTCCAGCAGCCGATGTGCCTGCTCCATTCGCAGTGCCAGCAACTTCTCACCGGGTGTGCAGCCAAAATGCTGCTGAAAGCCCTTTTTCAGCTGGTATTCACTCAAGCCCACCGCCAGTGCCAGCGCCGCCAGGGTAACAGGTTCAGCCAGATGCGCCCGCATCCAGTTATGTGCCTGTTCCAGCCGGTCGATATCCTGAGGATGGTGTTTCTTCGCCTGTGCAGCCGCAGGTTGCAGTTGATGGCGATGTAACGCCAGCAGATTCAGCGCCTGAATCTCGCGCAGCAACGGGTCGGGCTGCACCTCGTTAAGTTGTGCGCTGGTGGCGTGACCAAACAGGCTGAACAGATGGCGTTTCAATTGCGGCTGATGCAGCAAATTCTCCGCAGCATCTTCCCCGAGATAACGCTGCACGCTCTCGGCGTTCAGCACCAGCCGCAGCTGTTGCACCCGCTCCCCCGCACGATATAACCGTTCGCCGCTACCTAGCTAGCTAGGTGTCCCGCCTGGAACAACACTTCATAACCGGAATCGGTACGGAAACGCGAGCTGCCCAGCAAACCGAAGGTCAGTACCAGCTGCGGCGAGTTTCCGCCTGGCTGGGAGCTTTCTGCCAACGCTTTTAACGGCTGATAATCAGACTGTACCAGGCGTATCCCACTGACCAGGCTGAACTGCCGCGAACGAAAAACCCCCGCACCGGGCTGGTGTTCAATCCATGGCTCATCATCACCGCCAGGGTTCCGTTGCATCGTTTTCGCCTTCACGCAGAGTCAAATCGCCGTTTCGCAGACCAATGAGAATAAATTGCATTGGCATGAAACGCTAGTCTGTAGCCATCACCGTTACTTTGGAGACAGCTATGCCATCCCCGTTACCCTTTCTTGACAACCTGCTGGCGCAACACGCCCTGAGTGGCGCAGTGGTTCTGGCCTTTGAACACCAGCTATTTGATTTTCTGACGCGGGGTGCCGATGCTACTGCCGTCGCGCAACATTTTGGCTGGCAGCCTGAGCCGGTCGGACACTGGCTGCGCTTGCTGTGGAGTGGTGAATTGTTGCAGCAACAGGCGGAAGGTTACCGTACCCACCCTGACGCCCAGGCCTATCTGTGCCGCAGCGGTACACGTTATATCGGCGATGCCTGGCGTTATCGTCAGCAGTTGTTGCAGCAGTTTGCCCGCCGACTGCCCGATCTGCTGAACCGCAGCACGCCACGCAGGCAGGATCCGCTGGAAATCGACACCGCCTGGGCCGATGCCGCCCTCAGCCAGATCGCGCAGGAACAACGCGCGCTGAGTGGCGACACCGCCTGTGCCATCGCCAGCGATCTGGCTGATTTTCAGCGCCCGGTACAGCTGCTGGATATGGGCGGGGGCCCAGGATTGATTACGCTGGCATTAGCAGAACGTTTTCCGCAGCTCTCCGGTGTGGTGCTTGACCTGCCCAAAACCGCGACCGTGGCGCAACATAATATCGAACGCGCCGGGTTAAGCGCACGCTTCCGTGCGCTTTCACAGCTGCCGGAAACACAGCAGGTTGACATCATCTGGTGTTCATCCTTGCTGTACTTTATGGAGGACAGGCAGGCGATGTTGCAGCAGTTGTTCCGCCGTCTGAAGCCGGGAGGATTATTGATGAGTGCCCATGCGGAAGTGTCTTCCGACCCAGCAGAGGCGCGTCAGGTATTGCCATTTTTCACGCCATTGATGATGCGTGGTTACAGTGTCACGAATGAAGGTGAGTTAACGCAGCAATTACAGCAGGTGGGATTTACCATCGAAGCGATTAAGCGGCTGCAACCCTTCCCGATGTCGCCGCTGAATGTCCATCTGGCGCGTAAACCTAAAACGTCAGACTAAAACTGTCATCCAGCAGCGCGAAGATCTCTTCATCAGGCAGGCCATCAGCCAGCGTCAGGCTGAGCCAGTGTTCTTTATTCATATGATAAGCCGGGTAGATGCCCGCCTGCTGGCGCAGTGACCCGCTCAGCTCCGGGCGGGTTTTGATGTTCATCACCTGCACCACAGCGCCCTCCGGCAGTCCCAGTTTATGGCTCTCCAGTGGGAAAACCACGGCAAACCATTTACGGTGGCGCGGATGACGCAGCACCGCGTATTGCGGATTGGTTTTCCAGGGGTAATCAGGTTCGACCTGGTATTGCTGGTTAACCCAGTCAAACAATTGCTGGCGATTCATGCTTCACTCCTGTGGGCAAAAAAAAAGTCGTGGCGCGATGGCCACGACTTTACTCACTTCTGACTTATCAGGCCAGATGAAAGCGCCCTACCGTTTGCGCCAGCTGAGCAGCCTGATCTTCCAGCGAACTGGCCGCAGCTGACATCTGCTGCACCAGCGCAGCGTTCTGTTGTGTGGTGCCATCCATTTCGTTGACCGCAATGGTCACCTGGCTGATCCCCCGCGCCTGCTCATCTGAAGCAGTGACAATTTCGCCGATAATGGTACGTACAGAATGCACTGCCTGGGTCATTTCCTGCATGGTTTTACCGGCATCCTGCACCAGCTGAACACCGCTGCCCACCCGCTGGCTGGACTCTTCAATCAGCGCGGCAATTTCTTTCACCGCATTGGCACTGCGCTGTGCGAGGTTACGCACTTCAGAGGCCACCACGGCAAAGCCACGCCCTTGCTCACCGGCACGCGCCGCTTCCACAGCAGCGTTAAGCGCCAGGATGTTGGTCTGGAAAGCGATGCTATTGATGATGGCGGTGATGTCGCCAATCTTTTTCGCGCTGTCATCAATCTGCGCCATGGTTTGCACCACTTCACCCACCAGCGCCTCACCACGACTGGCGATTTGCGTGGCATTGTCGGTGAGCGTAGTGGCCTGATGCGCATTGGCAGCGTTGTGTTTCACCGTAGCGGTGATCTGCTCCATGCTGGCGGCAGTCTGCTCCAGCGCAGCGGCCTGTTGTTCGGTGCGAGACGCCAGGTTGAGGTTACCGCTGGCGATTTCTCCCGCCCCCTGACGTACCGACGCGCTGGCATCCTGAATCTGTCCCACAATGTCACGCAGCTGGTTTTGCATGGTGCCGAGGGCATAGAACAGGCTGCTGGTATCGCGTGATTTCACTGCGATGTGGTTATCCAGTTTGCCATCGGCAACCGCCAGCGCGATGGTGGCGGCTTCCAGCGGTTCACCACCAATCGGTTTCAGCACTTTGCGGCTGAACAGCAGGCCGAGCAGCGTACTGACCAACAGAATGCTGATGACCATCATTACGATGGCGTTGATCAACTGGCGATTGGCGGCGGCCATCACTTCACTGACCGGGGCGACGACGCCGAGATACCATTTCTGATCGCTGTTGCCGATCACAATCGGTTGCCAGGTCACCAGCGCGTCAGCACCGATAATATCGTCATGGCGTTCAATGACATGATTGCTGAAATCGTTGGTATTACCTTTCCATGCTTTGCTGGTCAGGCTTTTATCCGGGTAAGACACCACGTTTCCGGCGCTGGAAAGTAGCATTGCGTAGCCAGTGCCTGCCCAGGGTTTGATTTTATTGACCCGATCCTGCAACGATGCCAGCGAGATATCGGAAGTCACCACGCCCCACAATTTCCCCTGGCTGACAATCGGTGCCGCAACGGAGGTCAGCAGCGTTGGTACGCCGTTGTAAGCGTAGCTGTAGGGTTCGATCAGCATGTCCTTCTGACTTTTCTGCGGCAGCAGATAATAATCACCCTGCCCAGGGGTCAGAAAGGAGGCCAGTGGATGCATAGTAAAGTTGCCAGACTGGTCACGATCCACGAACCACGCGTAGCGCCCTGTCGGTGCCTGACCCGGTTTATCGGCAAACTCGGCATCGTGTCCGTCAAAGGCGTTTTCTTCCATGATCACGGAGACGGAAAGGTAGCTGGGATTGTCGCGCAGCGTCGATTCCATCATCTTGTCGATGACTTTGCGATCCTGCACTCCCGCACCAGGCAGCGCGATAATACTGTGCCCCAGGTTATGCGCCACATCACGCGCATAGCTGAGGTCCTGCTGGATTTGTAGCGCCTGACTTTGCGCAATTTGTTGCAGATAATTTTCTGCCAGCGATCGTTGTTCGTGGCTGGATTGCCAGTTAAGCACACCAATAGTTACGGTAAAGCCGAGGGTAATGGTTAAGGCGCCCGTCAGCAGCATTTGCGTGCGGGTGCTCATTTTTTTCTTATCAGACAGTCGTTTGGCCATGCTGGCGCTCCTGGAGTTGACACTTTCCGGTAAAAAGAACCACTCCCTGTGCACTCACATTCCTTCGAATAATCTATCGGCGATGTCCGGGGGAACTTGATGGCCTGGCAGGTCTGATCAGTGGCAGGTGAAGTATTAATGTGTTCAACTCGGAGAAATGTCAGAATAGACTCGCTGTGGAAATGCAGCAGTGACGAGACAATTACTACTGGAAAAGTAATGCAGATAATTAACATCAAGAAAATGCTTCCGACAGCCGTATCAATCGTGCCAAAAGCCATCAAATTTGACGAAACAGAATACTTATTACGCACTCCTGCTAATTCAAAACGCTTACTTAAATCTGTCCGGAGTTTGATTTGTTATAGCAATCAAGCTGCCAACGTTAAAAGCATACAGCAATGAATTCATAATCCGCTCTTACCTGTAGCAGCGTGATTTAACGCTCAAGGCGGGTATTGGCGCGGCAAACAACACCGCGCCAACTGATAAACCTTATTATTTAAAACTATCACTCGCCGCTTTGGCGATGGCGATTTCATTCGGGTTGGCCGAGCCACTGACGCCCACCGCGCCCAGTGTATTGCCCTTCCACACCACCGGGGAACCGCCGCCCAGCGGGATCACGCCCGGCAACGTGGCAATGGCGGGTTCTTTGCCATTAGCGCGATCCATATATTTGTCGGTTGGCGTGCGGTACAACGCCGCGGCACGGCCCTTCAGAATCGATGAATCAATACAGCCGACCGGGGCATTGTCCATACGCTGGAACGCCAGCAGTTCACCTGACTGATCCAGTACCGCGATACAGACGTTGGCATTCAGCGCGTGGGCTTTTTCCTGCGCGGCGGCAATCAGTTTCTGCGCGTCACTCTCTGTCAAAATGGTTTGTGTGGTAACGGCCTGGGCACCCGCCGCACCGAACAGAGCGGCACTCAGCAGCGCCAGAGACAGGATCTTTTTCATTTTCAATCACTCCATAATAAGGGAGCCAGATCGCGGCTCCCGTGGATTACCCGCGCCGACGGCGCAGAAGATAAATTAACCACAGCAGTACCATCACCGCGACAACAGCGCCAGCGATAGTTAGAGGTTGGGCGTAACGGATCAGCCAGCTGCCGCTCTCACCCTGCAATGTCTGGCTGACATCGGCGCTGGTGATCGCGTGCTGTGGATTGCCGAAACTGGTGGAGACATAATTCGCCACTTTCGCCAGCTGTTCCTGACTAAACTGAGTCCGGAATTCCGGCATAAAGGCGTGCCCAGCGGCAGTATTGCGATCAACCCCTTCGGCGATAGTCATGATCAGATTGGCCGGGTCAGCGGCCAGCACCGCCGACGATCCCACCAGCGACGGGTAAAAATGCTGCGCATCGTGCGTACCCCGACCATCGCTGGCATGGCAGGTGGCGCAGGCTCCGTTGTAAAGCTGCGCACCGCTCATGGCATCCGCTGAGACATAATCATTGATATCATCTTTCATGCCCGTTTCAATCGCCGACAGCGGCGTACTGGCAGGGGCAACGGCGGGGGCTTTACGATCGGCACCGCCGATGGCAGGCACCTGCTTCAGATAACGCGCAATGGCTTGCAGGTCACTGTCATCCATTTTCGAGAACGAGTTCTGGACCGCCGTGCCCATCTCTCCGGCGGCAATCGCTTTACCATGCAGCGCACCGGTGCGCAGGTAGGTTTCGATTTCGGCTTCGCTCCAGTCACCAATGCCAGCTTTGGCATCCGGCGTGATGTTGGGTGCGCTCCAGCTACCGACTTTCCCGCCAGACAGGAAACGATCACCCTGCTCCGCCATCATGCCGTTGCGCGGCGTATGGCAGGTGGAGCAGTGCGCCAGGGTGCGAACCAGATACTCACCACGTTCGGCACTGCCCGCTGCGGCATCGCTGCCCGGCACCGCGCTTTTATCGAGGAACATCAGGTTCCACATCGCCATCACCGGACGGAAAGAGAACGGGAATGGCAAATGGGTTTCCGGTGCCGGATGATCATCAGCAGGCACGCCCAGCATCAGGTAGGAATACAGCGCGTGGATATCCTCGTCTGACATCCCGGCAAACGCGGTGTAAGGCATAGCCGGGTAAAGATAATGATTACCCGGTGCTTTACCCTCACGCATCACCGCGGTGAAGTCGGCGAGGCTGTAGTTACCAATACCGGCGCTTTTCGATGGTGTGATATTTGAACCGTAAATCATACCCATCGGCGACTGGATGGCATAACCACCGGAAAAAGGCTGGCCGCTTTGTGGACTGCGATGGCAGGCGGAGCAGTCACCGGCGGTTGCCAGATATTCACCGCGTTTGACCAGATCTGGCGAGGCATCCTGCGCCAGACTTACGCCGCTCAGCAGCAACAGGCTGGCGCTGGCGATGCGAAATAACCTATTTAAGCGCATCGGTCAGATCTCCCTGGCAATGGTATCGGCCATACGGATCGCCAGAGCGATACCGGTCAGCGTCGGGTTAACGGTTGCCGAAGTGGGCATAACACCCGTGGTGGCGAGGAACAGATTCGGGTGATCCCAGCTGCGGCAATGAGCATCCACCACCGAATCCTGGCGGTTATCCCCCATAATGGTGGTGCCCATAATGTGGTACTGGTTGCGCCAGCCGGTGGGCGCTTCAATCACTTCGCCGTTAAACGCCTGTAAAAAGTTGGCAAAGTCTTTGTATGCCTGTGGGCGCATACCACGCACGTAATTGTCGAGGTGATAGTTCACCTTGAGCATTGGCAGACCAATGGAATCTTTACGGTCGTAATTCGGCACCACGCGGTTAGTCGGGCTGGGCAGGGTTTCGCTCATGGTACTGATATTCATAATGCGTGACGCGCGATCGCGGATAGCATCATCCAGCGCCTGGCCCATCATGCCCTGTTTCAGCAACGGCACCGTCACATCGACGTTGGGTACCAGGTTACGCAGCGAATAACGAATGGCGGAATGCTGTGCGCGGCTGGCTTCATCGCGACGATTGGCGATAGTGCCATGCTGGACCGAACCACGACCGGTCCACAGCGGTTCATCAGCCAGGAAAGTCAGGCTCAGACCGGTATGATCCATCAGATTACGGCCCACCTGATCGGAACTGTTGGCAATGTCATTCATCAGCAGCAACTTAGGTGTTTCCAGCCCGTGTGCCGCCACCACAAACACTTTCGCGGTGAGACGAGTATCTTTGCCATCCGGCTTGCGATAGGTCAGTGCGACAATTTTATTGCCCGCGCCCTTTTCCAGTTTCCAGGCAACACATTCGGTCAGCAGCTTCACACCCAGCGCGACTGCCTTATCAACATGCATATCACCGGAATACATCGCGCCAATCGGGCAGATCGGTTCGCAGTTGTTATTGCCGGCACAGGCCGGGCGGCCATCGTAAGGGCGAGAGACACGCGCATGAGGTTCATGCACCACCTGATACCCCATCGGGCCAAGTTTGGCCTGCATGCGCTGCACCATATAAGGTTTCGCTTCCGGCGGCAGCGGATACTCGGCAGATCGCGGAGGATAATGACCGCGCCCCTGGCCGCTCTGATCCTCTTCACCGGTGCCCACCACACCAATTTCACGTTCGGCTTTGACATACCAGGGTTCCAGCTCGGCATATTCAAACGGCCAGTCGCGCCCCACGCCATAGACGCTTTTCAGTTTGAAATCATTGGGTAACAGACGCCAGCAGGCGGATGCCCAGTGGCGGGTACTGCCCCCGGCCACGCGCAGGTAACTGGTGACATACTCAAAATCCTCATCCCCTTTGGCATCGATATAGCCTTCGGTGTAGGAGTTAGGCGCCCAGGGCAGATTCGGGTACGGTGCGCACCAGTTACGTTTACTGGCACCGTTGCGGTAGTTTTCCACCACTTTCCAGCGTGGGATATAGGGGCCGGCTTCCAGCATAATCACCGACTTACCCGCTTTAGCCAGCTGGTAAGCCGCATTAGCGCCGAGTGCGCCGGAGCCGATGATCACCACATCAGCATCAAATTCGCTCATTTTGTTTTCCTGCTCACGTTTCTTGTTATGTGTTGTTGTGCTGCGCCAGCAACGCCTCGGCTTCCACGAGGGTTTTGGCTTTTCCCTGGATCATTAACAGCCACGGGGCATCCGGTTCTTTGATGCTGCTGGCGGCAGCGGGCGAGCGATCGCCCCAGGCGCGGATTTCTGCTGGCATCGCGGGCGCATTAACCCCCGGCGGCACTTCAGCCCAGTAATCACCACCGGCTCGCGCGTAGGTAGGGCGGATGGTGTGATCGCGCGTGGGTTCGTACATCAGTGCGGACAGAAAGGTGACAAAATGCGCGTCATCCACCGCTTTGGTGGTCGAGGGATGACCGGTGTAGCCGAGATACCACGGTGAAATAATGGTCAGCGCGGTTTTAACCTCGTCATCGCTTAACTGGGCGACAATCTGTTCACGATCTTCGCTGCGCAGCGCATTCAGCCGCGTCATCAGGCTGGCGAGCTGGGCGGGGAATGTGCTGTCCTGCTGGCACAGTAAGGTCCACAGGCGTTCGGTGATGCCGATATCCAGCCCGCGTCGCCCGGTAAGCAACTCACTGGCACGCAGCAGCAAGGCTGCGCCACTGTCAGTGGGCGCCGCCAGCAAAGGTTGCATCGGGATAGCGACAATGACCGGTGTCGCCATCATCAGTTGTAAAAAGCGTCTTCTTTCCATTTTCAGCTTCTCACGCTAGCCAGCATTCAGGGCCGACAGCGCCCCTTTAGCGGCTTCGGCATCAACATTGCCATCTGGCGTGCTGACGCCAATCGCCCCCACTACCACGCCATTGAGTTTCACCGGCTCGCCGCCAGGCAGCGGCACCACCGCCGGATTGCCCAACATCCCGATATTCCCTGCCGCGATCTTCTGCTGGAAGCTGGCAGTCGGTACGCCGAACGCCGCTGCGGAATGGGCTTTTTTCGGTGCCAGCTCGCTGTTCGCCAGCGTCGCACCATCGAGACGGTCAAAGCTAATCAACTGACCAAAGGGATCAACCACCGCGACCACGCCACCAATCTGATGGCTACGGATGATTTGCTCAGCTTTTGCCACCAGCGACTGTGCCTGCTGATGCGTGAGTATGGAAACCTGGTTAACCGGTTGGGCGGCCTGCGCAGTGGCGCAGATCAGTCCGCTGCACAGCAGCGCTGTCGTAATCAATTTCATGATGGAGTCCTGAAATAATGGGTTAAGGGATGTTAAGTATTTTGCCCGCTCAGCTCCGGGCGAAGCGGCGTTGCAGCAGATGGTCGAGGCTCCATTTGCCGCCACCATGCAGGCACAGCAGCAGGAAACCGGCAGCGCAGGAGATGTTTTTCAGCCACACCATCAGGTGTGCATGGCTGTAGCCCTGGTAGAACAGGAAACCCGCCACCACCGAGAAAACCGCCATAAAAATCGCGGTGAAACGGGTGAGGAAACCCAGGGCAATCGCCAGTCCACCGCCGACTTCCAGCAGGATCACCAGTGGCAGGAAAAAGCCCGGTACGTTGTTACTGGCCATCAGTTGCAGGTTGTCGCTGTAGTGCGCAATTTTGTCGACGCCGGAGGTAAAAAACAGGCCGACAGCCATCACCCGACCAAGTACGGAAAGCAGATCTTTGGACTGATTCATGATGTAACCATTCTGATATGTAGTTGTTAATGAACCAGACAGTACATTTTAAATCTTTACTAACTTTTACCATTTCGTGCTGACACAAAAGGGGCGTTTTTTTGCGCGGGCGCGCGGATGACACAATTTTGTACCGAAGGAAGTAAGCAATTGTTTCTTTTGTAACAGGCGGTTGAGAGCAGAGTTTGAAGTCGATCACACTATAGGCTCGCGCCAGAACCTGACGATGCGCGGTCACACAATGCTGATTTCTGCAGCCTCCCGGCCCGATTGTTTAACAAAAAGCGTTAGCCAGTATGCAGCTATTGATGTCATCAGAAAGTGAACAAGTTGTTAACGCAGTATGGCGCGCTGTTTGCCGTGATTTTGCCCGAAGTTCTCCCGCTAAAAATGGCGATAAATTCCCAACAGGAATGAATTCATAACTAACACAGAATATTTTTTATCGGTTTCCGATGCCAGGATGACGCTAAACCCTATCGGAGAACCATCATGACTTATCGCTTTCTCGTGACGACCACGAGCCTCGGCCAGGGAGGCCGCAACTTACTCGCTGACGCCCATTGCGTCGTGGATTATCTGGACAACGCCAACGATGCGGCGGAAGTGGAACGTCGGATGAGCAGCGTACCTTATGACGCGGTGATTTCACGTACGGTTGAGTTAAGTGCCAAAGCGATAGCCGCCTGCCCGACGTTAAAAATCATCTGCAAACACGGTGTTGGCGTAACCAACATCGATGTTGAAGCCGCAACCCAGCAGGGGATCCCGGTGCTGACAACCCCGGCGACAAACGCGCAATCGGTCGCGGAACTGACGCTGGCGCTGATGCTGAACTGCGCGCGTCGCCTGCCATTCTTCCAGCAGGAAGTGGCTGCCGGTCGCTGGACACGCAGCGGTGATGGTGAAGAGTTGCAGGGGAAAACGCTCGGCCTGGTGGGCTTTGGTGAAATCGGCCGACGTGTAGCGCGCGTTGCTCACGCCATTGGCATGCAGGTAGCATTTTTCGATCCGGCCATTGCTGCCGATGCCGATTTTGCTGGCGCACAGCGCTGTGCATCCCTGGACGATTTACTGCCGCTGGCTGATGTGCTGAGCCTGCATTGCCCGGTGACACCGAAAACCCGCCAGATGATCAATGCGAACTCGCTCGCACTTCTGCCACAAGGTTCCATCCTGATTAACACCGCACGCGGCGAGCTGGTGAATGAGGAAGCACTGGCAACGGCGCTGCAAAATGGGCAGCTGCGCGCGGCGGCGCTGGACACCGTGGCCCAGGAACCGATGGCGGCCGATCATCCTTTCCGCACCCTGCCGAACCTGATTATCACCCCGCATATTGGCGGATCTACTCCCCAGGCACTGGACGCTGTGGCGCAAAGTGCGGCACGTCAATGCCTGGCCTGGCTCGATAACCAACATATTCACCTTCCTGCCTGTGTTAATCCGCAGGTACTTAACCGGAGTTAATTATGACGATGCGAAGTGACTGGCCGATTGGCTATTTTATTGGCGAACGTGGCCCACAAATTGATAACGCTCTGCTTGCAGCCTTCCGCCAGCTGCCGGTGCCCAATATTGGCGACTCAATGGGCCGTAGCGTCGGCGCATTAGGGCTGACGGCTTATCACAACGATCCGCAGCTGGTACTGTGTGGCCCGGCGCTCACCGTCAAGGTGCGTCCCGGCGACAACCTGATGATTCACAAAGCCATTGAACTGGCGCAACCGGGCGATGTGATCGTGGTGGATGGTTCTGGCGATCTGACCCAGGCGCTGATTGGTGGCCTGATGCGCACTTCGGCTGTGGCGAAGAAGATTGCGGGTTTCGTCATTGACGGGGCAGTACGCGATCTTAACGAATGGGCTGAGGGTGGCGTGGCGGTCTGGGCGCGGGGTAACACGCTGCGCGGCCCTTCAAAAGACGGCCCAGGTGAAGTGAACACCACGGTGCACTGTGCCGGTCTGGTGATTTCCCCTGGTGACCTGATCGTCGCCGACGCTGACGGCGTGATCGCCATTCCGCATGACGAGCTGAGCGTACTGCTGCCGCGCGTACAACAACATGCGCAGCGTGAAGAGAAAATCCGCGCCAGCAATCTCGCCGGAACCAACGATCCAGAGCGTTTTAATGCGATTCTGCGTGCCAAAGGTTGTCCTCTTTAAAGGCCCCTGAATCATTCAGGCTACAGCCAACGCCCCTGTAGCCTGAAACACCTGCGCCTTCATCATTATAAAAACAGTGGAGTACCCTACCGTGCTGAAGAAAATTTCACTGAGCGAGTCGTTACCGCCACCGATCACCTGGCGTGACAATTTCACACCAGAAGAAGGTAAAGCCTTTGGTGCGCAGCTTTCCGCGCGACTGGAGCGATTACCGGCCGCCCGCCCATTATGGTTAATTATTTTTGCGCTGGCCCTTGGCGGCTGGTTTGAAGTTTATGATGTGTTTCTCACCGCCTATATCGGGCCGGGCATGGTACGTGAGGGAATTTTCACCCACGGCAGCCATAGCTTCTTCGATCCCAGCAGCCTTGGGGCGTTTGTGGCGGCGATGTTTCTGGGTGTTTTTCTCGGTACGCTACTGATTGCCAATCTTGCGGATCGCATGGGACGGCGCAAAGTCTTCATCATCGCCTTGCTGGTGTATGCCATCGCCAGCGGCATTATGGCCTTCCAGCATCATCCCTATGCCATTGTGTTCTGGCGTATTGTCTCAGGGATCGGTGTGGGTGCAGAGCTGGTCACCATCGATGCTTACGTCTCAGAATTCATCCCGGCACGTCTGCGTGGTCGTTCATACGCGTTTGTGCAGGCGATTCAATATACCTCGATTCCGACTATCGCCTTTTTGTCATGGCAACTGGTGCCGCTGGCGCCATTTGGGCTGACCGGCTGGCGCTGGGTGGTGTTATTTGGTTGCATCGGGGCGGTGATTGTTTGGTTGATCCGTATGGGGCTGCCGGAAAGCCCGCGCTGGCTGGTTGAACAAGGTCGTTACAAAGAAGCCGAAGATATTGTGCGCCGCCTCGAAGCGAAGGTGGCCAAATCGACCGGCGCGGTATTACCCCCCGTCAATGTCGAAGCGCTGAAACCGGTGGAGAATATCCCGGCAGTGAAAAATGAGATGTGGCGGCCACCTTACCGTCGCCGCACCATTATGTTGCTGGTGTTCAACTTCTTTCAGTCAATTGGCTACTACGGATTTGCCAGTTGGATCCCGACCCTGCTGGCCGCGAAAGGTGTCACCTTCACCCATAGCCTGCTGTATTCGTTCCTGATTGCGTTTGCCAGCCCGCTGGGACCGCTACTGGCCATGACCTTTGCTGATCGTATCGAACGTAAATGGCTGGTGAGTGGGTCGGCGCTGGCGATAGCGCTGGTGGGTACGGTGTTTTCCTGGCAATCGCAGCCGGTAATGCTGGTCACCCTCGGTTTGTTGCTGTCACTGGCCAGCACCTGTATGACTTTCTCGTATCGCGCCTATCAGGCGGAATTGTTCCCGACACGTTTTCGTGCCAAAGCCATTGGCATGGTTTATTCGGTGAGTCGCATCAGCGGCATGTTATCAGGCTTTACCATCGCATGGGTGCTGCATGAGATGGGCGTGGGTTCGGTGTTTATGGTGATATCCACCGCGATGGCGATTGTGGTCTTCACCATTGGCATTTTTGGTCCACGCACTCTGAATCGTCGTCTGGAGGAGATTGCTTCATGATGTCCGGTTTGGCAAAAATTGCGTAAATCGCCTGATTTGATCGCAATTAAAACATCAGGGGGATGCTTGCATCCCCTTTTTTGATCCAGCGCAAAAACATTCAACGCATCTCCTGTCAGCTTATTCCTCACAGGGTCTTCACACCCACATAACAAGAGGATACGAAGATGAGCACTAAAGTGACTTTAGCAGGCGTGTTATTGGTCTGGCTGGTGTATGTCGGCTGGATGGTGAATTACTATGCAGGTACTTTCTCGTTGTTTACCCATTGATTGGCGCAATGGCGTAATTTAACGTGCGCGGTCCATCCCCGCGCGTTAAATTGCGCCGCTGCAAAATATAGCCCAAAAATTCCTGCCATTACGCCATTTATTGCCCTGCACTCAGATAAAGAATTTTGCCTCATCTCTCATTTTCATTTCATTCAACGTGAAAATTTCAGGCTGAAATCGCCAGTAATGAACAAAAAACCGGCACCTGTCGCGGCAGCGACAAACATATAAAACCGTAGCAATTACAATGTCTTTTTCATTCATTAAGCACCGAAAATACGCGAATTAACATGCTGATAAAATCAGGGAAAATTCATTACTGAAGCGTAGATGAGTGTGTTTACACTGCTGAAGTTGACGAGGTACCGTTCGTTCAACACTTCAGTCTGTGACCATTCAAACAATCATCTATTGAGAGGTTCGTTATTATGCGAATACAAACTCCCTATTCCCATCTGACAGCACATCTGGATAGCGTATTTTTTGATGAGACATCATCGAGATATAAAACAAATCAAACAATTAAGAACTTCTGTAAAAATCTAACGAACGTTATGAATGCTGGTGTAAGTTATAATAAACTGTTATCAAATTCATCAACAAGTCGTGTTCGTGGTGATTTATCACATATTAAAAAGCTTTCAAAAAAGATACCCGTGGCAGAAGAGGCAATTATTGCCAAAATAGAAAAAGCCAAGTCGGAGGGGGAAAACCTGACTTACTTTACCAGGACACAGGCAAAAATATCTGATGATATTGATAAACTTCAGTGTCTACTTAAAATGGCAGATTTGCTGACCCTGGGATTGCGTCATCCCGACCCCTCCTCTGTTATTGCTCCTGCGGGTAAACTTATTACTGTATTAGCTTATTTATACGAGTTTATTGATGACAGGAAAGTTTTTAAATATTTCTCGATCCATGGACATTATCAGCTTAATGCCCCTCGTCTTCCGCAAAATAATCAGGTTGTGAATCCTGTGCTACCCTCCGCCCCTGCCGCTGACGATCATTATTTAATGGGTCATCACAGTGGAATAGCCCCTGGTGAAGCCCCTCCCACCTACGAGCAGGCTATGCAACAAGGGCAAAATCAACGTATGAATGCCTATGCGAGTCGTGATTATCCCCGACCCGGCTGGTCAATGAACCGAATATGATCTACTATTCGACTCATTATATGAGCCGAATAAACATCCAAATCGGCTCGAATTCCGAGCCGAATAAGCATCCCATTCAGCTCAAACGCCATGAAATTTGAGGTGAATCATGTGGATATGGCAACAACCCAACTGGCCAGCATTCCACTGGCAGGATGAGATATTGCTGCCCCGGCTCCGGCATTTGCAGCAGCAGCGTGGCGTTTTGCTGGGACGAGCCAGTATTGCAGACAATAACGATCACCAGACGCTGGATACATTGCTGACAAATATTCTCTCTTCTTTAGCCATTGAGGATGAGCGAGTCAATGCCCAGTCGGTACGATCCTCACTTGCCCGCCGCTTAGGCGTATCGCTGGACCAACCCTATCCGGTGTCTGAACGTTCGGAAGGATTAGCCGCAATGATGATGGATGCCATTACCCTGCGCGACCAGCCTTTAACGCTGACACGTTTATATGAATGGCATCGCTGGTTATTCCCTGTGAGTGAATGGTCAATTCAACGTTTCAATGTCGGAGGTTTACGGGGTGAGGAGCCAATGCAGGTGGTGTCCGGACGGATCGATCGCCCCACGGTTCATTTTGAAGCGCCACCTCGTGCCGGGCTGGATTCACAGCTACAGCAGTTTATCGACTGGTTTAATCACAGTAGGCAAGACGTTTTGCTCGATCCTTTATTACGCGCCGGATTGTGTCATTTATGGTTCGTGACGTTACATCCCTTCGACGATGGTAATGGGCGCATCACGCGCGCATTGACCGACCTGGCTCTGGCGCAGGCTGACAGTCAAAGTATTCGATTATATGCCATGTCGGCATCCATTCTGGCTCGCCGGTCTGATTACTACCGCATTTTGCAGGAGACACAACGCGGGGAGATGGATGTGACAGCCTGGCTGGCATGGTTCCTGGAGGTGCTCAACGACAGTCTTGAACAAGCCCTGGTCGTGATAACCCGCACCCAGCAAAAAGCCCGCTTCTGGCTGAATCATCAGGGAGCCGCGCTCAGCATGGAACAAACGAAGGTGCTTAATCGCTTGCTGGATGGCGGTGAGCAGGGCTTCGCGGATGGCATTAGCGCAGGTCAGTATCAAAAAGTGGCAAAAGTGAGTAAATCCACGGCGACACGCCATTTGAACGAGTTACTGGAGAAGGGCTACCTGGAGAAACTTCCGGGCGGTGGCCGCAGCACTCGCTATCACATCAAACATTAATGCAGAAACAACAACGCCGTCATAAACGACGGCGTTGTTTCATATCAGGCGACCTTTACGGCGCGAACTTTCTTTTCCGGTGCATCGGCAGCCACTTCCCCGGCATCATCCGCTTCGGCTGTTTCAGCTGGCGCAGATTCTTCGGCGTTGACCGGTTCTGGCAACTTGCTGGTGCGCAGAATGTGTTGCACTGCGTCTTTCTGCTCAGCCAGTTGCAGGCCCAGCGCCTCGGCCTGGCTTTCATCCATCTCTGGATTATTTTGCAACAGCCAGTCAGTAAAGGCATCTGCCATATCGAGCATCTTGTCCCAGGCATCTGCGTCTTTTTTATTGGCAAACGTCATTTTCTCTTCACCCTTTCTGACCACAACATATTTGGTTTCGACTGCCATGATGCACCTCGTTAACTGTATTTATATACAGTATATTCCGAATTATCGTTGCAGGGCAATGGCTTTTTGCCCGTCAGGCGATCAATTCCTGCAAAAAATCCGCGAGTGCTTTACGCGGATCATCCTCTTCAGAGACGATCATCTCAATCCCCCACTGCCCCAATACCTCTTTTGCCACCGGATTATTACGGTTGGTAAACAGGTAGGATTTGGGCCGTGCTGACGCCAGACCGGTTCGTCCCCACATTTTCGTCAGCCGATAAAATAACAGACGGATATTAAAATCACTGATGCTGTAACCGACAAACAACACCGAATTCCCCATCACATCATGCGTCAGCTTAATATCCAGCGGGGAATCAAAATAGAGTCGTTCAAAGTAGCTGCTTTCGTCCAAAACAATCGAGGTATCATCATCGAAATCACCGTGTAATTTGATGATATGGCGCTTATCTTCCGTCAATGACACCAGATCAGCCGCGTTAGCCACTTTGCTGTAAGGTACATTATGCGCTTCGTGCGCCATCTCCAGCCAGCGATCGTAATTGGTGGTGTAAATCCGCGAGAAATTACCCTGAGTGATCATGGTATGAATTTCTGAACTGCGCACATCAATATCCGGGCGATGCCACTCGCGGTCCATCCAGCTGCGTAGCGGACCCAGTGACCCTTTACGTTGTTTGTAATACTCCGCCAGCGAAAGATGAGTGCCATAGGTATTGAAGATCTTAGGGTCATAACCGAGTTCATTGGCGAGATGCGCGATCAACTCATGCCACTCTGGCAACCCCAGGTTACGAGAGATACCCGCTCCGGCGAACAGGATTAGCTTACCGGCATCATAAGCACGTTTCAGTTCCGGTTTCATGCCAATCCCCGCGACGTTTTCAGAAAAGTGGCAAAACGATCCAGCGCCAGTCGCCGCATGGAAACCTCATTTTTTAACTCGCCCATTTCAGCAAAAGTTTGTGTATGTCCTTCAGGGATAAATACGCAATCCCACTGGAATTCACGCGGTCCGGCGGCCTCAGCAGCAATGGTGCCACGGACTTCACCTTCAAACAGATACATCTTACGACCATCACAGTAGCCGAGCACGGTTTTGGCCGTCACGCTCTGACTCTCCAGCCCCTGTACCAGCTTGGTAAAGCGCTCCGCCTCCAGGCGGTTCCAGAAGATGCGTGTCAGCCCGGCAGGCAGGCCGTTTAACCCGTCGAGGTATAAACCGGTATGTTCAACAAACAGCGGGCGGCCAATAATCGAGAACGCCTTGGTGAGCTTATCGCGCACCAGCTCGACCTCATTTTCTGTCTGGATTTCTTCAATACGGCGCGCGATGGGGAGCACCTCCACGCCCACCGGTTCGAGGATGGTACGTACCTCGGCCAGTTTATGCTCATTAGCAGAAAGAAAGCGTATTTTCATTGCAACCAGTTGATTTCAAATGGGTGAATAGCAGCAGATTATAAGTTTATGCCGCAGGATAGCTGCTTTCGATGACAGTTTATTGTGACGACGCGACTTTAGTCCCACCGTGTTTGTGAGGATAGTGCAGTTTATTCTGAATGCAACCGATTGACGCACAAAGGAGAAAAAGGATGGGCGGCGTTAATTATCTCTGGTTTGTCGGGTGCTTTGGCCGGGGCTGTCTGCCCCGGCGGTGACAATGAGGCATCACAACACCCGCGCCAGAAAACGTTTCGTGCGTTCGTGACGTGGCTGGTTCAACACCTGATGGCTGCTGCCCTGCTCAACGATGCGGCCATCGACCATAAACACCACGTTATCCGCCACCTCGCGCGCAAAGCCAATCTCGTGGGTGACAATCACCAGCGTGGTGCCGGATCGCGCCAGCTTTTTGATCACATCCAGCACTTCCCCCACCAGTTCCGGATCGAGCGCTGAAGTCGGTTCATCAAACAGCATCACACGCGGATTAAGCATCAGCGCCCGGGCAATGGCGATACGCTGCTGCTGTCCACCGGAAAGATGGCGAGGCCAGGCATCGGCCTTATGGCGTAAGCCCACAATATCCAGCAGCTCACCCGCCCGGATGACCGCCTCCCTGCGGGAAAGCTGACGATGTGCCACCGGTGCTTCAATCAGGTTCTCCAGCACCGTCAGATGCGGGAACAGATTGAAGTTCTGAAACACGTAGCCCACGTTGATACGCTGACGCAGAATGGCGTTCTCTTTCAGTTCATAAAGTTTATCGCCGCGGCGCTGATAACCGATGTACTCACCATCGATCTGGATAAACCCCTCATCCACCCGTTCCAGATGGTTGATGGTACGCAGCAGCGTCGATTTTCCTGAGCCGGAAGGGCCGAGGATCACCGTGACCGAACCCGGTGCCAGCTCCAGTGACACATCATCCAGCGCCTGATGGCTGCCAAAAAACTTGCTGACGCCAGTGATACTGATGGCACCGGTAGCGTGCAGATTGCGGTAATCAATGGCTTCGGACATGGGAGAACTCCTCGTTAGCGGCATCCGTTGCCACGCGATTGCGCCGTTGACGCCAGCGCGATGGTTGCGGTTCGCGGCTGACGCTACGCGCCAGCCAGCGTTCGACACTGTGTTGTAACAGCGACAATACGGTCGTGATGATCAGATACCAGACGGCACCGACCATCAGCAGCGGGATGACCTGCTGGGTGCGGTTGTAGATCATCTGAATGGTGTAAAACAGCTCCGGCATCGCCAGCACGTACACCATCGCCGTGCCTTTCGCGAGGCTGATCACTTCATTAAACGCGGTGGGAATAATGGCACGCAGTGCCTGCGGCAGAATGATGCGAAACGTACGACGCGATGAGGATAAACCCAGCGCGGAAGCAGCCTCAAACTGACCATGATCGACGCCGAGAAAACCGCCGCGAATGATCTCCGCACTGTAAGCGCTTTGCACCAGGGTCAGGCCAATCACCGCCGCCGGAAACTGCCCCAGCACGTTAATGGTCTGGAAGTGCCCCCATGATAACGCCGTGAACGGGACACCGAAGGAGAGCGTGTCGTACAAATAGGAGAAGTTATACAGAATGATCAGTACCACAATCAGCGGCAGCGATCGGAACAACCAGATATAGCCGAACGCCAGCGAACTCAGCAACCAGGATGATGACAAGCGTGCCAGCGCCAGCAGACCGCCAAATATCAGGCTGAAGAACGTGCCAAAAAGTGTCAGCAACAGAGTTTGCCCTAAGCCACTGAGGATCACCGGGTCGAAAAACCAGCGGGCAAACACGCCCCACTCCCAGCGTGGATTAAACGCTACCGAATCAATCACCCCTGCCAGGATAAACAGCGCGACAATGGCCCCGATAGTCCGAGCCGGATAGCGTGCAGGGACCACGGTTAAACGTTGTTCAGTTTTCATGCGGGTTCCTTAGCTGGCTTCGGCCACGCTATGCACATCGATCACCTTGAGAAAACGCAAACGCCCGTCATTGGGTGGCTGGCCATAGATCTCCATATCATCACGCAGTTCAAACTGCGGCTGATAACCATGGCCGATATACAACCGCACCGCTTCCGGCTGGCGAAAGCCGGTGGTGAGGTAGATACGCTGATAACCGGCGCGCTGCGCACGCCGCTCCAGCTCTTGCAAAATCAGCAACGCCAGCCCCTGGCGACGCAGATCCCCGCGTGTCCAGATGCGTTTCAGCTCGGCGGTGTGCTCGTCATAAGGTTTGTAGGCTCCCATCGCAATGATTTCTCCCTCCCGCTCCAGCACGATAAACAGGCCGCGCGGCGGTAAGTACCATTCGGTCAGTTCCACTTCTTTGCTGTTGCGGAAAAAATCACCGTAGCGGGCCTCATATTCACCAAACAATCCGTTCAGGATCGGTTGGAGTTCCGGCGCTTCCGGCGAAACCTCGCGGAAAAATTGCTGGCTCATCTCGTCTCCTTAATCGCCCAGACCGGCCGGATTCACTTCAGAATGATCGATGTGTTCTACACCCTCACCCCAGCGATTTAACACCCGCAGGTAATCACCGTTCTGCATCACGCCGTTAAGCGCGGTGCTGATCGGTTCTGCCAGGCCGCTGCCCTTTTTCACCGTCACCGCGATATGTGCCGCCTTTGGCCAGCCCCCGTCCACGCTGCCGACCAGACGTGTCTGCCCGGTCAGCGCGGCTTTCCATGCCCCAATCACATTCGGGCCGAAGTAAGCGTCAGCGCGACCGGATTGCAGCGCCAGAGTTTGAGCCGCGTCATCTTTGGTGTAGATCGGCGTGAACGGCTTCAGCCCTTTGGCCTGGTTCTCTTTATCCCACGCCAGCAGAATCGCTTCCTGATTGGTTCCGGAGCCGACGATGATGCGCAGCCCGGCGATATCTGCGGCTTTGGTCAGGGACTTAATCGGGCTGCTGGTTTTGACATAGAAACCGAGGGAGTCTTTACGGTAGGTGGCAAAATCAAAGCGCTCTTTGCGTTCTTTGGTCACGGTGATATTGCTGATGGCCGCATCGTATTTACCGGATGCCACTCCCAGCGGCCAATCCTCCCAGGAGGTCGGGACGATGTTAAGTTTCAACCCGAGGCTATCCGCCACCAGCCGGGCGATATCCACTTCACTGCCGAGTAACGTTTTGTTGTCATCGCTGAATACCGTTAGCGGCGGGGAGTTCTGCGCGGCCACTGCCACGGTAAAGCTACCCGGCACGGCAAAATGGTGTCCGGCGGGGATCTGCGCCACTGCTGCGCTATTTTTACCGGTGTTAATCGGGGTCTTGTTGGCTTCGAGACTGACCTGCTGACCATTCAGCGCCACCTCTTCGGCGATGGCGGCTGCGCTGCTGGTCAGTAATAACAGGGCGATGAGGGCGATCTTCTTCTGCATAGCGGCTACTCGCTTTTATTGTTGTGTGAACTGGTTTTGCGGATCCGGCAGGGCAAAACTGGCGCGTAACGTGCTGCCCGGGTATTCACGGCGCGACAAACCCCGCGCCTGTAAAATCGGTACCACGCGATCGACAAAACGTTCGAAGGTATCCGGCGTGCCACCCTGGATGATAAAGCCGTCTGTAGCTGCGCTTTCGAACCACAGTTGCAGGCCGTCGGCGACCTGCTCCGGCGTGCCGTGGAACAGCGGACGCGGCGTGGCCGCTTCAAGCGCGGCCTGACGCAGCGTATGGCCCTGCTCGCGTGCTTTGCGTTTGATCTCATCGGTGGTGCTGCGGAAGCTGTTCTGCCCAATATCACCAATATCGGGAAAGGGTTCATCCAGCGGATACTGCGAGAAATCGTGGTGATCAAAGAAACGTCCGAGATAATTCAGCGCATCGGTGATCGAGACCAGCGCTGCGGTGGTTTGATACTGGCGTTCCACATCGTCGGCATCATCACCCACAATCACGCTGACGCCCTGGAAAATATGTAAATCCTCTGGCTGACGACCATTCGCCACCAACTGCGTTTTCACATCCCGGTAGAATGCCTGGGCCTCTTCCCGCGTGGGCTGGTGAGTGAAAATCGCATCCGCATGGCGTGCGGCCAGCTTTTTACCGTCTTCGGATGCGCCAGCCTGGAAGATAATCGGGCGCCCCTGCGGCGTACGGGCGATGTTGAGCGGCCCCTGCACCTGGAAAAAATCACCATGATGATCCAGCGTGTGCAGTTTGGCGGGATCGAAGAACTGGCCGCTCTCCTTGTTGCGTATAAAGGCATCGCCTTCCCACGAATCCCACAACCCTTTCACCACCTGCAAATATTCATCGGCGATGCGATAGCGCAATGCGTGTTCCGGGTGTTGCTGACGCGAAAAGTTCTTCGCTGATCCTTCCAGCGGTGACGTCACCACGTTCCACCCTGCCCGCCCACCACTCAGATGGTCGAGACTGGCGAACTGACGCGCCACGGTAAAAGGTTCGCTGTAAGAGGTGGAAACGGTGCCCACTAATCCGAGATGCTGCGTCACGCCAGCCAATGCCGACAGCAGCGTCAGGGGTTCGAAACGGTTGAGGAAATGAGGAATCGACTTTTCATTAATAAACAGGCCATCGGCAACAAACAGGAAATCCAGCTTGCCCTGTTCTGCTTTGCGCGCGATATGCCTGGCGTAGTCAAAATTGATGCTGGCGTCTGCCTGTGCTGCCGGATGGCGCCAGGCAGACATATTGCCGGATGCGCCGTGCAGAATCGTGCCCAGTCGCAGTTGTCTTGTCGTCATAATCGTTTCTCTCTGTCCATAGCGCATGTCGATTAAAAGATGGGGTAATTTGTTAGCTCAGGATGACGTCACGACATCGTGCGTTGAGATGTTGCAACGCCTGCTGAGCCAGTTGTGCGAAGTAACTGGCAGCGGGAGCGATCAAGGCTTCATCCGGGTTAAATCCGCCATGATGCAGACCAAAATCGCTGGCGCTGCCGATGCTGACAAAAGCACCGGGGATCAGTTGCAGGTAAAAGGCAAAGTCCTCACCGCCGAGGTGCAGATCGGCGGTTTGCACCCGATAGCCGGCCTGTTGCGCGAGATGGCTGGCAAACGCTGCCCATTGTGGGTCGTTCTCCAGCACCGGCGGACCGGCGTGCCAGCTCAGAGTGGCAGTGGCACCCTGCGCGGCGGCGACACTTTCCACCAGACGACGCACGCGTTGTTCCAGCTGTTGCCGGACCAGCAAATCATGCGTACGTGCGGTACCACCAAACTCAACTTCCCCCGGCAGCACATTCCAGGTTTTGCCGCCGTCGATGCGGGTAATGCTGAGCACCAGGCTGTCGAGGGTATTAAAACTGCGGCTGGTCAGGGATTGCAGCGCCTGAATGATCTGGCTGGCGACCACGATGCTATCCACCCCCTGTTCCGGATGCGCCGCATGGGCCCCTTTACCGTTGACGCGAATCACAAAGCGATCGGCATTGGCATAAAAAGCACCGCCGCGCGTGGCGAAGGTACCCGTCGGCAATCCTGGCTCGTTGTGCATACCGAAAATCGCCTGCACATCCTGCAACACGCCCGCCCGGATAAATTGCCGTGCACCGGTGGCATTCTCTTCACCTGGCTGAAATAGAATGCGAATACGCCCCGGCAACTGCGCTTCCTGCGCTTTAAGTTGCAGTGCCGCGCCCAGCATCACCGCGCTGTGCACATCATGTCCGCAGGCGTGCATCACTCCGGTATGGCGCGAGCGATAGGGCAATCCGGTCGCTTCATGGATCGGTAAGGCATCGATATCTGCGCGTAGCGCAATCACGGTGTCACCCTGGCCGATTTCCGCCACCACGCCCGTTTCCAGCGCATAATCCAGCAGACGTATCCCTGCCGCCTGCAACCATCCACGCAGCCGTGCGGTGGTCTCAACTTCGTGGCTGGAGAGTTCCGGCCAGCTATGCAGCTCGCGCCGCCAGTCAATCAGCTGCTGTTGTGAAAATTGCGTCATGGGTGTCTCCGGAGTGCGTCGTTCAGGCTGCAACCAGACGATGGGTTGCCAGCAGTTCGAGGGATTTCAGACGGGCATGCTCATCCACCACCGGTGAATCAATCACAAACTCGTCGATGCCGAAGTTTTGATGCAGTGCCTCAAGCTGCGCATGTACCTGGGCGGCCGTGCCTTTCAGCAAAGAAGGTGTACGCGGTTCAATCACATAATCGTGGTACCCGCCCTGGCGTACATAGCGTTCTGCCTGCTCAATGCTGCCGACATTAACGCTTTGGCCGTCTTGCACCGTGACGCGATAAAAGCGCAGGTTGCTGACCAGCAGATCAGCTTCTGCCGGGGAATCCGCCACCACCACCTGCACCGCCACCAGCGCGCGCTGGCCGTGGCTGAGCTGGTGGTAACGTCCCAGCACCTTTTCCAGCAGTTGACGATCACCATTGAGATGGGCAGCAAACACCAGTTGCCAGCCGAGTTCTGCCGCCAGTTGAGCACTCTCTTCACTGGCTCCCAGCAGGAATCGATTGGCTGGACGGGCGGGCTGTGGAGTTGCGTTAAGGGTTTCCTCATCACTGTATTGCGCCGCGGGTTGTAACCAGCCATCCAGCAACGCCAGCTGCTCAGCAAAACTGCCTTTTTCATCCTGATGAACGCCCAGCTGGAGCGCCCGGGTGGACAGCGGCAGCCCACCGGGTGCCTTGCCAACGCCAAGATCGATACGACCCGGTGCCAGCGACGCCAGCAGATTAAAGTTTTCTGCCACTTTATACGGGCTGTAGTGCTGCAACATCACGCCACCCGAGCCAACGCGGATATGATGTGTCTGACCAATAATCCAGGCGATCAGTAATTCCGGTGCCGGGCTGGCCAACTGGGCCGAGTTATGGTGTTCAGCCAGCCAGAAGCGGTGATATCCCCATGCTTCTGCCTGTTGTGCCAAATGCAGGGTGCGGTGCAACGCGTGAGTTGCACTCTCTCCTTCGGCAATCGGCGATTTATCCAGCAAACTGAGTCGGTATGACATACGCCTTATCCTTTCTGCAATGAATATGGCGGCTAGTGTGGAACGGGGCTTTTATTTCGTAAAACAACAAATTCGACAAAGTGAATTAGGAAAATGGAAATAGGAGTGGCATTTTTGGCGGCCTGGCTAATAACCGTAGCGGCGTGATTTATCACGCGGGGTTTACCGCCACCCGGCAAAAAATTGCGCGATAAATCGCGCCGCTACGGATCCGCGCGGTAATTGACACTCAATTTTTGATGATTTACAGCCGGGTATCCATTGGCTGAGCGCTTCTGTTTTTAATTATCTCAAGGATTTTTTGCAGTTCTGGTTTATAGACTGAGGAAGAATTATTCAGACTGTCTTCATCTATCCTCAATTCTAACCTCCCCCAAATATCAATGATTTCCCTGACGACCTCACTGGAATCGCCCTGTGCATATGAGCGGTCAGCGATCAAAACCCCTTTCGGCGTGTTCGACATAATACCAGGCCGTTCGATAGTCGAACTCACTTCGCCATATTCTTTCGCAAGATCATGTAATTTTTTCACCCCACCCATATTTCTTAGCGTATAGGTCGGTACATCTTTAATGACATTGAATACAGGAATTTCTTTACCGACTATTTTAGACCCATGCCTGACGCCCGCCATACGCAAATAAACCTGCAACTCATCCTGGAGCTTTATTTTTTCAAAATAAAATGTTTTATGCTTTTCAAGAATTTCTCGTCCTTTATCCGGATGAATGATTTCAATCTGGGAAAAAATCGGTGGGCGTTGTTCAAACAAAACCTGGAACCGTGCGCCCAATTGTCTTATTTCCTCCACATGTTGTGACTCTTCGTAACTCAGAGGATTGGTATAGGCTTGAGGCGGTTGGAAATCACTCGGCCCAGAATAACCGTCATAGGATGGCGGCGCGACAGGCATCTGCGGATTATTCGATGCAGGTAATAGCGTTAGCTGAGATAATCGCGCAACCGGCAGGCGTGGTGCCGGACGGTTATTGCCCCGCCTGGCCGAAGAGGCTGCCATATGAACAAAAGGAAAACCGATACGATCGGACATGTTTACACTCCCTGGTTTAGATGATTTTTATTTCCAAAGTCGCTGCTATGGATTTATGTGCTTAACAGTAAGCGATACTGATAAAAATAAAATGGTATTGGTTATGATAATTCACTGAAGGTCACATCATAAAAATCATGTCAACCGCCAAAATGATTTATCTCTGAAATAAATTACATATAAGGTTTTATTTATGACAACTGAAAACATCTTCTGTACAGCGCCATTGGAATAAACCATTATCGGGAACAGCTGAAACTATTCGCTTTTGCTAACCGGAGATTCTGTCTATGTCACAGCATGCTTATAAACCTGGCGAAACGCGCCATCCCTTGTCTGCCCACGATCGCACGCGTGCGCCACAAATCATCGCGGCAATGGACCAGTTGCGAGCGAACTTTTCCGGCACGATGCGGGAAATGTATGACCAGATGCTGGCAGGGACACCTATTGCCCCAGGTATAGTCACCGAATACATCGAGCAGGACGGGATACAGGGTTGGTGGGTGAAACCGGAACAGCAAACAGATTCGCGAGCAGTAGTGTTTATTCATGGCGGTGGTTATACGCTGGGCAGTGCCATCGCCTATCGGGGTTTTGCCAGTCAGTTAGCGGCGCGCACCGGTATTGCCACATTTGTCCCGGACTATCCTTTAACCCCAGAACATCCCTTCCCGGCAGCACCGGAGGCGCTTGCGCGACTTCCTGGCTGGCTGGCGACCCAGGGAATGACTCAGCTGGCGTTAGCAGGGGATTCTGCCGGCGGTGCACTGGTGCTGGGATTGTTACAAAACCCGCAGGTGGCGGCTGATGTGGCTTCTGCCGTGGTGTTTTCGCCGTATCTCGACCTGGCGTTTACCGGGGACTCCTTTAATAATCCGGCGACTCACGACCCCATTTTCCATCCTGAAATACTGACTCAACTGGCAGGGATTTATCTCAATGGCACCCCCGCCACCAACGGCTTAGCATCACCGTTGTACGACGTACCCGAACGCTTACCCCCGCTGGCAATTCAGGTGGGAACAGACGAATTGTTGCTGGATGATGCCACACGTTATGCCGCCGCTGCGGCAGCACGAGGCGGTGAAGTGTGTCTGGATATTTATGAAGGTATGCATCATGTATTTCAGAGCGAAATAGAACTGGAAGCTGCGCGCCATGCACTGGATGCCGCTGCAGAGTTTATTACCCGCCACTGGCGATAAATAGACATGCTTGCATTCTGTCTGCTGTGCCAGATGCAGGGGGCGTTGCTCAACCGTCCCAAGGTTCGCGTTCCCGGTGGGAATGGATTAATGGCATACGGACGCATTGATGTTCGTGGTATCCCTGATTTCTCTAAATGCAGTGTGAAATGAAAATAATCATCTTTATCGTAATTGTCATTGCTGGAATCGTGTTTATACCTGACACAGTTGTCGGCCATGTTGTGGACAGTCTGGGTTTAGCTCAAGGTGATGGCGAGGAGGGAATGAGTAATTTCTTTTTTATCATTTTGTTAATCAAGACCGCTTTTTCAGCCGCCATTGCCCTGCTGATTCTATGCAGATATCGGAAGCCTCAATGAGGAATTAATTAATGGAATGGAGATTGAAGTGTACTCACCCTGTGACCTATCTGATTAAAGGACCAAATTAAGCTCCAGGCTATTGAGCATTTACCTTTTTCAGCAAAGCTTAGTGCATTTCCTTGGTTCAACTCCCCGACGCGGCGTTCGATGATAAAAACCGCCCGTCGGGTAATTGATAACAAAGGAATTCACCATCATGAAGCAACGTTTTCACTTGCAGGCATTCAGTTTTGCTCTGCTGACAGGGATATTCAGTGCTCACGCAGCGGACACGCCGGTTAAAGGCGGCACGCTGATTTATCTGGAGCAACAACCACATACCAACCTTTATCCTCCGGCGGGTGGTTTCTATCCCAACGGTGGCATCCTGAATCAGATCACCGATAAGCTCACCTGGCAAAACCCTAAAACCTTACAGGTTGAACCCTGGATTGCCGAAAGCTGGAGCAGCAACGCCAACAAAACCGAATACACCTTCAAAATTCGTCCGGGTGTGACCTTCTCCGACGGCACACCGCTGGATGCTAACGCGGTGGCAAAAAACTTTGATACCTATGGTCTGGGGAATAAAGCGCAGCGTTTGCCGGTGTCTGAGGTGATTAATAATTACGATCATAGCGAAGTGATTGATCCGCTGACGGTGAAGTTTTATTTCACCAAACCCTCGCCGGGCTTTTTACAAGGCACCGCCACCATCGGATCGGGACTGGTGTCCCTCAGCACTTTAAAACGCAGCTTCGATCAGTTGGGCGATGCGCGCCATATTATTGGCTCAGGCCCGTTTGTGGTCAGCAATGAACAGCTGGGCCGCGAGGTCGATCTGGTGGCGCGCAAGGATTACCACTGGGGGCCGAAAAATATTGCGCAGCAAGGCCCGGCCAATCTCGACGGCATCAAATTTATCGTTACACCGGAAGACAGCGTGCGCATTGGTGCATTGCTGGCAGGCCAGGCTGATTTTATTCGCCAGGTGCAGGCGTATGACGAAAAACAGGCCAAAGAACAAAACTTCCCGATTTATGCCGCTCCGACGCGTGGCGTCAATGACAGTATCAGCTTCCGCCCGGATAACCCGCTGGTCAGCGACCTGAAAGTGCGCCAGGCACTGCTGCACGCCACCAACGCACAACAGGTGGTGCAAACCCTGTTCTCCCCTAACTATCCGCAGGCCACCTCAGTGATTGCCGCAAGCGCGGCGGGTTACGTCAATCTGAGCGACAAACTCAACTATGACCCGACACTGGCGAAACAACTGCTGGATGAAGCAGGCTGGAAAGTGGGTAGCGACGGGATCCGCGAAAAAGGTGGCGAGAAACTGGCGTTGACGGTGTACGAATCCCCGCCGCAGCCACAGAACAAAGAAGTGCTGCAACTGGTAGCCCAGCAATGGCGTCAGGTGGGTGTCGCCCTGACGGTGAAAGCCGGTGATGCAGGCAGCAAAACGCTGGATAACCTGGACCCGCTGAAAACCCCACTGACGGTCTCCGAAGTGGGACGTGCCGACCCGGATGTGGTGAAAAGTATGTTCTATCCCACCAATCGCGATGCGTTGCTGCAAAAAGGCGGCTCCAGCGACAAAGTGAAAAGCTTCCGCGACGACAAACTGAATACGCTGCTGGTCAATATCTCGGCCGAGGTTGATGCGCAAAAACGCCTGCAACTGACCGGTGATGCGCAGCGTTATCTGCTCGACAACGCCTATGTCATCCCCATCTTCGAGGAACCGCAGGTGTTTGCCGGTGCGCCCTGGTTAAAAGGCGTCAGTTTTGAAGCGGTGGGCCGCCCGTCGTTCTACGGCGCGTGGCTGGAAAAACACTAAGGCAGGTTGATGATGCAACATTCTCTGCTGCACAGATTAGGTCAAAGCCTGCTGGTACTGTGGGCGGCGTTCACCCTGTCATTCTTGCTGCTGCAGGTGCTGCCGGGGGACGCGATTCTGATTAAGTTTCAGAACCCGGATCTTGGCCTTAGCCCGGCGCAAATTGCCGAGATGCGGCTGGCCTACGGTGCTGACAACCCAATCTGGCAGCAGTATGGGCATACCCTGTTTGCCATGCTGCGTGGCGATTTCGGTTACTCGGTGCAGGCGGGCGTTCCGGTCAGCGAACTGATCGCCAGCAATCTGCCCGCCACGTTAAGCCTGGCGCTGCCGGGCTTTTTACTGGCGGCGTTGCTGGCGTTTGCCCTGGCAGCGTTATCTCGGCTGCCGGGATTACGCCTGCTGCGCACATTTTTGCAGTCCATTCCGGCGTTGTTTGTCTCACTGCCGACGTTCTGGCTTGGTATCGCGCTCATCCAGGTATTCTCGTTCCAGCTGCGCTGGATTCCGGTCATCAATCCTTCAGCGTTACAGGGGCTGATTCTGCCAGTGATCACGGTGGCGGTGCCCATCTCCGCGCCACTGGCGCAGATCCTGCTGCGGAGTATTGATGACGTCTCCACCCAACCCTTCGTGGCAGTAGCACGAGCCAAGGGCGCGAGTGAAAACCGGGTGTTGTGGCGTCACGTATTGCGCAATGCGCTGCTGCCGGTGCTGAACGTGGCCGGTTTACTGCTCGGCGAATTGATTGCCGGAGCGCTGATTACCGAAACAGTATTTGGCCTGAGCGGGCTGGGACAGCTGACGCAACAGGCGGTCAACAATCAGGATGTCGCGGTACTTCAGGCGGTGGTGATGATCTCCGCGCTGGGGTTTGTGCTGATTAATTTGCTGGTCGATTTGTTGATGCCGCTGCTTGATCCCCGGCTCCAACCGATCGCAGGAGGTCACTGATGAGTCTGGTGGATTACGCGGCGGCCCGTCTGAGTTCGCGCAGGAAACATCGCTGGCACGGCGTACAACTGCAACCCGGCCTTTGGCTGGCATGGGTGGTGATGATACTGGCGCTACTGGCGGCTTTTGCGCCCGGATTGTTTAGCCACTTCAGCCCCACGGAAGGCATTGCTGGCGCACAGCGCCTGCCTCCGCAGGCAACTTACTGGCTCGGTACTGACCAGTTAGGCCGCGATCTGTTCACCCGCATCGTTTATGGCGCATCGCAGTCGCTGGCGGCGGCATTTGCTGCGGTGGCGATGGGCCTGATTGTCGGCACCGCACTGGGCGTGATCGCCGGAGCGGTCGGGCAGCGCACCGAAACCTTACTGATGCGGCTGGTGGATGTACTGCTCTCCATCCCGTCCCTGCTGCTCTCGCTGAGCATCCTGATTTTGCTGGGTTTTGGCACGGTACACGCTGCGCTGGCGGTGGGGATTGCTTCCATTGCCAGTTTCGCCCGCCTGGCGCGCGGTGAAGTGGTACGCGTGCGGCGTAGCGAGTTTGTCGAGGCTGCCTACGGCAGTGGCGGCAGTTTCTGGACCGTGCTGTGGCGGCATATCCTGCCGAATTCGCTGACAGCAGTGATCGCCTACGCGGCATTGCAATTTGGTCAGGCGATTCTGGCGCTTTCAACTCTGAGTTTTCTCGGCTATGGCACGCCGCCACCGACCCCGGAATGGGGGTTACTGATCGCTGAAGGCCGCAACTATCTGGCAACCGCCTGGTGGCTGACGATCTTCCCCGGCATTGTGGTGGTGGCGGTGGTGCTGGCAGCCAATCGTATTAGCCAGCAACTGGCGGGAGGGACGAAATGAGCACGATCCTGGCAATTGAAAACCTCACCCTGAGCTATCGCCAGCAAGGCGAATGGCGTCCGGTGGTGCATAACGTCAGTTTTAACCTACAGGCGGGGGAAATGGTGGCGCTGGTGGGTGAATCGGGTTCCGGCAAAACCACCACCGCACAGGCGATCATCGGCCTGCTGGCGGAAAATGGCCGCCGCGACAGTGGCCGCATTGTGCTGAACGGAACTGATATCAGCGGCTGGTCCGCCAAACGGCTGGACAGCCTGCGCGGCGTGCGCATCAGCCTGGTGCCGCAGGATCCCGGCAACTCACTCAATCCGGTGAAAACCATCGGTGAACAGGTGGGTGAAATGCTGCAACTGCACCTGCGTATCAGCCGTAAAGAACGCCAGCAGCGGGTGATTGAGCTATTGAACCGCGTGGGATTGAGCCACCCTGAGCAGCGCGTGGATCAGTACCCGCATCAACTCTCCGGCGGCATGAAACAACGCGTCCTGATCGCCATCGCCCTCGCCCTGCGTCCGCAAATCATCATTGCCGATGAGCCGACCAGCGCACTGGATGTCACGGTGCAAAAACGCATTCTCGATTTGCTCGATATCCTGCGGCGCGAATCCGGCACGGCGGTGTTATTTGTCACGCACGACCTGGCGCTGGCGGCTGAACGCGCTGACCGGCTGCTGGTTTTTCGTCACGGCGAGATCCAGGAACAGGGCGATACCACGCGGGTGATCAATGCCCCACAGCATCCCTACACCCGGCAGCTGTTGCAGGATGCCGCGCTGGATTCACTGGCGCTGTTGCCGCCACCTGCGACAGCGCTTGCTACCCCGGCAATTCAGCTTGCTGCCATCAATAAACGTTTCCGGCTTGGGCGTCAGCAGCAGTTTCAGGCATTAAACGCCGTCAGCGTCAACGTGCCGCGCGGCACCACCCATGCGCTGGTTGGTGAGTCAGGATCGGGCAAAACCACGCTGGCGCGCATTCTGCTGGGATTTGAACAGGCCGACAGTGGCCGCGTGGTGATTGACGGTATCGATGCCAGTGGCCTGAGTAACGAAGCGCGACGTCAGCTGCGGCGTAAAATTCAGTTCGTGTATCAGAACCCCTATGCCTCACTTGATCCACGTCAGACGTTGTTTGCCATCATCGAAGAACCGCTGCGCAATTTTGCCCGCCTGACAGCGGAACAACGTCGCCAGCGTGTTACCGCCGTCGCACAGCGAGTGGCGTTGCCACTGGAGTTACTGACGCGTAAAGCGCGCGAGTTGTCCGGCGGCCAGCGTCAGCGCGTGGCGATTGCCAGGGCGTTAATTGTTGAACCGGCGATTCTGGTACTGGATGAAGCCACCTCGGCACTGGATGTCACCGTGCAGGCGCAAATTCTGCAACTGCTGCAACAGTTGCAGCGCGATCTCGGCCTGACCTATCTGTTTATTACTCACGATCTCGCCACCGTACGGCGACTGGCGCATAGCGTCACGGTGTTGCGCGCCGGGGAAGTGGTGGAGCAGAGTGACGTTGTCACGCTATTTGCTGCCCCCCGTCATCCCTACACCCGGTCATTAATTGAGGCGATTCCCGCTTTCCGTCCGCTGATTAAGGAGTCTGCATGACGTGTAAACGCATTGGTTTTTTCACCCGCCTGCTCGATGAAGGTAGCGCACAGCTGCGCTACCGGCTGGCTACCGAGCAAATCCAGCACGCAGAACGCTTTGGCTTTGATAGCGCATGGATTGCGCAGCACCATTTTCACGAGCATGAAGGTGGCCTGCCATCACCGCTGGTGTTTCTCGCGCATATCGCGGCCCATACCCGCACCATTCGTCTCGGTACCGGCATCATTACCCTGGCACTGGAAAATGCGCTGCGCGTCGCTGAAGACGCCGCGGTGCTGGATTTGCTCAGCAACGGACGCCTTGAGGTCGGTTTTGGTTCCGGCGGCACTGCCACTTCCTTCCTGCCGTTTGGCCTGACCATCGAGCAACGCGCCCCCTTCTTTGCCGAACAACTGCATAGCGTACTGAGCGCCTGGCGTGGCGATACCCTGGCGCATCCGGATAACCATCTTTATCCCGCCGCACCGACGTTATCGCAACGCGTCTGGATCGCGACGTTTTCCGTTGAGGGCGCTGCGCGCGCCGGTCAGGCGGGGCATGGCCTGATGTTATCGCGCACCCAGCCGCGTCCCGTCGGACAAGAAGATTTGCCACTGGATGCGTTGCAGAACCCGATGATCGACGCCTATCTGGCTGCGCTGCCGGAAGGGATTGCGCCGCGTATTCTCGCCTCACGCACCGCCTTCGTCGCAGACTCCACCCACTATGCGCGTCGCCTCGCCGAACCGGGCCTGCAGCGCCAGGCTGACCAGTTCCAGGCCAGCGGGCACAGCATCCTGGGCGCGTCACTGGATGATCATATCCGTCAGTTTGACGCCCATCTCGGCGATCCCGCCGCGGTGCTGGCCTCGCTGGCGCAGGATAGCGTGCTGGCACGTGCCACCGATATCACCTTCCAGGTGCATTCGATTGATCCTCCCCATGCCGATATTTTGCGTTCGATTGAACTGATTGCCGACCACATCGCGCCACCGCTGCGCAACGCATAACAGGAGAAATTCATGTCTCAACCCGATGATTTGCTGGCAGCGCTGGCCGATATTGATCCCGCCTCAGCGCTGGCGCAGGCACGCGCGCAACGTGATGCCGCCACCCGTCACACTCAGGGCAGCTATGAGGTGTTATTTAGTCAGCATGATGACGATTTCCCTTTGCCGGAACGTTTCGCACTGGCTGCTCAGGTTGCCGCCTGGCATGGCGAAGTGACTTTACAGGCGCACTACCAACGTCAGATACAGGATGCGCAGCACAGCGCGCGCGAAGAAGCGGGACGGGCTTTCGCCGAGCTGCTCACTTTCCATCCGGTAGAGGCCTCGCCGCAGCACATTGCCAATCTGCAAAGCGCAGGCTGGACAGCGCGCGGTATTGTCACACTGGCGCAACTGATCGCGTTTGTCAGCTTTCAGAGCCGTCTGCTGGCCGGTTTCCGCCTGCTCAACGGCGATGACTTACACACCCAGCAGCACGCCGTAGCCGGAAAATGGCATAGCGCGCCACTCACCTTTAGCGGCAAAACCGCCCTCACCGCCTTTACCCAGCAGAAACTGGGATGGGAACCCTGGCTGGCCGCCAAACCGCTTGAAGAATTTGACGCCACGGAAAAAGCCACGCTGGCGCGTTTTGGCCATAGCGATTCTGACTATTTCCGCCTGCTGGGGCGCAACCTGCCGCTGCTGGAGCAGCGTACCCTGGCCGATAAAGGCATCTTTTATACCGCAGGTGGCCTGCCACGCGCCGAACGTGAACTGGCGGCCACGGTGGTCAGTAAGGTCAACGGTTGCATCTATTGCGCCTCAGTCCATGCCCGTAAAGCCAGTCAGCTGGCGAAACAGGAGGCTGCGGTGCAGAAGTTGCTCAACGTGGTGCCGGGCGCGGAACTGTCACACGGGCAGTCACCGCGCTGGCAGGCGCTTATCGATTTCAGCGCCGCGTTGTCCGTCACCCCGGCCAGTGCCAGCCAGGTACAGTTGCAGGCGCTACGCGCGCATGGGCTGGATACCTTGCAGCTGCTGGATCTGGTGCAGTCCACCGCCTTCTTCGCCTGGGCCAACCGCCTGATGCTGACGCTGGGCGAACCCTTCCTGCCTGAAGACGCCAAAGGATAACTATGACAGCCCTTTCCACTGAACAACTTGTCCACTGGCGACGTGAACTGCATCAGCATCCTGAATTATCTAATCAGGAACACGCCACCACCGCGCGCATCACCCGCTGGTTGCAACAGGCTGATATTCGTTTGTTACCGCTGGCACTGGAAACCGGAGTAGTGGCGGAGATGGGTCAGGGCGACACGGTGATTGCCCTGCGCGCCGACATCGATGCTTTGCCGATTGAGGAAATCACCGACCGTCCGTGGAAATCACAGCAAAAAGGGGTGATGCATGCCTGCGGCCATGATCTGCACAGCAGCGTGATGCTCGGCGTGGCGCATCAGCTCAAACGGATTGAAGCGCAGTTGCCAGGCCGGGTGCGGATTCTGTTTCAACCCGCCGAGGAAACCTTTAATGGCGCACAGCAGCTGATTGATGCCGGAGCATTGCAAAACGTGCAGGCTATTTTTGGTTTGCACAATGCACCGGATTTGCCGGTGGGTACGTTGCGCACGCGCGGCGGTGCCTTCTATGCCAACGTGGATCGTTTTCAGATACACATTCACGGCAAAGGCGCGCACGCGGCGCGACCTCACGAAGGTGTTGATGCGATTGTCATCGCCAGCCATATCGTCACTGCGCTGCAAAACCTGCCTGCTCGCGTGTTTAGCGCGCTGGAATCGGTGGTGGTCAGCGTGACGCGCTTCACTGCCGGTAATAGCTGGAATGTCCTGCCACATCAGGTGGAGCTGGAAGGCACGGTACGTACCCATAACGCGCAGATTCGTGAACAGGTAGCGCATAAAATACGCAACCTGATCGCGGGTATCGCGGCCGGGTTTAATGGCGAGGCTGAGCTGCTGTGGCAGCCAGGCCCTCCTTCGCTGGTGAATACACCCGCCTGGGCCGACTTCGCGCTGCGTCTGGCGCAGCAGCAGGGATATCAGACGGAAGTGGCAATCCCACAGATGGGCGGTGAGGATTTTGCGTTTTATCTGCACCATGTGCCCGGCACCTTTGTCAGTATCGGCAGTGCCAGCACGCAGGGCCTGCATCATCCCGCATTCGACCCGGATGAAGCGATGCTTGCACCCGCAGTGGCGTACTTTACCGCTCTCGCACAACAGGCGCTGGCTGAGGTGCAGCAAACTCAGGAACTGGCCTCGTGACGGTACGAACAAGGAGAAAACCCATGGCAATTATCGCTCCACTGCCGCAACTGGATCATGTGGTGATCAATGTGGCAGATCGACTGGATGAAGCGCGTACGTTGTATCAAAGGCTGGGTTTTCAACTCACCGAACGCGGCCATCATTCGCTTGGCTCCAGCAATCATCTGGCGGTTTTTGGCGAAAACTATCTGGAGCTGCTGGGTTATGAACCGCAACGCGGCAACCTGCGCCAGGATTTGTGGCAGTCCCCACTGGGCTTAAGCGGGCTGGTGTGGAAAAGCGACGATGCTGACGCGGTGTGGCGCTATCTGGAAAGCCAGGATATCGATGGCGAACCCCCTGCCAGTTTTTATCGTCCGGTTACCCTGCCTGATGGATCACCGCAGCAGGCACGCTTTCGCACCGTGCGTATACGTCCGGCACTGGTGCCGAATGGTCGCAGTTTTTTCTGCCAGCATGAGACGCCACAGGCGGTGTGGCAAGCGGCGTGGCAACAACATCCCAATGGCGTCAGCAATATCATCGAATTTGTGGTGGTCGCGCAAGACCCAGCCGCCGCCGCGCTGGTGTACAGCCGCTTATTTGGTGCCGGAAGGTTGCTGGCCTGCCAGGAAGGCGCTTTCGTGTTAAAAGCCGGGGCCGCAACGGTGCGTTTCGCCGCAGCCGACTATGTGCTGCAACGCTTTAATAGCCTGCCAGCAGATTATGACGGCAGCGCGCGCATGGCGGCATTGAGCCTGCAAACTCACGATCTCAGTAAGGTGAAAGCCAGCCTACTGCTGGGGGATGTGCCTTTTAGCGAGACGGAACACGCGGTGATTGTGGCGGCAGAGCAGGCATTGGGTGTGGCATTGCGTTTTCAGCAATAACCCGTCGCCGCGCGACGGGAGATGATTTAGGCCGCAGCCCGTTCTGCCCCCAGCAAATCCAGAATGCGGCTGCGCAGTGCGACCAGTTGTACGTCATCGCGACGGCGCGGCCAGGGCAGATCCACCGTAATAATGTCCAGCACCCGCGCCGGACGCGGACTGAACACCACCACGCGATTCGCCATCACCAGCGCCTCTTCAACATCATGGGTCACCATCAGCGTGGTAAATTGCTGCTCCTGCCATAAATCGACAATCTCCTGCTGCATACGCAGCCGGGTGAGTGAATCCAGCTTACCCAGCGGCTCATCAAGGATCAGTAAACGCGGATGGTTGACCAACGCCCGTGCCAGCGCCGCACGTTGCGCCATACCACCGGATAACTGATGTGGCCAGGCGCGGGCAAATTGCGTGAGTCCAACGCGTTCCAGCATGGCGTTAATGCGCCGTTCACGGGTGGCCCGACTTTCGCCACGAATCTGGAGTCCCAGCCCGACATTGTCGTAAACCGTGCGCCACGGATAAAGTGTCGGATCCTGAAAGACCACCACACGTGAAGGGTCCGGGGCCGTGATTGCACGCCCTTCTTCTGCCAGCAATCCGCTGACCGGCTGTTCAAGCCCTGCCAACAGCCGTAACAAGGTGGATTTGCCACAGCCGGATGGCCCGAGCAATGCGACAAATTCACCGGTTTTCACTTGCAGATTAATGTTTTCCAGCACCGGTAAGTCTCGCCCTTCAAGGCTGAAATGATGGCTTACCTGCTGAATATCGATATTAACGCCTGATAATGCGCTCGCCATTTATGTGCTCCACCCATTTGCCAAATAAAAAATATCCGCTACCGCAGTCAGCCAGGGAAATATAAATTCCAGCAATCTTTGTGTCTGATTTTCATAAAGAGAAACTGCATGAAGACATGCGGGATTGTTATTTTGTTGCGAGCCAGGCGTTTGCCATATTAACTGCAATGTTTTTTTACAAGGAAGGAATATGGCAATGCAAAATATCTCTCTGACTCGTCGTTCCTTATTACGTGGGCTGGGTTTATTAGGTGCCGCAACGGCAGTGAGTCCCTCAGTATTTGCAGCAGATGCACCGCTGAAAACCATCAAATTGGCCTGGGGACAAACTGCAGTTTGTCAGGCACCGATTTCCGTCGCGTTAAAGCAGGGATTCTTCAAAAAATATGGCCTCAATGTGGAGCCAGTTAATTTCAGCGGGCCAACCGATGCGCTGTTGCAGGCGATTGCTACCGGCCAGGCCGATGGGGGGATTGGCATGGCACTGCGCTGGCTGAAACCGCTGGAACAAGGGTTCGATGTTGACCTTACGGTGGGAACGCACGGTGGTTGTATGCGCCTGCTGGCCCCGCAAAATAGCGGCATTCACCAGGTTAAAGATCTGGTGGGTAAATCTGTCGCGGTGAGCGATCAGGCCAGCCCTATCCGTAACTTCTTTGCTATCCAGCTGGCGAAACAAGGGATTAATCCCGACACGCAGGTGAACTGGTTGCAATATCCGTCTGATCTGTTTGGGGAAGCCCTGCGCAAAGGTGAAGTTCAGGCGCTGGCAACCGACGACCCACAGGGCTGGCTGCTGAAAAAAGCACATAATCTGGTTGAGGTCGATAATAACCTTAACGGCGAATATGCTCACCTGACCTGCTGTGTGCTTGGCCTGCGTGGTTCGCTGGTCAGGGATGATCCCGCCACCGCGCGTGCGATCACGCAGGCCATCGTCGATGCTCAGCAGTGGACTGCCGATCACCCGGAAGAAACCGCGCGAATATTCCAGCCTTTCGTGCCGGGTTCAGTGCCGGTGGACGATATTGCCGCCATGCTCAAAGAGCACACCCACCATCATCATTCCACCGGTACGCAGCTGCGCAGTGAAGTGGCGGTATACGTTGATGAACTGAAGAAAATCAACGTCATTCGGCCAGATACGGATGCGCAGCGTTTTGCCGAACACTACGTACCGCAACTGCTGACGGAGACCGCGACTCATCAGCACGCCAGCAATATGGCATCGATGAGCAACATGTCCAGTTAAGGAGAGGATGATGGCCAGTGATACCCTGACAATAACCCGCAGTCATCAGGTGGCACGCCGGGTTCAACCCGCTATCTGGTTAGCGCTGGTGCTGTGGTGGGCGCTGGTGGCACTGATGGTGATGGTGCCCGATAAGCCAGTGGGTTTTGCGCCACCCCGCTTCGTCAATGAAACCCATGAGTTATTTGCTGCATGCGCCGGTTTACTCAGCTTGCTGGCGGTTGTTGCCGGGATATTTCCCCGCCTCCGTCTGGTGGCTTCCCTCAGCCGCAGCGGCCCCTGGCTGATTGCGCTGGCGTTGCTCATCGGGCTGTGGGAAACGGTCACGGCCAAACTGGCATTATTACCCGTTCCCTTCTTCGCGCCGCCGCGCGCGCTGGTTGAAGCTTACGCGACAGACTGGCCGCGCCTGCTCGACAGCGTGTTAAATTCACTGCGTCTGCTGGCGCTGGGCTTTCTGTATGGCAGTCTTGTGGGTTTCATCACCGGAGTGGCGATCGGCTGGTCACGTGGGCTGGGGTACTGGGTGCACCCGATATTGCGTTTCCTCGGCCCGGTGCCCTCAACCGCGCTGCTGCCTCTGTCGCTCTATTTCTTTCCTTCCAGCTTTTCCGCCGCCGTCTTTCTGATCGCTCTGGCGACCTGGTTTCCGGTCACAGTGCTGACCTGGTCAGGTGTCGCCAGTGTCGATAGCCGTTATTACGATGTGGCGCGCACCCTCGGTGCCAACGCGTTGTTCCTGGTACTGCGGGTTGCCGTACCCGCGTCACTGCCCCATCTGTTTGTTGGTCTGTTTATGGGGCTGGGTGCGTCCTTTTCGGTGCTGGTCGCCGCGGAAATGATGGGAGTGAAATCTGGCCTGGGCTGGTATTTGCAATGGGCGCAAGGCTGGGCCGCCTACGCCAATATGTATGCCGCGTTGATTGTTATGGCACTGCTGTTTTCTTCTCTGATTTCTCTGTTGTTCCTGGTTCGGGATCGCACGCTGGCGTGGCAGCGTAGCGCAGTAAAATGGTGACCCGCACCGTCACTCCTTAACTGTATGAGGTTAACTATGACTGCAAAGATAGCTGGCTCGATCACAGAACTGATTGGAAACACGCCACTGCTGCGACTGTCGCGCTATGCATCCCGGCACCACATCAAGGCAGAACTGATCGCGAAGCTTGAACTGTTTAATCCCAATCACAGTGTGAAAGATCGTATTGCGCTGAGCATGATTGAGGCCGCCGAACGCAACGGGCAAACTCTGAAATAAAAATTACTGATATCTCATATCATGACTGCCCATTTCACTTATATGAGAAATTCGCCCATGCTGGTCACATCAAATCGATGAGAGGTGACCAACATGAAAATGAATGCAATTGTCTGGCCGGAAGGCTTTGTACCGGGTTTTACCGATAATTACTGCTCGAATGAAGTGATTGTCGCGGGTCTGACTGCGGCTGAGATCTGGCCATTGCTGGCAACACCGTCGCTGTGGCCGACCTACTACAAAAACTCAGCCAATGCGCGTTTTTACGACAACAAAGGCCCGGTGCTGGCGCAGGATGACCGTTTCTACTTTGAGACCTTTGGTTTCCCGGTGGAAGCGCGTGTGACTGAGTATGTTGCGCCGTCAGCCGGTGAGCCCGGACGTGTTGCATGGCATGGCTGGGCAGGCGAAGAAGGTGCCGATGATCGCCTTGACGTGCTGCATGCCTGGCTGGTGGAAGATCTGTCGGACAACCGCGTGCGCATTCTGACCCAGGAAACGCAGAACGGTAACCCGGCGAAAGAACTGGCAAAAGCGCAGCCGAACCCGATGATTAATGGACATCAGGACTGGCTGGATGGCCTGGTGGCGGCAGCCAGAGCGAAAAAAGCGTAATCAAGTAAAAGCCAGTCAGTTTCATCTGACTGGCATATATCATTATCGGTAACAGTTAGCCTGCCATCAAAACAGAATTACTTATCTAAAATCTCTCATCACGTCTGCAACACACCATCCCTCATTTTTATCACATTGAATCAAATATATTTTAGTAAAAAACTAAAGTTGAAGATTTTACGGACGATAACAACAGGTGAATTTTTTTTATTGATTTGGGACTCACTCAAACTACGTACTGATGTTTTTTTAATCAAGGAACAGATGTGAATTCACCCTTTGTTAAGAAGGCTGCATCCGTATTGGTCGCAGCTTCTCTCACCAGCAGTTGCTCATCCATGCATGATTTCGCCCGTGATTACGGCACAGCAGCCGGTTGTATTGGCGGTGCCGCATTAGGCGGTGGCATAACCTATCTCGTTACTCATGACGCTAAAAAAGCGCTGGTCGGTGGTCTGGCAGGTGGCGCAGCAGGATGTGTAGTTGGCAACGTCTGGCAGAGTCGCGAACAGGCGCTGGAAAAAATCGCCCAGGAAGAAAAAATCCGAATTAGTACCGAGGCATTGAGGACGCAGGAAAATAGCAAACAGGATCAGGTTGGGTTCGTCGCTCAGGTTGAAGATGGCTCCATGTTTAACAGTGGTAGCGCAGACCTCACCAGCACTGGGCTGCGGCAGGTACAGAAAATTGCTGCCGCGATGAGAAGTGGTCAACAGGATGACAAAGGCGTGCTGCTGGTAGTGGGGCATACCGATGCCACCGGCAGCCCGGCGTATAATCAGCAACTTTCCGAGGCTCGTGCTCATAATGTGGGGCTGGTACTGGAACAGAGTGGTATCAGGGCCAGTCAGCTCTATTTCCAGGGCGTAGGTTCATCCCGCCCATTAGCTAACAACGACTCAGATAGCGGGCGAGCACAGAATCGCCGGGTGGAAATTGTGGCACTGGCCAATGAAGGTCTGTTACGCCAGCGTCTGGCCCTGGAAGATAACAACCCACGTTATTTGCGTTACAGTTCAGCCGCCGAAAATACACTGGCTCGCACAGTACCGCCTAAGAAAACGCAAACTAACACCAAAAAACCGCAAGTTTCGTCGACGCAGGTGATCACGACGCCAAAGGCAAGTGCCGTTGTGACCAATCCTGCCAACTTTATCGACTTTGGTGGTTCACCCGCCTCCACACATCCGACAGGCCTCGCCAGTAACCTGAAACCGCTCTCCCAGGGATTCAGTCTGATTAGCCAGGCACAGGCCAGCAATGTCGCGGGCAGTTGCCTGACCGACCTGCCACGCGTCAGCGGATTGGCGAAAAATCTCGCCAGTGGCCAACCGATTGAGAAACATGCAACGCAGGAATTCCTGCCGAATATGAATGGCCGTGCCTGGGCCGGATTGGTTAATGGCAACCTCGTCACCCTCACTCCGGTATCGGTCTTGAAAGACGGGGCAAAAGTGACCAAAAATCCACAGGTAATCATTACGCCCGGCTACGCCCAGGGAAAACGCACCTCACTGACAGCGATGTCCGGTATCGCGAATAGCTGGGAAGGTGAGGACAGTATTCTTTACCGTGTCTACATCGAAAACGCCCAGCAGCAACCTGTTTCCTGTCTTGACCTGCTGTTGCCAAAGTCCGGTCATCCGGCTCAGCAAGGCCAATTGTTTTACAGCAACCACCGCCAGCCCTGGCTGGCTGACTATGCTCCCCAGCGTGGATAACGGAATATTATCGAATGGATATTTTAACGACCTTATTTCAGACTATCGCGACATATCGCTATATTTTCTGGCCACTTTTCGCCCTACTAGCTTTAACGATCACAGCAATAAAATGGTGGGAGCAGGTACGCTACTTTTTCCTTAACCTTTTTTGTTCGTTACCCGTGATTGGGACTATCAGCCGCCTGGCCCGCAGCCATGAAGCACGCCGCCCTGGTACGGGCAAATTAATCTGGCATCCGGCAGAAGAAGCGCTGTGCGGCAAATTTTATCAATTTCACAGTATTTCAAACCGCGACGCCGATTTTTATCTCCGCTGCGTCAATTATCTCAACAAAGTTGATGAACGCGGACGTAAACCCACCAGCGTGGTGTTATGGCTGTGCAGTATCGCTCTGGTGATCCTTGAAGCGTTCATCTTTGCGCTGGTTCTGTCCCCTTTCATTGCTAACAATATTTCAGCGAACCAGGCTGAATTGTCCGCCATTGTGGTTTCGGTGTTGATTGGGGTGATCCTCGTCCCCGCGACACATTTGATGGGGACACAACTGCACAAAAATACGCTGCTGAAAAAAATCCGCTACTGGCATAAAGAAGCGCGTCTTGACGATAATGCTCAGGCGCTGAAGAAAGATCCTGAAGTTTCGCTGGAGAACACCCGTATCGATGATAATGCCCCCAGCTATCTGCAAATGCTTAACCGCGTTCAGCACGGCATCGGGGCAAAACCTCAGTATGTTCAAACCGTTGTCACCCTGCTGCTTATTATCACCTTTGCGATTGGTGCCTATTTTATTCGCGCTGCCACCATCAATGCTGCTGAAACTCAGGCAGTGAATGGCACGCCTTTTAGCCAGACCAGCGCTGTCAGTACAAGCTCGCCATTTGAACTGCCACAACAGGCCGTTGAAGATAATCAGCAAGCCGATCAGCAGGCTGCAAAGGAAGTGACTGACAATCGCGTCTTTGCGTCAAAACTGACGTTTATTATCCTTTCGGTGATCTTTATTGGGGTGCAGCTGATTGGCATTCTGATTGGCTATTACCGCTCTCTGGTGGGTATTGAATCCCGGCAGGCGGCGAAATACGTCGGTAACTTCAGTGGCTCAGAAGAGTTCGCGGCATGGTATGCCATGCGTCGTGAGCGTGTTGAACGTGATGCCCAGGATAAACTGGCCAGTTTGCAAAATCGTATGGCAATGCAGCGAGCCAGCAGTGCCAGTAACGCCAGAAATGACGTTCGCACCTTCGATGAATATGTTCGCGGTAAACAGCGCGACAAAATCGAGGCCGATGAACATGCTGCATCGCGTCAGTCTTATGTTCCTCCCGCCACTGTTCGCGAGATGCATAAGTCAGAACCGGCATTGGTGGTAGAACCTGCACCCGCAGCCCTCACCCCGGTGGCTCTTGAACCAAACAATGCAGATGATAAAGCCCGCATTGCGGAGCTGGGGGATTTGACCGTACTTAACGATGAGGAACTCCTGCTGGTTGCTGAAGACGCTGGTCTGCCGTTAGAAGCTTTGCAACGCCGTCGCAAAGTTCAGCTGGTTTTGCATAAAGCAAAAGGTGGATAAGGTGAGGCTTATCACAGCATGTCTGTTGCTGCTGGCCGGGGCAAGCGCCCTGGCTCAGGCAGCCGAACGCAATGACATTCCCGGCTGTTATGATTTCACGAAATTAACCCAATACCGCCCCGCCAGCAGTGGCCGTGAATTGGTGGTGATTATCGATCAGACGGTAAAAGTCCCGCTTGAGATCAAGAACGCCAGCTGGCAGCAAATCCTGCGTTTTAGCCAGCCTGGCGATCGCGTGGTGCTGTATCAGTTCTCCGCGTTGCTGCAAAATAATTTTATGCAGCGATTGTTTGATGGTCGCCTTGAGCCACTGCTGGTGGATAAGAAAATCCGCGACAATCTGGGTATGGAAAGCCTGAAGCAACTCGACCAATGCCTGGCAGAACAAAAAGGGTACTTTGCTAAAACCGTCGGTTCTTTGATGGCGAAGAGTTTTGCCGAGAAAGGGGACAACATCGCAAAAAGCGAAATCCTTGATAGCCTGAAACGCATAAGCCTCGATCTGCAACAGGATTCTGTTCAATCACGTACGGTGTTCCTGATCTCGGACATGCTGGAAAACAGCGCGTTCGATAGTTTTTACCGCAATAACGCGTTGCGTTTGCTATCGCCCAAAAAGGAACTCGAACAGGTCAAAAGTCAGAACCTGTTGACAGATTTTGCCGGGGCAAAGGTTTTCGTCGCTGGCGCAGGTTTGATTGATACCGATGCGAAAAATAACTATCGCTCAGGGAAAGTGTTGCAGCAGCTGGAAGGGTTCTGGCGCGATTATTTCACCGCCTCAAACGCTGTGCTGGTCAGTTTTGGTGCGCCTGCACTGAATGTTGATCTCCAGTAAAAACAGAGGGGATGACACAGCATCCCCTCCTTTTTCACATAATTAGAAACGATAGTTTGCCGAAATGGAGACGTTACGCGGCGCACCGTACACCGTGTTTCTGCCCACATCAATGTTGTAGGTTTTGTCGAACAGGTTATTCAGGTTCGCCTGGATTGACAGCTGTTTGTTCACGCGATAACGCGTAAACAGGTCAACCAACGCATAGCTGCCCTGATCGGCATACAGGGTGCTGGCGCCATCCGGACCGGCCACATGATCCCAGGTATGGGTCTGCCAGTTGACACCGCCACCTACCGTCAGATCCTGCAGCATCGGCAAGCGATAGCTGGTGAAGAACTTCAGTGATGTACGCGGCTGAGTTGGATTCAGCGCTTCACCATCACCGTCTTTCGCCACATAACGGGTCGCACCGAAGGTCATTTGCAGGTTATCCGTCACCGCCCCGTTGATTTCAAATTCGATACCTTTGCTGACCGTGCCGTTCTGCTCATAGTAGGCATAATCCGTGCCGCCATTAACCAACGCGTAATCCGTGGCACCCAGGTGATCCTGCTCGATACGGAAGACAGCCACTGAGGCGGTCAGTCGGCTGTTCAGCCAGTCACCCTTGATCCCGGTTTCATAACTTTTACCCGTAACCGGCGAAAGGTAAGCGCCGTTTACATCGCGGTAGGTCTGCGGTTTAAAGATTGAGGTGTAGCTGGCGTAGGCGGAATACGTATCGTTGATGTCATACACCAGGCCCGCGTAAGGCGTGATGTTGTTCTTTTCCATATTCTGCGTCAGCGTATCGGCGGTGTATTTGGTGTAGCGCGCGCCGAGAATCAGATGCAGCGGATCGGCCAACGAAATGCGCGTCGCCAGATAGGCTGATTTCTGATGGATGGTATTGTCCTGCGACAGCGACTGAGGATCCCAGTCTGGCTCCGGATAATTACCCCACTGATTAAAATCACCGACATCGGCTGAGGTGAAGCTGGTAGATGAACTGAAGTAGCGATCATTCTGGCGAATATAGGTCACGCCAGCCATCATTTCATGCTGACGACCAAACAGTTCATACGGTCCGCTGACGTAAGCATCAACAGAATTTTCCTTGCGCTTCGCGGTGTTGTAACCGGTGCCGCCAAGCAAGTCATAACCCGCATAAGGCCCAATACCGATGCCGGTAGTTTTATCAAAGTAACCATCGATATACAGCAGTTTACTGTCCATGGTGGCTTCGGTATGGGTGCCACTCAGGGTGAACTGCCAGCCGTTGTTAAATTCCTGCTTCAGGCTGGCGAAGACGGATTTTGAGTCGCTATTGTTGTACGCCCAGTCAGGTGCCAGGTTAGTGCTGCGGGAATAATTGGTTTTACTGCCATCAAGATAGAATGTGGGCAGGCCACCCCAGGTTGCGCCCGAGATGTTGGTTTCCTGGTAATCGTATCCCACGGACAGCGTGGTGGAATCGGTCAGATCGGCATCAACCACGCCATACAGGAATTTCTTCTGGGTATGGTAACGATCCAGCCAGCTGTCGCCATCCTGATAACCGGCCACGACACGACCACGCACATTGCCTGACTCCGTCAGCGGCGCGGAGAGATCGGCAACATAACGCTGATTATCCCAGCTGCCGTAGCTGGCTGAGACATCGGCTTTAAATTCTTTGCTGTCGGCACGTTTACGGACCATATTCACCGACGCCGCCGGGCTACCAGCTCCGGTCATTAAGCCAGTCGCACCACGCACCACTTCGACCCGGTCGTAAATAGCCGTATCAGACAGGGTGTCGCCGATATTCCACTGGGAATCAATCAGCACCGGGACGCCATCGATCTGATAGTTATCGATCATAAAACCGCGTGAGTAGAAATTGCTGCGGTTAGCGCCGGAATTAAATTCGCTGATGCCGGTGGTATTTTTTAAAACATCATTCAGCGTTTCCAGCTGTTGATCCTGCATACGCTGTTTGCTGATAACGCTGATGGACTGAGGCGTGTCACGCGCGGTCAGGGCCATTTTGGTGGCAGCTCGCGTGACCGGGACATTGTAATCGCTGGCGGCCTGTTGCTGCTGATCGTCGGTGCTGGCGTTTACCGTCAGTGTTTGGTCTTTGCTATCGGCTTCAGCCGCATGAGCAATTCCTGATGCAATCAATAACGCCAGCACAGAAAGGCGCAACGCTGGTTGCGATCCCCTGACCCGCTTAACTTCGAAAGACATAATATTCCTCAATCAACTTATTTTTATTTAGATGACGACATACCCGCTGACGTCTGCTGGCATCCCGCCGCAAAAGGAGTTGAAGAATAAATGTCAGGTAAGAGGAAGCGCCTGACTGTGCCGTCCGGGCACTCACAGCGCGACAGTAAATATGTCGTTAAGAAAGCAAATGAGAAATATACGCATTAAGATTTCTATTGCAAGAAATTGTTACTCTGCAGCCAAAAGTTTCCTGCGTGAAATTCGCTTATTCTTCAATGAGTAATAAAGCGAAAGAGTTGAGGGAGGTAATTGTCACAATAGTAAATCTGTGTGCATGTGTCGTAGCGGCGCGATTTATCGCGCGGGTGTATTCCGGCGATGCTGCCAAAAACGCGCAATAAATTGCACCGCTACATAACGGGCGCTTACCAGTGCCAGCGTTTTTCCGCTAACTCAACCAATAAACGCGATGCCGGGGACAACTCACTTAATGATCGGAACTGCCAGCCAAAAGTACGGGGCATGATCACCAAAGGTAACGGGATTTCCACCAGCATGGCGTCATCACCCTCGCCTTTTAGCAAGCGGCGCGAGAGAAAACTCAGGAGTTGCGTACTGGCAATCACCTGACGCAATGGCGACAAGGTATTACTTTCCATCTGGACCCGTGGTGGCGCATAGCCACCGCTCCGCAGGCGCTGTTCCAGCCACTGGCGCGTAGCGACGTTCGATGATGGCAGCAACCAACTGTATTGATCCAGTTGCTCCGGCGTGGGGTGAATATTCGCCAGCGGATGACGACGGCTGGCAGCGATTACCACCGGATCATCAATGAGTGGGCGGGTGACAAACTCACTGTTGCCGTCCGGCAGAAATCCGAGGATCAGATCGATCTTGTTTTCCCGCAGCAGTTTCTGCAGCAGATCGTTCATGCCTACCGTCACTTCAAGCCGGGCTGTCGGTGCTTTGTGCAGCAGATCGCGGCTCAGCATAGGCAGCATAAATTCCGCCGCCGTCGCGGCCACCCCGAGCCGAATCACCCCAGCAGTACCTGCCCCCAGCGCCTGCAAATCCTGGCGCGTCACCTGCATCATGTGCACCACTTTTTGAGCACGTTCACAAAGTAGCAGTCCCGCTTCCGTCAGTTGCATACCCCGCCCGACCTTTAAAATCAGCCGTGTGGCATAGAACTTTTCCAGCCGCTGGAGACATTTGGTCAGCGCTGGCTGGGTGATACCAAGGGATTGTGCCGCTTTGCCAAGGTGTCCGGTTTCCTTCACCGCCAGCAAATAATGCAGGTCTTTTAGCTCCATTCATTCCCACCAGGAATTAATTGATAAAAATCAGAGAATATAATTTATCACTGCGGCCTGCCAGGATGAACAGACATTAACAACAGAGCAACAAATAACCTGCAATGTTAAGTACAAGGGAGAGAAGGATGAAACATTCACTCAAGGCGCTGGTAGCCGCGCTGACATTAACCGCCGCTGGACAGGTGCTGGCACAGGATACGTTGCCGGTAAAATTGCCGACGCAGCAGGACAGCCGTCTGCAACAGGTTACTACCTCGCCTCGCGTGTGGAATGGCATCACCGTGAGCCATGATGGCCGCATTTTCGCTTCGCTGACCCAATCAGAAGGCAGCGGTTTGCAACTGGCCGAAGTGGTTAACGGCAAGCTTAAGGCTTATCCCGACGAAAGCTGGAATCAGTGGCAAAGCCAGGATCCTGAACATCATTTTTACCATGTGAATGCGTTACGTATCGGCCCGGATGGCGATCTGTGGGTAATGGATGCGGGTAATAAAGGCATTGGCACGGGCGATCAGGCGGTGCCAGGTGCGGCCAAGCTGGTGCGCATCAACCTGCAAAGCGGCAAAGTGGTGGGCAGCTATGTGTTTAAAGCCCCCACGCTGAAGGCTACCAGCTACCTGGACGATGTGCGTTTCAATGGTGATTTCGCCTATCTGACCGATCCTGGTGCGGTAGGTCTGGTGGTATTGAACATGAAAAGCGGCAAAAGCTGGCGTGTTCTGGACGACCATCCGCTCTCCATCGATCACCAGCCAATCTATGCCGACGGCAAGAAACTGTACCTGCGCGACGGTCGTGAAAAACGTGTGGGCCTCGATCAGCTGGAAGTCTCACCGGACGGTAAATGGTTGTACTACCAGGCCATTCCCGGTCCACTGGCTCGCATTGAGACGCGTTATCTGAACGATGAGAAACTCTCAGCACCCGAGGTAGCGAAACATGCTCATAAAGTCCGTGATACCTGGAGCACGGGCGGCACGGCGATTGATGCTGAAGGGAATATTTACGCCTCGGACATCAATACCCGCAGCATAAAACGTATTGCGCCTGATGGTACGGTCACGACCGTGATTCAGGACCCGCGCCTGGTGTGGATCGATGCGATGTGGATCTCCAAAGGTGCGTTGTGGATGCCGTCGGCACAAATCAACCGTACGCCTGCCACTACCGGCGGTAAACCTTCCACCGTGGAATACCCGGTAAAACTCTATCGTCTGCCTTTACCGATTGCGCCGTCACCGCGCGATCACGGGTAACAGCGTCGCCCGGCTTTGTCGGTCGGGCGGTTTTATTTATCACCGGGATCATTGAGGAGCGGAAATAACACCAGGAAAAATCATCACCCAACGAGAATTTAATTTTATTAAAACTAAGAAGTTGCACACATTTTTTACCCGCAATACATCTTGTTATGTCTGGAACACTCTTCAGATAATAGCGTATGACTGTCGAGGGCAAAGAAGGCGCTTCTGCACATTAAATAATCATTTTGCTGTTTTTTATTTATACCCGAATATTTTCCTCTGAACAGGATACCTCGCCATGCTGCTAATTCTCAGTGTGCTTATGATTGGCTGTTTTATCGGCTTATTAATGAGCAAAAAACTCTCTGCCCTGACGGCATTGATTATTATCCCAACACTTTTCGCGCTATTTTCCGGGCATGGTGCGGAGATGGGCAGTATGGTGATTAAAGGATTGCGCACCGTCGCCCCTACCGGCGTGATGCTGATTTTCGCCATGCTTTATTTTATGAGCGTTACCGATGCCGGGATGTTTGATCCAATAATTAAACGCATTGTCTCTGCCGTCGATGGTGACCCGGTCAAAATATTCATCGGCACTGCCCTGCTGGGCTTTATTGTGGCGCTGGATGGTGATGGCGCAACGGTATATATGATTGTCCTGTCGGCATTTATGCCGATATATGAACGTGTTGGCTTATCTAAATTGAGCGTTGCCTGCCTGTTATTACAATGTACCGGGTTGGGGAATATGTTTCCGTGGGGTGGTCCCACCGCCCGTGCCGCCACCGCCGTTCATGCTGATGTCGCCACCTTATTCGTACCCATGTTATTACCGCTGCTGGCCTGCGTAGTATGGACCTTTGTGATGGCGTGGCTGCTGGGCCGCAATGAGCGCAAGCGGATTGGTTTTGCTGCCGGGTCATCGGCCATGATTAGCGGCCTGCAATTTGAAGAAAAACCCTGTGTAGCCTGGCGCTTCTGGTTTAACTGGGTTCTGACCATCGCCCTGATGACGCTGCTGATGCTGGATGTGGTGCCGATGGCGTATCTGTTTATGCTGGCAACGGCGATCATGTTTGTCGTTAACTACCCCCAGCTCAGCCAGCAACAGGAGCAGATGGCACGCCATGCGCCAGCCATCCTCGCCGTGGCCGGTTTAATTTTCGCCGCTGCGGTGTTTACCGGGATCTTCTCCGAAACCGGTATGGCAGATAGCCTGGCAACCGCCATTGTGAATGTGATTCCCCCGGCACTGGGGCCTTATCTGGCGGTGATTACTGCGGTGATCAGTATTCCAGTGACCTGGATGGTCTCCAACGATGTGTTTTATTTCGGCATGTTGCCGGTGCTGGTTCAGGCAGCGGGACATTATGGTATCGAACCGATTGAAATGGCGCGCGCCGCGTTAGTGGGCCAGCCGGTGCATATTCTCAGCCCGCTGGTGGCCTCAACTTATTTACTGATCGGTATGCTGAAACTGGATTATGCCCAGGCGCAACGTTTCACTCTGCGCTGGTCATTTATTACCTGTCTGGTATTACTGCTGGTTGCACTGATTACCGGATGTTTCCCTTTTTATCGCGATGCTTAAATAATCCCCATGTAGCCCAACGAGATATCAGGTTATAATTTCAATGCCTGCTGTCTCGTTATTTTCAAGACAATTCTGCATACACGACAATATTTTCTTTTGTGTCATTTTCCCGTAGAATGCCCTTTTTTGCATGTGTAAGACAATAATCAAGGGTTTTTTATGAGCGATGCACTGAAGGCATTGAACAATCTTCGCACACTGCGTGCACAGGCACGAGATGTTGAGGTTGAAGTTTTAAACGAAATGCTGGAAAAACTCAGCGCGATAATCGCCGAACGTCGTGATGAAGTGGCTGCGGAAAATGCCGCGCTGCGTGAGAAAGAAGAGAAACTGGCACTGTATAAAGAGATGCTGCTTAACGACGGTATCGATATTTCTGAACTGGCGCAATTAACCCAGGGCGAAAGCAAACCTAAAGCGAAACGCGCACCGCGTCCGGCCAAATATAAATTCACTGATGAAAATGGTGATGAGAAATTCTGGACGGGTCAGGGTCGTACACCATCGCCAATCAAAAGCGTCATTGACGCTGGCGGTTCGCTGGATGATTTCCTGATTTAAGTCTTCAGGCCCTTTTATGGGCCTGAATCTTTTTGTCACGTCGCTACCGTATCAAACATCAAACCCCGTAACCAACGGTATCCGGCATCACGATGCGTCCTTTCATGCCAGGCCACGTTTTTGGTGAAGCCTGGAATACTTAACGGTGGCGGCAGTATCCGTAAATCTTCGGTATTCACCGCTAACCTGCGCGGCACCACAGCAATCAAATCACTGACCCGTAAAATCTCCGGTAACACCAGGAAGCTGCTCACTGATAACGCGACGCGCCGGGATTTACCCAGCGCTGCCAATGCATCATCAGTCACACCGTGAAACTGCCCACCGTGATAGGAAACCAACGCATGATCAAGGATGCAGAAATCTTCCAGGGTGATGCCACTGCCCTGCGCTGCCGGATGGTCGCGGCGCAACAGGCAGACATACTCTTCATCATATAACGCGCGAGCATGTAAATCTGGCGGCGTGGTGTCCGGTGTAATCAACGCAATGTCGATATCACCACGCTCGAATTGAAAAGTCAGTTGATCATTATTGACGGGCACGACGGCAACACGGATACCCGGCGCGAGTTTACGTAATGCTTCCATATACGGCACCACCACCGCCCGCAGGGCGTAGTCGGTCGCGGCGATGGTAAACGTCATTTCTGCGCTGGCCGGATCAAAGGCTTTAGGTTGTAGCAGCCCGTTAACTTCAGCAAGGATCTGTTTAACCGGCGCAGCCAGCTCCAGCGCCCGCAATGTAGGCACGATACCGCGTTGCGTCCGGGTAAATAGCGGATCATCGAAACACTCGCGTAGCCTTGTCAGCATGCCACTGACCGCAGGTTGCGTCAGTGCCAGCCTGTTAGCCGCACGCGTCACGTTGCGCTCATCAAGCAGAGCATCCAGTGCTTTCAGCAGGTTGAGATCCATCGTTCTGATATCAATTGGCATGATGGTTATCACTAAAAATAATGGTGAAAGTTATTTCAGCACGAGCCCCGCCATTGGGCAAGCTTCTCTGTTATCGCACACGCTGATAGCTGCAATCATAAATGACGATAATGCTGATGATCGGCAATACGCCATACTGGCGACCCGAATACTTCTGTCGCTAAGGAACAATGATGTCTGCTAAAAAAATACTCTTCGTGCTCACCAGCCACGACAAACTGGGTTCTACCGCTGGTGTAACAGGCTTCTATCTTCCCGAATTAACCCATCCTCTTGAACAGCTGGAAAACGCCGGGTTCAGCGTGGATTTTGCTTCAATTAAAGGCGGCACACCTCCGGTCTACGGCGTCGAGCTGGATGACGCAGTCAATGCACATTACTGGCATGACGAGACTTTTCAGCACAAGCTGGCGCATACCGCAGCACTGGAGCAAGTTGACGCTGCACAGTATGCTGCTGTGCTGTATGTGGGTGGACATGGCACGATGTGGGATTTCCCGCAGAGCGAAGCGGTACAACGCGTGACGCGCGAGATATGGCAGCACCATGGTGTGGTGGCTGCGGTGTGTCATGGCCCTTCCGCATTGGTCAATGTCACCCTTGATGACGGCAGCCTGCTGGTTGCGGGCAAACAAGTCAGCGCCTTTACCGATGAAGAAGAACATATTGTGCAGCTGGAAAAAGTCGTACCGTTTTTGCTGAGCAGCAAATTGCAGCAGCAGGGCGCGATTATTGCTGGTGCTGCTGCATGGCAGGATCAGGTGTCCGTGGATGGACGTTTAATTACCGGGCAGAATCCGCAATCTGCCGCCAGCGTGGGTAAAGCGATAGTCAAAATTTTGCAGGGATAATGTTCTTCTTCTCCGCATCTGAGGTCTGTAACGTCAATCCCCGTGCGCCAGCCAATTCGCGCCCCGCAGTCATTGGGTCGGCATCATGCCGACCCGCTCAATAATAGCCTTTCTCACCACCTGCCTAACCTGTAGCCAGGATGATATCGCGAGCACGGGACTTGCTATTGTGACGCCGTCACAATTAGTATGTTGTAATTATATAACACACTTTTCCCAGCTCTCATCCCTTTAAGCATCAACACACCGCCAGACTTGCTCATTTACCAACCAAAAGAGGAGAAATAAAGGAGATTCTACAATCACGATATACAATGATAATCATTCTCATTATCATGCGCATTTGCTTACAAACGTTAACAAAACAGGGAGAATGATTAAGTGAATGCAACCAGATGTAACCAGAAGCACCCCATCGCGTTGCTTTTGGCCGGACTGTTGAGTACGTCAGCGTATGCCGCCAATGAGGAACCCACCGAAAAACTGGCTGACGATGAATCGATGATTGTCACAGCGGAAGAAGAACTGAAACAACAGCCTGGCGTTTCAACCATTACTGCGGAAGACATTCAAAAAAGCCCCCCTGTTAACGATTTATCAGACATCATTCGCAAAATGCCAGGTGTCAATCTCACCGGCAACAGCGCCAGTGGCAGCCGTGGTAATAATCGTCAAATCGACATTCGCGGCATGGGACCAGAAAATACCTTAATCATGATTGATGGTGTCCCTGTCACCTCCCGTAACGCTGTTCGCTATAGCTGGCGCGGTGAGCGTGATACCCGTGGCGATACCAATTGGGTGCCGGCCGAAATGGTAGAGCGTATCGAGGTTATTCGTGGACCGGCAGCTGCCCGCTATGGTTCGGGTGCAGCAGGTGGCGTGGTGAACATCATCACTAAACGCCCAACGAATGACTGGCATGGTTCCCTGTCTCTGTTCACCAATCAGCCAGAAGATGATAAAGAAGGTGCCACTAAACGCGCCAACTTTAACCTGAGTGGCCCGCTGGCCGGTGATGTACTGACCATGCGTCTGTACGGCAACATCAATAAAACCGACGCCGACGCTTATAACATCAATACCGATGAAAACGGGTCTTATGCAGCAGGCCGTGAAGGCGTACGTAATAAAGATATCAATACGGTGTTCTCCTGGAAGATTACCCCACTGCAAATTGTCGATTTCAGCTACGGTTACAGCCGTCAGGGCAATATCTATGCTGGGGACACCCAATATAGTAACGGTAATATCAGCCCGGATGGCTTAGTGGAATCTTTGTACGGTGATGAAACCAATCGTATGTACCGCCAGAGCTATGGTCTGGCCTGGAATGGCATCTGGGATTGGGGTACATCAAAATTCAATTTCAATTATGAGAAAACCAACAACACCCGCCTGCAAGAAGGTTCAACGGGGCGTGTTGAAGGGATGATCAATAGCGATGATTATGCCACCAGCCGTCTCGAAAGTTATCGTGCTGGGGGCGAAATCAATTTCCCGGTGCAGTTGCTGGTTGATCAAACGGTCACATTAGGTGCGGAATGGAATCGCGATGAATTAAACGATCCTGCCTCTATGAGCGCAACCGATCAATCCGGTGTGATTATTGATGGCGTATCTGGCAACCCATCAGAACGTAGCAGTAAAAATAGCGCCACCATCAGTTCGCTGTTTTTTGAAGATAACATTGCCGCCACCGACAGTACCGAAGTTATCCCAGGCCTGCGCTTTGATTATCACGATAAGTTCGGTGCCAACTGGAGTCCGAGTCTTAATATTTCGCAAGGTCTGGGCGATGACTTCACCTTAAAGGCAGGTATTGCGCGCGCATTTAAAGCACCGAATCTTTATCAGTCCACCGAGGGGTATCTGCTTTCCACGCGTGGTAATGGTTGCCCGGTCGGTCTCACCAGCGGTAGTTGTTATTTATTAGGTAATGAAAACCTCGATCCGGAAATCAGCGTCAATAAAGAAATCGGTATCGAATTTAATCACGATGGCTATATCGCCGGGATTACCTGGTTCCGTAATGATTACAAAAATAAGATTGTCGCGGGTGATGACCTGGTGGGTTATGCCTCTAACGGCTATAACGTGTTACGTTGGGAAAATGGTGGTAAAGCGATTGTTGAAGGCCTGGAAGGAAATCTGACGATTCCGCTGGTGCGCGATACGCTGGAATGGCGCACCAACGCGACCTATATGTTCCGTTCAGAAAGTAAGAAAACTGGCAATCCGCTCTCCGTCATCCCGGAGTTCACCATTAACTCACAACTTGACTGGCAGGTTACCGAGAAGCTGGAGGCGAATATTAACTGGACCCAATATGGCAGGCAGAAACCGCGTCAGTATGCCGAAATCCGCAACGAGGTTAATGCGATCTCTAACCGCGAAATTAGTCCCTACTCCATCTTCGGTTTAAACATGAATTATGACATTACTAAAAACCTGCGCGCCAATGCAGGGATCAATAACCTGTTTGATAAACGTATTTATCGTGAAAATGATGGTGCATCTACCTATAACGAACCAGGTCGCGCATATTATGCCGGATTAACCCTGTCGTTCTGATGTTATCCACTATCCTGCCAGCACTGCGCTGGCAGGATATTTTCCCCACTCAGATTTATTTATCTGAGGGGTGGGAGATGATGTTAAGCTCGATTGCCAGACTGATAGCATGCTTTGCATTCTTAACACCCAGCTTCCTGACAATATTTCCCATATGAAATTTTACCGTACTTACGGTGATATTAAGAATACGGGCAATCTCAGGGTAGGTTTTACCGGTACTGCTCCAGTAAAGGATCGAGTTCTCACGAGAGGATAAGGTACTCTCTGTATTCTGCTGCGGTTTGTTTTCATCACGATAGAGATGGAGTAGTAATTCATGGGTATCAATTAAAACCCCCTGAATTTCATTCCTGTTTCTTCTTATCGTTTCGTCAAGCTCAGGCATCAAAAACTTATTTACATACAGAGATAACACTACAACATTATTATTCTGGTCATGCAGAATGAAACTCTGGCCACTGACTACATCATAAGGTTTAATGGATTCAAAAATTTTGCTAATTTTCCACTGAGAGTTAATGGTCAGACTATCATCCCAGATTAGAGGTGATATACGATTCAGCGCATTAATCATCACTGGATCGATGCTTTGATATTTAGCCTCCAGATAGATATCAGAGAAATAGTCTGGAAAGCTGGTGACGATAATCATATCATCGATATTACGCTTATTCATTACCGCGTAAGCGTAATTCAGTTCCCCGTATTTCGATAAGTATTTTTCCAGATTATTTTTCATGATTTCATTTTTTTGGGAATCTGAAAAAAAATTTCTGCTCATTAACTTATTCCTCTAAGTTCACTAACCTGCATTATATTAACTTTAGATACAGCATCATCGACGATAGTATAGCAGAAAGTTGTCGTCATTTTGGAGCAGGAATATCTATATTTATATGAGAACCAGCTTGCTGGGCTGGCCTCATACCCGTTACTTTCGATGGACACAACTATCTGAAAATAAATGATTACTTAAGATAAAGTCCTTCTGGAGCAAGTTTAACTCATTGCGGCTCGCGCCAGACCGGGAAAAGCTCAGGAAAGCCTTCAATGACTAAGGGATTTCCTGCATCCCGATAGCCAAATCGCCTGATTAGCGTCCTCGTACTGAAAGTTGTACATTCTGCGTAGCACGGCATTTTTTCCTCATCAAGAATACCATTCATCTCCCGGAACAACTTTGCTACCAGATCACCTCCTCTATCAGAACGCAAGACTGCAAGCAGGAAGATATAATAATGTTCTGGCTCTCGTGGATGAAAATGGTCGAGGCCGTTCATAAACGCCAACGTGGTCACATAATCTGCTCCACATGCCTGACGTAGCTGATTATCAATAAGCTGATTATCCTCTTCCGTCATCTCAAGTAATTTAGGTCCGAAATAAACCAGGGTACCGGCGTTGTTTTCTGTGAGCAGGACGCCTCCAAGCTTGTGAGCGAGCTCAACATAAACCCTGAAAAAACCATACATCGCCGTTATGCGCTTTTCTTTATCGCTGCCAGTAAATGCATATTTTAGCACTGGGTCATTATAAAACTCTGATGTCAGAAGATCACAGGCAATATCCAGTTCAGAGAACTTAGCATGTCTACATCCCATGATTATGCTCCTGAATATTTACTACTGGCATCGTTGATAAATTAACCTGCTCAGCAAAGGCATCATTTTGCTGTAACGCTTCAACCAGGCTATCAATCGCTAAACGGGTAACGTGCGGCATCACCACAATATGCGCCAGACCGCCTCTGCCACTAAGGTGGAATTTTTTGAATATCTCTTTTTCGGGGCGAGTAAAAACCACCACCAGCGACTGAGGACCTCGTTCCACGCGGAATAATGGGTGAATAGCGTTAATGGTGGTTAACCGTTCATAAGCATAAGCGGCTAATTGCTCGCATTGCGCAGCAATCTCACTCTGCATTGGCTGAGATACCGTATTCACCATATACCAGAGAAATAATGCGGACATACCATTACGCGTCCCTCCCAGCGTAGTATCGGGAGAGTGAATATATTCAGGCAGTGTGGCGGGCTGCATCCGGTACTTTTCTTTCGTCATATATACGCCGGATGCAAAGGGAGCGCCGTACCACTTATGGGAACTCATCACTATTGAACTCACAAAGGGAAGACGAAAATCAAACTGAGGCCCCTTAACTTCGCTTATTTTTTTCTGATGGGCCATTTCGAGATAGGGCAAATACGCTGCGCCAAGCGCTCCGTCAATATGGATCCAAAAATCGGGTCTGCTGTCACCTGTAGTCTGGACATTGAAATTATGTTGTTCAAGGATGGGCGATAACTGTTGCCAGACAATCTGCGCATCATCAAATCCGCCCTGAAATGTGGTGCCCACATTCAGTACCATGATCGGTGGATGCCCATGAGCCGCAAAGAAATCGACCAAAGCTGTTAACGATTCAGGATTAACCGCGCCATGTTGATCCACGGGCACCCCATGTGGCCAACTGCCATCGGCGGTGATCGGGCACTGGCCGGGGTAGTCTTTATCACCCATTTCCTGAAACGTGGTAATACCCAAAATGCTGGCACATTTTTCTAATGAATAATGCGATTCCTGAGAATAATAGAGTACAGGAACAGATAACGCTTTTCGTCTTGTTTTACCTGCAAGCTGTTTCGCCCGGAAATACTCGCGTGCGCTCCACAGCGCATACATATTCCCTTCCGTCGAGCCCATTGCCAGCACATAACCCCAGAATGACTCCTGAGTTAACGGTTCGCGTAATTCAGCATGCCAGAGCTGGCGAAAATATTCGAGCACCTCCTGCTCCAGTTCACGCGTATGCAGCAGCATTGAGCTGTTTTCAAACGGATCACCAATATTATTCAGGTGGATATTAATAAATGGTGCGATTGCTGAATAGTCGAACTTTTGATTAAGTGGATATCCTAAAGATAATTCCTGGCGACTGACAAGATTAGTATGTATTTTATCAAGCCGCTTTCTCACCTTATCTGGCAGACAAAAATTCGTCATCGGAAATGTATGAGGACGTATTACATGTTTGATGAAAGAATGTGGAATTACCCTGCCGAACGTTGTTTTCTCGACTGCAAAATTTCTATTTACGCCCAAAGAATTATCCATAAAAACATCTCCATTAAGGGGTGTGGAACGTATTGAAGCTACAACCATAAACATCAGCATGTTATGGCTGCTATGAAAAAAGTGAGTAGCTCAATTTGCCATATTTATAAAGCTTATGCTGTGCACTGGCTAACAAATTGACCGCATGGTGTCAGACAGCAAGCTAATGATATGAATTTGGTGTCTCATAAATAGGGGTAACAAAAAATATTTGTACCTTTAGTCGGCCAGCACCAGCACGCGACACCAGCTCTCCAGCCGCCTCAGCTCTAACTCTGGCTGGCTTCAGCCGGGCAATTCTCCCGGATGAACAGGTTAAACGGTGTGATGTTGTCGTGCAGAGAAAACTCATCGCTGCGGTTGAAATGACGCGCCAGTAACGCCAGTGCGCGACGTGCTTCCTCGCGCGGATTTTGATCGATAATCGCCGCCAGTGAGCCTTCCAGCAGTAACAGACGTCTTTCCGGAGTGAGCTCATGCGTAATCAGTTGCGCCTGTCGCCCCAGCGATTGCAGCGTCGCAACAATGTTGCTGTTACCCGACGACGTATTGTAGATACCACAAATACGCGAATTCTCCAGCAACGCCTGACGTACCACGTCTCCTGCTCGCTGTTGATTTTCTGCACTTTCCAGCGTTGCCGCCCAAATGCATGTCGGGAAACGCTCACGTAACACCGCACGGAAACCGCGTTCACGTTCCTCATGACCAATCATGTTATGCATCCCCAGCACTACCACCACCTCACCGCCGCGTTCACCGAGAAAACGCCCCATCAACTCCCCTGCCGCCCGCCCCATTTGCCGGTTATCGGGTCCGACATAGGCCAGACGGCCACTGGACGGGATATCGGTCGCCAGCGTTAAAATCGGTAATTGTCCGGAAACGCGCTTAAGCGCATCCGCCAGTTCGGGATCATTCGGACACACCACAATCAAGGCGTCATGACTGGCGGCGATGGTTTCCACCTGTTTTATGGTGGCGCGAATATTGCCAGGATTGTGGTAATGCATCACGCCATTGATACGCATCTCAGCCATCTCCGCACCGAGATCGGCAAACGCATTGCGTAATCCTTTGTAGAAAGGATTTTTGGGTGATTGCAGCAGAATCGCCACGCGTAACGCACGCAGATAACCACGAAACAGCACGCGATCAACATTCAGTTTGCTGGCCCATTCCAGCACCCGTGCTTCTTTAGCCGGAGAGACACCACCGCGCCGATTCATCACCCGATCTACGGTACTGAGACTGACACCAGCGGCGCTAGCTATCTGTTCCAGCGTCGTTTTTTTGCTATTGATCACAGTAATTTCCATCTGAAGGTTAGACGTCAAATATTGAAGGTTTCCCTTCAAATTAGACATAGCAGCAGAAAATTGCATCCGCTATTTTCGTCCTCATCGCAATCAAGGGTGGAGAAGAGAATGATTAAGGATGCGTTTTATCAGACCGGACAACCGGCACCTAAACTCGGCGTCAGTCCGCTCTCATGGGTGAATGAGGTGCTGCAACAGCTGGGAGCTGGCACCAGCGCACAGCAATGCCTGGAAGAAGCCGCTCTGGCTGGCTATCAGGGAGTGGAGTTGAGTCGCATCTTCCCGCGTGAACCCGGTGCGTTGCGTGCTCTGCTGGCGCAGCACAAGTTACATCTGGTCTCCGGCTGGCACGATGGTTTTCTCACCGAACGCAGCGTGCAGCAGGAGCTGGAGGCGGTACATCCCCATGCTGCGTTATTACAGGAAAATGGTGCCGAGGTGATGGTGTATGGCGAATGTGGCTGGATGACCGCCAATGCGCTCGATGTCCCGCTGGCCCAGCGTCGCCTGCTACCGGAAGATCAGGTCCTGGGCTATGCAGAGCGCCTGTCTGCCTTTGCCGAGGCGTTGTATCAGCAATATGGCCTGCGCCTTGCTTATCACCATCACCTGATGATGGTGGCCGAAACCCTGCCAGAAATTCGCGCTTTGCTGGCCGCCTGTGCTCCGTCGGTGGGCCTGTTACTCGACACCGGACATGCCACCGCTGCCGGTTTTGCTTATACCCAGTTGATCGATGAATTTGCCGACCGCATTTGCCATATCCACCTGAAAGACGTGCGACTGGATCGACTCCAGCAGGTGCGTCAGAGCGGAATGACATTTAACCAGGCCGTGCTGGCGGGCATGTTTACCGTGCCGGGGGACGGCGGCATTGATTTTCGCCCGCTGGCAAAGTTTATCGCCCGTAGCGGCTACCGGGGCTGGATGGTGGTGGAAGCAGAACAGGACCCGGCAAAAGCCCCGCCGCTCGCTACCGTCACGCGCGCGCAACGCTATGTTGCCGAACATATTTTACCTGCAGTCCAATAAAGGAAAGAGCACATGACCGGAAAAAAACTCAACGTTGGCCTGATTGGTTCGGGTTTTATGGGCCAGGCCCATGCCGACGCCTGGCGTCGTGCAGGCTTGTTATATCGCAATTTGCCGCTGCAACCGGTGCTGCATACGCTGGCTGATGCCACCCCGGCGCTGGCGGAAGAAGCCGCACAGCGTTTTGGTTTTCAGCACAGCACGGCAGATTGGCGGGCCATGATCGCTAACCCGGCAATCGATATTGTCGACATCACCACCCCTAATAATATGCATTACGACATGGCGCTGGCGGCGATTCGCGCGGGCAAACATGTTTACTGCGAAAAACCACTCACGGTTTCGTTACAGGAAGCGCAGACCCTGACGCAGGAAGCGGAACTGGCCGGAGTGAAAACCATGGTGGCGTTTAATAACATCAAAACCCCGGCGGCCCAGCTGGCGAAACAGATGATCGAACGGGGGGATATCGGTACACCTACCCGTTTTCGTGGCTGGTTTGATCAGGGTTTCTTCAACGACCCGGAGCTGCCGTGGAGCTGGCGCTGTTCGCGCGAGCAGGCCGGTTCTGGTTCCCTCGGTGATCTCGGTTCGCATGTGGTGAGTGTGGCGCAATATCTGATGGGACCGATCATCAGCGTTATCGGCCAGGAGCAGCTGTTTATTGACTCGCGACCGGCCGCCGGTGCCGGTTCTGGCTATGGTGCGCAAGCCAGCAAGGACGCATCACGGCTGAAGGTTGAAAACGATGATCAGTTTCAATCGCTGATTACCTTTGCCAACCATGCCGGGGGCGTGATTGAAGCTTCAAGGATTTCGGCGGGAAAAGTGTTTGGTATCGCCTGGGAAGTGTCGGGCACCGAAGGTACCATCATCATGGACGGTGAGCGTTTTAACGAACTGAAAATTGCCCGCTATCGCGATGAAAAACACGATCGCGGCTTCAAAACTCTTTACGCCGGTTCTCAGGTGGAGCAGTTTGGCGGCTTCTTTGGCTTCGACTTTGCGGGCGGTGGCCTTGGCTATTTTGACGTTAAAGTGATTGAAATCTATGACCTGATTAAAGGCCTGAGCGGAGCAAGCGGCTGTTTCCCGGACTTCCGCTTCGGCCTGGAAAATCAGCAGATTATCGAAGCGATGGTGCGCTCCTCTGCCAGCGGTACGCATGTTGAAGTGGCAAGTCTGCGGGCTTAACGGAAAAACGTCGCCAGCGCGTCAGCCAGCGCCTGCGGCTGCTCATCAGGGATGAAGTGGCCGCTATGGGCAATGGTTATGCCAGTCACGTTATCCGCAAACTGCCGCAACGGCGCAGCCATATCGGGGATGGAACCCTGATCGGCACTGATTGCCAGCAGCGGCAATGTTAACTTGCCCTGCTCGCGTAAGGCCCGATTCTGTGCCGCTGAGAGCATCACTTCACGATACGGTGCCAGCCCGGCACGCAACGCGCCGTTTTGTTGCAGCAGACGCACGTATTCCGCCATATCCGCATCGCTAAACACCATCGGACTGGCGGTTTTACGTCGCAAAAACCACTCCAGATAAATCTCTTCACGACCGCTGATCAGCGCTTCCGGCAGGTCCGGCAACAAATGGAAGGCGAAATGCCAGGTTTTCCATGCTTTATCCGGCGTCGCGGGCAAGGCATCCGGCAGCGTAACGCCGGGAATGCCCGCATCGAGCAGTGCCAGTTTGATCACCTGCTGGCTGTAACGCATGGCATAGGGCCACGCCACCCAGGCCCCGACATCATGGGCGGCAAGGTAGTAGCGCTCAATCGCCAGCTTTTGCATTAAGCCCTGCACTTTTTCCGCCAGCGACTGGGTATCGTAACCGGCTTGCGGTTTGTCGGAGTCACCCTGCCCTGGCAAATCAGGAGCGATGATAAAATAACGATCCCCCAACTGAGCCATTACCTGATGCCAGGCGTACCAGCTTTGCGGAAAGCCCGCCAGCAGCAGCAACACTTCGCCCTGTGGGTTGCCTCCGCTGACGTAGTGCAGGCGAACACCGTCCACCGTGGCATAAAAATGAGCGAAGCCGGGCAAATGCGCGACGGGTTGTGACCAGGGTTGTGCACGTTCAGACATTCAAACCTCTCATTATTTAGGAAATGATTATTTCCTTATTAGACAAAAAATTTTTAATCAAGCAGCGTCAACGCGGTGGCAATCAACTGATCGCGTGCCGGTAAATCCTGCATTTTCCCAGCAACGCGCATACCCAGCACCAGACACAACAACACGCCTCCCAGCGCCTGGGCATCATGTTGCGGATTAATCGAACCCTCCTGCTGGCCCTGGGTGATCAATTGCAGAATCGATTGCTGATTACGCAGCAGCGCAGCGCGCACGCCTTCAGCCAACTCGTTATCCAGCAGTTGCAATTCAACGGCGCTACCCACCACCAGACAACCCCGTCGCCCTTCTATGTCACTGGCGGATTCGAGGTAAAAGCGCAGCAGTTCAGCGATACGCGACCGGCCATCGGGTTGCTGTGCCAGTCGCTGACGCAAATCATGATTACGCAGCGAGGTGTAGCGTGCGAACACTTGCAGAAACAGACCGCGTTTGTCACTAAAGGCTTTGTAGATACTTCCGGCAGTCAGCTGCATCGCCTCACTCAGATCGCTGATCGACGCGCTGTGATACCCCTTTTCGCGGAACACCAGCATGGCACGATCCAGGGCAACATCCAGGTCGAACTGACGTGGCCGACCGCGCTCGCGCATGATCCGTGGTTGCTGTGACATCACTTCACCATTTAGGAAACGTTCAATTCCTAAATGGTGCCACAGTTGCCTGATAATAGGAAGCTTGTCAGTTAAATATGATTCGGGCCGTCCTTGCACGGATCCGTAGCGGCGCGATTTATCGCGCGGTTATTTGGATGCAGGGACTCAAAGGCGCGCGATAAATCGCGCCGCAACAAAATGTGCCCAACGTTATTTTTTGCCGGGCTTCATGCTGCGATTCAGATCCTGAATACGCTTCATGGTTTTGACGGTTCGCGACGCAGTGGCCGATGCTACCGACAAAATCAGCATTTCAAGACACACCAGCACCGTGCCATGCAGCGGCATACGGCCATCTTCCCCACCGCGTGGCACATTAATCACCACATCAGCCTCCTTCGCAAAAAACGAATCTGTGGCGTTGGTCAGCAGAATAATCGGGATACCGAGGCGTTTTGCCTCTTTAACCGTGGTGATCCCCTCACGATGGGCCGATTTTTGCGCCATCATGATCAACACATCACCGCGCTGTAGCGCAATCAGCTGCTCTGCCAACGCCACCCCGGAACGGTTAAGTGCTACCGCCGGAATACCGATACGCACAAATAAGCGGCGGCTGTAATCCGCCAGCACACCTGACGCATTAATACCAAATAGCCCCACCTGACGTGCTTCAATTAATAACGCCACTGCCGCAGAAATCGCCTGGCGATTATGCGGCTCAGATAACGCATCGCAGGCACGTTTATGTCCGCCTAAGACAAAATCAATGCCGGAATTAATATCACAGGACAGTTCGCCGACCGTGGTAATCATTTTTTCTTCGGAATTCATCGCCGGTCCAAACCAGGCGACCAGCGTTTTTTTTAAATCACGTAATCCGGCAAACCCTAATGCCTGAACGGCACGCACCACGGTGGCATCCGAACTCTGCGTCGCGGCAGCAATTTCCATGGCTGTCGCTTCTACCACCGCCTCACGATTTTCGTGGATATAACGCACCACCGCTTGCAGCTGAGGGGAAAGTCCCGCAGCGCGTGCACGATAACGCTCACCTAACACATCGACCCGGTTTTTTATTTTATTGCCTGATGCCATTTTTATATCCGAACTGATTGTTTTACCTAAGATTGTTGGTTAATTAACCACAGGCTCCTTACACAGCTGTAGTAACAATCATCCATTACGGCTATCAAAACTACACAATATGAAGCAAGAAATCATTAAAAAAATCACGCAACAATTATTAAAAACCTATTTAATTCATGAAGTTAAATCCACCACTCATCATCAACCCCTTACTTTAACACTGATGTAGCATTACGATGATTTTTTGCATTTACTACTACATTGGTTCATGTTTGAATGATTCTCAATTACATTGAGGTCGTCTCACAACGGCTTCCTGCATTAAATAAAATAATAATACCCAGATAATTAGCAATGTTTATCAGAGCAACACATCTGGCCTGATGATTAAAAAGGCCGGCGATTTCTTCATGGATGAAAATAACCAGACAATGAATACCAGGTTTACATTAAATGAATAACAATCAGCCGTTCACTTTTAAAAAGAAACCTCATCCGGCCATTATTGCGGCTATTTATGGGGTGGCGATTTTTACACCAGGAATCAGTTTTGCCGCTGAGGAAAATAATACTCTCACGGTAACGGCACAGGAAAACAGCGAGCAGGGTTATAACGCCACCAGCAGTTCGGTTGCCAGTAAAACCCCGACACCCCGCGTCAATGAAGCGCAATCCGTCAGCGTGGTGACGCAGCAACAGCTGGAAGATTACCAGGTCAGTAATCTGTCAGAAGCCATGCGTTTTGTCAGTGGCGTAACCGAAGGTAATACCCTCGCGGGCACCGAGGATGGTTTTGTGCGCCGCGGCTTTGGCAGTAACTCGGATGGCTCCATCTACCGTGATGGCGTCCGCAGCAGCCAGGGGCTGAACTTCGATGCCACCACCGAACGCGTGGAAGTGTTAAAGGGATCGGCGTCGCTGCTGTACGGCATTCAGAATCCAGGTGGGGTGATCAATGTCATCAGTAAAAAGCCGCAATATGAATGGCACACCAAAGTCAGCGGTCGTTACGCCAGCGAAGGTGGCGGTGCGGGCACAGTGGATGTCACCGGCCCACTCGGCAACGGTTTTGCTTTCCGTTTAATCGCGGAAAAACAAAACCAGGATTACTGGCGCAACTTTGGCGTTGAAAAACACACACTGATCGCCCCATCGCTGCAATGGTATGGCGAAAAAGCCAGCTTCCTGATCAGCTATGAAGATTATCAGTACGATATTCCCTACGATCGCGGCACGGCATTTATCAACGGTAAGCCGGTAAATATCGGTTATAAGGATCGTCTGGATGATAAAGCCAACCATGCCTGGGGCCACAATAAGACCCTGAATGCCCATTATGACTGGCAGTTCAACGACGACTGGAGCACCCGTCTTACCTTCGGTATGAATCAGCGTCAGTATGACAACAACGAAGTCAGGGTCACGGCGATCAACACCACCACCGGAGCCGTGACGCGCCGGGCTGATGCCAACCGTGGTTTTAACCACAAAACTAAATATGTCTCCTGGGATGTGATGGGCACGCCGGAAATCTTCGGCATGACACACAATCTGGTGGTCGGTACCGATTATGAGATGAACCAGACCTACCGTGCACATCAGTATCAGGGCAAATCCAACAGCGATTTCAATCTGTATGATCCACAGTACGATTTGCTGTCGCCGGTGACCGATAGCAGCACCGAGAAAACCGCCAACGCTAACCTGCTGAATCGCATTCACAGCCGCTCGGTGTACGCCAAGGACAGCATCTCTCTGACCTCCAACTGGATCGCCGTCGTCGGCGGTCGCTACCAGCATTATGAGCAACGCGCTTCACAAGGCTGGGATCCGGTGGTCGAGACCCTTAACGATGAAGGCAACAAGTTCCTGCCGCAGGCCGGGTTAATCTACAAACTTACGCCAGATGTGTCGCTGTACGGCAGCGTCAGCAAATCGTTCACTCCGTCAACCGATGTGGATGATGATGGTAACGTGGGTAAACCCGAACAGGGCACCACCTGGGAAGTGGGCAGCAAGTGGCAAATCTCGCCGCGTCTGTTCGCCAGCGTGGCACTGTATCGTATCGATGAACGTGATATGTCGCTTAACATCAACGGCGAAACCCGTGCCATCGACAAAGCGCGTTCCAGTGGTGCCGAGTTTGAGTTGAATGGTGAAATCCTGCCGGGTTGGGATCTCAGCGCCAACTACAGCTACGACAAGGCGGAAATCGTTAATGATGGCGAGAACTCTGCCAATAACGGCAACCGCCTGCAAAATGCGCCGCGTCATTCGGGTGCGCTGTATCTGAGCCATAACCTGACGTTTAACGCAATTCCGGGTGATTTTCGCGTTGGCGGCGGGGCACGCTATGTTGGCGCGCGTGCGGGTGATCCCGAAAACAGCTTCACCATGCCGGACTACATCGTGGCTGACAGCTTTATTGCCTGGAACAACCGTCTGCTGGGCAACAAAACCCAGCTGAAACTGAACCTGAATAACCTGTTTAATAAACATTACTACACCTCAAGCGGCGGTAATCTGCGCGTGCGTGAAGGTGCCACCCGTAACTTTATGCTAGAGGCGAGCGTTGAATTCTAAGGCGATCATTCTCAGGATGGTGGCGCTGCTGCTGCTGATGTTCAGCAGCAGCACGCTGGCCAAAACCATCACCGATATCGACGGCAACCCGGTGACGATTCCCGATAACCCCCAGCGTATCGTGCTGGGGGAAAGCCGCATGCTGTACACGCTGGCGGTGTTGGAACCTGGCGATCCTTTCCAGCGTATTATCGGCTGGCCGCAGGACCTGAAAAGGTACGACAGCCAGATGTGGGACATTTTCGCCCGCAAGTTCCCGCAGATGCTGAAGATCCCGGTATTGGGTGCGGGCGGCACCAACGACATCAACCCGGAACAGGTGCTGGCGCTCAAACCGGATGTGGTGATCCTGCCCAGCCTGGCACGTTATGACGATGGGGATTTGCGTCTGGTGGCGATGTTGAAGGCAGCACACATCCCGGTGGTGAAGATCGATCTGCGCGTGCATTTGCTGAAGAACACCACGCGCAGCGTGCAGATCCTCGGTGAAGTATTGAACCAGACGGCGCGGGCCGAATCGTTCAACCGTTTCTATCAGGCGCATTTACAGGTGATTCAGCAGCGGCTGGCGAGTTATCACGGACCAAAGCCGGCGGTACTGCTACAACTGCACCTTGGACGCCGCAACGAATGTTGCGTCACGGCCGTTAAAGGTAGCCTTGGTGAGTTACTCAACGCCGCCGGTGGTGACAACATTGCCAGCAAAACCGTGCCGGGGGTGTTTGGGCGGCTGAGTGAGGAAAGCGTGATTGCCGCACAGCCGGAATATTACTTCGCCACCGGCGCGGGTGATAACGATGCACAAGGCGTGCTAAAGCTGGGTCCTGCAGTGGCACCTGAAGCCGTACAACGCAGCTTCAGCGCCCTGACGGCAAAACAGAATGGTCTGCGCGAGTTGCAGGCATTGCATAACGGCCATGCGGCGGTGATCTGGATGAATTTCTATCTCAGCCCGTGGCACATCGCCGCGACCGAATTTATGGCGAAGACGCTCTATCCGCAGCTGTTTAACGATGTACAGCCCGAAGAGACGCTCAAGCAAATCTTCCACGATTATCTGCCCATTCCCTACAGCGGCACCTGGTTTATGCCCATGCGCCCGTAGCGGCGCGATTTATCGCGCAATTCTGTGCACGGTGCCGGTAAACCCGCGCAATAAATTGCGCCGCTACAACCCAGTGCGATATTGGGTCACATCGCTGCGAGATCTATCGCGCGGGTTTTGGCAGCCCATGCAACTCCCCCTTCGTGGTCTATGCTTGACTGTCACAGGTTATTTCCTGACCGGCGAGGCGATAAAATGGAGTCCTGTTTATTTCATAAAAGCTGGGGTGCTGAGTACGCACCAGATGGCAGTGTGCATTTCCGTCTCTGGGCCTCCGGCCAGCGCCAGGTAACGTTACAGTTGGCAGGCGTTGACATACCGATGCAAGCCTGCGGCGATGGCTGGTTCGCATGGCGGGAAGCGCAGGTCGCACCCGGTACGCCCTATCAATATCTGCTTGCCGACGGCACTCCGGTGCCTGACCCCGCCTCACGCGCTCAGCAGGCTGGGGTGAATGGCCCTTCGCTGGTTATCGATCCCACCACCTATGCCTGGCAGCACCACGACTGGGCCGGTCGCCCGTGGGAAGAGACCGTGGTGTATGAGCTACATATCGGCACCTTCACGCCACAAGGCACCTTCCAGGCGGCAATAGAAAAACTGCCGCAGCTGGCTGCCCTGGGGATCACCATGATTGAGGTGCTGCCGGTTGCGCAGTTTGGCGGCAACCGTGGCTGGGGCTATGATGGCGTGCTGCTGTACGCGCCGCATTCCGCCTATGGCACCCCGGATGATTTCCGCGCCTTCGTGGATGCCGCGCACGGCTCTGGTCTGTCGGTGGTGCTGGATATCGTGCTTAACCATTTTGGCCCGGAAGGTAATTATCTGCCGCTGCTGTCGCCGGACTTCTTTGATCAGCAAAGAATGACCCCGTGGGGCGCAGGCATTGCTTACGATGTTGATGCTGCCCGCCGCTATATCACCGAAGCCCCGCTGTACTGGCTGACGGAGTTCAAACTTGATGGCCTGCGTTTCGATGCCATTGACCAGATAAAGGATCAGGCCGAACCACAGGTTCTGATTGAAATTGCCGAACGCATTCGGCGCGAAATCCCTGACCGGCCTATCCACCTCACTACCGAGGACAGCCGCAACGTCATTTTTCTCCATCCGCGCAGCTCAGACGGCTCCGTACCGCTGTTCACCGCGGAGTGGAATGATGATTTCCACAACGCCATCCATGTCTGCGCGACAGGGGAAACCCACGCGTACTATCAGGATTTCGCCGATCAGCCAGAAAAGCACCTTGCCCGCATTCTGACTGAAGGCTTCGCTTACCAGGGGGAAGTCTCTCCCCACAGTGGCAAAAAGCGTGGTGTCGCCAGCACCGGCCAGCCACCGGTCGCCTTTGTCGATTTTATCCAGAATCATGATCAGGTCGGCAACCGTGCCCATGGCGACAGGCTGCTCACCCTTGCCGGGGCCGCACGGACCCAGGCATTGCTCGCCACCCTGCTGCTTTCCCCCCATATCCCGCTGCTATTTATGGGCGAGGAGTTTGGCGAGACGCAGCCATTTTTGTTCTTCACGGATTTTCACGGCGATCTCGCCAGAGCGGTGCGTGAAGGACGCGCCCGTGAGTTTACCGGCCATGCCGGACATGAGGGGGCCAGCGTGCCGGATCCCAATGCGCAACACACCTTTGAGATGTCAAAACTCGACTGGTCAAAACCCGACAGCCCCGAGGGCAGGCAATGGCTGGCGCTGACCAAACAGCTGCTGGCGATGCGTCAGCAATTTATCGTGCCACTGATCCGTGACGCTGTCACTCATAACGGTCACGTTATCGCCGCAGACGATGGCTTTATCGCGGTCAGCTGGCGCTTCCCTGGCGGCACCCTTGCGCTGGCGCTGAATTTAAGCCAAATCGCACAACCCCTGACGGAGCTGCCGGGTGAAACGCTGTTTGCCTGGCCGCAGGCGGCAGACCCACTACCACCTAATGGGATGACCGTACGTTTGTCTGCCGGAGATACGCCATGATTTTGCCAACGGCAACGTACCGACTTCAGTTCCGCAACGGCATGACATTTGATCGCGCTGCCGCCCTGGTGCCGTATTTAAAAAAACTCGGCATCAGCCATCTGTATGCCTCGCCAGTCTTTACCGCGCCCCACGATTCGACCCACGGCTATGACGTCACGCATGCCACGCAAATCGACCCCTCGCTCGGTGGCCGCGCGGGTTTCGAGCGCATGGTGCAGGCACTGAAAAGCGCCGGTCTTGGCCTGATACTCGATATCGTCCCCAATCATATGGCGGCCTCGCTGGAAAACCCGTGGTGGCGCGATGTGATAGCTCACGGTGAACACAGCCGCTACGCCCACTATTTTGATATCGACTGGTCACGCCCGCTGACGCTGCCGTTTCTGGGTGACACCTTTGCTGAAGCACTGGAAAAAGGCGAGATCAACGTCCGCGCCGATCCCCAGAGCGGCTTACCGACGCTTGCGTATTTCGACAATTTTTACCCACTGGCGCTCGACAGCTGGCAGGGACTGAATCTTCAGGACAAGGTGGACATTGCCGCCCTGCACGAACGCCAGGCTTATCGGCTGATATGCTGGCGTGATGCCGCAACGGACCTTTCGTATCGTCGTTTCTTTGAAATCACCGGTCTGGTGGGGGTGCGGGTTGAAGATCCCGAAGTCTTCGCTGCCACGCATCGCTTGATTCTGGAACTGGTGCACAGCGGTGCCGTTGCGGGTCTGCGCATCGACCACGTTGACGGGCTTGCCGATCCGCAGGGGTATCTGGAGCGTCTGCGCCAGCAGGCAGGGCCGGACTGCTATATCACAGTGGAAAAAATCCTCGGAACCGGGGAGGCGCTGGCCGCAGACTGGCCCGTTGCGGGCACCACTGGTTACGAATTTATCACCGCGCTGGCTGATGCCCTGGTTGTCAGTGGCGGCATCAACGCCCTGCGCCAGGCTTATCCTGCCGGAAACGATATGGCTGCTGAATTGCGGGCGGCAAAAGCGTTAATGGTTGATCGAAACTTTGCCGGAGAATTCACCCGTCTGCTGACGCTGGCAAAAGCTATCGCTCAGGAGGCGATCGCTGAAAACGCACTGCGCAACGCGCTGCGTGAACTGTTGCTGGCTTTTCCGGTTTACCGCACTTACGCCACTGTGGAAGGCTTACCCGCTGCCGATGAGGCGTTGCTACAAACTGTGGCGGCAAACATAAGCGCGGTGACATCCCCCGAGGCCCTTTCTTTTATCATCGGCCTGTTTCACGGCGCAGCCGCTGATAGCCAGGTCGCGCTGTTTCGCACCCGTTTCCAGCAATTAAGCGGCCCTTTGATGGCAAAATCGGTGGAGGATACCCTGTTCTTTCGCCAGTGCACGGCGCTGGCGTTAAATGAAGTCGGCGGCGAACCGCTGCCGCAAGGCTTCTCGCTGGCGCGTTTTCATGCCGCGATGCAGACACGACAGCAGCAGCAACCACAGGGGATTTCCAGCACATCAACTCATGATACCAAGCGCGGCGAGGACGCCCGTGCGCGGTTGTATACCCTGAGCGAAGCGCCTCAACGCTGGGCGACTGCCGTTAGCCGCTGGCGGCAGATGCATCAGGCACATATCAAACTCCTGCCCGCAGGCCCAGCACCCGGCCCGGCGGTGGAATGGATGCTGTATCAGGCACTGGCAGGTGCCTGGCCAGTGTCGCTGCGTCCGGATGATGCTGCCGGATTGCAGGATCTGGAAAACCGTTTTGTTGCCTTTGTGGAAAAAGCGCTGCGTGAGGCAAAACAGCGCACCGATTGGGCCGAGAGCAATGAATCCTATGAAGAGGCGGTGCTGGCCTATGCCCGCCAGCTACTTTCACCCGCCAGCCAGGCCTTTTTGCAGGATTTTACCGCCACGCTACAACCCTTTCTCCACGCCGGGCTGGCGAACAGTCTGAGCCAGACTATCATCAAACTGCTGGCACCCGGTGTGCCGGATATTTATCAGGGCAGTGAAGCGCTGAACTTCAGCCTGGTCGATCCTGATAATCGGCAACCTGTGGATTTTGCGCGGCTGGCACAGCTGCTGACCAGCCACCCGCCGCAGCCCGATAACTGGCTAAGTGGCCAGCTGAAGCAGCAGATGATCGCGACCCTGCTGCCACTACGTCAGCAGCATCCGCAATTATTTCTTGCCGGTGATTATCTGCCGCTGGCGGCCAGCAGCGAACATCTGATTGCCTTTGCACGGGTGGACGCGCATGCAGCGTTGATCGTGGTGGTGCCTCGCCTGCCGTTAACCGCCTTTGCTGGCAACCTGCCGCAGCCGTTACCGACGTGGCAGATTGCCCTGCCCGCGCCCCTTGCAAATCGTCGTTATAACAACGTTATAAGCCATGAAGAATTGGCCCTTGCCGATGTCCTGACCAGCGAACAGCCTTACCTGGTGTTGCTAAGCGGCTAAAGTCAGCTGAACCGGTCGGCATAAATGCCGCCCCTACATCCGTAGGGTGCGAATTCATTCGCACCTGGTGATTTAGTATTTATCGCGCAGGTTTTTACCAGGTGTTTATTTACAGGAGTGGGGAAAAAATGTCGCATGCTAAGCCTTTTGTGATTACCGCCGGTTACAGCTACCCGCTGGGTGCCAATTTCGATGGTGAAGGCGTCAACTTCGCCCTGTTTTCCGCCCACGCAGAACGCGTTGAACTGTGCCTGTACGATGACAGTGGCCGCCATGAAATCGCCAGATTTGATTTGCCCGAATTTACCCACGAAGTCTGGCATGGCTATATTCCCGGCCTGCAACCCGGAGCGCTTTACGGCTACCGGGTGCATGGCCCCTTTGATCCGGAAAATGGTCACCGCTTTAATCCGCACAAGCTGTTGCTCGACCCCTATGCGCGTGACCTCTCCGGCGATATCGCCTGGAACGAAGCGCATTTCGCCTACGATTTACAGCACGACGGTGAAGACAAAGATCTCACCTTTGATACCCACGACAGCGCCGATTTTACCCCCAAATGTCGGGTCATCGATGCCAACGAATTTGACTGGCATGACCAGAATCGCCCGGTTATCCCGTGGTCCAGCGCCATCATCTATGAAACCCATGTCAAAGGCTTTACCCAGCTTAACAGCGCAATCCCACAACCCCTGCGCGGCACCTATGAAGGTATGGCGCATAAAGCCAGCGTCGATTATTTGAAAAGCCTTGGCATCACCTCCGTCGAGTTGTTGCCGGTGCACTGGTTTCCCGATGATCAGCATCTGCTGGACAAAGGGCTGAAAAACTTCTGGGGCTACAACACGCTCAACTTTTTCGCCCCTGCCGCACGCTATTTCGGCCCGCGTGGTATCCAGGGTTTTCGTGACATGGTGCGCGCGCTGCATGACGCGGGAATCGAGGTGATTCTCGATGTGGTTTACAACCACACCGCAGAAGGCAATGAACTGGGACCGACGCTGTCGTTTAAAGGCATCGATAATTATTCCTACTATCGCACCCTGGCTGACCAGCATCGTTACTACGTTAACGACACCGGCACCGGTAACACCGTTAACACCTCACATCCCCGCGTGTTGCAGATGATTATGGACTCCCTGCGTTACTGGGCCGAATCGATGCATATCGATGGTTTTCGCTTTGATCTGGGCACCATTCTGGGCCGTGAGCCTGGCGGCTTCGACCCACGCGGCGGTTTCTTTGACGCCATGACCCAGGATCCGGTATTGGGCAAACTGAAACTGATCGGTGAACCCTGGGACATCGGTCCGGGCGGTTATCAGGTTGGCGCGTTCCCACCAGGCTGGGCCGAATGGAACGACAAATATCGTGATACGGTGCGGGAATACTGGAAAGGCGACAATGTCTCCAGTGATTTTGCTGCCCGCCTGCTGGGTTCGGGTGATCTTTACGATCAGCGCGGACGCCGCCCCTGGGCCAGTATCAACTTTATTACCGCCCATGACGGCTTCACCCTTAATGACCTGGTGTCCTACAACGAAAAGCATAACGAGGCCAACGGCGAGGATAACAATGACGGGCACAACGACAACCGTTCTTATAACTACGGTGCAGAAGGCCCGACCGATGACCCGCAAATCATAGAAGTCCGTGAACGGCAGAAACGCAATTTTCTTGCCACCCTGCTGTTTTCCCACGGCACGCCGATGCTGCTGGCCGGTGATGAGTTTGGCCGCAGCCAGATGGGCAACAACAACGGTTATTGCCAGGACAGCGAGATCTCGTGGTTCCACTGGGATGAGCTGCCCGCCAGTGCCGAAGCGTTGCGCGAATTCACCCGCCAGATTATCCACCTGCGCGCCAGCCAGCCGTTGCTGCATCGGGAAAACTGGCGCGACGGTATGGAGATTGAATGGTTCAATGCGGGGGGCGGCTTGCAACAACCGGAGCATTGGGATGAAGGCACCACGCTGGGTATGTACATTGGCCGCCCGGACTTGCAGGAAGCCGAAGGTATCTGGCATGACGTGCTGATGCTATTCAATCCGTTTGAAGGCGAAGTGCCCTTCCGCATCCCGCAATTTGGCGAAGGTGGCTGGGTACTGGAACTCACCACCAGCGATTGCAGCAAAAAGGGGCTGGTGATCACCAAAGAAAAAGATTTCACCCTGGAGGGCCGTAGCATCGCCTTGTTCAGACGGCCCTGAGCCGCTGCGGGAACACCTCCATCAGCCAGCTAATAAACACCCGCAGCCGTTGCGTGACGTGGCGGTTCTGCGGGTACACCACATGAAACGGATAAGGCGCAGGTCGCCACCCGGCTAGGATCTCCACCAGCGCCCCACGTTGCTGGGCTTCAAAGGTGGCATAGGTGAAGGTCTGAATAATGCCCAGTCCGGCCAGCGCCGCCGCCAAATGCGCGTTGCTTTCGTTAATCCCGATACGATGTTCGGTTTTGATCTCACTCTTTTCGCCGTTACGCGCGAAGCGGAAAGGAAACGGACGCCCGGTTTGCGGTGACAGATAACTCACCAGCCGGTGGCCGTTTTTTAACTCATCAGGATAAGCCGGGACACCAAAGGCTTTCAGGTAACCCGGCGTTGCGCAGGTTATCAGGGTGGCATCGCCAATATGGCGCGCGATCAGGGAGGAATCGCTGAGCGGCCCGCCACGAATCACGCAATCAACGTTGTCGCTGATCAGGTCAACCGGCCGGTCCGATACCCCAAGATCCAGACGAATATCCGGGTAGCGTGCCATAAAATCCGGCAGCGCCGGTATCAGCACATCCCGCGCCGTTGAGCCACCGACATCCACGCGCAGATAGCCACGCAACCGGCCACTGACCACATTAAACGAGGCATCGATATCCTCCAGATCGCGCACGATACGCAACGCTTTCTCGTAGTAATCCCGCCCCTCTGCCGTCACCGTCACACGCCGGGTGGTGCGTTGCAGTAAACGAATCCCCAGATGGGCTTCAAGCTCCTGCACCATCTTGCTGAGCGTGGCGTTGGGCATATCGAGCGAATCCGCCGCGCGAGTGAAATTTCCGGCCTCCACCACGCGTGCAAATGCCTTGATTGCCATCAGTTGGTCCATCGTCCTTCACCTATTATCCACACACATGAATAGTCATTTCCATTTTACACGATTTATCGATAAACGTCGCCACGGTACATTGCCTCCATGCACTACGAAGCCCGTTGAAAATCACTTAATCACTTATCTGGAGAGACAAACATGAACGCATCACTGAAAGGTAAAATTGCTCTGGTTACCGGCGGCACCACCGGTATTGGTCTGGCTGCAGCACAAACGCTGGCAGCACGCGGCGCACAGGTGTTTATCACCGGACGCCGTCAGGCAGAACTGGACGCAGCCGTCGCCAGCATTGGCGCTGCTGCCACCGGGATTCGCGCCGATGCCGCGCAGCTGAGCGACCTCGACGCGGTTTATGCGCAGATTGCCCGTCAGGCAGGTCGCCTTGATGTCCTGTTTGCCAACGCTGGTGGCGGCGATATGCAGCCGCTGGGCAGCATCACCGAAGAACATTTTGACCGTATCTTTGGCACCAACGTACGTGGCGTGTTGTTCACCGTGCAAAAAGCACTGCCGCTGCTGAGTGACAAGGCTTCGGTGATCCTCACCGCCTCTACCACCTCAGTGAAGGGCACCGCTGGCTTTAGCGTCTACAGCGCCAGTAAAGCTGCCGTGCGTAACTTCGCTCGTTCCTGGGCGCTGGATGTGAAAGATCGCGGCATTCGTATCAACGTCGTCAGCCCTGGTCCGATTCGTACCCCTGGTTTAGGTGGCCTGGTCAGTGAAGATCAACGTCAGGGATTGTTTGACGCGCTGGCATCCCAGGTACCGTTGGGTCGTCTGGGTGAACCGGAAGAGATTGGTAACGTGGTAGCGTTCCTTGCCTCTGATGATTCCAGCTTTATCAACGCCACCGAGTTGTTTGTCGATGGTGGTATGGCGCAGATTTAATCGTGCTAATGCAGTCAGGTCCCCCCTTTCTACCGGCAAAGTAACGCCGGTAATTAAGGCGGTGGCCGGACTGTACGTTGCTTACTATGCGGACAAAATCAAAAATCTGACATGTTATATTGATTATAGTTTTTGCATATTTGAAGGTGCGGACTGTAGAAAAAGCCTTTTTAAATGGCATTTGTGATCAATATCTAAACAATAAATCCCGCTACTTGCTGGCAAGCCAACCGTCATGATTAATATTCTGACATGTCAGTTAATCATAACGGGAACCCTCTATGTCATCGCACCAGGTTGTGGGTAAAAAACGCTGGTTTGTTGCCTTTGTGTTACTTATTGGCGGCTTCATCAACTATCTCGATCGTGCCAGCCTGGCGGTGGCGGCACCCTCGATGATGAGCGACCTTCATCTCAGCAACACCGATATCGGTCTGATGGGATCGGTGTTCTCCCTGTTTTTTGCCTTCAGTCAGTTCCCGGCCGGCTGGCTGGCGGATCGCTTTGGTCCGCGCAAGGTTTATGCTTCCGCCGCGTCACTGTGGGGACTCTCGACCATGATTACCGGGCTGTGCAGTACGCTGCCCGCGTTACTCTGCGCGCGCGCCCTGCTCGGCATGACAGAAGCACCCGGCTGGCCAACCTCAGCCAAAATCACCTCGATTTGGTTTCCGCGCAAAGAACGGGCGCTGGCGAGTTCGATCTGGGATGCCTCCTCCCGCTGGGGACTGGCCTTTGCCCCGCCGTTGCTGGTGCTGATGAGCATCCATTTTGGCTGGGGGGCGTTGTTTTACCTGGCGGGGAGCCTCGGGGTGATTTTCGGTCTGATCTTCTTCTGCATCTACCGTCACCCGGAGCAGCATCAGGGCATCAGCCGCGCGGAGAAGCAGTACATTCTGGCCGGTGGCGGTGGCAGCGTTTCAGCCATCCCCGCCGGTAAGCGTGTGAAGTGGCGCGAGTGGCCGCCAGTGAGATAATCGCGCAGGAAGTGTTGCCGCCGATCCTCGCACAATTACGCGATAGCCATCCGGGCCTGAGCCTTGAGCTGGTGGTGTCTAATCAGATACAGGATCTACTGCAACACGAAGCGGACATCGCGGTACGTATGGTGCGCCCACACCAGAATCAGCTGGTGATCCGCGCGGTGGGTGAGATTGCACTGGGTATGTATGCCAGCCCTCTCTATCTGGAAAAACATGGCACACCAGATTCGATTCAGGCGCTGCGCCAGCACAGCCTGATTGGATTCGACCAGCCGGACGCCTTTGTGCGCAGCGTGGTAAAGGCGCATCCGTTACTGGCACGGGAACATTTTGCTTTTCGCACCGACAGCGACCCGGCACAACTGGCGCTGATTCGCGCCGGAGCGGGTATTGGTTTTTGTCAGGCGGGGCTGGCACAGCGCGAACCCCAGCTGGTGCGTATTCTGCCCGAGGCGTTTTCTTTGCATCTCTCCACCTGGATTACCATGCATGAAGATCTGCGCACCCGCCCGCTATGCCGCACGGTATTTGATGCGCTGGCCGAAGGGTTGCAGCAATACATTCACATCAGTTAAAAATGCCAGGCAAGGAACAGCGCATAGCTTACCTGATCCTTCTGCTGGGTCAGGGGGCTGTCAGCCGCATCACCTTCCAGACGCTGGGCCATCACCCGCGCCCCCACCTGCCAGGCCGCGGTCATGTCATAATCCATCCCTACTTCCCAGCCAATTTTTTCCAGGCCAGACCCGGCATCGTAGCGGGCAAAACCGCTGCGGGAGGATTGCTGCGCCGACACGCCATACTGGGTCTGCATATAATCGCTATTCGCCCAGCTCAGGCTCGGACCGGTGAACAAACGCAGATCTTCAGAGGGACGCCATGACAGATTCGCGTATGACGTCAGCCGAAATCCCTGCTGATTACCGCCTATATCCTGGGTCAGGATCACTCCGGCATTGAACAAGTCGTTGCGGTAAATGGCGGAGGTAAACGCGTGCGGTGAGCGTTTGATGTCGCCCATGCCACGCAGGTAGTCATCATCTGACTCCTCGCGGGGGAAGAGATCCAACCCTGCGCCAACGGAAAAGGTCCAGTGTTCGGTTCGGACAAATTGCCAGCCCAGCGCGGTCAGAGTATCGACACCACCGAAGAAAAAGGGCCCATAGTTCAGCCTTGCCACCGGCAGAAACCGGGTCTGGTTGTGCTTCGCCCCGGAGTATTTGGGTTGAACACTGACACCTGCGCCAAGAAAGCCGTTGAAGTTTTGATCGGATTGATCAGCAAAAGCAGGCAACGCGGCGGTGGAAAACAGCAATATCAGCGGAAGGGATTTCGCTGGTGTGAAACGCATGTGACTTCATCCTTATGGTGACGGTTGACCGCCAGCCATTACACCAGCCTCCTGTAACGCCTCTTTTTACCTCAGGTAAAGTTATGTAACAGCGGGATGTGCACGCTAAAGCTGGCACCACCACCAGAACGGTTATGCACGCTAACCTCACCGCCATGATATTGGCTAATGGAGCGCACCAGCGCCAGACCAAGCCCGGAACCGTTACCGCTGCGCGCCAGGCGATAAAAAGGTTCAAAAATGCGCACCATTTCCGACTCGGGAATCCCCGGCCCACGGTCATTCACCGTCAGCAAAAAACCGTGATCCGGCGTGCACTTAAGATTGACCGTCACCTCTCGCCCCGCATAACGCAGCGCGTTTTCAATCAGGTTACGCATTAAACGGCGCATCAGACGGGCATCAACCTGCGCCACAATGTGCTCGGCATTCAGCTCCACCTCAACGCTGGCGCACTCCTCGGCGGCCAGTGCCGTGATATCGGTGGCAAGTAATTCACCCACGATAACGTTATCCGCCATCTCCAGTCGGCTCAGGGTGAGAATTTCCTCTACCAACGCGTCCAGTTCCCTGACGCTGCGTTGCAATTCATTGCCTGCCTGGGAGTGTTCAGTGCTGAGCAATGCCGAGGCCATCTGAATACGCATCAGCGGTGAACGCAGTTCATGTGAGGCATTGGCCAGCATGGTTTTCTGTGACTGAACCAGAGTCTCGATTTGTGTCGCGGAACGATTAAAACTGGCAGCCAGCTGGCCCACCTCATCGCGACCCGTCACCTGCACCCGCGCCGCCAGGTTGCCTTTGCCCAACGATTCGACGCTATGTTGTAGTGATTCCAGTCGCGCAGTGAGTCGACGAATCACCGGGAAAGAGATCACCACCACCGCCGCCGCCAGCGCTAACAGCATCAGGATAAAAGTCCACGGACGTTCAATGCGATCGACACTGAACTGGATCACCAGCAAACGTTTATCCTGCAACTGCCAGACAAAGCGTGAGCTGTACCAGTCATCAAAGTAACCCCCGGCTTTCACCTGATGCGGGAATGGGATCGCGGGTGAAAGCATGCGGCTCAGCAATGTGCCGTTAGCCGCAAACAGGGCGAAACGGGCATTGGTACGTTGCATCCAGCTATCAATCGCCGTCGACTGCGCATCTGCCGGGGCCGATGCGGGAGGTAACGTTTGTTCCACCATGCCGCTGAAAGTGGCAAACGCGTTATGGTGGCGATTTTCATCATCCGTCCATAGCCACAGCATGATGGTACAGAGCACCACCAGCGAAATAGCGCTGATCACAGCAAAGAAGATCTGCAAATGCATCGGAAGGTCGGTAATGCGTTTCATACGCTTAGCGATCCGCCTGAGCGGAAAACACGTAACCCACGCCGCGTACCGTGATGATACGCTTCGGAGTACGGGGGTCGTCTTCAATCACCTGACGAATACGCCCGATATGCACATCAATGGCCCGGTCAAAACTGTCATAACTTTCACCGCGTACCGTCTGCCAGATTTGTTCGCGATTCAGCACGCGCCCAGCCTGGCGCGCCAGCGAAACCAGCAAATCGAATTGCAATGAGGTCAGCGCACAGGGCTGCTGATGCAGCGTTACCGTGCGCGCAGCAATATCAATCTCCAGTTCACCTGAACGGATCAGACCGGTATCAGCGGTTCGGGTGCCCGGCCGCATGCGGCGTAGCACAGCACGCATCCGTGCCAGCAGCTCACGCGGTTCAAAGGGTTTGGGCAGGTAATCATCAGCGCCAACTTCCAGCCCAATAATGCGGTCAGCCGGATCGCCACGTCCGGTGACCATAATGATGGCGGGATCGTCGTGGCTTTCGGCGCGTATCTGCCGACACAGCGCCAGCCCATCGGCATCCCCCAGCATCAGATCCAGCAGTACCACATCAAAGCTGCGCAGTTTCATGCGCGCCTGTGCATCGGTAGCGCTGGCGCTATGCATCACCTCAAATTCGTGTTGTGCCAGATAAGGCACAATCATCTGCGCCAGACGGACATCATCCTCAATCAGCAATACAGAGGTCATGACTTTTATCTTCCAAAACAATGATGAGTAACAGACAGCGGCGTCCGCTATTAAGTTTCGTCAACGCTGGAAGAGAAGATCAGATGATCAAAATCTCAGCTGTGATCGCTCATTATAAAAACGTCGATACGCCAGGTAGACCGCAATTATCGTGGACAAGCTGGCCGTACCAATCAACATAAAAGTCACCATGATTTGGTATTTGATGGCTTTCACCGGGTCGATGCCAGCAAAAATTAGCCCCGACATCATGCCCGGCAGGCTCACCAGCCCCACGGTTTTCGCCGCATCTATCGTTGGGATCATCGCGGCGCGGATACTGTCCCGAATCAGCGTGCCTGATGCCAGCTTGATGGACGCCCCCAGACTCAGCATCTCCTGAATTTTCTGGCGGTTATCCGCAAAGCGCTGGTTGAGATTGCTGTAACACAACCCCACCGCCACCATGGCATTCCCGGCAATCATCCCGGAAATCGGGATCACCTGCATCGGCATAAATTCGATCGCGCCACTCAGCACCAGAATCACCAACGTCAATGTAGTACCGCTGGTAATGGCGATAAATGAAATCAGGAAAGCATGATCAATATTGCGGCTGCGTTTACGGGCGTTCAGCGCGGCATTGACGCAGATAAACAACACCATCAGCACCGTAAGCCAGTCATTATTGATGTCGAAAATCGACTTCAGCACATAGCCAACAATGACCAACTGCACAATGGCGCGACACACGCTCCAGATAATGTCTTTGCCCAGCCCCAGCTTCTCTTTCTGGCTAATCAGCAGCGCGATCATCACCAGCACCAACGCCAGTACCAGTGAAGTGTTAGTGATATTATGCTGGCTCATGGTTTTTCCTCTCCGGGGCTTCCAGGTGCAATACCCGCTGCGCCTGGCGAATTTCCGCCGGGTCATGGCTGATCCACACCACAGCCAACCCTTTGTCGCTGACAATCCCCTTGATCAGGTTGTTAATCAGGCCCTTGTTATCTTCATCCAGTGCGCTGGTCACTTCATCCAGCAGCAAAATGTCCGGCAGAAACTGCAAATTGCGTAATAAGCCGACGCGCTGTTTTTCGCCGCCGGAAAGCTGGTCAATTTTTTTATCCAGCATGTCAGCAGGCAGATTCACTTTGGCTAAATCGGCTTCCAGCTTGCTACGCGTGGGTTTCTGCTGCCGGATTTGCCACGGCAGCGCCAGGTTATCGAATACCGTGTTGCCAAACAGCACCGGGGTTTGAAAGCAGTAGGAAACCCGCTGCCGATACTCTTCTGGCTTGAGTGTTGCGATGTCCTGGTGGCGAAAAAAGATACGTCCCTCGCTGGGATCTAACAGTGAAGCCATAATCTTCAGCAATGTGCTTTTGCCACTGCCTGAGGGGCCGGAGAGCAAAACAAAATCACCTGGGTTAAGCGTTAATGAGACCGGAGCCAATAACTCGCGGTCCTCCAGTGAGAACGTCACCCCTTGCACATCAAGCAAAGGAAAATCGGCGGCCATAGTTATTTATCCACAAAAATGAGCGATTGCGTTAACGGGCCGCATTGCGGCCCTGCGCATGTTAGCAGAATTGTGAAGCCTCTGAGCTTAGGGTTCAGGGCCGTATTGCAGTAAAAGCATGCGATCGCGGCGATACACCAGATCGGGAGGGGGAATGTCGGTGGGCGTTGCCTCACCACGGCCCAGCATCAGCACCACGGAAACCGTTCCTTGCTTACGGTGCATCGCCAGCCATTGGGGGAAGTCAGCTTTGCTGACAAAACGCGACTGAGAATCGGGATAGCTCAGGCCATAGCGGACTTCGCCCTGTTTATCATAGAAATACATATCGCTACGTTGCAGCGTCCAGGCGATGGTCGAGGCGATGCCGGGGTCGTCACTCAGAATAAAGCGACTTTCCGCCAGTTTATCCGCAACGCTTGCCACAAAGACCTGGGGTTGTTTGGTGTTCTGTACGCTTTCCGGGATCGCATTACCGACACAAAGTGCCAGTGCCAGCGGGCAAAGCGCCGCAAGCTGCCAGCCTTGACCTTTCGCCCTGAGGCTGACAAATCCAGCCAGTCCCCATCCGGCAAAAGTCACCGCCGCCATGATCAATGCGCCCACTTCATGCTGCTGATACAGCGGGCGATGGCTGATGCCCCAGGGCGCAAACACCACCAGTAAGGCGAACAGGCTCAGTGCGCCGAACAGGATATTAATCCAGGCGTTCACCCGAAGAATGCGACTCGCCTTGCCCGCCAGCCGATGTCCGTAGCAGGCCATCAAAATCGCCAGCGGCGCAAAGCATGGCAGGATGTAAGTCAGCAATTTGCCTTTGGCAATGCTGAAGAACACCAGAGGAATAAGGATCCAGCACAGTAAATAAAACCCACCGGGGGCGCTCTTACGCTCCGTCCAGCCCTGACGCAAAGCACCGGGCAACAACGCCAGCCACGGCAGGGAACCGGCGATTAAGATCGGTATGTAGTACCAGAACGGTGCTTTGTGTTGGGCATCGGAGTCGGCAAAGCGCTGAATATGCTCTATCCAGAAAAAGTAGTGCCAGAAATCCGGTTGTTGCTGATTAATCGCCAGCGCCCAGGGTGCACTGAGCAGAGCGGCGCACAGCACGGTAAGCGGACCAAAGGTCAGTAACTCACGGAAACGCTGGTTGCAGATGGCCCAGGGAACAATCACCAGTACCGGAACAGCCAATGCCAGAAACCCTTTGGTCATAAACCCCATACCACAGGCCAGGCCAAACAGGATATAGCCCACCAGCCGCTGGCGCAGAGTGACCGCACCGGCGGCATACCAGTAACTGCACATAGCCGCGACTAACCACAGCGACAGAATCGGGTCGAGCACGGCATAGGTGCCCACGCCATAGACCAGCAGTGAGGTGAGAAAGATAACGCTGGCAGTCAGGGCGACAGCCCGGTCGGCATAGAGACGGCGGGCGAGCCAGAAAACCAGCACCGCGCTAACCAGCGTGGAAAAGACCGCGCCAATGCGTACAGCGAAATTGTTATGCCCAAATAACCACTGGCCAATGTTGTTGAACCAGTAGCCTGCAATCGGTTTTTCGAAATAACGTAAATCAAAGAAGTGTGGCGTGATCCAGTTGCCGTTTTGCAGCATTTCCCGGCTAATCTCCGCATAGCGCGTTTCATCCGGCTGCCAGAGATGGCGAAATTCAAGTGGCACAAAATAATAGAGCATCAGTAACGCCAGTAGCAGTAGCGTTTTTGTTGTTGCGGTCATACGCGATTCCCTGTGAGTTTTTCACACCACACCGAATTTTCCGGCCCGCACATGTTCTCAGGCCTGCTATGCAGTAGTTTCATTAAAGTATCCAGTAATAACAATTTAGCATAAAGTGCTATATATGAAACCCCGGCACAGAGAAATTCAAGAATTTATTTCCCCGTTTAATTAACTTCGGGACGAAGAAAATTTTGCAGCCATTAATTTATTGAGGTTGAGAGCATAACGCCTGATTCTTAACTGAACATTAAACGGCGAATTTTCATGCCCGTTCCGTGAGCACAACACTGGCTTAAGGTTAACTTAATCTTTGGCGGTAAAAATTGTCGGGTCTGATAATGAGGTTCCCTATGCAATCCATGTTCTCCCGTCCCGCCAGCGAATATGCTGCTGTTATTCTCAGCGTGGTCAGCGTTATTAGTTTTTTGGTCATCTGGTTTTCACTGTAATCCTGCGAGGATTACTGGCCGGTAAAGGTCACTCTGGCCCGGCAACCTGGCACACTGCCCCGATTTTCCAGTAAAAACTGCCCTTTATGCAGTTGAACAATACGGGTGACGATACTCAGCCCCAGCCCGATGCCACCAAACCGACGATCCATGCGGACAAACGCCTGGCTCAGTTCGCCAATCTTGCTTCCATCAATCCCCACGCCCTCATCTTCCACCACCAGCACCGGAGATGGCTGCTTGCTGATGCGGATGGTGATGCAGGTATCGTGTGGGCTATAACGATGGGCATTCTCCACCAGATTTCGCAACATCACCTTCAGTAAGGTGGCATCACCGCGCACCACAACCTCTTGCGGTATATTGAGAATTAATACCTGCTGATGCAGCGCCAGCATGGCTTCGAATTCCTGTTTCATCGGCTCGACCACATCCCGCATCAGCCTGACATTCTGGTAGCTACCCGATGAAAAAGATTGCCCTGCGCGCGCCAGCTGTAGCAGTTGGGTCACGCTGCTGGTCATCTGGTCGAGGCGCTGCATCAGAGGCTTAACATCGCACTGATGGGTTCTTTCCAGCAGTTCCAGATGGAGTCTGAGACCGGCCAGCGGCGTGCGCAGTTCATGGGCAACGTCTGCGGTAAACATGCGTTCCCTTTCAAGGCTGGCGCTCAGACGAGACACCAGGCGGTTGATCGCCAGAGTCACTGCATCAATTTCCTTCAGCGAACTGTGATAGTTCACCGGTGTCAGTTCCTCCTCGCCACGATCCTCAAGGCGTTTTTGTAATTCTGATAAAGGTCGGGTCAGGCTGGTTATCGCCTGAAAGCAGAGAAATAACGCCATGAAAATCATGACAATGCTGGGAAGCGCCAGGCTGATGATGGCTTCATGGATTTCCTTTTCCATATGCTGGTGTGGGTTGTGATTATCCAGTGCGGCATTTACCAGCAGCGCGATCTGTTCTTTGCTCTCATGCCATACCCCCCACACACTGATGGTCTGACAAACAATCAGAATTAAGCCAATCACCAGCAATAACCGCCAGCGCAGGGTGCTGTTTTTGCGGGGGCGTAACAGAGGCCAGAACATGGTCAGCCCCTCGCTTCTCTGGGTTTAGTTAAAATAGTTTTAATCCAGGGTATGAATAATATTCTCATTACCCACTGAGCGAAAACTCGGGCAGGAAAAATCGAAAATTGAATTAATATTGACGGGGAAAGAACAAATAATAACGGATTCCTTACGATCCGCTGAAATAAAGAAAGGGGCATTCTTGACTGGCCTCCTCTAATGATGAAGAGACCAGTTTCTCACCGTTACATTAGGTGATCCTTAAGTTGCTATATGATAATTTTTATTTACGTATTTTGCGGTGTATTCTGACTACTTACCGTGTCACCCACACGCAATCCTAACTTGCGCGCCAGTTCAGCGCCGTTCATCCGCACGCCTTCCTGGGCTTGTCCAGCCACCACTTCAAGCTGCCCTTCACCGCAGGCAATTACCAGCGGATCAAGGCTTAATACGGTACCGGGTTGGTCAGGTGATTTATCCGCACTGACATGACTTTGCCAGACAACAAACCGCTGCCCATTTGCCGCACCAGAAGCGCCTGGCCATGGGCTGGCGAGCCCGCGTACCAGATTGTGGATATCCGGCGCGGCGGCATGCCAGTTGATCTCGCCATCCTCCGGCTTACGGCGTCCGAAACGACTGGCCTGAGACTCATCTTGCTCCCGCTCTGCCAACTGACCGGCGCAGAGCGCAGGTAGCCAAACGGCCAGCATCTTCCCGCTGGTGCTGACCAGCTTGTTATGCAGGCTATGGGCATCATCCTCAGGCAATATTCTGACCTTTTCCTGGGCCAGAATCGGGCCACAATCAGGACGAGCGATCAGACGAAACAGCGTGACGCCAGTCTCCGCATCGCCCTTGATTAAGACCCAATTCAGATGCGCCCTGCCACGATGGGCAGGCAGCAGAGAAGCCTGCACGCCAAACGCCCCGCGACGGGGGATCGCCAGAGTTTCGCGGCTGAGTATCTGCCGAAATGACAGGCTGAACAACATATCGGGGGCCAGTGTCTGCAACAGCGCCAGCCATTGCGGCTGATTGACGTCTTCTGGCATATACAGCGGAATATTTCGGGCCTGTGCCATCCGGGCTACCGAGCCATGGAAGTGATTTTCGCCCGGTGCATCAGCATGCGTGAACACGGCACAGATTTCAAAACCCGCGTTTTCCAGCGCTTCCAGGCCAGCACATCCCATATCGTGGTAGGCAAAAATGACAGCTTTCATTGGTTTCCTTTATATCGGTGGTCGCGGAGGGTAAGACGCATCACATGATAGCGGGCGAAAATTAAAATATGCTTAAACACATTACTTTTCACAGATGTCAGGATAAATCCTGCGATTTCTCATAACTCATTCATTTTTCTTGCCGGTTATGCGGCCTAATCTGAGCGTTGAAAACCAGTTTTCACTTGCCGTAACGGCACGTGATTATTATCCTCTGGCAAAAAAAGGGACTCTCATGCCAACTTCAACGAAAAAATGGTTTTTTCCAGCCTTTGCTGTTCTGCTGATCATCCTCGGTGTTTATAAACTTAATGCCTCCCGCAACAAACCTGACAACATCATTACCACCACCGTTCGTCAGGGCAACATTGAAAACGTCATCGCTGCGACGGGTAAAATGGATGCCATCGAACGCGTTAACGTGGGTGCTCAGGTTTCCGGTCAGCTGAAGAAATTGTATATCCGCACGGGTGATAACGTGCATAAAGGTGAACTGATCGCCGAAATCGATGACCAGCCGCAACGCAGTGGCCTGCGCAATGCCGAAGCGGCACTGAGCGTCGCCAAAGCGGATTTAGAAACCAAACAAGCCACCCTGATGCGTCAGGAAGCGCAATTCAAACGCCTGCAACAGATGCTGAAGATGAATTTAGTGTCCCAGCAGGATTTTGACACCGGCGCTGAAGCCTGGCGTATTGCGCGCGCAGAGCAAACTGCCCAGCAGGCGCGCGTGATTCAGGCGCAGATTGAGGTGGATAAAAAACAGCTCGACCTGAGTTACACCCGTATCATGGCTCCGATGGATGGCACCGTCATCGCCATCATTACCAAACAAGGACAGACGGTAAACGCGGCGCAAAGTGCCCCGACCATCGCCAAACTGGCACAGCTGGCCACCATGACCATCAAAGTGCAGATATCTGAAGCGGACATCAACAATATCAAACCCGGTCAGCAGGCCTGGTTCACCACCTTCTCCGACCCGGATAAACGTTACAACGCCACCTTACGCAGCATCGAGCTGGCACCTGATACGGTGATGAAAGATGACGCGCTGATGAATAACAGCGAGAGCAATTCCACCAGCGCCACCACTGCTGCGGTGTATTACAACGCGCTGCTCGATGTGCCCAACCCGGATAATTCCCTGCGCATCGCCATGACCGCCCAGGTCAATCTGCTGCGCGACTCCGCCAATAACGCACTGCTGATTCCGCTTCAGGCGCGGAAAAAAGATGCTGATGGCAAAAGTTATGTTGAAGTCGCAGATGAAAATCAGCAGCCAGTTAAGCGCTACATCACCACCGGCATTTCTGACAACGTGGATATTCAGGTACTGAGCGGCCTGCAGGTGGGTGAAAAAGTCATTCTTGCCGCCCAGGCTGCTGGCGCAGACAAGGTGGTGATGTGAATATCATCGAGCTGAAAAATATTACCCGCACCTACGCCTTTGGCTCGCAATCTCTGAACGTTCTGAAAGATATCAACCTGAGCATTGCCGAAGGGGAAATGGTAGCGATTATCGGCCCGTCCGGCTCGGGCAAATCAACGCTGCTGAATATCCTCGGCTGTCTGGATGCCGCAGATAGCGGAGAGTATCACCTCAGCGGGCAGAACATCGCCAGTCTGTCTGCGGATGCGCTGGCAAAAGTCCGGCGCGAGCATATCGGTTTTATTTTCCAACGTTATCATCTGATGCCGGATCTGAATGCCCTGAGTAACGTAGAGATTCCGGCCATTTACGCCAATGTCGCCGGAAATTCCCGTCGGGCACACGCCGCTCAGTTGCTGGAACACCTCGGGTTACATGGCCGTGCGCACCATAAACCAGGGGAATTGTCCGGCGGACAGCAACAACGCGTCAGCATCGCCCGCGCACTGATCAATGGTGCGGAAATTATTCTGGCAGATGAGCCCACCGGCGCGCTGGACTCCCATTCCGGTGAGGAAGTGTTGCGCATCCTGAGTGATCTTAACCGTGATGGACACACGGTGATCATTGTGACGCACGATATGAACGTTGCGCAGCACGCGGATCGCATCATCGAAATCCAGGACGGCTCGATTGTCGCTGACAGCGGCCGGGCCACAGAAACGGTGGGTTCCCGTTATCAGCCCACTGCGGCGAAGAGCCAGAGCAAATGGCGCGGCATCGGCGATCGATTACGCGAATCATTACGTATGGCACTGCATGCGATGAATGCCCATCGTCTGCGCACCTCGCTGACCATGACGGGCATCATTTTTGGTATCGCCGCCGTGGTGACAGTTGTCGCGCTGGGGCAAGGTGCACGGCAAAGTACGCTGGAGAGTATTCAGGGGCTGGGCACCAATGTGGTGACTATTTATGCCGGGGGGGATTTCGTTGAGGATGAAAGCCAACCGACGAAAACGCTGGTGATGTCTGATGTGCAGGCCATTGCCCGACAGCAATTTGTTGCAGCCGTCAGCCCGGAAATGATGTCTACCCAACCTATTCGCTACCTGTCTAATGCCTCTAAAACCACGGTTTATGGCGTCGGTAAGGATTATTTCGCTATTCAGGGTATTAAACTCATTGAAGGGGGTAATTTTTCAGACGAACTTCATGCGACTCAGGAAATCATCATTGATGAAAATACCCGGAACAAACTGTTTGGCGATCAACCTGGCAACGCGCCAGGCAAAATGATCATTCTCGGTTCGGTTCCGGTGCGGGTGGTGGGTGTCGCAAAGTTGAACGATGGTTCCAATCCTAATCGCCTTAACGTCTGGCTGCCGTGGAGCACCATGATGTATCGCATCAACGGCCAGACATCTCTGACCAGCTTCAGTATCAAACTGAAAGATGATATCGCCAGTGGTCCGGCGGTGGCTGCGTTGAGTGAAATCCTGACCGACCGCCACCGCGGGAAAGATTTCCTGGTGTTTAACCGCGATAAGTATCGCCAGGCTATCGAAAATGCCGCTGCCACGCTGACACTGCTGATTCTGATGGTTGCGGCTATCGCGCTGACCATTGGTAGCATTGGCGTGATGAATATCATGCTGGTGTCGGTGACCGAGCGTACCCATGAAATTGGCGTGCGCATGGCAGTCGGCGCCCGCCGCAGTGACATCATGCAGCAATTTATGATTGAGGCCGTGCTGGTATGTCTGGTCGGCGGCGTTTTGGGGGTAGGACTTTCACTGGCGATTGGCCCGCTGGTCAGCCTGTTGGCTGGCGGTTTACTGACGGCCATCTACTCCTGGGAGTCCGCCGCTGCCGCCTTTATCTGTTCAACCGTGATCGGGATGATCTTTGGTTACCTGCCCGCACGTAAAGCCGCACGCATGGACCCGGTTGCCGCACTGGCAAGTGAATAAACCATCTATCCGGGGCGGGTAACGCCCCATTTTATTACCCTGTTAAATTGTCACTCTCAAAAAATCTGTACTAAAGTTTAGGTTGCGATATTCATTCAAGCAAATAAGGAAATTTGCCTATGCAACCTGAAATCAACATTTCCCCTGGATGCAACAGGGGTGCAGTATTCACTGCGATGCTTGCCGGTTATAACCGGGCAATAGGTACGATAAGAACCATTACCAACACCCCCACCCTGCCCCTTTCCCGCCTGATTTACCAATGTTTACCTGCCACAGAACCTCTGTTAGAAAAAACACGTGAAGACTTTGAGAATGATTCTTACCCTTATAAATATTACATCGATCTCTTTATCGCGATAAAAATCATGAAATCTGACAAAATGAAGCCACTGCTTGTCAGGTTATATCGACCAGACAAGAATAAAACCTCAACGAATAAACAGGCCGTTAAGGATTTTATCGAATTGACAGGCATCAGCCAGGGTATTCCGGAAATAAATTATCGTATTTTTAAAAAACTGGTTCAAATTCTGGAGGATGGTGGCGCACTGCGTAAGCCACCCGAAAATATAGTACCCCCTGCCATATCACGCGATACCGTACTGTTGAATTTCTTCTCCTCATTTATTGCTCCGCAATTCATTACACTTCCGGTTATTAATGAAGGAATTAAAGCATTAGTGGTTTCTGGTATATCCCTGTTCTCACCTGGCCTGGCTGGGGCGATCAAATATGTTGATACATTTAACCCAATTAAGTTCTTCTTCCCGGATGTCAACCCTCATGAATACTCACAACGTTTACGCCGCGAAGCGATCATGGCGTATCATCGACGGCAGCAAGGCAGACAGCATAACAATAACTATTCTGCATCTCATCAGCATTCACCAGCCAGTGCTGTAACACCTGATGCACCGTTGCTCGGTGCCTCTGCCGCTGCGGTGCTGGCAGCTCGTGGCTCGGGCAGTGCCGCAGCTATCACAGCCGCCGCCGCTGCGCTGGTGACCGGTTCATATCTGGCATACCGGATTATCCCTTATTTGATCGCTGATAATAAAATATTTAGCGAAGAAGATCCCCCGGCTGAGAATGAAATAATCGAGGTACAACATGACGTGTTTCATGGTTCACAGCCGCAGAGTCTGAGCCTGACCAATACGACAACGCCTGAAATGATCACTTGCCTCAATACTATCAGTATCGTCCGTGAATTGTTAAATTCGGCACAGACCGGATTGAGACTGGTCGATGAGTTCAGCCAATATATTTTTGACGAACATTGTGATCTTAATATCAGGCATGCGGAACATTTGTTAAAGAAGATGGGGGTAACTCAATTCACTCCTCATGACCGGGATGAGATCAATGCCATATTAATAGACATTTTCTCTGTATTGCTCACTCCGGTAGGCAGAAACAATATTCTGAACCTGAACGCTCTGGTTTTTTCGGTAGGGAAAATGGTGATTAAAATCTGGCGCGATAATGCTTCCGGCAACCAGGATAACACCATTACCTATGCACTTGACAAACTTCGCCTGCATATTTCACGTATTCTTGTTAATACTTTAGGTCTTATTGATGAAACGAAAACCCGACGATTTGCTAACTATATAATCACCTTATCCGCACCTGACTTCATACAATTTGAAAATAATGGTCTTGGTGGAGAGAAAATTATATCTAAAAAGCTTAATAACTATTGGGTGTGTATGGGTGAAGAATACCCGAACAATAAAGCTCTTCGTTTCGGTGATTTTTACCGGGCGTTACATAAAGGAGAGCGCTTAGTGCATTTCCTGATAAGGGGAAGATTTTACAAAGATATTTTTTCGCAGGACCCCGATGGCGCCAGATTTGAAAATTATACCCGAACCGTCAACAAAGCGACGATGGAGTACCATGAACTGGATGTCACGCTGGAACGACAATTATTCCTGACGTTAAATGACATCATTATTTATCGATTTAACCATCTGGGTGTCGATGTCACTCGTCCAATGGATTTTGACAGAGCAACGTTCAAAATCCATCGTCACCCTGCCAGACATCTGGAATACCCTTACCTGCAAAACTGCAAAAGTTTACTTTGTGCGATCCGCAGCTTCCCCGACGGTATAAAGGTCGTTTATGAAAGCATGCCCAACTCTATTCCTGGCCCATTGAGAAATCATAAATATGACAGCAGCACCGTATTTACATTAAAACCTTATCCAAAACGGCTGGAATTACAGAGGGAATACCATGACATCTCATCAGAAATTGAGAAAGAACATATTCAACTCTATCAGCAGGTAGCAACACGGGCATTTTCTTTGATAACTGAGGACGACAGAAATTTTATTAATTCTCCCCACGTCAAACTTTCCATCATCGACCTTGATAATCACCGCTTACAACGCATCCGCTTTATGCTGACACATAAAGCCTTCAGATTGCTTCCCGAAATCGCACAGCGTATGTCCTATAATGTCCGGCCTTATTGCCAGACTGGTGTACTATTTTTTGCCAGAAATTACCAGACTCAGGAAACACGCATTTTCCAGTTAAATATAGAAGCGAGCCGTATTCAACTCCAACTCCCTGTAACCCGATTAGCCGTGAACAGTATGCAGGACATCACCGATCTGGGCGATAAATTTCTCAATCAACACTATGTCTTTACGGATGGACTCCTTTTCTGGGATCCCTGCGATGATATTATTGAACCTACAACATCATGGCTTGACCCACCAGAGAAAATGTGGGACTTCATTTCACAACACTATCAATATTATCGTGCAAAATGGTGTGCATACAGTAGACCTGATCATTATATCGTTGCBTTTTTTCACGGAGAGAGATATTGGAAAGGCTGAGGTTGCTATACCCCTCATAATTAATCATGCCGTCGAAAACCGCAAAAAATTACTTGAACTGCAAAAAGAAAAGATAAACACCGCCACAGAAACCGAAAGAGAAAAGGATGACCGCAAGGGGACATGGGGTATGATTGCTGATTATTTACCCCTGAAAGAATGTTATGAACTTGGCAAAGACATTTTTTATAATAGAGAAGATACCCTCTATACTTCTGCGTCAATCGATTGGTTACGAGCTGGTATATGCGCGCTTGATACGCCCTTTCCCCCGGGGGTAACAAAATCACTTAAAGCATTAGGGAGTAGCGTCAGGACACTTTATATACAGAGAATGCAAAAAAAACATCAGTTACGTGTACTGAATGAAAAAATAACCCTTGCTCTGAGCATGCCTCATTCCAGCCAACAAGATCCTTTGGCAATTTTCGCACCGACCAGAAAAGCGCTTGAGAATGAAATCAATGACTTAAACCTGTCACTTCGGCAATCACAGGAAAAAGTCGCCCATACATTACTCCAGCTGGCTTCTATCCCAAGTAAAATTATGTTTCCTGAGTCTAATATATCCCCGGATCGATCGGCACCTCTGGCCATACTTCCGGGTATTTTTGGTCGGTTAAAAAAAACACGCCCGGGCGTTATACTCAGACATGGGTGAATTGCCTTTTCAACGCTGGAATGCACCCGAATGGGAAAATAAATATAACATTGAAAATTTTGCCGTACCCATGCCTGCCAAAGTTAATATCACCTGCTTTACCGATGGTTCTCAGTCTAAAAACATCACCCTGAATGTTTTCGATATTCATCGCAAAAGCCCGCCGTTATATATGGAAATGTTTTTTTCTGCATTAAAAAACCCGGATGCACAGGAAATCATTGAGACCGCCATGGATGGAGGATGGCGAATTTCAAATGACTATGACCGCATGGCCATGTTCTGTTTTCGATCTTTCACTTTCCCTGTACGATTGTTTGTTAACAAAATATTAGAGTTAAATAGTTATTACAACCTTAATCAAAACCGAACCGATATCAATGCGGAGTTTTTTTATAACCACTTACAGAAAAATGCTAACAATAACAAAACCACACCACTTGAAAATGTTGTACTGACCGCAGAGCAAAATCTTCTTATCGACCTATCCATGAATGTCATTAATAAGACATTCAAGAGCAATATTCAGGCATTCGAAGCCAACTATCTGTTTTTGCTGGATGATGGCCTGATGAGAAAAGATACTGATTCGTTATTAAAATTGGTGGGTGAAGGAGAAAGTGCGCAGGCAGAAAAAACCCGGACGCAGCAAGATATACACTACGAAATGGGGCGATTCACCTTATATCTGACCCGTTCTTCTGCTCAGGAAAAATTTCACCTGGCGGTGATCGATTTTCTGATTGATTTCATCAGAGATACCATTGAACAAAACCCTGCCGCCATCAGTTTGTTTAGTGCCAGCATTGAAATATTTAAAAAACGTTGTGACGAATATCGTCTTGCTCATCCAGGGTCTGAACCTCCTTCACTGGCCGAGTTTATCCAAACGCGATTTCGGATGATGAAAAGGATAGAAGTTATTTATGAAATATATGCCCGTATTGAATACAGTGCCAAAGTGCTGGCTGATTACCCTATCGAAGAATGGTCAGGCACTGATGCCCAGGCTGACTGGCTGGCAGCTATGCAGGAATATTTATCGCCAGATATGCGTTTTCAGGATATGAAACCTTTTCTTGCTGATGTCACTAAAAGAGTGGTCGCTGACTGGCAAAAAATTCTGCGCAATGCAAGCATGGCACGGGAAACGCAAATTATTGATGCTGATGAGGTGAATTCTGAATTTATTTCGCTGGTCAAAAATGCTTTCAAAGAATGCTGTCTGATTCATCACTCTTTGTTGTTTTGCCAATACTATCTGGTTGATGAGGGCTGCTGGTTTACCTTCCTGACAAATGACTTTATCTCGGAAACCCATTTGCGTTCCCGACGCCAGGTGTACAGCGAACATCCTTTTGAGCCGCTGCCCATCACGCATGACAAGGAACTGCCTGACGCATTTAATGCGCAGACCGGCCCCTTGTTAGTCAGGTTTAACCAGAACAATACGGCGTTATATCAGGCGACGCTGAATAACGTCGTGCAAAATTTCATCTTTTTTTCGCTGCTGCCCTTCCATGACAGATTATATGGTCATCTGCTGACGCTCCCGACACCGGAAAAGATCACATCAGATGACATCGCATCCATGATGGATAAACTGATTGATGAAGAGGGTGAACTACAATCTGCCGAGATTATGGTGTTACAGCGTTATCTCCCCGCAGCAACATTAATCGACAACGACCGCCTGTTCAGACTGTTAAGTGATATTTTTCTGCTGAACGACCCCAGCATACCAAATCTCTATATCCATGTTTTGCATCAGCTACAAAGGGTGATGAATTTACCCTGGATCACTCTGGAGCAAATTGCTGATGAAAGATTTCTCAATCAACAATCGATTAATTTTGTTCAGGATTTTCAGCGCGCGCAGCCAGATACACAGGGACGGATACTGCTAGCCATCTCGCGTTTTATCAAAGCGATCGTACGCCATCATCTGGCATTTACCGGCGCATTAGGCAATATCGATCCCAGCCTGAAACAACTGGTGATCACTGATGCACCGGCACAACAACTCTGTATCGGTGCCATCATCGCCCATCAGCTTCAGGCAAATACACTGTCTCACGGATATTTACTGAAACTCTACAGCGCAGCCCTGTATGATCCGGGCTTTATTCCAGTCATCCGCGTCCCTCAGTTGGCGCTGCTAAGCATGTATGGCAATCATTACGCCGCTGATGCACTTCATTCCCTGAGTCAGCGGCTGTCCCATGCGGCACAAGGGCAAACGCAGGTCCTTGCCTGTGCCACAGGTAGCCAGAAGTTAGCCATTGAACTGGCTGAATTCAGTTTTGCTTCTGCCACTGCTGAAGCACATCAGCGTTTACTTGCTGTTGCTATCACCACCCTCAGAGACCTCCATAAGTTACTGACCCACAGCCTGCCCCCGAAGCTTGAGCAACCATTACGCCAGGCGCGCGAACGGGGAGAATTGCGCTTCAGCTGGTATTTGACCGCCGGGCAGAATGTCACCGTGGCTGGGATCGGTTTTGCCACCCCCAATCAAAATGAGGGATTGATAGTGCCCTTTGGTTTGCCGTTACCTGCCATCGGGCCGGTACGGCAGATGCCTGTTTCACGCAATGCTGCAAAATTAACCCACCTGTGCTTCGGTGATAATCACCAGGAAAGCATCCCCTTCACCTTTTACGAACTGACAGCAGAATCCCGGAAATATCCCACAAACGAAACGGTGATAACCACATTCGCCAATCTGGTGGAATCCTCATTGCGTCAGCAATTCCTGCAACTTGCACAGGCGAAAAATGCCACAGGCTTTGCCACACAACATCATCAGACCCAGGAATGGCTGACACGACATTTCCCTTTTTACGCTGCCAAACACAGCATTACTGAAGAAGTACAGTCCGAGCGTATTATCCAACTGGCCGCTCATCCCGACATCGTTAAATGGAAAAATCGTACCCTGCAAAAAGCGGATAACCAATCATCGGTAGACTATGTCGAGCAGGCTATTTCCGGGGTGATGGGAAAGTTTACCGACTGGCCAATGATTGCGAAGGCATTAAGAACCCGCTGGACAACAGATGACACATATTCTCCTGACGCCCTGCCAGCCACGGGGTTTATGGGCGTCTGGTGGGACCCAATAAGTTATGTCTGTTATCTTGGTTTTGGCACCGGAAATGAACGCTCTCTGTATGCCAGCCTGGCGGGGAACCGCGCAGGTTTGTACTTACTGACCGATAATGATGTGCATCGCCGAATCTGGCAGTCGCTCAGTTTGCGCTCAGAACTGCAGAATGAATATCAGGCATTCCGTAGTGGAAATCTCACGGCGCGGATCTTCTTTGAACACAATGTGCGTCAGGCATGGCAGCAACAGCAGGCAACGACAAGCGAAAACTGGCAGCTCATGCCAGCACAAAGCGCAACTGAGCTAATCCGCCATGGTGTGTTATACCCCGTTTCCTATCTGCAGCCTGAAACCCGGCAAAACGATACCTCGTTGAAACTCACCCCCTATACTCTGCAATTTCACACTGGCGATTTGGTCTTTATATTCAGTGAAAACAGCTACCGCAACGTCAGTTACCGTTTTCTTGACGCGCAAGGGAAACTTCAGGTATTCCCCCTCGGGCAGCTGGACTGGCCACGCCAGATACAGGCTGCGGATGGGACATCTTCCGAAGCGTTATTTAGCACCACGATGGAACATTTCCTTGCGCGGGAACAGAGACAAAAGTTGGCCGATTTCCTGCCATTGCTGACCAATCCGCAACAGCAAGTTATGCAATCTGCGCTGTTGAATGGGCTGGTTACACGGCGGAATTACATTCACTCGCTCAGTAACGTCACCGCCGATATCCCGTTTCGTTTTGAATTCAGCCTGGGCGGATTAATCGAACTTGATCAGGCTCTGAAACGCAGCGGAACCAGCCTGAGTAACGAGATTCATCAACATCGATTGAATGAACGTCCCTATGCAGAGCTGAACCAGGATACCTGCGATATCTTTTCCTGGCGCAACGCTGATCTTTATGATGTCGCAACATGCAACCAGACTCTGGAAGCACTGCACAAAAAAAATGAAACCCTCACCCGACTGGTATATATCCTGCAAAATCATCAGGTGCTGCAAAGACACCCTGAAATCAGCAGCTATGGTTGGGTAGAGCAAGGTCGTAAGATACTTTCCCGCGCGATTACCGCTATCGAATGGTTTACATCCAGCAGACCGCGCCCCATTGATACTGATGAAGAAAACACGCGACTGCACCAGAATTACCTGGCGCTCAATAACTTCTTTAGTTATTACGACGAGCAACCTTATGTGACACCCGAAGTATTCATGGACGAATGGCAATATCACCTCGACCAATCCTGGCTGCCTCGTGATTATCAGGCGTGGATTCGGACCTTTGCGCAACTCCGTTTGCTGGCGGCAACCATCCCTGATAGTCGTCGTGCCAGTGACCCCTTTCTGCAATTAAATGAACAAAGCTGGCAGGGACAGACGTTGCAAAAATACGCAGGACAGTTGCAGCACATTATCAATGGTGCGCGAACCTACTGGTTGCAGGTTCATAAACCTGAAAATCTAATGTTAATCAGACCAGAGACCTCCCCCCTCGATATCAGTTTGTCCTCAACAAAACATGAGCTGCCAGTTCGCCTGATCGTTTCTGTCAGGGTGGGTGATGCAGCAGCCACAGGCAAGGCACAGCCCTTGTTGCTCTCCCCTGATCACGCAGGAGACATATTGCTGGCCAACGCATCTCCGATCACCGCCACGCATACAACCGTTCGTCTGGCGGGTATTCACGGTGAGCCACAACGTGTGCGTGAATTCGCAGCATGGGCCAGACATCGTCTGGCCGGACCGATATTTATGTGTGAACTATCCGGATCAGGTTTTCTCTTCCGATTGCAAAATAGAATCCAGCAGGTGATGACAACGGAGGCACAGGGCTGGAATGCCGCTGAACAAAAATTTTATGCTGCGGCTGAGACCATTCAATTTATGAAAGCAGGGGATTTTAGCGCGGCTGATCGTTTCCGCTATCTCGACTTTTTTAGCCATCTTTTCACCAGCGAAATTCTGGTTATGCGCCTGATCATGCCCGACCCAGAAATGGTCTTCGGCTTAATGTGTGACGCTGTAAATTCTCTGCACCCGGAACAGGCAGACGAGGATGTGTCCATGGCATGGTTTATGTTCAAAGAGACTTTTGCTGTCGCGGCGACCGGGGAAGATCGACGTCCTCCCTGGTTGATTGGCATATAACGGCTCCAACATAAATCCCTGATAATTAATATGCATTGCATGATCTTTGCCATGTTAATTATTTGTTGCCATTGTTGTTACCCGTATCACATAAAGTAAAAAACATAAAACCTGAAAGAAATCCCGCAATTGTCTCGCCACGCCGCACTTTCTATAACTAAGCGTCGGAGCCAGGGAGGGTGTCATTGACCCTATGCGATACAAAGACAGGCGGGAATCTTTATGCAAGCAAGCTTAACGATTAAAGAGAAAATCAGTTACGGACTGGGTGATATGGCCAGCCATATCGCCATTGATAACGTCATTATTTTCCTCACTTTTTATTATACCGATGTGGTGGGCCTGCCTGCGGTATTTGTCGGCACCCTGTTCCTGCTGGCGCGCGTGGCCGATGCGGTGATCGACCCGGCCATGGGCATGGTGGCAGACCGCACCCGTTCTCGCTGGGGCAAATTCCGGCCCTGGCTGCTGATGCTCGCCGTGCCATTCGGGGTGAGTTGTATGCTGATCTATGCGGTGCCGGAAAGCCTGTCGCTTAGCGGCAAAATGGTTTATGCCGCCGTCACTTACAGCCTGATGATGCTGATGTATACCGCCATCAATATCCCCTATTGTTCGATGGGGGCAATTATCACCTCCGATGATAATCAGCGCATTTCGTTGCAGTCGTGGCGCTTCTTTCTCGCTACGCTGGGCGGTGCCATGTCTACCTTCCTGATGATCCCGCTGGCAACCTGGCTGGGTGGTGGCAACAAGCTGGAAGGCTACTTTGCCGCGATGTCGATTATGGCGACGCTGGCAACGCTGATGTTTTTTGTTTGTTTCCTCAATACCCGTGAGCGCGTCAGTGCACCAGCCAGCCATAGCCATTTCCTGACCGACCTGCGTGATCTATTGCGTAATGATCAGTGGCGCGTGGTCGCCCTGCTGGTGTTCTGCAACATTTCCTTCGGCGTGGTGCGACTGGGAGCCATGATGTACTACGTCACCTATTTTCTGGGTGATGCCAGCCTGTTTATGTGGCTGCTGGCGGCGCATATCGTCGGCAAAAGCGTCGGCAGCGTGCTGGCAAAGTTGCTCACGCGCCGCCTGAACAAAATCACCGCCTTTACCCTCAGCGCCATAGTGTGCGGCGTGCTGAGCATCAGCATCGTGTTTCTCCCTGCCACCGTGGTGTTGCTGGTCGGTATGACCTTTATCGTCTCCAGTTTCTACCAGGTCACCACCACCCTGATGTGGGTAATGATGTCAGACGTGGTGGATTATGGTGAATATCGCCAGGGGAAACGCCTGGATGGCACCGTGTTCTCCACCTTGCTGGCAGTGCTGAAAATGGGCATGGCGATCAGCGGGGCCATCGTCGGCTGGACCCTGGGGTTGAGCGGCTATGTCGCGCAGGCTCCACATCAGCAATCCTCCGCAATGATCGCCATTGTCGCGTTATTTTCCGTTATTCCCGGCCTGCTGGCGCTGCTCAGTGCGCTGGCGATGCGGGGTTACAAACTGAATGACGCCCTGATGCGCACCATCAACCAGAACAAAGTGTCGGCGCAACCTGCCGCCACCGGACCGACCGTTTTACAACCACAGGAGTTGTCATGAGCGAATTACGTGCCGAATCCCAGCGTATTGTCTGGACCTTTGATCGTCAGACACTGGTTATTGAACCCTGGGGGGCAAATAGCCTGCGGGTACGTGCCACCTGCCAGCCGGAATTGATCGACAACGACTGGGCGCTACTGCCAGCCCAGCCTTGCGAGGTTGAAATTAAGCGCGAAAATGAATCGCTCAGCCTGCGCAATGGCAACATCACCGCCACCCTGAACATACGTGGTCAGCTGGCTTTCTATAACCAGCATGGCGAATTGCTGCTGGAAGAGTTCTGGCGTCAGCGCAGCACCGTCGGCATTGGTGCATCTGAGAAAAGCCAGGATAAATACATCAGCGCCCTGAAACTGGATGGCCGCAGTTTTCGTCCGATTCCCGGCGGAAAATATCAGCTGAGCGTACGTTTTGAAGCGCGTGCCGAAGAGAAAATCTACGGCATGGGGCAATACCAGCAGGATTGTCTCGATCTGAAAGGCTGTACGCTGGAACTGGCGCAACGTAACTCCCAGGCAAGCGTCCCGTTTATGGTTTCCAGCCTCGGTTATGGCCTGCTGTGGCATAACCCGGCGATTGGTGAAGTCACTTTTGGTAAGAACGGCACGCGCTGGCAGGCCGAGGTCACTGACCAGATGGATTACTGGATCACGGCAGGCGATACCCCGGCAGCCATTGTCCGTCAATATGGTCAGGCCACCGGCACGGCTCCGATGATGCCTGGCTTTGCCACGGGTTTTTGGCAGTGCAAATTACGCTATCGCACCCAGCAGGAAGTGCTGGAAGTGGCGCACGAGTATCGCCGTTTGCAACTGCCGCTGTCGGTGATCGTTATCGACTTTTTCCACTGGCCGAATCAGGGAACCTGGTGCTTTGATGCCCGCGACTGGCCGGACCCAGGCGCGATGGTGCAGGAACTGAAAGCAATGGGCATTGAAACCATGGTTTCGGTGTGGCCGACGGTGGACAGTCGCAGCGAGAACTATCGCCTGATGAAATCAAAAGGGCTGTTGGTCAACAGCGAACGTGGCGTATCGGTGAACCTTGATTTTATGGGTAATACCACCTTCTTCGATGCCACCCACCCCGCCGCACGTGAGTTTGTCTGGCAGGAAGTGAAACGTAATTATTATGACCTGGGTATTCGCACCTTCTGGCTGGATGAGGCTGAGCCGGAATACCGTGCCTACGATTTTGACAACTATCGCTACCATCTTGGCCCGGTGCAGGAAGTGGGAAACATCTACCCGCAGCTGTTTGCCCGCGGTTTTTATGAAGGGCTGCAACAACAGGGCGAAACAGAAATCGTCAATCTGGTGCGTTGCTCCTGGGCAGGAAGCCAGCGTTATGGCGTGCTGGCCTGGTCAGGGGATGTGCATTCCTCATTTCATGCTCTGCGTAATCAGTTCACTGCCGGGCTGAATATGGCGATGGCCGGTATTCCATGGTGGACCACCGATATCGGCGGTTTTCAGGGCGGCAATATTCACGATCCCGCCTTCCATGAACTGTTGATTCGCTGGTTCCAGTGGGCCGTGTTCTGCCCGGTGATGCGTTTGCACGGCTACCGCGAGCCACAGATTGAACCGAATGAAGCATGGCGCGATGGTATCGCCCAGTGCAACAGCGGTTCACCGAATGAAGTGTGGAGCTATGGGGAAGAGAATTTCACCCTGATGAAAAGTTGCCTGCTGCAACGCGAGCGGCTGCGTCCCTATATCGACCAGTTGATGCGCGAGGCGCACGAATTAGGCGATCCGGTGATGCGCCCGCTGTTTTATCACTATCCGCAGCAGCCGGAAAGTTGGCAGGTGGAAGATCAATATCTGCTGGGACGCGACCTGTTAGTTGCGCCAGTGCTGCATGCTGGTCAGCGTGAACGTGACATCTGGTTGCCCGCCGGGGACCAGTGGATTGCCCGCAATGGCGAACGCTATCAGGGAGGACAACGGATTAAGGTTGCGGCCCCTCTCAGTGCCATTCCGGTATTTCTGCGTGAAGGAGGTCACGCAGATGTGCTGCATCACGAATAAATAAATCAACAGATACAGCGCGAGCGATCGCGCTGTCTTTAAAAACATCCGCCGAATAAAAATCTAACGACTATAGTTATCAATGAGAGAACAATGATGCCCTGATGAATATTAACTGCAAATAAGGACGTTTGCCGATGAACTGCGATCTCCATTCTTCTGCCATTTCAAAAGGTGAATCCTGTTTAAAGCAGACAGTCACTTGTTATAATCTCGCTCTGGGAACAATAAGGACAATAACCAACGCACCCTGTATCCCCTTATCCAATCAGATCCACCATTACTTATCCTCCCTGATTGCATCCGTTTCACCTCAGACCAACAAAAACGAAGACGATTTTCGCAATCAGAGTTTCCCTTATCAGAATCATCTCTATATCGCCATCGCCGTACAGATTATGCAACGGAGCGACATAAAACCGCTACTGGCACAGTTGTATACGGAAGATGATCACTACATTAGTCATTTCCTCTCGCTGTCGGGTATCAACTGGGGTATACCCTGCGGAGTAAATCAGGATATTTTTGCGCAACTGGTTTCAGTGCTACACCAGGGTGGCGCACTGAAAGAAGCACCGCTCCCGACCCGTCATGCTGACAGCCACATTCCTCGTGAAATAGTCTTACTTAATTTTTTCTCGTCTTTTATTTCACCCAGATTATTCACCCCGGCGCTGGTGAATGAAGGTGTTAAGGGGGTACTGATGTCAGCCATCACCCTGATATCACCGGTGGCTGGCGGTGTCATTAAGATGATTGATGGCTTCAACCCGCTGACGACACTTTTTCCTCATCGCACAAATAATATTTCGCGTTTGGTTCGGGATGAGACGAACAATATTACGACACTGAAAAGCGTATTCTCTTTCTTGCCCACAGGTAAGCAAAAGCCACCATCACACGATTATTCAGCGTCAGCCAGCGCAACAACCGTCAATACCCCGCTGCTGGTTGGAAGTGCAACACTGGCACTGACACCACACCCACAATGCGTGGTAAAAACGATGGTGGGTATCACCTCAATAGGATTAGCCGGGGCCTACACCCTTTACCGTTATTTCTCTTCTCCACCAGAGTTTACTGGCCTGGTGCAGAATAATGACCTTGCGTTGAATAGTGAGAACAATAACCTTACCCACAGTGTATTTTATCCAGCGAGACCCGCCAGCCTGAGCCAGCTAAACCCGAATGGACGGAAAAAGACCTGCTATGATATTGAACGTGCGATACAGGAACTTCTCTCCTCAAATAAAAATGGCCTGAGATTGGTTGATGAGTTGTGTCATTTTATTTTCGATCAATATAGCGATTTGAACATATCACATGCCCGCAGGTTATTGAAAAAATGGGAGATCAAGAATTTCGGTCCTCACGATCGCACCGAGATGTCGGTATTACTCACGCATATTTTATCGGTATTACTCACCCCTGCGGGTAAAAAAGAGGTTTTCGATCTAAACAATCTCATTTTTTTGACAGGAGAGGAAGTCAACCAAATCTGGCTGAGAAATCTAAGGAACAGACCACAGGAAACCATCAATGACGCGCTAAAAGAGATACGCTTATTTGTATCAGCACGTCTGGTGAAAGAACTTGGCGCAGTTGATTTAACTAAAGCCGATAAACTGATCGATTATATCGTTTTATTATGCGCCCCCGATCTCATCCAGTTCCATAATAATAATAAAGGCAATCTGGATGTGGTATCGAAGGAAGGTTATTATTACTGGAATTATCTGGGAAAGGAATATTCAGACAACAATTATGTTTACCACCAGGACTTTAACTTCGCTATAGAAGAAGGCAGGAAATATGGTTTTTATTTGCGCAGACGAAAGTTCTATGATGGCATCGAAAAGTTATCCCCGGTAAGAGAATTATTTGAGAACTTCACCAGCAGTATTAATCAGGAATTCATTAACTATCATGAGAAAGATGTTAAGCTTGAGCAACTTATTTTCCCCACTTTCGATGATATTATTGAAGATGCTTACCGTGAAAAAGGCGTCACTGTCTTTACGCCAATAAACTTTGACAGAGAAAGCCTGCGAGTTAACTTACAGCCATATATAGATAAAGATGATGAAGTTGAATACCTGCGCAAATGCAAGGATATCCGTCAGGTCATCCGTAGCTTTCCGGATGGTATGGATGTATTACGACGTCGCCTGCCTAACCTAGTGCCCTATTCATTGCGGAGTTATACGTCAGATGACAGCTCTTTATTTGTTCTCCGACCGCATCCAAAGCGAGACGAGTTGAAAGAAAGCCATGAAAGAATTTATCAGGAGATCTGTCAGCAACATAAGTCGTTGTATAAAGATGTCGTGCGCATGGCGTTTGAAATGGATCCCAATTATCACTTTTTCTCTGATCCCCTGGTTCAGATTAGCGTTGTAAAACTGGATAGCAGGCGTATACAAAAAATCCGTACCATGTTCATGCCCAAATCTTTCAGATTTCATGCCCAAACCATGTTACAAGCAGCCTATAATCCGCGAAAACATTATCAACGCGGCGTGATTTTTATTGCTGAACATACCCAAACCAAAGAGAAGCGATTTTTCGCCGCTAATATAGAAGCCAGCCGAATATATCGACAACTTCCCATCATCTCACTCAATATTAATAAGACAGAAGATATAGCCCGTTTATCGAATGAATTTCTTGATGGACATTACAAGTTTCACGATGGCAAGCCTTTCTGGGATCCCTGTGATGAGCAACAAGCGTTCAAAACATCCTTACTCAGCCCGCCGGAAGAAGCGTGGAATTATATCACCGAGCGATTACAGTTTGTTAAATCCATCGCCTGCAAAGCCACCCGCTCAGAAAAAGAGATTGTCCCACTGTTTACAGAAAAAAAACTGGGAAACTCGACAGCCGCTATCCAGCGGCTACAAAAAGAAATGTTAGATATGCGTGACGAATATTTAGCCTATGAAAAGGAAGAAATAGATACCTCACGAGAGACAGACAGAGAGCGCGATCTGAGAAAAGGAAAATGGCAACTATTTAAAGAAAAACTCCCCCTTTATAGCTGCATTGAGATGGTTGATGATTTGCTGGTCCCGCATGAAGATATCGTTCTGACATCATTATTAGAGAATGTGTTCCAGGGGGTGCTATGCGCATCTGATGCCTACTTAATAAGTTCTCTGGCGAAAAAGTTAACGGGTCTGGAACAAGCGTTAAAAAAGTTATTTTTGCAAAAAACGAGAAAGAAAATACAGCTGGATGCATTGAACAATAAGTTGGCAGTTTCTCAGTCAGCCCTGAAATTGCACCCTTCATTAGAAATTTCCATAAATAATTTAAGATCGGAAATCGTTCTTCTGAATAGAGAATTAAAATCCACTTATGATGATATTTTTCTGACGGGTGTAGGTCTGGCAGCTAAACCCACAGAAGTCATCTATCCATTATTTAGCTTTGGTAGCGGAAAAACATTTATTTTTCCATTAGCAGCGGGCATTGGCAAGAAAGAGTTGAAAGAATTCAAGTCCGGTCTTAAATCCTATACATTTTACCCCTGGATAAAACCTTCTGCGAAAGAATTACTGGAAAAAGAACACCACATACTATCAAGTCCTGAAAGAAAGAACATCACCTGCTACTCTGATGATTCCCAACCGCTGAATATCACAACGAATATATTTCACATTCATGAAAAACACCCCATACTCTATCAAAAAACTATTCTTCGCCATGCTAAAAAACCCCTGATATTCAGACGATTATTGATACTGCCGACAGTGGTGGCTGGAAGATCGCTGATAACTATGACGAAATGGCCATGTTTGTTTCTAGAAGTTTTATCGCCCCGTCTGGCATTATATCGGTGAAATCATCGATCTTGAAAACATTACAACCTTAACCCTAATGAGAATGCATTAAATGCCGGACTGTTTTTTGTACTATCTGAATGATAATCTCATCAGCATCACGCCCTTCTCCAACCTGATATTAACTGCCGATCAAAATCTTCTCATCAGGCAATCCGTTAAAGCCATCAACAGTACCCTGGAGAGCGATCTTCAGGCATTCCAGTTTAATTATCTGTTCACATTGAAACAAATTTTATTAAGTGAGAATATAGAAGCATTATTGCGACACTCAGATATCACTGAGAAGGAAATAAATCGCAATCATAAAACCGCCCTGCAAAACATGCATTATAAACTCGGAAAAACCACCTTATACTCCACGCATTCCGCCATACAGGAAAAATTTCATCGCGCAGTCATTAATCACTTTACTCAGGCTATGACGCAGACCATCCGGGAACGTCCCTCAGCCATAACATTATTTAGTGCAAATATCGAAACGTTCAATTATCGCTGCGCACAATATCGCCAACTTCATCCCAATGAAGCGATCCCTTCACTGGCTGAATTCATTCGTCATCAAATCTGGATGGAAAACGAATTTGAAAGAATCTATCAACCTTTCGCACGGATAGAGTACAGTGCGAAAGTGCTGGCGAACTATACAGAAGATAAATGGCTCAGTGCTGATGCGCAAACTGACTGGCTGGATAGCATTCATGAATATTTGCCACCACAACTTCACAGTCAGAATCTTAAGCCTTATCTAAAAGATGTGACACGGAAAGTATTGACAGACTGGCAACATGAGCAACACCAGAGTGCCAGCAAAGATGCGCTAAAACTCATTATTAGCGGAAACGTCAACCCTATTTTTATCTCTCTGGTGCAGTCCGCGATGCAGCAATATTGCGCGACCTATCCGAAGTTGTTATTTTGTCAACTTTATCAAATTGATAATGGTAGCCGCTTTACCTTCCTGAAAAATGACTTCGTGACTGAAGCACCACAGCGTTCCAGACGCCAGCTATTTAGCGAGCATCCATTTTATCCACTGCCGTTACTGGAAGAAGAGAAATTAACAGACATTATCATCTCCTCATCGCCACGCTGGCAGCCTGAGAACAAAAGGAATAACACCCGCCAATATCATAAACAATTAAATGTCATCGTTCATAAATTTATCTATTTTTCATTCAGACCATTCCATGAGCGTTTATATGGTTTTACATTCACCACACTGGCACCTGAAGACATTGCTGAAAATGACGCTGCAACCCTGATTAATACCCTCATTGATGACAGCGGAAATTTTATTGCCAGCCAGAGAAAAGTGCTGCAACGTTACCTGCCTTCAGATGCAGTTATCGATACAGATCGCATGTTGAAACTGTTAAGCGATATCTTGAGGTTAGTCCATCCATCCGCACCTGATTTATATGAATTTGTCTTTCGCCAACTGCAAAGCCTATTTAACTCACCAGGAATGACGTTAACACATTTAACAGACAGGGATTTTATTACCACTCAGGCAAGAAACTTAACCCAGCGTTACCAGCAACAATTAAAAGTCAGCAACGGTGTGACATCGCTGGCGATCAACCGCTATATGACCGCCGCTATTCAATATCATCTCGCTTTTGCTCGCTATTTAACTGCGATCGATACAGAAATGGCGGATATGCGCTTAAAAGAGGCTTCTGCGCAGCAACTCTGTCTTGGGGCGATTATCGCGCAACACTTACAGCTGGAAAGTGCCAGCCATGTTGCCTTACGAAAACTGTTCAGCATCGCAATGCAGGATGCCGGTATTATTCCAGTTAGCGCGCATCAACAGATCGCCTTGCTTACCCTGCCAGGTCGTCATAGCGGAGAAGATACGCTCCATTGTCTGGCTTCCTGCCTGGAAAATACCGCCAGCAGACAGCTACAGTTGGTGGCATGCGTTAATGCCAGCCAGCAATTGGCGGCGTATCTGACTGAACTCCAGTTTGATCCCTCATCAGCAGAGCAACAGCAGCAATTGCAGACCCTGGTTCAGGCGGCGATACAAAGTCAGCAGCAATTGCTGACCAGCGCCATGCCAGCAAACTTAGAACAGCCATTCAGACTGGCACGCGATCGTGGCACTTTACGCTTAACCTGGTATCTGACAACAGGCAGAAATAATAGTGATGCTCTGACTGTGGCAGCGATCGGCTTCAATATTTCCGATCAGGATAAAGGTATCTTGTTTCCTTATTCCCTTCCTCTTCCCCTCTCCGGGACATTTCGCCAGCGGCCGACGCCGCAGACAGATGAAGCACTGACAGCGATTTGTTTTGATCCTGGCATCAGGGATAGCGTTACGTTTAATTTCACCACGGTGACACCACCAGCAGTAACCCAGCGTCACAAGAATGACAGCATAATAGCCACGTTATCCGACTGGATGACGCTTGAGGCAGGAAATCAATTGCGACAGTTCACCTCAATACACAACGAGGCAGACTTTGTTCGCACGAAAAATGCAATGATGAACTGGCTGCTACGCCATTTGCCCTTTACTGGCTCGGATAACTTGCTTGCCGAGCAGCTTAAGTCAGAGCGCATCATAAAACTGGCCTCACAACCCACCGTTAATAAGTGGAAAATGCGCACCCTGGCAAAACCGCAAAATATGTCAACGGCCCATTACCTTGCAGACGCCATCACCGACGTGATGGGAGAATATACTGACTGGCCTGCTGATGCCTCTGAATTAAGAACCCGAAACGCCAGGGTGAGGACCCTTTCTGCCGATGAACTGCCGATGACGGGTTTTAGAGGAGTCTGGTGGGATCCGATGAACGCCGTGTGTTATCTGGGCTTTATTAATGAAAATGATCGCCAGCTGTATGCCACTCTCGGTGAAAATCGTGAGATTTTATATCCGCTGACAGATGAGTCGGTACATAGCAGAATCTGGGCTGCGCTGAGCCTGCATAATGAATTGCAGGATGATTATGCCGCCCTGCGTCGCGGGCATCTCACCGCACAGAAGTTCTTCGAACAATCTGTTCCTGTGGCCTGGCAGCAACATAATGGGAATGCCACGGAACACTGGCATCTGATAGATAATAAACAGGCCAGCCAACTTCTCCGTCAGGGTATTCTGACCCCCCACCGTTATTTACAACGTGCTGACGGACGCAATGACACCCGCTCACAATTAACGCCTTATGCGCTGCAACATCACAGCGGAAAAATGGTGTTTATTTTCAGCGAAAGTGATAACCAAATAGCCCGTTATTGTATGTTGAATTTGCAGGGCGAGCTTCAGGCATTGCCTGCCAGATTCGCTGACTGGCCACATCTCATTCGCACTTCCGATCATGTTTCATCAAAATTGCTGTTCAATGCCACCATTGAGAGTTTTTTAGATCAGGAGCAACGCGAAATACTGCCGGGGTTTCAGCCATTGTTGAATGACACCCAGCGGCAACAGCAAAAATCTGCGTTGTCAGGCCAACAGGCCACGCTGCGAGAGCATTACCGTTTAATCAGTAACATCACGGCAAATATCCCCTTTCGTACGGTGGTCAATGCTGAAGGGCTGATTGATATCGATGTCAATTTAAAGCGGCATGGTCGCACGCTGAATGACGAGCTGCAAAAACGTATCCATGAAGCAGTGGAATTTAATGACCGAAACTGGAATATCTTTGCATGGCGAGAGGATGATCTTTATGACGATTTGATTTGCAACAACACCCTCAAGGTTCTGAAGAAAAAACAGGCGCTGTTTACCGCATTGAATGATTTAGTGACGCATGATCCTTTCCTGACATTACTCCGGACGGCTGGCCTGATTTCATGGATTGATACCAGCATGGCTTATCTTGTCCGGATTATTGCTGCTATCGAGTGGTTCAGATCCCCAGCTAACCTCCCCGTGCCTGCCGATAACCTGGCATCGGGCCTGCATCTGGACGCTCTCGCGAAAAACATGTTTTTCCGTCATTACGGAGAACAACCTTATGTCACGCCGGAATTATTTGCCGAGCCATGGGAATTTAGCGTTGAACGGAATCGTTCGATCCTGCCCTCCCCCTTATGGCAGCGGGCATTAGATCAATTACGTTTGATCGCCACTGCACTACCCGATAACAGCTATATATTTAATCAATTTTTGTCGCTACCGGATAATTTATCGCAGGTGGCGCAGATGCAGACTTATGCCAATCAATTTCAGCACGCGCTAAACAGTACGTTAAGTTACTGGCGGCAACCTCATAAGGCGCAGCATTTGCTATTGATCCGACCACAAGCGTTGATGTCTACCCGCAACAATCATCCGCCCAGCCTGATTGTCACAGCGGGGGCGGGCCATTTAACCGCAGGGGAGCCAGCCCCAGCGATATCGCTCTCTCCTGAGCAGTTTAACGATATCTTGCTGGTGCAACCGGGAGAGTCTTCAGAGCTGCGTCTGGCAGGGATTAATAGCGATCCGATGACTGCGGAGGATTTTGCCACCTGGAGCAAAAGTCGCTTTGCTGGCCCGGTATTTATGAATGAACTTTCTGGCCCGGCATTTTTATACCGGCTGCAAAACACAATCGAAGCGGTGATCGCCACTGAATCGCAGCAATGGAGCACCGAAGAACGTGACTTTTATGCTTCACCCGCCACCACGCGATTTTTGCAACTTACCGATTTCGACATGGCACGCAAAAGCCACTACCACGATTTCTTCCGCGCGTTGTTCGCCAGTGACGTGCTGGTGACCCGGTTGATTTTGCCTGATGTCGAAATGGTTTTTGGTTTGCTGTGCGATTACTGGAAAACACGCTATCCGGAACGCGCCGGGGAGGATGTTTCGCTGGCATGGTTTCTCTTCAAAAACACCTATGCAGATCTGACAGCGGAGTCGCATGGCCAACCGATCTGGCTGCTGGGGGTGTAACGGCGCATTTTGCGCCGCGATAATGTTGAAAATAGCGCGATAAATCGCGCCGCTACGGATCCGTGCGGTTATGACAACTTAGCCAGCACCGCGCGCCAGCTAAACGGCACCAAATCCTCATATTGCAGATGATGTGATTTAAGCTGCGCCGGTAATGCCGCCTGAATCTGACAAATGGCCTGGCTGAGCAGCGCTTCCAGCCCGACATCCTGTAAGGTCTTCACCACTTCCTGCATCTCTTCCGCCCGTCTGACACCGTGCTCGGCAACCCGGCTGATAAGATAGTCGGGCAGCACGTCATTCCAGCCTAGCGAGGGAAAACTGGTATGCAGCGAATTCAGCACCGCCTCTTCAACACCGTAGCGTTGTGCGGCAGCCAGACACTCGGTCGTTAACGCCTCCAGACCTTTGATCATCACGCTGCGACACATCTTGATCGCGGAAACCGTACCAATCTCCTCACTGGCGGCGCGAGCCTGGCAACCCAGCCCGGATAGCAGCGCAGCGACAGTGGCGGCCTGTGTGCCACCGATTAATAACGGTGTGTCCAGCCGTTTGGGTGGCACCGGGGCCATGACGGCCACATCCAGATAGCTTCCTTCACCCTCGGCCACCGCCTGCGCCGCCGCGCGTTTGGTGTCCGGCGCGACAGAATTAAAATCCAGTAAAGTCTGGCCCTGCCGCAGTAACGGAGCGGCCTGTTGCGCCACTTGCAAGGCGTTGGCGGCTGTCACCAGCGAGAGAACCAGCGTGGCCCCTTCCAGGGCCAGCGCCAGGCTGTGCGCAGCGTGCAGCCGCCATTGTCCCGCCAAAGCTTTAAGTTGATCCGCCTCGGCGCTGAGGAATTTTTTATCCCACACCGTCACCTGAACACCCTGCGCCGCCAGATCCTGGGCGTAAATCCGTCCGGCTTCACCAAAACCAATAATGGCGATACTAATCATTTGTCTCTCCCTGCCACACTGAACCCGGTACCGCTACCGATCCGATAAACAACAGCCGTGCGGTGCGGATCAGGCCACTGCGGGTAACGTTCCCGGCACTGTCACGTTGCAACATCACGCTGAACTCCCCGCTCGGATGTTCAACCGCCAGACGCTGTTCGCTACCTGGATGCAGTTGCGCGATCCCTTCCGTCACCGAACCGGGAATCAGGCAGGCCGTTGCCACACTGACCGCGCCCAGCACGCCGATAGAGGCATGGCAACGATGCGGAATAAAAGTGCGGGTTGAGAGCGTTCCGCCCTGGGTCGGTTCCGCAATCAGGGTCATTTTGGGCACGGTGCGTTGCGCCACATCGCCCAGATTCATCCGCGGCCCGGCCTGTAAACGAATCGATTCCAGCTGCGCTTTTAACTCGTCATCATTATCCAGTTGTTCACGGCTCTCCAGCCCGGTACGGCCCAGGTCAGCGGCGCGCAGTAAAACCACCGGCATGCCGTTATCGATGCAGGTCACCGCCACCCCATCAAATTGATCCCTTGCCTGCCCGGTGGGCAACAATGCACCGCAGCTGGAACCGGCAATATCGGCAAAATTCAGGACCTGTTGAGCCGCATGACCGGGCACACCATCGATACGCACATTCCCTTCATACTCCACCGCGCCATCCGGCGTGGGCAGCTGCGCCTCGGCGATTTGCCCGGTGTTGACCATAAAGATACGCACCCGCGTCTCTGCACCCTGGATCGCCACCAGCCCTTTTTCGATGGCAAAAGGGGCCACCGCCGCCAGAATATTGCCGCAGTTCTGGCCGTAATCGACCACGGCTTTATCCACATTGACCTGTGCGAACAGATAATCCACATCTGCATCAGGGCGGGTCGAGGGGGAGATGATCGCCACTTTGCTGGTCAAGGGATCGGCTCCGCCAATGCCATCGATTTGCCGCGTATCCGGCGACCCCATCACCGCCAGCAGCACCCGATCGCGCAGCGCCGGATTGGCAGGCAGATCCTGCGCCAGAAAACAGGCGGCTTTTGAGGTACCACCACGCATCAGTACACAAGGGATCAGCGTCTGTTTCATCGTCAGAGATTCTTCAGTTCTGCCAGCGAATCGACGTAACGCAATCCTTTCGCGGCCAGTTTTTGTCGCATCTGGTAAATATCCAGCCCCAGTTCTCCCGCCGACAGACGCTGGCGTTTGCTTTCTTCGATCTCAACCCGCTGTGCTGCCGCCTGCGCCACCGTTTTCGCATCCGCACGCGGCACAATCACCACGCCGTCATCATCCGCCACCACCAGATCACCAGGATTGACTAACTGACCCGCGCAAATCACCGGCACATTCACCGACCCCAGCGTCTCTTTTACCGTGCCCTGCGCATACACCGCCCGTGACCACACTGGAAAATGCATCTCGCGCAACGTCTGGCTATCACGGATGCCGATATCGCCCACCAGCGCCACCACGCCGCGTGCCTGCAACGAGGTCGCCAGTAAATCGCCAAAGAAGCCGTCATGGCAATCCGAAGTAGGAGCCACCAGCAACACATCACCCGGCTGGCATTGTTCCACCGCGACATGGAACATCCAGTTATCGCCGGGGGAAACCAGCACCGTCACCGCGCTGCCCGCAACGGTTGTGCCCTGCTGCACCGGGCGAATACGCACATCGAGTAATCCCTGGCGCTGCTGTGCTTCATGCACCGTCGCCACCCCGAAGGTGGCAAACTGCGCCACCAGATCCGCCTCTGCCCGCTCGATATGGCGTACCACTACGCCTTTCTGGTTTACCTGGCTCATGACAAGTCCTCCGTCACACGCGGGAACAGGCTTTGATAGCCTTCACCGTGGCTGATAACGCGCGAGGAGGCGATCCCTACATTGCGTTTCGCCTGCACACCGCGCTGTAAAGCGACACGCGTGTAGTATTCCCACAGATGTTCCTGACCCGCCATGCACTGAATCGCCGCGTATTTCTTCTCCCATACCGAGGTGATATCCAACAGCACATCCGGTTTCCAGTTGCATTGCTCCGGCTGATGCGGCTCGAAACAGTACACCGGTGGCGCACCGATTATCGGCTCGCCCGGTCGGTAGCCTTCGGCCTGGGCGATGATGCGCGCTTCCTGAGTCAGATTAGCGGCCAGCGGATGATCGTAGTTGTAAGGGTCAGCCACAGAGTGGGTGAGCACAAAATGTGGCTGTACCCGGCGGAATACGTCAGCCAGCCGGAAAAGGGTCTCTTTATCGGCACGCAGCGGGTAATCACCCAGGTCGAAAAATTCAATCGATGCTCCGAGGATTTCCGCCGCGGATTGCGCTTCGCTGCGGCGATTCGCTTTGACAATGTCCTCCGTCATATTGCCTTTACGCCACAGTTTGGCGGACTCGCCCCGCTCACCAAATGACAGGCAAACCACATGAACGTCATAGCCGCGCTCGGCGTGTAAGGCGATAGCGCCACCCGCGCGCCAGACAAAATCAGCTGAGTGGGCACTGACCACGAGGGCACTTTTTTTAACGGTGTTTTCCATCTTTCTATCCTGCGGTGGCTGTTTTTTTCATCCTGACATGCCACTTGCGGGCCGGATAATGCCTTTCATTGCGCGAGCTATGATTTTTATTTATGTTGTGATTTCGATCGTCACAGCAACCGGGGAAACGCCAGCAATGAAAGCCGAAGATAATGAGATTAAAATCATGCAACTACGCGCTTTCTGCATGATTGCGGAGCGCGGGACGGTATCGGAGGCGGCGGAGAAATTATTTCGTACGCAATCGGCGATTACCCGATCCATCCGTGATCTTGAGCACACTTTAGCCACGCCGTTGTTTGAACGTCATGCCAGTGGCATGTTGTTGACGGAAATGGGTAAATGCGTGCTGCCACGGGCACAGCGCGCCATCAGCGAGTTGCAGCGTATCCCGGCGACCCTAAGTCGGCTCAAACAGCGCGATCATCACCGCGAAGAAGCCGAACCCATTTGGTTGTTCAACGTGCGTCGTTTGCAGGTTTTTCTGCGGTTGTATCGCCTGCACCATACGCAAAGCGTGGCGAATTCACTCGGCATCAGCCAGCCTGCGGTCAGTGCCGCGCTGAAAGTGCTGGAGAAAGGAGCCGGATTATCCCTGTTTCAGCGCACACCGAGAGGGATGATGCCGTCCACCGCTGCGCGGGAAATGGCTCCCTTTATCAGCCGCGCATTGAATGAGATTCGTCATATCCCGGAAGACCTGGCCGCAGCAACCGGTATTTTACGTGGCACGGTGCATGTGGGTGCGTTGCCGCTGTGTCGCAGCACCCTGCTGCCGCTGGCGATTACCCGGCTGGTGGCAACCCATCCTGGTATCAAAATCGTCACCAATGAAAGTGCCTTCGACGCGTTAGTGACCGAATTGCGCGCCGGGGATATTGATTTCATCCTCGGCGCATTGCGTCAGGATGAGAACGTGCTGGATATTCAAAACCAGATGCTGTTTGCCGAATCGCTGGTCTTAGTGGTACGACCGCAACATCCGCTGGCCGGACGTCAACTCAGCGCGACGGATTTAACCCCTGTGCAGTGGATCTTACCGCGCGTGAACTCGCCCGCACGTCATCTGCTGGATACGGCTTTTCAGGCATTGGGCATCAACGTACCCACCCCGATGGTAGAAAGCGGCGATCTCGCTATTGTGCGCGGCCTGTTGCTGAATTCCGATATGGTGGCGGCGGTGTCGTCCCATCAGCTTGAGTACGAACTCACTGCCGGGATCCTGCGCCCGTTAGCGTTTTCCCTGCCGAATACCCGTCGCGAGATTGGCTTAACCTTGCGCCAGGGGGCGTTACACGCGCCAGCGGCCGAGGCGCTGATCCGCTGTATCACCGATGTCGCGACTGCGCAAAATTTGTCATATCAACTGCGCTAATCACCTGCCAGAACCTCTCTCATTTGTTTCTTTTTGAACAAAAAATGCATTTTCCTGCCCGGTAACTGGCTGTATCGCCGAAAGCCCCTACATTTAACATTTGTACAATGTTAATCATACATAAACACAACACGCAGAGTCTGTGGCGATATTTTCGAAGCTGGAAACACCTTTGTTGCAAATTTGTTCAACTTACAATTAGGAAGCAAAATGAAAAAAAGAGCCAAAACGCTGCCGGGCGTCACGCGACGGCAGGTGTTGACGTGGACGACGCTGGGCGTCGCCGCCACCGTTGCGCAAGCGGCTGATGCCGTCTCTCTCAAAGGTTCACCGGGCTGGACGCCCTTCTCCGACAATCCCCCCGAATCGTTTGATCAGCAAGGCTGGCTGTTTTTCACCCCGGAAGAAGTCCAGACCGTTGAAGCCATTGTCGACCGCCTGATCCCTGCCGATGAACTCAGCATCGGCGGCAAAGAAGCGGGCTGCGCGGTGTTTATCGATCGCCAGTTACATGGTTTCTACGGCACCTTTGAACGGCTGTATATGGAAGGCCCTTTCCAGCAGGGAACGCCGGAACAAGGCGACCAATCCCCGTTGGTGCCTCAGCAGCGCTATCGCCATGGCATTGCGGCACTGAATCGTTATGTGCAGCAAACCACCAAAAAGAACTTTGCCGAACTGACCACTGAACAGCAGGACCAACTGCTGGAGGCGATGGAAGCAGGCAAGGTGCAATTCGACGGCTACGACGCGAAATCGTTTTTCCTCGATGTGTTGAATAACACCATGGAAGGCTTCTTTGCCGATCCGATTTATGGCGGCAACAAAGAGATGGTCTCCTGGAAGATGCTGGGATTCCCCGGCGCGCGTTATGACTATCGCGACTATATCGAACGCCATAACGAGAATCTGGGACTTGAACCCATCAGCATTGCGCAATGGAAAGCCAGGGGATAACGCATGAAAAAATTACCAAAAACCGATGTCGTGGTCATTGGCCTCGGCTGGGCAGGGTCGATTATTGCCAAAGAACTGGCCGAAGAGGGGCTGGAAGTGATCGGGATTGAACGTGGCCCCTGGCGCGATACTGCGCGTGACTTCAATGTCGCCACGGTGACCGATGAATTGCGTTACGTGATGCGCGAAGAACTGATGCTGCGCACCCGGCAAAACACCTGCACCATGCGCAATAACCCGTCACAAACCGCGCTGCCGATGCGTACCTGGGGATCCTTCCATCCGGGTAACGGCACGGGTGGCGCAGGTAACCACTGGGCCGGTATCACCTTCCGTTTCCAGCCGGAAGAGTTTCGCCTGAAAAGCCATCTCACTGAACGCTACGGTGCCATCCCTGACGAGCTGGTACTGCAGGACTGGGGCACCACCTGGGAGGAGATGGAACCGCACTATATGCAGTTCGAGCGTGTGGCCGGCACTTCGGGTTATGCCGCTAACGTCAACGGTGAAAAACGTGAGGGCGGCAACCCGTTTGAAGGTATGCGTTCTGGCGATTACCCGACAGCGCCATTGCGTCAGCCTTACGGACCAACCCTGTTTGCCGAAGCGGCGAAGAATATGGGGTATAAAGCCTTCCCGGTTCCTTCATCGCTGGTATCCGAAGCCTATACCAACCCGTATGGCGTCACCATGGGTCCGTGCACTTTCTGCGGCTATTGCACCAACTACGGTTGCGCCAACTATTCCAAAGCCAGCGCCATTACCACGGTACTGCCCGCGTTAATGCGCAAAGAGAATTTCACCGCCTATACCAACTGCGAAGTGCTGGAAGTGCTGACCGACTCCACAGGGAAAAAAGCCACGGGCGTCACCTATGTAGATTCTTCGGGCGACACCTGGGAGCAGCCCGCTGACCTGGTGATCGTCGCCGCCTTCACCTTCGAGAACGTTCGCCTGATGCTGCTTTCCAATATCGGTGAAGCCTACGATCCGGTAACCAATCGCGGTACCACCGGACGCAACTATGCCTATCAAACCGCAAACGGCGTGACGTTATTTTTCGATGGCAAAAACTTTAATCCCTTTATCGGCGCGGGTGCGGTCGGCATGGGTATTGATGAGTTTAATAACGACAACTTCGACCATAGCGGTCTTGGCTTCTTCGGTGGCGGCAGCATCCGCGTGACGCCGATCGGTTCCGCTCCGATTGGTTACCGACCGGTGCCGCCCAACACGCCCAAATGGGGTTCCAAATGGAAACGCGCTGTCAAAGATAATTACCTGAGCACCATGTCTATCGGCTGTGAAGCCAGTAGCTACACCTCGCGCACCAACTATCTGTCGCTCGATCCTAACTACAAGGATCCCCATGGCCGTCCGCTGCTGCGCATCACCTTTGACTTCGCTGAGAATGACCTGAAGATGGCGCAATATTGCACCGGCAAGGTGGCCGAAATCGCGAAATCGATGAATCCACGCGAGATTGTTTCCAAGCCGATGACCGGCCACTGGAGCAGCGTCCCCTACCAATCGTCCCATGTGGTAGGCGGTTTTGTGATGGGTGCCGATCCCAGCACCAGCTCGGTCAATAAGCATTTGCAGGTCTGGAACGTGCCGAATCTGTTTGTGGTTGGCGCGTCGGCCTTTCCACAGAATCCGGGCTACAACCCGACCGGCACCGTCGGTGCGCTGGCCTTTAAGGCCGCACACGCCATCCGGACTTATTATCTGAAACGCCCTGGGGAGATGATCACAGCATGAAGACTTTCATTTCTCTCTCAGCTGCGGCGTTGCTGGTCGCGGCCAGTTTCAGCGTGCAGGCACAGCCTGAATATGACCAATACAGCCGTGGCAGCTACATCGCCACCCTCGGTGACTGTAGCGCATGCCACACCACCGATGCGAAACAACCTTTTGCCGGTGGCGTAAAATTGCAGACGCCTTTTGGTACGTTGGTGGGAGCCAATATCACGCCGGATCGCGAAACGGGTATCGGTAACTGGAACTATGACGACTTCAAACGCGCCATGACCGAAGGGATGGGTCACGGTGGAAAACGTCTGTATGGCGCGATGCCGTTTACCGCCTATACCAAAATGTCTGACAAGGATTTGCAGGATCTGTGGGCCTGGATGCAGACATTGCAGCCGGTGCATAACGAAGTGGAAACCAACCAGCTGCCCTTCCCGTTCAATATCCGTACCAGCCTGATGGCGTGGAACTGGATCAACTTCGACAAAGGCGAATTCCAGCCCAATCCGCAAAAATCAGCAGAATGGAATCGCGGTGCTTATCTGGTTGAGGGCCTCGGCCATTGCGGTACCTGTCATACACCAAAAAACCTGATCGGGGGCGACAAAAACGGTCAGTTCCTCGGTGGCGAAGTGGTGGAAGGCTGGTATGCCCCCAATCTGAATGCCAGCGACCATACCGGGCTGGGTAAATGGACGAAGGAGGATATCGTCAGCTATCTGCGTACCGGTGTGAATCGCTTCGACATCGCCTCCGGGCCGATGGCAGATGCGGTGCGCCACTCCACACAGCACTGGCGCGATGAGGATCTGCAAGCTGTCGCCACTTTCCTGAAAGAGGGGGACAAAACCAGTGAGAAAGTGCCGCAACCGCTGCCTGCCAGCGATGACCGCATGAAACTGGGTGCGCAGATCTATGAGTCAAAATGTTCGGCCTGCCACAGCCCTGGCGGACGTGGTGAGCAGAACATCTTCCCGCAGCTGAAAGATAACCCGCTGCTCAACCAGCCAGATGCCACTTCATTGATTCGCGTGGTGGCGGCCGGTAGTCGCGGCGTAGATACCGATACGCGCCCCACCGCACCGGCAATGCCATCGTTCGCCGGTACCCTGGGTGACGATCAGATTGCTGCGGTAGTGACCTATATCCGCAACAGCTGGGGTAACGCTGCGGCACCGGTGGATGCTGAAGCAGTGAAGAAGGTGAAAGAAAGCCTGCAGTAAGGAGCGTCCGTGCGGTTATCAACCCTGATAACCGCACTGCCTGGAAAGCGCCAACGCCGCACAACGCATCTTCTCCCCCAGCGTCTCAATCAGCCCCGTCTCCGCCTCGCTGCTGAGAAAACTGGTCGCAATCCCGGCGATGGCCCGGCCGGAATGGTCGTAAATCGCCGCCCCGACGCAGGTCATTGCCGCATGAATCTGCCCGTTATCAATGGAAAAATGCCGCTCACGAATGATCGCCAGCTCCTGCTTAAGTTCAGCGAGGTCCGGCACGCTGGTCGGCGTCATCGGCGCAGGAAAGTGTGTGGCAAAAAGCGCGGCCAGTTGATCATCGTTCAGCCGGGAAAGCAGCATCTTGCCGGTGGCCGTAAAGGGAGCCGGCAGGCGCATACCAATGCGGAACGTATGCCCCAGGGGTTTATCTGAATTTCGGCAGCTGATATAGACCACTTCATCACGGTCAAGCACAGTCAGCGTGATGGTATAGCCTTCCAGTGCCGCGTCGCTGGCAAAATATTCACGAAAAAGCGCGACGATATCCATCTGTGACAGAAAACCGTCTGCCCAGCGCATCAGGTGCGGCCCGAGGCGAAATGTGCCGTCTGCGGTTCGGACCAGCAACCCCAGCTCCGTCAGGACATTCAGCTGCCCGTGTGCGGTGCTTTTCGGCAATGCCAGCTGACGCGTGATCTCGGCGGCAGTCAGCCCATCACCCGACGCCGCCACTAAATCCATTATCGTCACGGCACGACGCAGGGCGGGAACGGTGTCGATATTTTTGCGCGTTTGATCGCTTTTTGTTACGGATTCCCCTGACATACTGCGCCCTCACACTTAGTTCACTATAGTGATATTAGTTCAATATATTGAACTTATCTTATGGGGGAGTCCATGATCCAACTCAAAAATCCATCTCTGCTGCGTGACCGTTGTTTGATAAAGGGTGAATGGGTGAGCGCAGGCGATGGCGCGACCATCGACGTGAATAACCCGGCCACGGGTGACATTATCGCCTCCGTTCCTGCGCTGGCGGCAGAAGATGCCAGCACCGCCATTGTCGCGGCGGAGACAGCCTTTCGCAGCTGGAGCAAGCTGGCCGCCAAAGATCGCACCGCACTGCTGCGCCGCTGGTTTGATCTGATTGTCGAAAATGCCGATGACCTCGCCGCATTGATGACCGCCGAGCAAGGCAAGCCGCTGGCGGAAGCCAAAGGCGAGGCGTTGTATGCCGCCTCGTTTGTCGAATGGTTCGCCGAAGAAGCCAAACGCGTGTATGGCGAGACCATTCCGGCCCCGACCACCAATAAACGTATTGTGGTGATCAAGCAGCCGATTGGCGTCTGTGCAGCAATTACCCCGTGGAACTTTCCGGCGGCAATGATCACCCGTAAAGCCGCGCCTGCGCTGGCAGCCGGGTGCACCATGATCGTTAAACCCGCAGTGCAAACCCCTCTGACCGCGCTGGCGCTGGGGGTGCTTGCCCAACAGGCGGGCATTCCGGACGGGGTTTTCCAGGTGATAACCGGGGATGCCCGTAAGCTGGGCGCGGTGCTTACGGCAAGCGATACCGTGCGCAAACTCTCCTTCACCGGCTCCACCGAAGTCGGCCGTATTCTGATGGCGCAATGCGCGCCCACCATCAAAAAACTCTCGCTGGAACTTGGCGGCAACGCACCTTTTATCGTGTTTGACGATGCCGACCTGGATGCGGCGGTGGAAGGGGCACTGGCCTCTAAATATCGCAATGCCGGACAGACCTGCGTCTGTTCTAACCGTATTTATGTGCAGGCCGGGGTGTATGACACCTTTGCGGAGAAACTCGCCGCACGGGTCGCCGCCCTTAAAGTCGGCGCAGGCCATCAGCCGAATGTGATGATCGGGCCGCTGATTGATGAAGCCGCCATCAGCAAGGTGACAGACCATATCGCAGATGCGCTGGCGAAAGGTGCCACGGTTATCACCGGCGGCAAACCCCATGCGCTTGGCGGCACCTTTTTCGAACCCACGGTGCTGGTCGGTGCCACGCAACAGATGAAGATTGCGCGCGAAGAGACCTTCGGACCGGTGGCCCCGCTTTTCCGCTTCGAGAGCGAGGAAGAAGTGATTGCCATGGCTAACGATACCGAATTTGGCCTCGCCGCGTACTTCTACACCGAAAATGTGCGCCGCACCTGGCGTGTCGCCGAAGCCCTGGAATACGGCATGGTCGGTCATAACAGCGGATTGATTTCGAACGAAGTGGCCCCGTTTGGCGGCGTCAAGCAATCCGGCCTGGGCCGCGAAGGTTCCCACCACGGCATCGACGAATATCTGGAAATCAAATACCTGTGTTCTGAGATCGCCTGACTATATCCACCCGCAGAGAGGAGATGAGATGACTATCAATCCATTCGAGTTTCGTACCGTACCGGCGATTGAAATGAAGTGGGGAGGCGCTCAGCAACTGGGCGCCAGTGTAGCGGTCCGTTTTACCCAGCGGAACGTCGGGCTGATTACCGATGCCGGGCTGATGAAAGCCGGGCTGATCGCGCCCATCGTGGAAAATCTGACCACGGCGGGTTTTAACGTCACGGTGTTTGATGACGTGGTCGCGGACCCACCGGAAGCCATCGTGCAGGCCTGTGTTGAAGTGATCAAACAAGCCGGGGCCGACATTATTATTGGTCTTGGCGGCGGTTCCTCGCTGGATATCGCCAAAATTGCCGCCGTAATGGCCGAAGGGGATCAGCCGCTGGCGGAGATGTATGGCATCGGCAAGGTGACAGGGTCACGCCTGCCGCTGGTGCTGATTCCCACCACCGCCGGGACCGGCTCCGAAGTCACCAATATCGCCATCATCACCACCGGTGAAACCACCAAAATGGGGGTGGTTGCGCCACAACTGTACGCTGACTTCGTGCTGCTGGATGCGGAGCTGACGGTGGGTTTGCCAAAGATTCACACCGCCGCCACCGGCATTGATGCCATGGTACACGCCATCGAAGCCTATACCAGCAAGCACAAGAAAAACCCGCTGTCTGATGCGCTGGCGCGTGAAGCACTGAGACTGCTGGGGGCCAATCTGATCAACGCCTGTCAGGACGGCAGCAACCGCGCTGCGCGTGAAGGGATGTTGCTGGGTGCCACGTTAGCAGGCCAGGCGTTTGCCAATTCGCCGGTTGCCGCCGTGCATGCTCTCGCTTACCCGCTGGGCGGTCACTACCATGTCGCGCACGGCCTTTCCAATGCGCTCATGCTCGGACCGGTCTTGCGCTACAACGCCAGCGCGGCGGCTCCGTTGTATGCCGAGCTGGCGGATGTTCTTGGCGTCGCGGGCAGTGGCGATGCGGATACGCGATCTAACGCTTTCGTTGAACACATGCTGCAACTGATGGAACAAAGCGGCGCACCGCGCCGACTGCGCGATGTCGGCGTCACCGAGGAAAGCCTGCCCAGACTGGCCGCCGATGCCATGTTACAAACGCGTCTGCTCACCAATAACCCGGTAGAGGTTCTGGAGCAGGACGCCCTGAATTTGTATCGCGAAGCATTCTAAAAGCCTTATCCCACAACAATAAAGTACCCACGACGAACCAGAGGAATGCCCAGTATGAAAGATATACGACTCTACATGCTCCAGTCCGGCACCCTGAAATGCAAGGTCCACAATATCAAGATGAACCAGGGAGCCGGGGCAGATTATGAAATCCCCGTGCCCTTCTTCCTGATCACCCACCCCGACGGCCATACCATCATCGATGGCGGCAATGCCATCGAAGTGGCAACCGATCCCAAAGGTTACTGGGGCGGGATCTGTGACGTTTACTGGCCGGTACTTGGCGAAGATCAGGGATGTGTCGATCAGGTGAAAGCACTGGGTATTGATCCGGCTGATGTGAAATATGTGGTGCAGTCTCACCTGCATCTCGACCACACCGGGGCCATTGGCCGCTTCCCGAACGCCCGTCATATCGTGCAGCGGGCGGAGTATGAATATGCCTTCACGCCGGACTGGTTTGCGGCGGGTGGCTATATCCGTAATGACTTTGACCGTCCGGGGCTGAACTGGCAATTCCTCAACGGCACCGACGATGATTTTTATGACATCTACGGCGACGGCACCTTAACCACCATTTTTTCTCCCGGCCATGCCCCTGGCCATCAGTCGTTCCTGGTACGTCTGCCGAACAGCAAACCCCTGCTGTTGACCATTGATGCGGCTTATACCGTGGATCACTGGGAGCAAAAAGCGCTGCCTGGCTTCCTCGCTTCAGCAGTCGATTCAGTCCGTTCCGTACAGAAACTCAGAGCGGTGGCCGAGCGTGCTGATGCCATTGTGGTGACCGGCCATGACCCCGATGCCTGGGCTAATTTTAAAAAAGCGCCGGAATACTATTCCTGAGTAAGCTGATGATATCCAGAGGGGTGCCATACCCCTCTGCCTTCCCTCTCCCGGTTGCCTGCTAAACGAAATTCATACTTATCCTTTACTTTCCCTGCGGGCAACTCCATCTGTGGGCCGTTTCTGCACGCGCTGAGTTTGTCAGCCAGCTCACAATATAAATCTAACTCATACCCTTAAAAGCCTTTTTTGACAGACACTGCCCGTCGCCATGCTTAAGGTGTGATCGGATTGTTAAATTTCTCTCACCATGACAATAGCCGTCTGACACGGCATAACAGAGAGCGTACCCATGAACACAAACAACCTGGTCGATATCAAAGCATGGATCGACGCCCGGCCGATTTCGCCTTTCCAGTGGCGCGTATTATTCCTCTGTCTGGTTATCATCATGTTCGATGGCTACGATGCTGCCGCGATGGGTTTTATCGCCCCCGCGCTGATTGAACACTGGGGCATTTCCCGCGCAGCGATGGGACCGATCCTCGGTGCCGCAATGTTTGGTGTCGCCATTGGTGCGTTAATCGCTGGCCCGCTCTCGGATCGTTTCGGTCGCAAACGCATCATTTTGTTGTCATTTCTGATGTTCTCCGCCTTCAGCCTGCTGTGCGCATTTGCCACTACGCCACTGCAAATGGCGTTGCTGCGCTTTATCACCGGACTCGGGCTGGGTGCGGTGATGCCTAACTGCGTGACGCTGCTGTCGGAATATATGCCGGAGCGCCGCAAAGGGGTGATGATAACCCTGATGTTCAGCGGCTTTAATATCGGTTCGGGTCTGGGTGGATTTATCGCCGCGGGTCTGCTCAGCCTTTATCACTGGCAGGCGGTGCTGATTTTTGGCGGTGCCGTTCCCCTGCTGATGCTGCCCCTCTTCGCCGGGCTGCTGCCGGAATCAGCCCTTAATCTGCTGGTGCGCAAAGCGCCACGTCAGCAGATAGCTGCCCTGCTCAATCGCATGGGCGGACAATTTAGCCACGAAAACAGCTTCGTGCTGCACTCGCCACGCGTCAATGGCCATAGTCCGATCTCGCAGCTGTTCCGCCACGGTTTCGCTCGCGGCACCATCATCCTGTGGCTGACCTACTTTATGGGGCTGTTCGTGATTTATCTGCTGAACGGCTGGCTGCCCACCATTATGCGTTCCGGCGGCATTTCCCTGGAGCAGGCCGCGATCCTCGCCGGATTGTTCCAGCTCGGTGGCCCGGCAGGCGGCATTATTGTAGGGGCACTGATGGACAAACTGAACGCCAAATATGTGATTGGCGTGGTCTATCTGCTCGGCTGCATCTGCCTGGCGGCGCAGGGCGTGTTTGGCTTCAGCGGCGTGGCACTCGGGGCCTTTATCTTTGTCATCGGCATGTGCATCAACGGCGCGCAGAACGGCTTGCAGGTCTACTCTCCGGCTTACTACCCCACAGAAATCCGCGCCACCGGCGTGAGCTGGATGCACGGTATTGGTCGCACCGGGGCGATTCTCAGCTCCTCGGTGGGTGGGCTGTTGATGGGCGCGTTTCCTGACCAGTCATCCATTTTCTTTATCCTCGCCCTGCCTGCCTTGCTGGCGGCGCTGAGCATCGTTTTGCATCGTACAGTTCCTCTGACCATGAAAATAAAAGGCGCCGGACTTGCCGACATCCCCGCGCTGTCACAAACCTTAAATAACCGATAAGTGGAGATATCCCATGGCGAACATCATTGGCGGCCTGGCCGTTTCTCATACCCCAACCATAGGTTTTGCTGTTGACCATGATAAACAGCATGAAGGTGCCTGGGAGCCGATTTTTGCCAGCTTCGCACCGATGCAGCAGTGGCTGGAAGAGAAGAAACCCGACGCGCTAGTGTATATCTTCAATGACCACGTCACCTCGTTCTTCTTTGATCATTATTCCGCCTTTTCTCTTGGTATTGATAACGAGTACCGGGTCGCTGACGAGGGCGGCGGTCCACGCGATTTACCACCGGTCAAAGGGGACGCTGCGCTATCGCGCCATATTGGCACCAGCCTGATGAGTGACGAGTTTGATATGTCATTCTTTATGGATAAACCGCTGGATCATGGCCTGTTCTCTCCACTTTCTGCGCTGCTGCCGTTTAAAGACGGCTGGCCGACCAAAGTGATCCCGTTACAGGTGGGCGTATTGCAGTTCCCCATCCCTTCAGCGCGCCGTTGCTACAAACTCGGCCAGGCACTACGCCGCGCGATTGAAAGTTATCCCGAAGATATCAACGTGGCGATCGTCGCCACCGGTGGGCTATCCCATCAGGTGCACGGCGAGCGCTGCGGTTTCAATAATGTGGAGTGGGACCAGCAATTTATGGACTTGCTGGTAAACGATCCTGAGCGACTGACCGAGCTGACCATTGCGCAATACGCCGAACTGAGCGGCGTGGAAGGGACAGAAGAGATTATGTGGCTGGTGATGCGTGGTGCACTGTCCGCCAATGTGGTGAAAAAGCATCAGGGTTATTACCTGCCCTCCATGACCGGCATCGCCACCCTGGTGCTGGAAAACCAGGCAGGTGATGTTCCGGTAGACAATATGCAACACCATCGCGAAAAGATGGCGCGTGAGCTGGCGGGGATTGAAAAGCTGGCGGGCAGCTATCCCTTCACCCAGCAACGCAGCCTCGATAGCCTGCGACTGAACCGTTTCCTGCACCAACTTATTCAGCCAGGTCCGCGCGAGCGTTTTCGGCACGACCCGGAAGCCATGTTCGATGCCGCGCAATTAAGTGCGCGTGAATGTGAAATGATTCGGCAGCGCGACTGGCGCAGCCTGATTCAATACGGTGCCAGCTTTTTCCTGCTGGAAAAAATGGGCGCGGTGATCGGAGCCTCCAATCTGGATATTTATGCGGCGATGCGGGGGATATCGCTGGAAGAATTTATGAAAACCCGTAATCAGCAGGTGACCTATTCGGTGGCGGGGAAAGAATAATCTATAACGCTGCGCGCAGAATTCACTTCACTGCGCGCTTTATATTTTTTGCCAGCATTCGGGGAATGCTCTTCAATAAATCACAGGTGAAGCATGAAACTCGCGTGGTATTCCGATCTGACCAATAAAGAAAAAAGAACCTACTGGGCTTGTCTCGGGGGATATACGCTGGACTCGCTGGATTCCACCATATATTCGCTGGTTTTACCGGTTCTGCTGGGTATTCATTTTCTGACTCGCGCCGATGCAGGCTGGCTGGGTTCGGTGTCGTTAATCGGCAGCGCCCTGGGTGGCTGGGGTGCGGGAATTCTGGCGGACCGGATTGGCCGGGTGAAGGTCATGCAGCTCACGGTGCTCTGGGTGGCGCTTTTCACCGCAGCAACCGCATTTTGTCACACCTTCTGGCAGTTCTTTTTGCTGCGTTTTTGCCAGGGGCTGGGTTATGGCGGTGAAGTCATCGTTGGCGCGGTATTAATTACTGAAGTTATCCGTGCTGATTATCGTGGCCGTGTCGCCGCCTCGATTCAGAGTGGTTATGCGATTGGTTATGCTATTTCGCTGGGCTTATTTCCGCTGGTAATGAATGCCTTCCCGCCAGAACAAGCATGGCGCGTTTTCTTCCTGATCGGATTAATTCCAGCGGTGCTGATTTGGTTTATTCGGCGTCTGGTGCCGGAATCTGCCACCTTTTCCCATGCGCAGCAACCGCGCGAAAGAAAGAATATCGGTATTATTTTCTCGCGTCCTTATCTGCGCACCACTATCACTTCAACTTTACTTGCCAGCGGCATTTTTGGTGGCGCTTATATTGTGATTACCTGGTTACCGGCCTATCTGAAGCTGAGTCTGGGATTACCGGTGACACAAATGTCAGGCTACCTGTTTATTAATATTCTCGGCTCGCTGATTGGTCCGTTTATTTATGGCCGACTGAGTGACCGCATGGGCCGCTGGCGTGCGGTTATCCTGTTCCTGCTGCTGCAATCGGTGGTCATCAGCCTGTATATGTTTGCCCATCTCGATCTGGATATCACGCTGGTGCTGGTGAGCTGTTTTTAGGTGCTTTTCAGGGCGGTCTGGCTTCGGGGCTAACGCCGGCCTTCTCGGAACTCTACCCCACCGCCATACGCGCCAGCGGTGCCGGTTTTTGCGCCAGCTTTGGACGCGGTTTTGGCTCCCTGATGCCTGCGGCAGTCGGCCTGTTTTCGATGCATTATCCCCTGGGTTTGACCATGGGAGTACTGGCGATCGTGTCTTATTGCATTGCTTTGCTGGCGGCGTTTATGTTGCCGGATGCCACCGGCGTGGACCTTGAACGAGTTGAAGCGGATGAGGCGCTGTCGCCACAACCCGTTGCAACCCGTGACGCGCACTAAGCGTTCTCGCTCCGCTTTTGTCCACATTCCGGGTGCATATCCGCGGCAAAACCCTGTGGATAACATTCTGTGCGCCACGCCTGGCGCACCCGGACAAGTGCGCGGTCAATAATTGACCGCGCACGGCTCCATTTTTCCTTAGCGCAGAAAGGCTTCGGTTAACCGCGCCCAGTACGTTGCCCCGATCGACAGGCACGCATCGTTGAACTGATACAACGGATGATGCACCGCGTAGTCCTGATCACCGCGGCTGGTGCCCAGCCACATATAGTTTCCTGGCACCTCTTCCAACATGTAAGCGAAGTCTTCGCTGCCCATCAGCGGTTTAACCTGGTCGTCATCCGCAACGCGTTGTGCCCCGAAGGTATCCCGCGCTACCTGAGTCGCAAATGTGGTTTCCGCTTCATGGTTGATGGTCACCGGATAACCGAAATCGGCTTGCAAGGTGGCCGTCAGACCAAAGCTGGCGGCCTGCGCCTGCACCAGATGTTCGATACGCGCTTTGACTTTCTCACGCACCTCAGCGCTGAAGGTGCGCAGGTTCAGCTTCAGCTCGGCACTGTCCGGGATGACGTTATGGGTGCTGCCGCTTTGCAGACTCCCCACGGTGACCACCACCGCATCCTGCGGGTCGACATTACGTGACACGATGGTCTGCAATGCCATGACAATCGCCGCTCCGGCCACCGTAGGATCGAGGGTATTTTCCGGTGTCGCACCGTGGCCCCCTTTGCCATGCAGGGTGATGGTCATGCTATCGGAAGATGCCATCAGCGGACCGGATTTGGTGAAGAAATGCCCGGCGGGCAGCAAGGGAAAATTATGTAAACCAAACACCGCATCGCAGGGGAATAACTCGAATAACCCGTCATCCATCATGCGGCGCGCACCGCCATATGACTCTTCTGACGGCTGGAAAATGACGTGTAACGTTCCGCTAAAGGGACGTTTTTCCGCCAGATAACGCGCAGCGGATAACAGCATGGCGCAGTGACCATCATGGCCGCAGGCATGCATTTTCCCCGGCACCTGGCTGCGCCATGGCACATCGGTTAACTCCTGCATTGGCAGAGCATCCATATCGGCACGCAATCCCAGCCGTTTTGTGCCATCGCCCACTTTCAGGGTGCCCACCACCCCGGTGCCAGCCAGCCCGCGATGGACTTCATAGCCCCACGAACTGAGTAACTCGGCAATACGTGCGCTGGTGCGAAACTCCTCAAAACCCAGCTCCGGGTGTTGATGGAAGTCGCGGCGGATAGCAATCATCTCTTCTTCATAGTCGAGAATTTCTTTAATCAACATGTCAGACCTCAATATTCACTCATCGGATAAAACCGGTTTTTCTCGCCACGCCAGCAACGCCGCCAGTGAGACCAGCGCACTCAGCATCAGGTACCAGGCAGGAGCCATGGCGTTGCCCGTGACATTCAACAACCAGGTGACGTTGAACTGCGCGAAGCCGCCAAACAGGGTAACGCCAATGGCGTAGATCAGCGCCATGCCCGACGCGCGTACCGAACGGGGAAATGCCTCCAGGATCAGCAGGAAGAAGGCCACCGCTGTGATATTCGCCAGTACCTGATCGAGGATGATCAGCGTCATGGTGAGGGCAAAAGGCGCACCGTTGTGCAGCGTGGCAAATATCGGCCAGATCAGCAGCAGAGAACCGACACCACAGGCCAGCAACAACGGCTTACGATGCGGCAGGCGATCCGCCAGTTTGCCCGCAAAGAACGGCACCACCAGGGTTAAAGCACCTGCAACCAGGCTAATCCAGTAAGAAGTCGATGCGGGCATGTGCAGGGTATGCACCATATACGCGGGCATGTAATAAACGATGATGTAAAAGGTCGTGGTGCTTTTCATCACCAGCAGAATGCCAAGCAACATTTGGCGACGATAGTCACGCCACAGGCGGCTGGCAGGCTTAGACGTTGGTGCTGCGGTTGCGGTTACATGGGTTTCATGCAAATGACGACGGATATAAATGCCTACCGGCATCACCGCGAGACCGACGATAAAGGGAATACGCCAGCCCCAGCTGTACAAGGCATCCTGGCTTAAGCTGTGGGTCAATAATGCCCCCATCGCCGCCCCAAGTAGTGCCGCCCCGCCCTGGCTGGCCATTTGCCAGCTGACGCGTGAGCCGCGCTGCGCTTGATCTCCCGCCTCCATCAGCCAACTGGTTGCCGCTCCGACTTCCCCACCGGCCGAGAAACCCTGCAACAAGCGTCCGGTCACCAGCAGCGCGGGAGCCAGCATTCCCACCTGCGCATAAGTGGGTGCAAAGGCCACCAGCGCCACGCCGAGTGCCATCAACGCCATAATCAAGGTCAATGCTGCCTTACGCCCGTGTTTGTCAGCGTAATGGCCCAGCACCAGGCTGCCGAGCGGACGCATAAAAAAACCGACACCAAAGGTGGCGACCGCCAGTAGCAATGAAGCGGAATCGCTATCCGTGGGAAAGAAAAGGTGACCAATGATGACGGAAAAAAAGCTGTAAACCGCAAAATCATAGATTTCTAAACCATTCCCCAGCGTCACGGCAAACAGCGATTTTGCCTGGGAGCGGCGACTGACCGGCGCAGCGGCGCTGAAAGGAAGCGAGACGGCTAATTCCGCCTCAGCGGGTGCGCATTTGACTTTTTTCATCGGCATATCCTTCCAGTAACGTTCCAGAAACGGTGGAAGGTGCACTATTGGCATAAATAAATTACATTTCAATCATGAGAAATAGTTATGCCTTTGGTTATCTTCATTGATATCTGATGGTGCATTTTCTGCACCAGCGACGGGAAAACATGAAAATAAAACTGAACCAGCTTGATGTGTTATTGGAAGTGGCGGCCCAGGGGAGCATTGGCAAAGCCGCACGCACCCTGCATCTCACCCAACCCGCCATCAGCAAAACCATTCAGGAAATGGAGGCCGAGATCGGAATGCCGATTGTCGAGCGTTCCTCGCGCGGCGTGGCGTTAAATGAATATGGGCAGGTGTTATTACGTCATGCCCGTGATATCGACCGCTCGCTAAGTCAGGCGCGGGAGGAGATCGATCATCTGCTGGGTAAAGCGATGAGCCAGCTGCGTGTCGGCTTTACTTCTGCGGCGTCTTACGGTCCCTTCACCACCACTTTGCTCAACTATCAGCAGCGTTTTCCGGGCGTGAAACTGATTGCGATGGAGGGCCGTCCACATCAGCTCTACGATGCCCTGGAAAACAGCCGTATTGACCTGGCAGTGATCTCCGCCACCGATGGCATGCGCATTGCGCCTATGTATTATGAGATGCTTTATTCGCTGAACAACTCGATCATCGCCGGTCAGCAGCATCCCATCACCCATACCACCTCCTTACGCAAACTGCTGGCTTACACCTGGCTGGACTGGGATGAGCCTGGCGACCATTCAATTCTGGCTCAGGTCTTTCGGCGTTATAACCTGCCGCTGCCTGAGCGGGTGATTCATTGTTCTTCTCCCACCATCATGGCGCGCCTGATGGAAGAAGCGGAGATGGTCAGCATGTGGTCATCGGTGCGACTGCGGTTTCCTGGTTATCAGCAAACATTACGCCCCCTGACTCTGAAGGAGGTGTTGCCTGCTACCGATATCGGCATTTTGTGTCCGAATATTGGCCGTCTTTCCACTGCCGGGCAGACCTTTATCGAGATGTTGCGGGTGGTGAGCCGAGACTGGTTACAGCAAAATGATGCGCGTGAGATGGTGGTGCAAAAGTAAAGGTTGCCGCTTTTGCTGGCCTATTCACGCCACAAAAAACCCTGGCCAACGGCGGCTCCACTGGCAATGGCTTTCGCCAGATGTGCGTGGGTTTCAATTCCTTCGAAAATTACGCAGCCGGTGATGTGGCGGGCCAGCCGGGTCATCGCATGCAGCCTGGAGGAACAAGACTGCTGGAAAAGGCTCGCGGCAATCTTGATAGCGGCAAAGTGATAGCCGGTTCCTGTCAGCCTGAGCAAGGCTTCCTCGCTGATATCATCCAGCCACAGCGGCCAGCCCGAGCGACGCAAATGTTCTGAGTGTTGTAAGAAGCGGCTTAACTGATGTGCGTTTAAATCAGCTAGTGCACTGGCATCCTGTAATTCAATCATCAATCTCTGGTGGCTGGCATAGTTTTGCAGTCGTGGCAGGAAATGCGGACTCATCAACACCCGGAGTGGCAGATTGAAACTAAAGATGCCCTCAGCATGCTGCTGCACAATCTGATCAACTTGCCAAAAGAACAACCTGCTGGCTGCTTCTATGCTGATCGCCTGAAAATAGCGTTCAATATCCAGCCGGGGAGAAAACGTGGATAACACTTCATGCGCCACCACTTCCTGTGACGTTAAGCAGACCAACGGCTGCAATCTGATCCCTGCAACAGGCTGGAGGGCGTGCTGTATGCCTGAGATAGACATTTATTCATACTCCATATAAATCACCATCGTGCCAATCACCGTGCCTGGTGAGAGATTGCTGCTGTCATAGATTTTGTACCGCGCGCCAATGCCGATGCTGGTGAGCGAGGTAACCAGGTCACTCCCCTTCGTCATGGAAGCCAGCGAGGTGGCGCTGCTATCAAAGGTTGAACTCATCCTGATGGGATCAGTGGAACTGTTAAACAGCTGGAAACCAATGCCAGATGAAGTTGAGGCGGAATTTCTGATGATGTAATTGCTGGTATCGACCAGGTCGTTACTGTAAGCACGTAAATTAAAAGTTTTGGTGGCGAGGCTGTTCACGCTGCCGCTACAACTCACCGGAATTGTGAACTGGCTGTCGGAGTATTCACCCGACTTCAGGGCAAACACGGTGGTGCTGGGCAGTGAGAATTCCAGATTTTCAATGGTACAGGTCGTGCTGACAGGCAGGAAATTTACCGTCATTGAGGCAAATCCCTTGAGATTACTGTAAGAGGCTGCGCTTGCCGTCGCTGAGGTAGCGACAAAACTACGCAGGGCGCTGGCAGTGGCATACGTTGAGTTGCCGCTAGAAGTCAGCAGATACAATACCGGAATCTCCATGCTGGAACTGGAGGTGGTTGCGTCATAGGTGGTGGTGCTGACCACTTCAGCGTTGAGCGTCATATCTGCATCAAAATCACTGGCCGCATAAGTGGTGCCCATCAATCCGCTAAAACTTTTGCTGGTCATCGACAGTGAGGCGGTGAATTTAATGTACGTGTCTAAATCGCCACTGGTGAATTTCACGGTATAACCACCATCAATGCCGTTGCGATAATAAAGTGTTTCTCCCCCCGTCCAGCATGCCAACTGATAACCCGCAAAATTCGAGCTTTGCGTGTAGGAATAACTGCTACTTAACGAGAGCATGTCACTAATGTCAGTCGCACTGTTACTGGTCACTGCGACAGCACTTGAGCTGGTTGAGATGTTTTTTGGGTCGCAGTAAGCATAAACCTGTACAGAAGCGAAAAATAACAGCGCCGCCAGACATAACTGCATTAAAATACTTTTCTTCATAATTATTTGCATATATTCTCGCCTGCCAAACTTACGTTTCTGATGATGCAGGAATTTTTACTGTCGGTTTTAATTAAAATATAGTCAGGCAGAAATTCCGCCTTAATATAAATTAAACCCCCCTGAGCAACATACCCGAGAGCCTGACCTTGTCTGTCAAAAATTGAGGCACCAAAGATTAAAGCTCCACCCTGGGCATCCGTGGCCCGCAGGGAAAACGTCTGCCGTGTGTCGGTTATATATTTCACATAAGAAATACTGCCCTTCCACGGCGCAATTTGTTTGATATTGCCGAGCACATCACTCCCGGCTTCAGAACGCAGATAATAACTATTTTTACGCCATGCTTTAGCATAGGGAATTAATGTTTTACCGGAAGCGTTGGTGGTAAAACTTTCATTACCGTTGACCCTGGCACCTGAAACACCCGGTGCATCAATAATGACAAAATTGCTGCCCGTTTTCGGCGATGTCAAGACGCCGTATCGAGAGACTAAAATACTGCCACTGGCACCAGCGCCATACTGGCTGTAATTGCTCCCCCTGGTGGCATTACCGGTCAAACTGGCGGCAGGCGTATCCCAGGAAACGAATCCTCCGGCCGTGGTTTTCTCATTCTGACTATTTTTCAGAGACAGGCTATAGCGCAGATTGTCAGCATATTGCTGATTCCAGTTCAGAGAAGATGAACTGTAGTTTTTACCTTCGGCGGTTAGTGCTGAAGTTATGCTGCCCGGTCGCTCAAATAGGGTAAATGGAATACTTAATGAGAGACTAATGTATGATTCGTCGTAATATTTTACGTTGCTGTCATCACTATAATCATCCGTGTAGTTCTCACGATAAAGACGTCTTCCTGCGTTCAGATTCCATGAAATATCATTATAGCTGTTGCTCCAGCCCAGAGAGTATTGGGTGGATTTGTTGCGAGTATTCCAGTAGCTAACAGTATAAATACTGGCTGATAATGTGCCATAGCCGTCAGGCAAACGCTGATCAACCGATATGCTGAGATTATTTTTTTCCTGGGCCTGGTAGCCAATTTTGTCACTGATATATTCGCTGACGGAATCGGATTCATTCAATGTCAAATAGCCGGGGTTTTTGTGCGTCAAGCTGACGGTAACATTGGTATTTGCACTGAAATAACGATTCCAGGCAATTTTGCTTTTGTTACCGCTGGCGGTACTCTGCGCATCATGTAATGTTGCCTGTTCAAAGCTGGCTGACAGCGTCCCGACATAGGGCACCAGCACCGACGTGCCTACCAGCCCCGATTTATATTTACTGCTCAGCAGCGCACCCGCTGCCATCGTCAGGTAATTATTTATCCCCAGCGTATATTCCGCCTGAGAGAAGTAACATTTATCCAGCTGTGATCCGGTCCGCAACTGACCGGCGTTGAACAACCAGTCAGACGATCCACTGCGCAACATACCGGAAGCCGCAGAATAGGGAATAACGGAAGAGTTGGTAGTGCCATTGGCATTTTCGATGACCAGAGTCAGATCGGAGCGTGAACCCGTGGGCATCAGATCGGCGATGATAAATGGCCCGGCAGGCACACTTTGCTGATAGATAATTTTACCGTCCTGCAAGACCTTGATAACCGCATTGCTATCAGCATTCCCTTTAATAACGGGCATATAAGTGCGATAGCTATCCGGGAGCATGGTCAGGTCCTTTTTCACGCCCAGACCACGGAAATTGAAGCTATCAAACCAGTTTGCATTGCTGGCGTTGTCACCTATTGTCACCGTCGAGTCAATCGCGGGGATTGATTTCTCCAGATAACGACTGCGATTTACCCACTTCGCTTCCGCGTTCTGCCGACGGTAGTAGTAAGAGTTATCATGGAAGTGCCAGTCGGCCAGATTAAAGCCACTGTTAAGTGACAAATATAAATAGGATTGATCGTCACCACTGTTGCGGTAACGGCTTTTTGAATAGAGAAGATTATAATTGGTATACAACCCACTAATACCTTTATCCCACAGCTCGGGTGGTAACCAGTTTTTATCATGAGCAATAACATCTGCCTGCGGAACAGTAATATCGAGACGAAAGCTGTCGTGATGAAAAACTACTGCGCGCGCATCAAGATATTGCGCCAGCATGACCCAATCTGCATCCTTATGCCCCGTCACTGTTGTGAGGGTTTTAATATCAAACCTCTTCAGATGTGCGGCATTGACATATACCGCGCTGGTAGCATCGATTTTTACCTCATATTGTCCTTTCCACTCTCTATTGACAAAAACGTCTGCGGAATAGATACCGGGACTAATAGCACTTTTTTGTTCCTGAGAGAAATCTTTGGCACTGGCACCAACCATAAAGCTCGGGTCAAATTCAGTGGCAGCATAACTCTGGCACGAACAGCCAGCGCCCGATAACAGTAATGTGACGGTTAATCGATGATGAAGTTTCATAGTATCAGCGGCTAATGTCGATAGCTCTTTGTGTGCCGAAGTCATCAATAATTTTAAAGACGTAAGACGTTTGCTCGCTCAGAGGATGACGCCTGTCGTATGCATTACAGGAAAATGGACGCAATAGCAGCGCCTTATCGATCAGGTTCAGTCCTTTTTTACCGCTACTTTCTTCAATGCCCACCACGGTAACAAAATAAGGTGTCTCATTTTTAATGCAGCCACCTTGCACGCGAATATGTTGGGCAAGACTGCTTTGGCTTATGGCTAAGCCTGCTGGTCGATAAAATACTTTTAACCGGCTGCGTACCGCAAACTGTAAATAGTTACCGCTTTTATGCTGCGGAACCGGAGGGATATCGATGATGTTCAGCCAGAACAAACTTTCCCGGTCTTTTGGCAACGCGGCAACGAGATCATTTTTAATGATATTCAATACCTGACCATTGTCCGCATCAATGCGTACTACAGCAGGCACTACCGCCAGCGCTAATTTTAAATCTTCAGGCTTGGCATCCGGGTTGCCATTATCAATCCAGGATTGCACCAAATGTGTTTCTGACGATTTGTTCATTAGCTGCACATTGGCGCTCTTTTTATCACCATTAAAAATGACCCTGGTGTTATTTATTACTACGCTGGCATACGCAGTGAATGTGCTCAGAAATAATAATGAGCACAGCAGAATGGATTTGCGAAACATGATCTTTCCTGGCAGGACATCCTTGTCCGGTTTTCTCGTCCAGATTGGGTTAACGATTACTCGTAGTCAAAGGTATAGGTGGCGGTAGTGATGACAGAACCTGTCGTTACCGACGTCCCACCGTAGTTGTAGTAGTTGGCGTAATAGGTCAAAGTACCATTGGCTGCCGTGTCAAAACTGGTTGAGTCAGACGAAGTTGTTGCCAGCCCGGTATCCAAAGCGCTGTTCAGTGCCACCAGCGTGCTGCCGTCTGAGGTAATACCCACCCCAACCCCGGTCGCAGTGCCCGATAAATTCTTCAGGTAGACACCGTCATCAGAGACATTAGAACCGGAAAATTTAATCTGCAGCGATTGAGCAGTGGTGCTGGTATTGTCAAATCCACTACACCCATCCACAGTCAGGCTGAATTGCTGCGGATTCGCCGTCACCACACCCACGGTTGTGCCCACATCAGTGGTGGTAACCGGGCTCATATCTACGGTGAAATCACTTCCGTTGCTGGTGGTGACATTACAGGTCACATCCGTCACTGCACCTGAGAAAGTGATCGTGCCTCCGCCAACGCCAGAGGTGGTTGTCGCTGAAGCAAGATTACAGAATAAATAGGCAAATACGCCGAGTGTCACTTTATTAAAAATACGATTTTCCATTTATGAGGCTTCCTGGATAACTTAAATTATTTCTAAAAGGCTCAGTAACAATTTGTAGAAGTCTACGGTGTTATGACACCGCCACTTCATCATCACCTTCGCTTTTATGTTGCTGATGTTCTTATGTCCACAATGAAAGATAATGGCCATTTGCGCCACTGAAACTCCCTGAGCCAGCAGCATGCAATAGCGTCTTTCGGTATTGGTCAGTCTGGGAATATAAGATGACCGTACCTGCTCCCTGGTGAATGAGTTGTTCATCAGTAGCTGCGCAAATTCACCAACGCTAATGGTACTGCACACCGCGATAACGCTGATGTCATTTGGAAACAAGCTAATGACACTCAATAAGTGCCTGGGTGCAATAATAATCGTACGCTGAAAATCAATGTCATTCGCTTTCAGACAATCAATAATCCCACCATTCTTAATTTCAAACCTATCGTTCGGCATAGCGAGACACGAAATAACATACTTCACACCTTCGGTCATAAACTCATCGCCACCGAGAATAATGATTCTAATCTCTCCCATGTAAACCAACCTGTAAGTTCCTGGCTTGCTGAGCCATAAAACTGTGCGTACCAGAGCATCACTGAGCAGGCCGGTGATTGAGTTACGCACAAATTTTATGTAGATAATGTTATCCAGATAAGTCTGAAAGTGAATAATTAATTGCGTGGATAGTTCTTAAAAAGAACCGTGAATTAATTTACAAAACCAGGAATGTCACTCAAGCGTTATCTTATTGATAGCCATTCCTTTTCATACGATAAATTCAATGCCCATGGTGTTATACACATTCAAAGTTTACAAAAACAGTGACTAATCCGTGGAATTGTCCTGAAACTAATGAGATCCCTTCTTGCATTTCCCCGGCAGTTCATTTTCGAACCGATTTTTGACGCTATTTGATCATAATCAATTTAATGTTCACTATTTTTGTTTTGTGAATGAAACATCTTGACGCCATGAATTATTTCGCCTGCTTTTATGAGTTGTCAGCATCAGGTCAATATGACGGCGTTTTATCCATTCGCAGATAATAGTTGTTCAGATAAATCTACTTCCCGATGCCTTAACTTTACTGTTCAAAGATTGGACAGAGCAATTTGAATATATGATTCGCGAATATTTAGATAAATATACTGCTATTATGCCCGCCTACCGTACGATGCTTTATTACGATTAGGTGTTATAGGGGAACACCGTGCTTTGTGTTCTGCTTCTCACTCCCGGCCTTTTACTGGATTTATAATCCGATAATAACAAAATTATCAGAACTAAAACCTATTTTAACAACATTTATAGATTTAAATTGCGAGGGTGGGTGATGGTGATTAATTTTCTCTCAGCAACTCGTGCAACAGTCCGGTAAGCAGTAGGCTATCTTACTGTTCTGACCTATACTGCAAACAATCCGCGAAAATATAGTGATTTCTGAATGATTTATACGATCGACGGGACCGTAACTTATAACTCCGATGACTGCACATTAAACCATCTCCCTACCCAGGAGACGCTGAGTCTCAGCCTCTCATCTGGCCGATTGTTTGAACAATTACTGAATTCCAACGGTGAGATCCTGACGCGGGATGCACTGTTGACCGAGGTATGGGATAAATACGGACTACGGGGATCAAATAATAACCTGAACCAATATCTCAGCATTGTACGGCGTGCACTGGCATCCTTTGGCTGTGAAAATTTGATCATCACCGTGCCGAAAATGGGGATTCGTCTCAACACAGAAATCCCCATCACGCGGGAAGAGACCATCAAAGAAGAGGCATCAACTTCAGCGCCGGATTCTCCTCTCTATCCGGACGGTCACCGCGCAACACACGGCCACACCAATTATCTCCTGCTATTGACGGTGCTGATGGTTTGTCTGATTGCCAGCGGCAGTTGGTATTATCGGGTAGTGCGATCAGGTGAACAGGAAATTACGCCGGTTTCTATTCCGTTAGCCGGCGGCTGTAATGTGGTGTTTGTGCAGGGCGTCGACAGCCATGACCAGCCGATGCTGGAAAAGCAAATTCAACAAATGTTGCGCGAGAACCACCAAACCTGTGACAGTAGTCGGCGTCTCTACTTTGATAAAATCACCGCATTTTCGGCACAAAACTATGGCAGAACCACGCTCTCCTCCTGCAAGCTGAATGACAGCGGTCATGTCATCGCGTGCGATAACTTTTATTATCTCGACTGGAGAATGGGTTGAAGCGTACTACGATGATCGTGTTGGCCAGTGTACTGGTCGCCGTAACCTTAATTGCCATAGGCGCAATGACTTTTATACGTCATGCCGACGCGTTTCCTTTCCGTTGCTCAACCTTCACTCATTATGATCTCAGTCGTAAAGAGGGTTCACATAACGAATTTGCACTCACCCAGGATTTACGCTTCCAGGATAAAACTTCAGGTTATTTGTTGCTTAACGGCCAGGTGAATTATGGCAATGCGGTCGCCACTCTCAATCGCAGAATTATCCTCAATCAGGGTGACAAAATTGATTATGATACCTATCACTATCATATCGAGAGCATCATCACTTCCCCGACTGATAATACCCCGGACGCAGTTTTTAATGATCTGCTGGCCGAGCTCACGCTTGACCCTTCTTATTTACAGTTGGATGTCGTGCAAGTCGATACTAAGGCCTACCTGATTGGTGGCCCTCTCTCTTATTTATTCACCTGCCAGCGTTACTAAATATGTGTAACCGCGCTTGACGCACCAGTCAATCATATCGAGATACAGCTAAAATTCTTAGCAATAGCAGAATAAAAACCTATATAAGCATGCCTTACTGGCATCCTTGCTAACTTTCAGCGTTATGCTGCACGGCCATGTGCATAATCTGCCCTGCCACCACCTTTAAGTATGCTGAATCAAAACATTGCAGATATAGTTAATGCACTATGCAGCGAATCGTTAACTTCAGGGAAATGACGACAATGAGCTGGTTTACGCCGTGGCCGCAGTTATCGCGTGTACTGATTTCACTCGCCTGTCTGACATTGATTTTGTTCGGGTTACACCTGTCCGCGCACCTGATTAATCAGGTGCTGCTGGCGATGCTGCTTTCCATCATGCTGGATCCGCTGGTGAGCTGGTTTGAACATAAACGCATCCCGCGCATTCTCTCCTCCCTGCTGATTATCTCGGTATTGCTGCTGATCATTGTGGTGACCATTATCAAACTGACCGTGTTGACACCGGATTTGATCCTGCTGAGCCGCCAGACGCCATTGTTACTGACGGCAAGATTGCAGGAAGTAACTCAGGCTCTTGATCAAATTGGCATTGCCCTGGCACCGGACGAAATGCTGGCGTTTGTCGATGCCGGTGCCATTGTCCGCTGGGTTACCGCTTTCCTGACTCAAATTCCCGGCGTGTTGTCATGGTGGGTGATGGTTTTCCTGATGCTGTTGTTTATGCTTTACGAGCTGCCGCTGCTGAAAAATGCCTTGCAGAAGCGTGCGTGCGGCGACTCACCGGCGATATATCTGGCACTGCAGGAAGGGATTCAGAGTGTGATTGTCTATGCTCGGGTCAAAACGCTGACGGGGATTTTTGGTGGTTTGATCGTCTGGGGTGGCGCGCAGTTACTGGGATTGAAGTTTGCCTTTTTCTGGGGCGTTTTGATGTTTGTTTTCAATTACGTGCCGGTGCTGGGCTCCTTTATGGCCGCCATTCCGCCTGTGGTGCAAAGCTATCTCGCGTTTGACCTGGAAATTGCCCTGGTGATAGCGGGATTTTTTGTGGTGTTGAACCTGACGCTCAGTTCCGTGCTGGAACCGTTGATGGTGGGTAAACGGCTGGATATGTCATTAACCAGCCAGCTGCTGGCCTTTTTGTTCTGGCAGGCCGTGCTGGGCATTACCGGCGCTATCCTGGCAATCCCTCTGACCTACCTGATTAAAAAAGTCCTGCTGGCCAGCTACCGGCAACAGCAGGACTCAATATCAGCGAACTCAGGTCAGTGATTGGGTTTTCACCCCACGCCATGATCGTGTCAGACGTTTTTCTATCTCAACCACAATAAAGATAGCGATACTGACAATCAGTGAGATAAACCAGTAATTAATCGGTAACGGACGGGTACCGAACAGCGTATTCATCAGCGGGATATAAATGATGATCGCCTGCAGCACGATCAGTACCACCGTCACCAGCCAGATACCTTTGTTCTTTATCAATCCGCTGTCGAGGGAGAAGCCTTCCGAATTACGGCAGTTAATCATATAAGCCCACTGCGCGGTCACCAGCATTTGCAGCAGCACGGTGCGGATAAATTCCGGGCTGTAGCCACGTGGCTGTAACCAGGCTTCCAGCACAAAGGCGCTGATGGAGATTAACAAGCCGACAAAAATGACACGCCAGATGGCATATCCATCCATCACATGCGCCTTCACATTACGTGGAGGACGGCGCATGGCATTGGCTTCTGCCGGTTCAAATGCCAGGCCAAAAGACAACGTGGCGGACGTCGCCATGTTCATCCATAAAATCTGTACCGGGGTGAGCGGCAGCAGATTCCCCATCAGGATGGCGATGATAATCAGTAAGCCCTGCGCCAGGTTGGTCGGCATGATAAACAGAATGGTTTTCTTCAGGTTGTCATACACCCGCCGTCCTTCTTTTACCGCGGCGGCAATGGTGGCGAAGTTGTCATCCGCGAGAATCATATCCGCCGACTCTTTCGTCACCTCGGTGCCTTTGATACCCATGGCGATACCGACGTTGGCCTGCTTCAGCGCGGGTGCATCGTTGACACCGTCGCCGGTCATACCGACGATTTCGCCGCTCGATTCCAGCGCTTTTACCAGGCGTAATTTATGCTCCGGGCTGGTACGGGCAAAGATGTCATAGGTTTTCGCCGCCTGCGCCAGTTCCGCGTCGTTCATATGCTCAAGTTCATAACCGGTGACCGCTGATTTGCTGTTGCCAATACCCAGCATCTGGCCGATAGCCATCGCGGTTTCCTGATGGTCGCCGGTGATCATTTTGACGCGAATCCCCGCCTGCTGGCAGTCGTGAATGGCCGAGATGGCCTCCGGACGCGGGGGGTCCATCATGCAACCCAGCCCCAGCAGTACCATGCCGTTGTTCAGTTCATCATGATCCAGCGAAGTGACCGGCTCTGACATCGGTTTCCACGCCGCAGCGACGGTACGCAACCCCTCACTGGCGTAGGTGGTGATCGCCGCTTCCCAGTAAGCGAGGTCCAGCGGCTCCACGCCATTGGGTGTCTGTTGCTGCTGGCAAAGCTTCAGCAACACATCGGGGGCACCGGTCAGCACAATGTACGCCTGCCCATCCGCGACACAACTCACCGACATATATTTATACAGCGAATCAAAGGGAAGTTTGCTGATGACCTCAACGGATTTTTTCTGCGCAATGCCTTTTGCCGCCAGCACTTTCATCGCACCTTCGGTGGGGCCACCGACGATGACCCAGTGCCCGCTGGCATCCTGCCGCAGCTGACTTTCGTTACAGGTATCAACCGCATGCAGGAATTGCTGGAACAGCGGGTCGGTCGCGGCATTCAGTCCGCTGGCCCCTTCTTCTGCCACAATTTCGCCTTTCGGTTCATAGCTGTTGCCGCTGACGCGCCATTTGCTTTTTGCCAGCACCACCGCTTTAACCGTCATTTCATTCATGGTCAGGGTGCCGGTTTTGTCGGAGCAAATCACCGACATCGCCCCCAGCGTCTCAACGGTAGGTAATTTACGGATAATCGCCTGGACCCGCGCCATGGACTGCACGCCGAGCGACAGGATGATCGAGATAATGGCCGGTAATCCCTCCGGTACCGCCGCCACTGCCAGGCTGATAACCGAGAGCGCCAGCTCAGGGAACGGGATATCACGCAGGATATAACCGAAGATAAACAGCGCAACCATCATCAGCAGGATGATGAAAAATATCGCTTTGCCGAGTTTATCAATCTGGACCAGCAGCGGAGTTTTCACCTCTTTCACAGAGCTTATCATCTCATTGATATGCCCCAGTTCGGTGTCGCCTCCGCTGGCTACCACCACACCCGCAGCGGTGCCGGAACTGACAGTGGTGCCGGAAAATGCGAGGTTAAGGCGGTCGCCCAATGATTTTTCACCGGACAACGCATCGACATTTTTAGACACCACAGTGGACTCGCCGGTAAGAATCGCCTCTTCTACCCGCAGGTTATGCACGTCAAACAAACGCAAATCCGCCGGGATTTTATCGCCCGGACGCAGCATCACCACATCACCGGGCACAATATCCTGGGTAGGTATGGTGATTTGTTTGCCGTCGCGCACCAGGATGGCTTCGCTGGCTAACATATTCTGGATACTTTTCAGCGATTTTTCGGCATTACTTTCCTGAATAAAGCCAATTAACGCATTGATTACTGCGACGCCGATAATGACAAATGTATCCACCCAGTGGCCCATCACCGCCGTGATGAGCGCGGCGGCAAACAGGATATAAATCAATACATCTTTGAAATGAGAGATAAATTTCAGTAGCGCTGACTTCTCGGGTTTTTGCGGCAGCGCATTGGGACCGTATTTTTCCAGGCGCTCATTGGCTGCGGAAGAAGATAAGCCAGACGGTGAACTTGCTAAGTTTTGGAAAGTTTCTTCTGTAGTGCACTGATACCAGAGCTGCCCAGTTGAAACAGCGCCCTTATCCTGACCTTGAACATTTTCCATATGGACCCCTAGCTATTAAGCTATTGTTAAAATGAGTTTTTCAACAAAACACACACAAACTGAGGTAATTAGATTTTTAAGACACTGACCGAGATTTTCGCCTGAAAAAAAATAATCCAGCTAATGATTTGAATGAGATAAATTAAATCTAATCTATATTATCAGAATGGCAATGTTAGCTTGCCTGTGCGTCCGGACTCTGGCTGTACGCGTCTCTTGTCAGCCTCCACGACAGAGAGGAAAGGGAAATAACAATGGAAATACAGACGGTTAAGTTAGTTTTTGGCTTCGTTATCATGGCAGTTGTCGCCACCACGCTGGTGGGGCTGCTAACATATTTCGTGGTTTCGCATATCTCCTGATGACATTTCTGAACTGCAACACAAATGTAGTAATGCTTAAAATTGTTCCTTGTTAACTGATTAATCCATGGCGCGGTATTTTCGGGATGAGGGAAAAATAATGATAAAATACAAGGCAATGCTTTTTCTGCTTTGCTGTGTTTTGCTTACCGGTTGTGATGAAAAAAAAGAATCCCCGCCACCACAACCTCGTGTAATTAAGGCGTTTACCATCGCCGCAGGCAACGCTTCCAATATCCGCATATTCCCGGCACGTATTCAGGCAGGTGATAACACCGACCTCGCTTTTAAACGCGCAGGGCAAATCACCCAGCTGGATTTACGTGATGGGATGACGGTTAAAGCCAATCAAACCCTCGCGACGCTGAATGATACTGACGCGCGTCTGCGCGTGAAGGATCGGCAAAATACTTTCCAACTGGCTGAGCGGCAATATCAGCGCTTCCGTTCCCTTTCCAACCGCAGCGCGGTGTCGCAGGCCGACATGGATGTGCAGAAATCCAATCGTGATGCTGCCGCCACGGCGCTGAGAATCGCCCAGGAAGAACTGCAATTTCTCACCCTGCGCGCCCCCTTTGATGGGGTGATTGCCAGAGTTCAGGTCCGTAATCATCAGGTGGTGGCCGCCGGGCAATCCATTGCCTTGCTAACCCGCGCCGATGTGCTGGATGTGATATTCACCGTACCGGAAAGTTTGTTTACCAGTCTCGATATCCAGAACGTCAGCTACCAGCCGGAGGTGCAATTTAACGCCCTGCCCGGCAGAACCTTCACCGCCAGCTACAAAGAACACACCACGCAAACCGATGCCGCCACCATGACCTGGCAAGTGGTGCTGACCATGCCGCGTCCCGCCGATTTACCCAATGTGGCAGGGCTAAGCGGATCGGTACGGGTCCAGTTGCATAACCTGCCGAATGCGCCAGCTCAGTCACGCGTGGTGGTGCCTGGTGCTGCGGTGTTCAATCCCGATCGCAGCCCCACCAATCAGCCCCATGTTTGGTTGATTGTCGGCGAGGGCAATGATTTACACGTTAAAGATCAGCAGGTAGAAGTTGGCGATGTCAGTGCCGCAGGCGTTGAGATTATTTCCGGACTCAAACCTGGCGACCGTATCGTGTCAGCAGGAACCGGCGAGCTACGCGACGGCGAAGCCATCCGCATCTGGACCCGTGAGCGGGGGTTATAATGCGGATTTTAGACAACTTTATTAATAAACCCATCCGCATCTGGATGGTTATTCTGCTGCTTGGCGTTGGCGGTATTTATGCGCTGCTCAACATTGGCCGACTCGAAGATCCCCTGTTCACCATTAAAGCTGCGGTGATTGTGACGCAGTATCCCGGCGCATCGGCGCAGCAGGTGGAAGAGGAAGTGACGTTGCCGCTGGAAAACGCGTTACAGCGGCTCCCTTCACTCGATAACGTCACGTCCATCTCCAGTAATGGCCTGTCGCAGATCACCGTTTCGATTCATACCAGCTACCTGGCAAATCAGCTGCCACAAATCTGGGACGAACTCCGGCGGCGCGTGGGTGATGCCGCGCTTCAGTTTCCGCCGGGGGCGCATACCCCGTTTGTGAATGACGATTTTGGCGACGTTTATGGCTATTTCTTTGTGATTTATGGCAAAGACTTCAGCAACGACGAACTGCGCAACTACGCCGATCAACTGCGACGCGACCTGGTGCTGGTGCCGGGCGTGGCCAAAGTGGCAGTGGCGGGGGTGCAGCAGGAGCAAATCCGTATCGCGCTCTCCAGTACGAAAATGAGCAGCTACGGTATCACTACGGCGCGGGTGGCTGATTTGCTCAGCCGCAGCAACGTGGTTTCTAACGCCGGAAGTATCCGGATTGACGGTGAATCCATCCGTTTTAACCCCACCGGCGAATTCCAATCGCTGGAGGATTTAGCCAACCTGCCAATTTCACGTCCCGGCACCTCGCAAACCCTGCATCTGCACGATATCGCCACCCTGTCCCACGGCGTGACCGATACCCCGGATAATCTCTACCATGCCGATGGGCATGAGGCATTGGCGATTGGCGTTTCCTTTGCCCCTGGCGTCAACGTGATTAACGTCGGTGATGCGCTGACGCAAAAGCTCGACGCTTATCAGCAGGATAAACCGGCAGGCATTTCACTGAAGGTGTTTTATAACCAGGCGCAGGAAGTGAAGCAGTCGGTTGATGGATTTATCCTTAACTTCCTGATGGCGCTGGCAATTGTCGTCGGAACGCTGCTGATTTTTATGGGGGTACGCAGCGGCATCGTCATCGCCGCATCGCTGGCATTTAACGTACTGGGTACGTTGCTGGTGATGTATTTGTTCGGGCTGGAATTGCAGCGCATCTCGCTGGGCGCACTGATCATCTCGCTCAGTATGCTGGTGGATAACGCCATTGTGGTGGTGGAAGGTATTAAAATTGACCAGCAGCGCGGGAAGCCGTTGCAGCAGGCCACTACGCAGATGATTCAACGCACGGCGATGCCGTTGCTGGGCGCGACGGTGATTGCCATCATCGCGTTCGCCCCGATTGGCCTGTCCCAGGACTCCACCGGTGAATACTGTAAATCCCTGTTCCAGGTGCTGCTGATCTCCCTGCTGCTCAGCTGGATCACCGCACTGACGCTTACGCCGGTGTTTATCAAATGGAGCGAAGCGCGGCGTAAAGAATTACAACTGCCGCCACAGGACGATCAATCTCCTTACCAGGGCATCGTGTTCCGTGTATATCGCAACACGCTGGCCACATTGATTCGCGTACGCTGGCTGACGATTACGGTGATGGTGGCCTGCCTGGCGGCATCGCTGTATGGCTTTACCTTTGTTAAACAGAACTTCTTCCCCTCCTCCAACACGCCGATATTTTTCACCGATCTCTGGCTGCCCTATGGCACCGATATCAACCATACCGCCGCGACCGCCGCGCAAATCGAGCGTTTTATTAATCAGGAAGAGGGGGTTGCGGCTACCGTCACCACCATCGGCCAGGGCGCGATGCGTTTTACCCTGACTTATGATTCCACCCGTCAGTACACCAATTACGCGCAAATCATGGTGCGGGTGAAGGATGGCCGCCAGCTGGAGCGTATTGCCTTAGCGACTGAACATTATATTCAGCAGCAATATCCGCAGGTGAATGAACGTATTAAACGTATTCAGTTCGGCAGCGCCAGCGACAGCGCGATCGCCTTACGCGTCATCGGCCCGGATCCCGATACGCTGCGCCAGATTGGCAGCCAGATTGACGGCATTTTCCAGGCCGACGGCACCACCTTCCCGGTGCGTAATGACTGGCAGGAGCGTAGCAAAGTTATCCGCCCACAATACTCGGCATTGCGCGGACAGGAACTGGGTATCGATAAACGCGATATTGACCAGGCGTTACGCATGAATTTCAGCGGTGACGCGGTCGGCATCTTCCGCGATGGCTCACGGTTGATCCCGGTGATGTTGTTTCCGGAGGATGATGAACGGCAGAATATTGACCACATCGCCAACATTCAGTTGTGGAGCAACTCATTACAACACTTTGTCCCGCTCAGCAACGTGGTGTCAGATTTCCGCCTTGAGTGGGAAGACCCGTTGATTATGCGACGTGATCGTATGCGCGTGTTAACGGTGCAAACTGACCCGGACCCCGCCCTCGGATTCACTGCGGCCCAGGTGGTGGCGCGGGTGCAGCCACAAATCGAACAGCTGAAGTTGCCAGCGGGCTATCGCCTCGAATGGGGCGGCGAGCTGGAAAGCTCACGTGAAGCGCAAAGTGGGTTGCTGAGTTCGCTTCCGATTGGCTTCCTGGTGATGTTTGTTATCACCATTCTGATGTTCAACTCGCTGCGCGATGCGGTGGCAATCTGGATCACCGTACCCCTGGCCTTAATCGGCGTCACCTGTGGCTTCCTGCTAACCGGTATTCCGTTTGGCTTTATGGCGCTGATTGGGTTATTGAGCCTCTCGGGAATGCTGATCCGCAATGGCATTGTCTTGCTGGAAGAAACCCGCCAGTTCCGACAGCAGAAATCGCTACAGGAGGCAATTCTGGATGCGGCGACTTCGCGTTTGCGACCGATCCTGCTGACGGCATTTACCACCGTACTGGGTCTGTTGCCATTGTTGCGCGATGTTTTTTTCCAGAGCATGGCAGTGGTGATCATTTTCGGGTTAGGTTTCGCCACGGTGCTGACTTTGCTGGTGCTGCCGGTGCTGTATCGCTGTTTCCATGCAAAGGAAGCTGTTGATGAATAATACCGGGCTTAATCTGTTGAAAACGCTGGCCTGTATGACGGCGGTGTCTTTTTTCACCCTGTATCAGAGCTATGATCGCTACAACTACAATTACAGCCTGGCCCTCAACATCCTGAGTTTTATTTCCACTATCGCCACGCCGCTCTACTTTTTACTGAGCGGCTATATCGACAGCGGGCAGAAACACAGCCCCAGTTGGCAACTGGATAAGATTCGCCGCATTTTGTTGATTTTTCTCTTCTGGTTTACCTTTTTCTGGTTTGCCGGGGTGCAAAACAAAGGTTATCTGATTCAGCCGTGGTTTATGATTTCACTGATTTTAATTTACGTGTCACATCCCTTGATTGACCGGTTAATCCTGTTTCCCGGCAAAATGGCCGCGATCATTTTTGTCCTGCTACTGGCGGCATTCTTGTATGACATTCTCGCGATATTGTGGCCGGACAATCGGGCGTTCTCCCTGCTGCCGCAATATCGTATCTGGACCTGGGTACTGTATTATCTGTCCGGTCGTCTGATGGCGTTGCCGATGGTGATTCAGACACTGCAATCGGTGCGGGTGGTGCGGCTCAGCCTGCTGTTGCTGCCTGCGGTTTATCTTTTTACCTGGCTGTATGAACGTTACTACTTCATCGCCCGTTTTATCTCTACCGGCAATGATTTCGTCCTGACAGGGTCGCAGGTCTATTTTCTGGTGATCCTGATAGCCATCAGCGTTAACGCCATCACGCTACCTGCCCACTGGAAAAAACTCCCGACGGTCTTCGCCACCCTGGGCAAGACCATGACCGGCGTCTATATCCTGCATTATCTGGTTTTCAATATTCTGGCGTGGGCAATCAGCATTCGATCGGTGGTGGATAAGTTGCTGGTGATTGCGCTGACGGTAGCGCTGGCGATGCTGATTTCGCTGGCAATGTTGCAAATTCCGGGTGTCAAAAAGCTGATTAGTTTGTAACGGGGATGGCTGGCGGCACGCCGCACAGCCAGCAGGGCCGCCTCATTCATCAAGCAGCGGAGCGAAACCGCCATAAATCATGCGCTTGCCGTCAAACGGCATATTTTCGCCCATCTCTTTCATCCGCGGATCGGCCATCAGTTTTTTGTTAGCCTCATCACGCACTTCTTTCGAAGGGTATTCAATCCAGCTGAACACCACCGTTTCGTCCTCTTCCGCTTTTACCGCCATGCGAAAGCCGGTGGTTTTACCGTCCGGCACATCATCTGCCCAGCATTCAACGATGCGCGTCGCGCCAAACTCCTTAAACAAAGGCGCGGCTTTCGCCGCCATCGCCACATAAGCCTCCTTGTTGTCTACCGGAACCGCCACAACAAATCCATCAACATAGGACATACACAAATCCTCCGTCGTCAACTGCGCGATCGGTGATGATCGCGAGGTCCAGTGTACGTGAGCCAGGTAAAGCGGATTTGCGTGATGGGCCGCAAAACGACCAGCAATATGCCGATGATTAAGGGTAAAATCACAGCAGAATTTTATGAGGATTATCACTAATGAGTATGCATAACCCCCCACATGGCGGTGAAATTATCTCGGGCATTATGGAAGATCTTGATATTGGAGTCAGGGAGCTGGCACGTGCATTGGCTATCGCACCATCAACCGCTTCTCGTATGATCTCTGGTACTACGGCCATCACGCCAGAAATGGCAATCAAACTAGCAGCTGTGCTGGGTAGCACCCCCGAGATGTGGTTAAGAATTCAGGCGGTTTATGACCTGGAACGGGCGCAAAAGACTGTCGATTTGTCTGTACTGAACACCAGTTATAAACCCAGACCGTTACATAAAGTCGGCTAACGATCTAAATCCTGCCCGTTCACACGGGCATTCCACTTTTATTCACCAGTCCCTTTAACCTGCTCAATGCGTTAAACTTTCAGTCACCTTCGTTCAGTCACACGGAATTTTATGCGTATACCCATCGAACAGGCCGATCAGCCCTTTATTCATAGCTTCTTTGGCGAAAAAATTGACAGTATTGAAGCGGAATCCGCTCAGGCCAACCCGCTGCGGCAGGCGCTACAGGTGGCACGTCAGCAGGTAAACCAGGAAGCAGAGCTGAACTGGAAACGCGGTGCAATATTTCTCGTGCTATTTATATTTCTCTACGCGGCGCTGGGTGCATCGCTCACGCTGGATCTCAGCACCAAAGACACCAGCCATAAAAGCATCGCGTATGCACTGGAAGCGGTGCCGGTTCTCATCGCTTTTTCTGGTTTTTTCCTCTCGCTGCTGTTCCTATTTTTTACCCGCAGCAGCGCACGCCGCGCGCGCAATTGGGAACGCAGCATCCTGTTGCTGGAAAAATATACCGGCAACAATCTGAGCCAGCAGATTAACGCGATGGGCGCACGCACCACGCATTACTCGTTCTCAGCGATCATGACTTCCCTGGCGCTTTTTATCAGCCTGACCTGGGTGGTGATGTATAACTTCTTCACCTTTACCACCAGTGGCGTGATCGGCAGCGTTATTTCGCTGTTTATTACCACCATGACCTATGTGATCCTGGATATTCAGCTGTTGAAATCCGGTAAGCAGAGCGAGGTTGATGAACCTCTCGTCCCTGCTGACGACGATAAAGAGCAAAAGTAAGCCTCGTAACGGTGCTGAATCGCACTTTTCGATTCAGCACGCTTCCGCGATCACCTCCACCAGGATTAAGGGACAACGCTTCACCCGGCAGGCCTGGGAATAAGCCAGTGAACATACCGAACACAGGTCCCGCACCTCAGACTGGTATTCATATTCGGTGAAATAACGGAAACGGCCACTGTCAGGCTCGGTACGCCAGAAACGTTGTGGTTCGAGAATTTCATCAAGCTGCCTGAAAGTCAGGGCTGAAGGGTTATGAAACCCCACTCTTACGCGATATATAGTCATAACCTGATTATTCGCACCCTGCCCGTCACCAGCCAGACGTTATTGGTTTTCAATGCGATAGACTTTGCTTATCAGCTTCCCGGTGGTGCAGGTGACATCCCGCATCACGGGCGCTAAAGTGGTTCTTTTGTTTGATTTTACGAGGGAAAATGAAACCTTTATTTGTCTACGGCACGCTGTGCCCAGGCCGTTCCAATGCACATATTCTGGAGAACATCGGCGGCGACTGGCTGGAGGGCTTTGTGACCGGCACCTTCTACGAACGTGGCTGGGGCGCAGCGGCAGATTTCCCCGGTATCGTGCTGGATAAAAACGGCCCGCGCGTGGCGGGGTATTTGTTTTTGTCAGATCAGCTGGATGTCCACTGGCCGATGCTGGATGAGTTTGAAGACGGCTATGACCGGGTCGAGGTTGATGTCACGACGTCACAAGGCCAGCAGGTGGCGGCCTGGGTGTATCAGTTGCAGCCGCGGATTGAGTAACATTTTGCCGGTCCGCAAAAAATACGGTTGACGGAACCATTGACCATATTGATACTAAAAAACGACGGCACGGTGGGTAGAGACCGTGACCGCCGGAAAAACTACTTACGTTTGTGGTTTGTCATAGGGGGCTTGACGTTGCTGCGTCGGCCCCTTAGTTTTTTCCACACCCGCCGAACCATCAATACTTCCGCATAATCATGCCCGCATGACAAAAATGAAACGTGTATCATAACCAGCGTATTCATTTTTAAGCCTTTATCCATGAAACTCAATTTCGATAACGACCTGACGGTGCGTAAGCTTTTTATCTTCTGCACCTATATGGAAAGCGAGAATCTGGCCCGCACGGCAGAAACTCTCGGCATTAGCACGGTCAGCGTGCATCGTGCACTACATACGCTGGAAGAGAGCCTGCGCTGCCCGTTGTTTACCCACAAGGGGCGCAATCTGGTGGCGTTGCCCGCCGCCTGGACGTTGCTGGAATACAGCAATGAAGCGCTGCAAACTCTGAGCCAGGGGCTGGAGGAGACGCGACGCACGGCGGGTATCGGGCTGGGGCATCTGCGTATTGGCACCCTCTATTCATTGTCGCTGGATACCGTGCCGCGCCTGATTATGAATATGAAGCTGCGCCGCCCCGAGCTGGAGCTGAACCTGACCATGGGTTCGAATCAGGTGCTGACGGGCATGTTACAAAATAATCAGCTGGACGCGATGATCATCTCGGTGACGGAAACCGAAATCGACCAGAAGGTGTTTGAGCAGGTAGGTTTGTTTCAGGATGATATCTATCTGGCAGTGCCCACCGCCGAGCAGCGCGATTCAACAGCAGATATTGATCTGAGCGACTACAGCGATAAGCCGTTTGTCTCGCTGGATGAAGGATTCGCCACCTTTACCGGCTTCCAGGAAGCCTGTCATGTCGCCGGTTTCGAACCCAATATTGTCACGCGGGTGAATGATATCTTTTCCATGCTGAGTCTGGTGCAGGCTGGGATGGGCTATTCACTGGTGCCGGGCCGGATGCGCAAACAATACGAACACGATTTACAGTTTCTTAAACTGGCCGAGCCGTATCAGATGCGCCAGCAAATCGCCATCGTCTTTGCCCGCAACCGCGAACATGATCCCAATCTGCTGGCGCTGGTGGCAGAAGGTCGTATGTATGCCTTAAGCCTGCAAAATAAGGCTCAGCGCCCCTCATCCTGATGCAGACGGGCGTAGAGATGATGCACCAGTTCCATGCTGCTGCGTTCCAGCGCCAGACACTCACCCTGCGGCTGCGTGCTGCGGGTGAGCCCGGTCAGCACCCCGCCTGGCGGCATTTCAAGCACCAGCCGCACTTCGCGCTCCTCAGCCGCGACCATCGCTTCATGCCAGCGTACCTGGCGCGCCATATTCAGCGCCAGATCATCTGCAATATGTTCCGGCTGCCACAGCACGCGCGCGCTGTTGCCACTCAGGTAAGCACAACGCGGACGTTGCAGGCTCACCCTTTTCATCGATTCCACCAGCTTACTCGCCGGTTCAGCCAGTAATGCGCAGTGGGAGGGTACGCTGATCGTCAGACGTCGGACACAACGCGCCCCGCGCGCGCGCGCCGCATCACCGGCGGATTGCATCGCCTGCTCGCTACCGGCGATCACAATTTGTGATTCCGAATTGATGTTGGCGATAAAACTGTGCTGGTTATCCACCAGTGGTTCCACCTGTTCCAGTGGCAGGCCGTTGATCGCCGTCAGCCCATAACCATGCGGATACGCGCTTTCCATTAAGTCACCACGCAGGGCGACCAGCCGCAGGGCATCAGCAAAATCCAGCGCCCCGGCAATCACCGCCGCCGGATAAGCGCCAATCGACAGACCACATACCATATCCGGCTCGATGCCCTGGGCTACCAACCGTCGTGCGGCTGACACCCCGGCAATCAATAACGCCAGCTGCACTGCGCGGGTGTGCTGCAACGCTTCCTGGCTATCCAGCGTCGCCAGTTCATCACCCAGTATATCCTGCGCCAGCTGCCAGGTTTCATCGCGCGGCAGCTCGGCTAACATGCCCGGCCGTTGTGCGCCCTGGCCGGGGAAAGTAAATAAGGTTTTCATGGCGTCTCCTCCGCCCAGGGGTTATCCGTCAGGCGCGGCCCGCGCGCGGTTTTCAGCAATACCCGTCCGCTACGCAGCCACTCATTCAGGGCAAAACCACCCTGCGGCGTTTCAATCTGGGTATCAGCGCGACAGGGCAACAATGACAGCGCCTGTTGCCAGCGGGCAAAATCTACTGGCTGCCGGGGTTGTGGTGCACGAATCAGCAGATCCAAATCACTATCCCGATGTAATACCGGCAACGCGGTAGCCAGTGCGAAGCCGGTACTGCCGGTAACGCCCCATTCCCACGGCCAGGGCTGCTGGCGCAACATCACCAGCGCCTGCACCGTCGGATGGTCATTTAACTTCGCCGGGACCACCAGCATTTCTGGTGAGATGATGTGCATCACATCATGCGGGGCGACCCAGGCCGCAGCCCGCTGATGGCGTGCCTGACCGCGCACGCCAACCGGGATCAACCCGTCCTTCATCACATCACGCCGCACCACCACCGGTTGCTGATGGTTCCACAGTTCCGCCACCCAGGGTTCTGTTACCCCAAGTAGCGCTGCATCATGGCGCAGCCAGAGGAGGTCATGTGGACGTGCGGCGAAGTTCATTTTCAGATTCCTGCGGTTAAAGAGATAAACAGCGGCAGCGACAGAATCGACAGCAGCGAGCTAAGCAACAGCACCGCTTCCGCATCCGGCGACTGCACGCCAAAACGGTTGCCAAATACCACGCCAAAGAAACCGGCGGAAAGCGCAATCATCAGAATCGCAGTGACCGCGACGGTGCCGTGTAGACCAAAGGCCAGCACAATTCCCCAGGCTATCGCCGGTTGAATCAGCAACTTCGTGACGGTGGAGCTGATCACCATGGTGTTGATTTTCAGTTTACGCGCCGAGAGGATCACCCCGGTCAGGAACAAGGCAGCAGCGGTGGCTGACAGGCCCAGCGGCTTAATCGACGCCAGCAGCAGGTCAGGCATTTTCACACCAAATGCTGACAGCACCACACCCAGCAACGGTCCCCAGACAATCGGTTTTTTCACTGAACGCCACATCAGTACCGGCAGCATAGCCAGCGTTGAACGTTGTGTTTCACCGGCAGCACGCGCTTTCTCACGTTCGAGGATCAGCAGACAGAACGGCGTCATCAGCACGGATCCACAGGCGATGGAAACCGCCACCGATAGCGAAGTCGTAGAACCTTCGCCCACTACGCTGCCGAGAATCGGCAATCCGAGCGCGGCATAGTTGGGCAGCGCGACGGTCAGCGTCAGTACGGCCGCATCCTGCGGAGACTTTTTAAACACGCCAACCGCAATGAAATACAGCGCCGCATAGGCAATCCACATTGCCAGGGTCAGCACCACAATCAACGGCATCTGCGCAACGATACCACTCCAGGGAGTTTGCACCGTGGCACTGAACAGCGCCGCCGGTAAGGCAAAATCCATCACAAAAATATTGAGTAACGAGACGTTCTTGTTATCGACCATCCCGGCTTTGCCAGCCCAGAAACCCAACAGCATGATGACAAAAATGGGTGCAAGGGCATGAAGAATCACGTAAGTCATAAATCACCTGTTATTAGAAGAGTGAATACTGACGCGATGGTGTTCATTTAACAGATGCTTCAGGTCACCGGGCGTGGATTACACACCCGGTCCTGTCGCTATCCGGCAGGTAAGTCTTTTTTTATTTTTTATTACCAGGCGGCGCGCATACGTTCGCGTACCTGCGCTGAAGCCTGACGATTGGCGGCTACCTCACCGGAACCACGGCGTGGATCACGGCGTGCATCCTCAATCGCGGCGGCCAGGGTGTCGCGCACCCGCTGGAGGTCACTCGCGCTCGGTGCATCCGGGTCGGCAATGTTCAGCAGAGAAGAAAGCAGGCCCAGGGTGGCGTAATTGCTGATGTCGTAGGCCATCGGCGGCACGGTCGCCGCCAGTTTTTCCAGCGCTTCGACGGTACGCAGCGTGATACGGGCGGCAGATTCTTTACCCATCGCATGCACCAACACACCGGCATCATTGAAGGCAATCAGACGATTGGCCTGATACCCGTGCGCCAGAAACGCCCCGGACATTGCCTTACCGACGATCAACCCGATGACCGGGTGTCCGGCCAGACGGGCCTGGGCATAGGCACCTGCCGCACCCGCCAGCGCCTGGTGGATACCAAAGGCTTCTTCACGGCGGCCATACGCCTGGCTGGGAACATCAATCACCGCGACAATCGGGCGTTTGGTCGGCTTGTCGGCATCGGCGGCGATGGTCTGATGCACCACTTTCGCCAGCGTCCAGCCTTCCAGTAGCCCTACCTCGCCTTTGGCGGCGCGCGGGTAACGATTGTGCGCATCCGGGATCACGGCGATATAACGGACACCGTCAGCATCAGCTGCCAGCACCGATGGGCACAGGCCCGACATTCTTTCTGCTCCGGCAGTCAGCTGGTTAAACCACAGTTCACCACGGCTGTTCATTGCGCTCATTTGTTCACCTCCGGTGCAAAGACCTGTTGAATCACGGCCGTACTGGCCTGCTGCTGCGTATCAAAGCGGGATAAACGATCCAGATAGAAGGCATAGTTGTCGCTACGATGCTGCGCCGGTACGCCCTGCGCGATCGCCGTATCCACCGCAGCCTGCACCGCATTGACGCCATCACCCACCAGCGCCTCCACCAATCCGCTTTGATAGCGGATTTCACCGCCGGTCATGCTCCAGATAAACGGACGGTCGCGCGAGTCGTACTCTTCAATCCCGGCCTCCTGCTCGATAACCTGCGGACCGTTCAGACCCAGACGTGCTTCGCGGGTGACGATCAAATAGCTGCACAACGCTGCGGCAATCGACATACCGCCAAAACAACCCACCGTACCGGCAACGATGCCGATCACCGGGGTGTAACGCCGCAGGTCAACGATGGCGGCATGGATATCGGCAATCGCTGCCAGGCCAAGGTTGGCTTCCTGCAAACGCACGCCGCCGGTTTCGAGGCATAGAATTGCCTGCGTCGGAATGCCTTTACGGTTGTCTTCGGCAGCCAGTTCCAGTGCCGCGGCCATTTTAGCCCCGGACACTTCGCCCATGCTGCCGCCCTGGAAAGTGCCTTCGATAGCCACCACCACGGTAGGTTTACCGTTGCGGGTGCCTTTCATCACCACCATGCCATCATCGGCCTGCGGGACAATGCCCTGCTTTTCCAGCCACGGCGACATCACACGCTCGAAGGGATCGAGCAACTCGCGGGTGCTGCCTGCGTCGAGTAACGCCAGCGCCCGTTGCCGCGCCCGTAACTCAATAAAACTGCTGTCGTTACGCATGAGCGACCTCCTCAAACACCTGTTCAATACGGATACGTGCGACACCCGGTGTAGCGCCAAAGTCATGAATCACCAGCTGGCCCGCAGGCAAATCAGTGAGCTGCGCCAGGCGGTTAAACAGCGCTTCCCAGCGCGCCTGACTGTTGTTTACCGATGTGGTGATCGCAATATTCAGGACGTTTTTATCGTCAGCCGTAAACAGCACTTCCATATCACCCGATCCCACAACCCCCGCCAGCGCCTTACCGCTGAGCGTGCGGCTGGACGGGTATGACAACGTTATGTGTTCCATAGCTACCTCTTATTCATTGAGTGGCAATGCGTGAGCGCCCGTGATCCGGTCAAGAAACAAGGTGGCGGCCAGTAAATCGGCGGCCCCGCCCGGTGAGGCGTTGAACCCCAGCATCGCGTTATCCAGTTTTTCCAGCGCCCTGCGCCCTGCCGGTTGCGCATAACCCCCGGCGGCCAGGACCTGACGCGCGCCGTTCTGCAGAGCGCGCAGCGCTGGCAACCCGGCCCGATGCAATACGCAGGTATCGGTCAGAGAAGTCAGAATGGCCATCAGCGCATCAATGCGCGCCGCCGTTTCATCGGCCCCGTTACGTCGGCTGGCCTGCAACTGCGGCAGCGCCAGTCGGGTGATATGGGGAAAGCCCTGCTGCGCTTCTTCGCGCGCACCGGGAACCCGGAAGCGATGCACCACCCGTAAGCCTTTGCTGAAGGTTTTTGGCGCGGCGCGATCCGGCAAGGTTGCCAGCTGAGCGGCCAGTTCACAGATGCGCTGAGGGTTGCCCGCCCCTGCCTGCATGGCGCAGGCACTGACCAGCAATCCCAGCGCCCAGATGGCACCCCGATGCGTATTCACCCCGGCGGTCGCCATCATCATGTGTCTCTCACCTTCACGCCCCAGTTGCCCGATGGTTTCCCGCAGAGCGATATCCGCCGGACGTTGCCAGCTTTGCTGCGCCAGCGCGTAGAAAGTCGGAGTCAGGCTGCGGGCGGATTGCTCCATCAATGCCAGCGTGAGATCGTGATGTGCACCGCTACCGCGACGATCAACCAGCCCAGGCTTGGGCGTGAGGTTCACTTCTTCAATCAGGCAATCGGTCGCCACCTGCGCCAGCCATTGCAGACGATGTTCAACCGGTGTGGGTGAGAGTCGTTTCATTACCAGCTCCGGAATTTAGCGGGCGGGTTATAAAGGCCATCTGACCATTCAACCAGGTCAGCAACGCTACCCGCCGCCAGCAGGGAACGGGTGGCATCCGAACGGCGAATACCGATGTCTTCCGGGAACACCACTTTGCCGCTGCGACGCAGTTCGGTAACGCGTTTCGCATCCACACCCAGGCCGATATCGGTGATACCCGCCACCGCCGCCACCATCGCCCGACGTTCTTCAAGGCTGGTGGCGCGATACAGGTAAGCGATACCCTCTTCCGTCAGCACATGGGTGACGTCATCGCCATAGATCATCACCGGAGCCAGCGGCATACCGGCACTCTTCGCCACCTCAACCGCATCCAGTTTTTCTACAAAGGTCGGTTTCACCCCGGCCTGGAAGGTTTCTACCATCTGCACCACCAGCTTACGACCACGCTGGAGCGGATCTGGCTCGTTGATCATCGCCAGCCATGCCGGTGTGGCGTGACGACGGCCATGTGGATCGTGGCCCATGTTAGGTGCGCCACCAAAGCCCGCGAGACGGCCACGGGTAACGGTGGAGGAGTTACCTGAACCATCCACCTGCAAGGTGGAACCAATAAACATATCGACCGCGTACTGCCCGGCAAGCTGGCACATGGCACGGTTGGAACGCATGGAACCGTCAGCACCGGTGAAGAAAATATCGGGACGCGCACGGATGTACTCTTCCATCCCCAGTTCACCACCGAAGCAGTGCACACTTTCCACCCAGCCACTTTCGATAGCGGGAATCAGCGTGGGGTGCGGGTTGAGGGTCCAGTGTTTACAGATTTTGCCTTTCAGGCCGAGTTGTTCGCCGTAGGTTGGCAGCAGTAGCTCAATCGCCGCCGTGTTGAAACCGATACCGTGGTTAAGTGACTGCACCTGATGCTCGGCGTAGATGCCCTTGATGGCCATCATCGCCATCAGGATATGTTCCTGTTTAATCAGCCGTGGGTCGCGGGTAAACAACGGTTCGATAAAGAAAGGCTTGTCTGCCACCACCACGTAGTCAATCCACGAACCGGGTATATCAACGCGTGGCAGATCGCATTCGTCATCCACCAGTTCATTCACCTGAGCAATGACGATGCCATCGTGGAAGGCGGCGGCTTCCACCAGCGCCGGGGTATCTTCGGTGCTGGGGCCGGTGTACAGGTTGCCTTTGCGGTCAGCTTTGTAACCGGCAATCAGCGCGACGTTGGGCGCTAAATCGACATACAGACGCGAGTACAACTCTATATAGGTATGAATGGCACCGATTTCGAGAATGTTATCTTCCAGCAACTGGGAGATACGTAAGCTTTGCGTACCGGCAAAGGAGAAATCGAGTTTACGGGCGATGCCCTTTTCAAAAATATCCAGGTGCTCACTGCGACCAACACTCGGCATGATCATATGCAGATTGTTGACCTTAGCGGGATTGACCTGCGCCAGCATGCGGGAGAGGAAATCGGCCTGTTTCTGGTTATTCCCCTCCAGCACCACCCGGTCACCTGATGAAATCAGCCGTTCAAGCATTTCTACCAGTTGATCGCCCGGAAGCACTTTGCCCGCTACCGGTACGGATGCCAGTCTCCGCTGTTTTTCGATGCGCCGCGTATTCCAGACACGTGGCGTATTCTGTCCTGATGACATGACTAACCTCCTGAATTAGCGAATCTCAATGATTGCTGCAACTGGATTGAGTCTGGTCTTCAGGCCGGATTTCATCAATCAAGCCTGGGAGCAAATCGTTAGCCTGAGAGTAATGATTGAATGTTAAAAAGTTTGATGTGGGTCAAGGACGCGGACATTTTTACTCACTCCGTAACGGCGCAATTTATTGCGCGTCTTTTGGCAATGTCGAAAATAAAACAGCACGATTAATCACGCCGCGACGAATTTGTGCCAGTTATTAAGCGAAGCGCTATATTTAATTTTTACAATTACTCACAGCTCCAATAATTAATTGTGTCCAAAAATTTTCAGCAGAAATATATTACCTCTTAATAGGTATTATGATCGCGATCAATCCACCAATAAATTATCAAAGCATGATAGAGGCGTGTTGATGTTCTGTTTATAGTTTTCCCGGAGAGTACGTAATATGCGATATACAACAGATGAAGTGTGCCGACTAACCCATCTCTGCCCTGAGATTTTACGTAACTGGCATAGAAATAACCTGATTAAAATAGATTTAACACAACAGGTTAGTGATGCCTGTCTTAATGATATCCGTGTAATTAAAGCACTGACATCATCTGGCGATACGCTGGAAGAAATTCAACAACTTCTCAATGATTCATGGCGTTACCGCCCCAGCGGTTGGCCGATCAGGCAGAGAGAACTGCGGGCATTAATAGACAATCATAGCCGCTTCGCTATTAATGCCCACCTGAGAAAACTGACCAGGACTTATTGTTTTTATGACTTAACAAAATATTTGTTTATCCCGTTGATTCATCAACCTGCTTCTGCAATAAATCATCTGGAGAACCACCAATTTGCTGTCGCAACGATCAGAGAGTTGGCCTGTATTACCCAATACCCCTGTACAGTCCAGAAAAGATTGAAATCCTTACAGCAACCGGCATTTTCATTTCACGGTAGCCTGGGATTAAAAACGAATGAGTTTAATTCTCACCGGGTTAATAATCCTGGCACAGTTAATCGTGTGACTACTGTTTTACCGGGCTAAGGGCATGATATTTAGCCAAAGAAGGAGGTTCCGCAGAACCTCCTTGTCATTTATCTTTTCTGCCAGAATGATTGTTGTAAACCAAAGATTTCGGCTTCCAGCGCCGGGATCGGCCCAATAAGGCGTATATCTTTCTGCCCATGCGCAAAAACTTCACTCGCTGCCAGGCTCATGGTTGGGTTTTCTTCATGGCTGCCAGTGCATTCCAGCAAGCGCGCTTCGCTCATGCCGTACACCACCCGCCCGATGTTCGCCCAATAGAGGGTCCCGGCACACATACAGCAGGGTTCGACTGCGGTATAAAGCGTGCATTGCCACAAATACTCCGGAGAAAAATTTGTCGCCGCGTTACGCGCCAGGGTCGATTCCGCATGGTTCACGCTATCGATATTGCATTGTGTCAGCAGCACGGTTTTATTGTCTGGCGCCACCAGTACCGCACCAAACGGGTGTTTTCCCAGCGCAATCGCACGTCTGCCCACCTCATTGGATAAGCGGATAAATTCAATATCATAATCATTAAGCATGGGTGCGCTCCGTTTGCGAGGCCTGGCGATTCAGTACCGCGTTCAATAGCACGGCGGTGAAGCCGCCAAGGAAAATACCACTGTCAAAAATCAGTTTTAACGACGGAGGCAAGGCATGGAAAATTGCCGGAAAAGCCATTGGTACGATCCCCACCGCAATCGAGACAGCGATGATTAATATGTTCTTTTCATTATTAAAATCCGTGTTCTTTAGCTCCTGAATCCCGGCGCTGATGGTCATACCAAACATCAGAATCCCTACCCCGCCCAAAACCGGGCTGGGAATGGCGGCAATGATGGCACCCAGCTTAGGAAACACGCCAAGCCCCACCAGAATGGCTCCCGCCGCAATCAGCACCAGCCGACTGGTCACTTTTGTCAGCATGATCAGCCCGGCATTTTGCGAAAATGCATTGTAGGGAAAGCTGTTCAGGCAGCCACCGAGCAGGGTGGACAAGCCATCAGCGCGAATCGCATCCGCCAGACGGCGTGAGGTTGTCGGCTGCCCAATCAGTTTGTCGATTAACAGAACATTGCCGGTGGTTTCCGTCATCACAATCAGCATCGAGAGGCACATCACCAGTATCGGCGCAAAATGAAACTCCGGCAGGCCAAAGGCGAATGGCATGCTCAAACCCAACCACCCCGCACTGGAGACCGCAGAAAAATGGGTCATGCCCGCCACCCAGGCCAGCGCGGAACCGCAAAACAGGCCAAAAAGAATACTGAAATTACGCATCACCCCACGCGTCATGCAGTAGAAAATCAGGGTAATGATCAAGGTTCCGGCACCGAGCAACAGCTTATCGACGCTGGCAAAATCTGGGGCGTCCGGATTGCCGCCTCCCAGCCAAATCGCAGCGGCGGGCATTAGCGATATGCCGATTAGGGTGATCACACAACCAATCACTACCGGAGGGAAAAACCTCACCAGTTGACTGAAAATCGGCGCAACCAGTAAGGTAAATAAGCCACAGGCAATCGCGCCACCAAATACCGAGGTGATGCCATATTGCTGGCCGACCATCAACATCGGCCCCAGTACCACAAAAGAGCACCCCTGGATTAAAGGCAGGCGCGCACCGAAACGCCCTACCCCCAGCGATTGCAAAATAGTGGCTAAGCCCGATGTCAGTAAACAGGCATTGATCAACACGATGGTTTCGCTGCCCGAGAGTTTCAGCACCGATGCCAGAATCAGCGGAACCGTCACCGTACCTGCATACATCACCAATACATGCTGGAATCCCAGCGTCAAAATACGCCTTAAGGTCAATGGGTTATCCGCCCGCTCGCTATTTAACACGCTTTCCATACTGCCCCCTGAAAAATGAAAACGTTGACTGAACGACCGTTCGACTATATGTAATTAAAAATGGCAACCGATAATCAGCTGCTTTCAATAAAACTGAAAGATGAGGCATTACGTGAAGTATTCATTGGATCAACTTATGACCTTCGAACAAGTCGCGAGGTCCGGTTCATTTTCAGCGGCCGCCCGCGTGATGAAGCGCTCACAATCTTCGGTCAATATGGCGATGAGCAATCTTGAAGACGAATTTAACCTCAGCCTGTTTGTCCGTACGCCCCGCCAGATAAGCCTTACCCCGGAAGGCAACACCTTGCGTGAGTACATCAAAACTATTCTGGAGCAATGCAATGCACTGGAGCAGCGTGTCAGTGCCTTCAACATTGAAACCGAAGCGCATGTCAGCCTGGCGATCGAAGTTCCCTATAAGACGGTCGCCGCCGTGCTATACGAATTTGCTATGCATTTTCCCGAGGTGGATATCCATGTCCGGGAACCCTTTCAGGGTGATGTAGAAGCAATGGTGCGGAAAAATGAAGTGGATGTCGGTATCTCCATGTCGCGTCCGGTGGACAGCGATGCCATTGAGTTCGCCCAGTTAGGCAAGCTTGTCATGGTGCACGTGGTCAGTTCAGAACATCCGCTCGCGCAACGGTTGCCGGTGTCGTTTGCCGATTTGCACCGCTGGCGACATATCACCTTTGGCGAACATCAGAAAACTATCCCCAGCACCGAATATCTCGGCAGCCCGCTGGTCTGGCGTGTCGAGAGTTACAATGCAATGATCGATGCGGCCCTTGCCGGACTCGGCTGGGCTTCGGTTCCACGCATTTTTGTCCAGCGCGAACTGGAGACAGGGGTATTAACTGAGCTACGGCAAAAGGAGTATCCGCATACGGACTGGATTGTCGGAGTAGACCTGTTGTGGTCGCGAAAAAAACGCGCCGGACGCGCCATGAGTTGGTTAATTGATCGGTTACTTAAAAATAAAATTATCGAAAAAGATCATGCCGGAAATAGCACTACCCTTTGAGGGGAATGCACGCTATTTACGGCCCAGCACAAGCTTGCCTGTAGAGTTAGTTACTTGTCGTTACGCTTAATCACTGTTCGGAAATAAAACCAGCTGGAATGACGATTTTTTACAAAAGGAACAAACTAATAAATACCCACCTTCACCACCATCACACTTTTAGATAAAAGACGAAGACAAAACCACACATTCACTCTGCATTAACGTGCAGACATGACTATTTTTTTTAATCAACGATTTCAAAAAAATAATTACGATAAACTTCACGAAACAAAAGTCCAACTTCCGTGAAAAATATCTGCATACGTCATGCGGAGAAGTTTATTATTATATTTATCATTGAGATACGCCGCTCAACAATTAAGTAATCCGCCAAAATGCTTAATGCGGTGGAACGAAATCGTGAAAAAAACTTTAGCAAATAATGCGATTTTTTTATTGATCAAAACTTAAATTTCCCCGGAAATATCCTACACAACTCAGAATTATCCTACCTAATTAGAGTTATGTACTCTTTTAGATAAAGCCTAAATTACGAAAACTCAATAACATCTCTCATTAAATGCTTACGGCTACCTTTAAGAATTTTCCCAGACCACAAAAACACGACTCATTTTAACCCATTGAATTGGAAGGATTAAAACCTTAGGATCATCTCAACTCTCTTACGAAGCGGTCGAGATCAGCTTATGAAAAACATAACCAGAGAGGACATTTGCTGCGTCAGTTGTAAGTTTGGTTGTCAGCTTACAGGCGAAGCAACAGACCTGCTTAACCGGTGTCCCCTACAGAAGATCGCCGTATGGCCAGGTAGAAATTACTTCATGACTAAAGGGGTACTTTCGATTGTTAGCGGCCAGTACGAAAGCGTATTTTGCAGAGGGTGTATATTTGTTGATTTTTCAGCAAGGAACCTGCGTTATTTCACCAATAGAAATTGGATAGATTATCTCAGGTTGACAAAACTGAATATTATTCTGATCTGTGACGCCCCTATGGAGGCACTCGCTCTTTATTGGAAACGAGAAGATCAGGCAATCAGCACCGTAATCACTGGTCGGGAAAGTCTTGAAGAAATTAAGAAGTCAATTAATTATTCCTATTACGGCATAAAGGGAGGAGGAAAGTATAAAGGAAATCCGTTAACTAAAGATGAGGTCAGATTTCTCGATCTGGTCGTTAATGATCGATCACTCATTTCGATTTCCAGAGAATTGATGGTCGATGTTAAGAAAATTTATAACATGAAAGACTCTATCCGCAGAAAAACCGGTATCAGTCTTAATAAGCTTCTTTCAAGATAATAGAGATAAAGGAACTATTCGATGGCTAACAAAGTAACGAAAACATGTTTGTCACTGATCATGAGCGCAAGTCTGGTTTCGGGTTTTGCGTATTCAGCCTCTGATAACACCATCAGTTTCCAGGGCGAAGTCACCGCTGAGACTTGCTCCGTCACCGTCAATGGCAACACCACGTCACCGGTTGTACTGATGCCAACAGTAAGTACCACTGATTTAGCGGCCAGTGGTGATACTGCCGGTGAAACCACCTTCACCATGGGCCTGACCGGTTGTACTGGAGACTCAACGGCATCAACCAGCGTATCAACCGTTTTTGTCGGTAATAACGTCAGTTCAACCGGCAACCTGACCAACACCGGAACCGCGCAAAATGTTGAAGTTCAGATTCTGGACCCGCAAGACGCGGTGATTGACCTGACTGACGGATACACCGCCAGCGGCGACCTCACCCTGGCTACGGGTGAAACCGAATCCAGCGCCAACTATAGCGTCCAATATTACGCTACAGGCGTGCCTACAGCAGGTACGGTTGTCGCTTCACTCCAGTATGCAGTGAGCTATCAGTAATTTTTTTGGTGCGTATCGGTTACAGGATACGCACTTTTTCTATTTGAGAACCCAGGTATGTTTGTCAGTCGTAATCTCTCTCTATTCAAAACAGTTCTGACCCTTTTATTGTTGTCATGCTTTATTTCAGTAACGGCTGAAGCCAGCGTCACCATACAGGGAAGTCGTATTATTTATCCGGCGAATGCTAAGTCAGTAGATGTGCAGTTAAAAAATAACGACAACCTGCCTTATGTCATGCAGACATGGTTTGATAACGGTGATATCGACTCCCGACCGGAACAGACAGCTCAGACGCCGTTTATTGTCACGCCACCGGTATTTCGTATTCAACCCAAATCAGGCCAGATTGTTCGGGTAATTTTTAGCGGTGATAAATCCCTGCCTCAGGATAGAGAATCGGTTTTCTGGTTTAACGTTCTGCAAATCCCTCCGGCAAATCTGGCAGGCGCGACACAACAAAATGCGATGATGGTGATGTTGCGTAATCGCATCAAAATCTTCTACCGCCCTGCGGCTGTCGGTAAGCCGGGCAATATTTTAGACGGGCTCAAAATTCGGCACATCAGGGACAGCAAAAAAAGGCAATGGTCTTGAGATTGATAATCCACAGCCGTGGCATACCTCGCTTGTTACCGTATCGCTGAAAATTGCAGGCCAGACATTTCAAGCCCGACCAGACATGGTCGCACCATTTTCTAAACAAATATTTTGGTTTCCGGCTTCGGGTAAACACTTGCAGGGTGCGGGTGTGGCATCGCTAGCTGCTATTAATGATCAGGGAGCAAGGATAAGTGAAAATTATACGGTTGAAGTGCAGTAACGTTAAATTCACTTTTTTCGCTTTAAGTATTTCCACGTATTTGCCAGCCAAAGGTTTTTGTGATGAGTATTATTTTGATTCATCCCTCTTCAAAGGCTCGGCCTTTGGCCAGAATCTTGAGAAATTTAATGAGAGCAGCACACCTGCGGGAAACTATTTGGTCGATATTTACCTTAACAACCAACTGATCAAATCCGGCGTAAAGATCAACTTCGCGGCAAGTAATGCCGGGAACAAATCTGAACCTTGTATTCCTGATTCCATCGCTAAGTTAATGCAAATCAAAACAATGCCAGATGGCAAAAACGACGATCAATGCCATCCCCTTTCATGGTGGGTGAAAACCGGAAAGTGGGAATTTGACCAGTCCTCCCTGCGCTTGCAATTGATGATTCCAATGGCCGATCTCCAGAGCCCCCCCAGAGGATATATTCCAGCTGCTGAGTGGGATGATGGGATGACGGCCTTATTTATTCGCCATAACACCAACTATACCTGGACGGAAAATCCAGGTACCGGTTACAGCTATCAATATCTATGGAGTGGTATTACGGCTGGCACCAATATTGCCAACTGGCAATTTCGTCACCAGGGAAACTTACGCTATCTCCAGACCAGCAGCAGCGGCAGCAGTTATCGCTACAATGCGGTGAAAACCTGGGTCCAGCGTCCGCTGGAGAGCATCAATAGCCTGATGTCAATTGGCGACAACTATACCGAAAGCTCACTTTTCGGCAGCTTGTCCTTTAATGGTATCAAACTGGCGACTGATGAACGCATGTGGCCACAGGGGAGGCGTGGTTATGCGCCTGAAGTCCGGGGCGTCGCCTCCTCTAACGCACGCGTGGTGATCAAACAGTTAAACAAAGTGATCTACGAGACAACGGTTCCTCCTGGTCCATTTGTCATTAACGGTCTGTATAACACCCGCAGCCAGGGTGATTTGGAAGTAGAGGTGATTGAAGCTAATGGTAAAACCTCGACTTTTACCGTGCCCTACTCCTCTGTTCCGGATTCAGTACGCCCCGGAAACTGGCACTACTCAATCGCTCTGGGCCGGGTAAGACAGTATTACTCAGTTGATAATGCATTCTTTGAAGGGATTCTGCAGAAAGGTATCAGCAACCGCCTGACCGCAACCGCAGGTTCACGGCTGGCCAAAGACTACCAGGCATGGTTGTTGGGTGGCGTGCTGGCAACCGAAGCAGGTGCGCTGGGTATTAATACCACTTTCTCCGATGCCAAAGCCGAGCAAAATAAAAATGTCACCGGCTGGCGTGCCGAAGTCAGCTACAGCAAAACATTCCAGACCGGGACCAACCTGGTGCTGGCCGCTTACCGTTACTCCACCAGCGGGTTCAGAGACCTGGAAGATGTGCTGGGCGTGAGGCGCCAGAACCAGTCAGGCGTCAGCTACTACTCCGATACTTTGCATCAGCGCAATCGCTTATCCGCCACCCTCAGCCAGTCTTTTGATGGTCTGGGGATGGTTAGCCTGAATGCCAGCACAGCAGATTACTATAATAATCAGTCACGTATTACCCAGTTGCAGATGGGATACAGCAATACCTGGAAAAAGATCAGCTATAGCTTCAATGTCGCACGGCAACGCACATCCTATAGTTACGATCGCTATAACGTCAGCGTCAATGATTCCGATGATGACTCCAGCAAACAGAAATACACGGAAAATACCGTCTCTCTGAATATTTCTATTCCACTGAACTGGGGCAACAACCTGTCGTCAGTGGCATACAACTATAACCAATCGAAGGAAACCCGCTCCTCAACCATTTCATTAACCGGTTCCGCCGGACAAAACCGCGACTTTACCTATTCGGTCTACGCAGGTGCCGATCAGGACCGTGTAGACGGCAACAGCAGTTCCACCACCTTTGGTGGCAGCGTGCAGCAGAATACGCGCGTGGGTAACTTCCGTGCCAATTATGGTCAGGGAAGTAACTATCGGCAGGCAGGCCTGGGAGCATCAGGAACCATCCTGATTCATAGCGGCGGGGTCACCCTCGGCCCTTACACCAGCGATACATTTGCCTTAATACATGCTGATGGTGCTCAAGGTGCAGCAGTGCGCAACGGTCAGGGCGCGGTAGTCGATAGCTTCGGCTACGCCATTCTGCCCTCTCTGACACCTTATCGTGCCAATACGGTCAGTCTCGATACGCTGAATATGCGTTCCGATGCAGAACTGAGTGGTGGTAGCCAGCGCGTTGTGCCCTATGCCGGTGCAGTGGCGAAAATTAACTTCGCAACCATCAGAGGTAAAGCGGTGTTAATTAATCTGACTATGCGCAATGATGAGGTTCCCCCAATGGGCGCTGAAGTTCGTGATGCCGATAATACATTAATTGGTGTTGTTGGCCAGGGCGGACAGTTGTATGCACGCGTACCCCATGATTCCGGCACATTAAAAGTGAACTGGAGTGATTCGGCTAATAGCACCTGTTACGTCAATTATCAGATTACGGGACACAATGACGAAGGAATTATTCACCTCAATAGCTCATGCAGCAAGGAATAACCCTGTGCGTTTAAAAATTTATTTCCCCATATTACTTATTTTTTACTTTATTAGCTTCTCAATACAGGCGAGCTGTACCAAAATCACCAGTTCCTCTTCCTTATCTTCTGCCGCGATTGCGGCAGGATATACGGCAACGTCCTGGACAGGAGCCTGTGATACCTGCAATGGCAACATAGGCTTACCCGCGGTGATAAGCATCAACAGTGGCAGCACATTCCAGGCTTCTGGCACATTGCTGGCAAGCGCTGTCGGTAATTTCCTGACCTCGGCCAGTAATACAGCGTACACAGCCAATCAGATTTTATATCGCTGTGATGTCGCCGACGCCGATAGTTTATATGAAATGTATGCAACCAATGGCGATGATGCTTATACCGGAAGATATACGACCTCTGAAGTCGATGGAGCCTATTACGATCAGGCTAAAAATGTTGCCGTGCGCATGACCAACCTTAGCACTGGCGAATATTACAGCCGTTACTGGAAACAACGACAATTAACAGCCAATGATTGGTACTCCGATGGTACTTATATTTATATCCCGGCAAGCGCCTTCAGCAACGTGTTATATGAAATGTTTAAGATTGACTCTACGACTTATTATGCTAACTCCGATAACTATTGGCTTGATTCCAGGAGTCAACCGAGGGGATATATTGCATTTAAAGGCCCGGGACTGGATACCAATAGTCTTACGGTCGGAATGGACAGCGCCAGCTATTTTTATGGCTGGTATGGCAACTGGCCAGGTACCTGGAGCAGCTACAGTGACGTGACCTATGTGCGTGGCGCACTTTGTGAAGTGAGGGATTATCCCTCCGTGGTCCTTTTGCCTACGGTCAGTATTAGTACGCTTTCGGCCGGTGGCAGCAGTCAGGCCCCCTTCTCAATCAGTATTGAATGTGAATCAGGGGCTATTTCCAGCACCAATACCTCTTCCTCAAGCTCAGCAAATGTCGCGATGGGTTTTTTAGTTAACCAATCGAACGCTGTCATCCAAGCGACCAATCTGGGATTGGCCACTTCTGGCGGCGGGCTCACCTGGTTGCTTGATACCCACTATGGCAGTAGCGGCGTGGCTTCCGGCGTGGGAATTAAAATTTATAACAGTAATGGCACCGCAATAAACCTGCTGCCAGACCTCACCAGCACGGGAACAGGAAATACCCGAGGATGGTATGCCTACAAAGATCTCACCACATTGGTTTCATCGGACTCCACCAGCATCTATAGCGGGGACTTCACCGCTTCACTGGAAGCCATCGATGGGCAAACTATTACAGCAGGAACAGTCAATGCGCAATTGCAAGTTGTCATCAGTTTTCAGTAAGGCGATGATTTTAATAATGACGATGGTCACTTTTAATGCCTCTGCGGTGGTCAATGTCGACAAAACCCGGGTTATTTTTAATGCCACGGCGAATATGCAGTCGATTAATTTAGTTAACAGCAGTGAAAGCCCGACAATTGTGCAGGTATGGACCGATGATGGCGACATCAATGCCTCACCAGATCAAAGCAGAACCCCGGTGATCGCCTTACCACCTGTTATGAAGATGTTTCCCGGTGAACTCCGTTCATTGCGCCTGATGTTAACATCAAGGGGGGCTATTCCTGCTGACAGAGAAAGCCTCTATTGGCTGAACATTTATCAGATACCTTCACTGAAAAGCGATCTGAATAAAGTTGAGAAGAAAGTGGTGTTGCCCTTGCGGATTCGGCTCAAGGTATTTATACGACCTGAGGGGCTGAATGCACCGCAAATTGCCGACCCAGCAAAAATCCAGTTTCTGACTAAAGACAGGGAGTTAGTTGTAAAGAACCCCACTCCCTGGTACATGAGCATTAATGTCAGCGTCGGCAGTCACGAGATGTTAAAAAATCTTCTTATTGAACCCAAATCTCAGCTGATAGTGCCAGTCAAGGAGGCTCTCAAACCGGGTGAGAAAGTTAAATATGACGTGATCGATGATAATGGTAATCCGGTGAATTACTCCGCAAAAATGTTGCCTCTTGTTTAACTTAGAACTAAGAATTATCTGATGAAAAAACTAATCATCACGGTCGATTTTCTTCATTTAACATTACCTTTACATCTGTTCGGTCGTTGCTATTATAGCGACGCAAAGCAGACACACAGCAACGTGCTGCGAACGAGAGTTTTCCTGGTTTCGAATCTGATGCATTTTAACCCGCGATTCGCGGGTTTTTTCTTTTTAAGACGTGAACGCCAGCTTTAAAGATTGATTAATCTTCAGTTACTGCTTCATTCCAGCGACTGAAAATATCCTTCGCCGCAAAGATACCGTTAAGCGCAGCCGGGAATCCGGCATAAACCGCCATCTGTTGTATGACTTCTGTAATCTCTTCCGGTGTTACCCCAACATTAAGCGCGGCGCTGATATGCACTTTTAACTGCGGCTGAGCCGTGCCGAGCGCAGTCAGCATGGCAACAATGGCCAGCTCTTTCGTGCGATTATTGATCACCGTCCGGGACAAGATATCCCCGTATGAAAACTCAACCACAAACCGGGCCAGGTCAGGCGCTATCTCCATCAGGCTTTGCGTCACGTTTTTACCTGCTCCGGCACTGATGGCCTCAAGTGCCGCCATTCCGCTTGCGTAACGGTCATCAGGGGCAGCCTGAATGACGGGCTGAAAACAGGCGCCACGATCGGCTAACACTTCTTTAGCCACCAGTATGGCGTTCCCGGCGGCAGGAAAACCCGCAAAGACCGCACTGAGCATGATCACTTCAATAACCGCTTCAGGCTCACAGCCTACATTAAGCGCTCCGGCAATATGATACCTGAGCTGTGGCTGCGCATTCCCCATGGCCGCAAGAGCCGCGACGGTACTCAACTGACGGGTCTGCAAGTCAAGCTCGCTGCGTGACATGATTTCGCCATAGCAAAATTCAACCGTGAAACGGGCCAGATCCGGTGCGACATCTTTTAATTGATTCAGTGGACCATCATAGTCGGCTCCGCCAACCTGCTTTAACGTTGCCAGACCTGAATCATAGCGAGTTGATGTTGACATAGTTCTCTCCTGACATGGTTAAGTTGATGAACTCTACAACCCGCGAAAGGATGTGGCGAATACCCTTTCTGTGATACCTTTTTGGTATGAATACTTCTATCGATCTTCGCCAGTTCCGCTACTTCCTTGCCGTCAGTGAGGAGCGTAACTTCGGGCGTGCCGCCCGGCGTCTGCATATTTCTCAGCCACCGCTCAGCAGACAAATCCGGCAATTAGAAGAACAGCTGGGCGTTGAATTATTTATTCGCACCGGGAGTGGTGTCACGCTGACAGCGGCAGGAGAAAAATTTCTTCCGGAAGTGAAACGCACGCTGGCACAGGCAGAAAAAGCGATTGCGGCGGCCAGATCGGCACAAGACGCGACTCAGGGAAAAATCGTTATTGGCTACACCACTGTTTTTGACAGAAGCGTATTTCCCGATGTTTTTTCCCGCTTTCAACAACGCTTTCCCCAATGGCAGCTCATTACCAAAGGCAATCACTCAATCAACCTGGTGCGGGATATCAGGAATGGCATCATGGATGCGGCGTTTATTGGTTTACATACTGATACCGCCGAGCTTGCTACAGAAGTCGTTCACCGGGAATCGATGGTGGTGGCCCTGCCTGCGCATCATGCCCTCGCGCGTAAACGCAAAGTGAGCTTCAGCGATCTCAGCCACGAATCCATGTTCTGGTTTGAGCGTCCGCTGAATCCCGGCTTTTATGATTATTGCCAGTCATTCTTCGATAAAATCGCTTTCCGGCCAACGATGCTGCCAGAACCGCCAGATCATCACATCCTGCTGGGATTGATTGCCGAGGGGAAAGGGTTCGCGCTGATCCCCTCATCATTGAAGAATATTAAACGACAGGGGGTGGTGTTTCGCGAACTGAAACCGCAACCCAGCACGCTGTCAATCGGTGTTAGCGTGGCGTTTCTCAAATCCAATACATCGCCCGCCTTACAGGCTTTGCTTGAGATGGTCAGGAGCGAGTGATAACGCCCGCCAGCGCGGGCGAATGTTCCCAAGCCAGGGATAAATCAGGCACCAAATGCACCATCGATGGTATGCATTGCCCCGGTGACAAATCCTGCTTCCGGGCCAGCCAGCCATGCGACCATCCCTGCGACTTCTTCAGCTCGTCCATGACGCTTGATCGCCATAAACCCGTGCATCAGGTCTTTCAATGGCCCTTCCGCCGGATTCGCATCCGTATCGATGGGGCCAGGTTGCACCACATTTATCGTGATACCACGCGGGCCGAAATCACGCGCCAGTCCTCGCGCCATGCCCTGCAAGGCAGATTTACTCAGGGCGTAAGACGCCATGCCGGGTATCGGCATGCGATCGCCATTGACGGAACCCATGATGATAATGCGCCCACCTTCCGGCATCTGACGTGCCGCCTCGACAGAGGCGAAATATGGCGCATTGATATTGATACGAAACAGCCGCTCAACCTCGTCAGGATCCTGTTCTAACGCATCGCCGAAGGCGATGACACCTGCATTGACGACCAGCACATCCAGCGGGCCACAGTCCCGTACACGGGCAATCACGGCATCGCGGTCTGCGCTATCAGTCTGGAAAGGCTGGCTACCCGTTGATTCAGCAAGTTGTCTGGCGGCGTCGGGCGATCCGGCATAGGTGAAAATAACGTTAGCGCCTTCGGCACAAAAGCGCCGGACAATCGCCGCACCAATTCCCCGGCTGCCGCCGAGCACCAGGACAGACTTACCTTGAAAATAAGACATGGGCACTCCTTAGTGATTTCGGGTAGCCGCCATTGGCTACGATGCAGTCAGTTTAGCTGACGTTGGTTATGACAACGCGACACGTTGTCCGACGAAAGCGAAATGTTGCGTTCTCCGATTAACCTACGGACCAGCGAAAACTTTACCTTTCAAAATCAGCGCGCCCGGCGTAATCTATATATAAACCATATACGTTTCATATAGGCCATGTGATGGGTATCGTAAAAATCTCCGATCTGATGCACGAGAATCTGCGCGTAGCGAGCACGGCGTTAAGCCGCTCGATCAACGCTCAGGCGGAGCATTGGATGAAAATTGGCATGCTGGCCGAACTCTATCCGCAATTAAGCCATCAGGAACTGACACGTCTGCTGATGCGGGTAGAAATCGATGGCGGCTCCGATCTGGCTAAGCTGCTTAACACCTCTTTACTGACACCGCAGGGAACCGCGCAATGAACGACATCAAATTGCATTCACCCCATGAAATTGAACTGGCACGCGCTGCCGGTCATGACGCCGCCAAAGTGCTGGCAATGATCACCCCTTATGTGAAACCCGGCGTCACCACCGACGAACTGGACCGCATCTGTCACGATTTTATCGTTAACGAATTAAAGGTGATTCCGGCCAATATCGGCTACCACGGTTATACCCGCACCACCTGCACTTCCGTCAATCATGTGGTGTGCCACGGTATTCCGGGGGAGAAGAAGCTGAAAGACGGCGATATCGTTAATATCGACGTGGCGATCATCAAAGATGGCTGGTACGGCGACACCAGCCGCATGTATTTCGTTGGCACGCCGTCAGTGCGCGCCAAACGTCTGGTGGAGATCACCTATGAATCGATGGTGGCAGGTATCCGCGTAGTGAAACCCGGTGCCACGTTGGGTGACATTGGCGCTGCCATTCAGCAGGTCGCTGAGAAAGCCGGTTTTTCGGTGGTGCGTGAATATTGTGGTCACGGCGTCGGTGAAATTTATCATGGTGACCCACAAATTCTGCATTACGGTACAGCGGGAACGGGCATGCCGCTGGAAGCGGGTATGATTTTCACTATCGAACCAATGATCAACGCCGGTAAAGCGGGTACCAGCGTGCTTTCCGATGGCTGGACAGTGGTGACAAAAGATCGTTCGTTGTCAGCCCAATGGGAACATACCGTGGCGGTGACGGAAAGCGGGTTTGACCTGCTGACGCCGTGGCCGGACGGCACCGGTGAATACCCGGCCATCTGACATGTCTGACGATGGCGCTTTCCCTGCCAGTGATGTAGGGTAGCGCCATCATTTATTTCAGGGTCAGGATGTTAGCGTGAAAAGTGAAAGCGCGATTTTTGCCGGTGGCTGTTTCTGGTGTACCGAGGCAATTTTTCAGTCCATCGATGGCGTCATCGCAGTAGAAAGCGGTTATATCGGCGGGCATGTTGCCTCCCCGACTTATGACCAGGTGTATAGCGACACCACCGGCCATGCCGAAGCGGTCAGAATCGTGTTTGATGCTGATATCGTCAGCTACGACGATCTGCTGGATATCCACTTCGCGACCCACGATCCGAGCCAGCCGAATATCAAAGAGGGCGTTGAACGTTCCCGCTACCGTTCTGCACTGTTCCCCACCTCAGATGCACAGCGTATCGCCGCCAAACAGGGTATCGCCCGCACTGAGGCGGAAATCGGTAAACCGCTGGTGACCACACTCGAACCACTGAGCGAATGGTATCCGGCCGAAGATTACCATCAGAACTTCTGGGAAAAAGAGGGCCAGGAAAATGCCTTCTGCATGATGAATATCCCCGCCAAACTGCAAAAGCTGCGTAACAAGTTCCCGAAACAGGCAAAAGAAAACCCGCTCTGACTTATCGCACGGGTTGTAGCGGCGTGATTTATCACGCGTTTTTTCCGGCACCGTGCACGGAATTGCGCGATAAATCGCGCCGCTACAGGCCATCTTATCATTAAGAGATTTCTGATAAGATATTGTTTATCTGAGAGAATTTTTCCAGACTATGACCTGGGCGGCGTTTCCGTCATGGCGTTTACCGTTAAAGTACAGGTTGTTTTTCAACCAGCAACGGAACGCTAATAATAGCGTACGTGTTTCCCTCGAATTCAGACCCTATAACGGAAAGCCCTATTTTGTGTTAACCGCATTCCCGGAACTTTAGATATGGACCGAATCAATATCAGCGCTCTTGATGATCTCATTGGTATTTATTTCGGGCAGGACTATGACCTGTTTGACGACAGTGAAGAAATAGAACCCAAAATCGATGCATTCCTGGCGGCATCCCATAAAGGGATGCGTCATGCCGTGATTGATGACATCGATCTGTTCCTGAAAGAATGTGATGATGTGGATAAAGATTTCAGAGCACATTACAAACGCACATTCTCTCCCGAACTCTGGGGCACTACGCCCGCCGCCTTTCTAAAACTGGTCAGAGACAAAATCAGCCAATCCATCAATTAAACCGGCCGCCGCTCAGTCACCGGGCGGCGTCATCTCATCAATCACTTCGGTGATCCGCTGAATCACCCGTTGTGCCGCACGCGACAGCTGACGGGAAGGGGCAGTACACAGCGCCAGCGTCAGTGGGCGCAATACGCTGTTTTTGAGCGGCACAAAGTTCAGCTGCTTTTCTTCCACTTCACTCATCACATCCAGCAGGCTTAACACGCAGATGCCCGTGCCCTGGGCAATCAGACTGCGGATCAGCCGGATATCATTACAGGCGATGATATTATCCGGTTCCAGCCCCTGCTTGCGATACAACGCGGCGACGCGTTCATGCACCACCAGCGATTCGCCGGGGATAATATGGCGTTCACCACTCAGCTCACTGAGCGATAACGATGTCCGGCCACTCAGCGCATGTTCTGGTGGCAGCACCACTCCCATTTCCAGTTCAGCAAATGCCAGCACTTCGAGGCCACTTTGTCCGGCGGGGTCGAGAATCAGGCCAAAATCAATTTCCGCCTGGCGGATTAACTGGCTGATGGCATGGCTGTTATCCACCGTCAGTTCCAGCCGCAGCCACTGATGTTGCTGGGCAATGTCCGCCAGCGCATCAGCCACTTTACCTTTGGTCAGCGACTGCACCAACCCGGCGCTGACGTTGCCGCGTTTTAGCCCCTGAATATCATCAAAACGCTGGCGGGTGACGCGGAACTCGCGCTGCCAGCGCATCACATCGTCATACAACAATTCACCGGCGGTCGTCATGCGCAGGCCATCCGGCAGGCGCTCAAACAGCGGCGTGCCAAAACTTTCCTCAGCCTGCAAAATTTGCCGGTTAATCGCTGAGGCGGATACATGCAACTTTTCCGCCGCTTTGCGCAGACTGCCGCTGCGCGCCACCTCGGCAAAATAAACCGCAAATCGGGAAAATGGACTCATGCTTCACCTGTACTAATTTTTGCAACACATAATTGAATTAATGCTGATGGATTTGTACAGGGTTAATTATCAACAATGACCAGACAAAAATGAAGTCTTTTAATGTGAGCAACCGACAGGACATCGCTATGAACACCATCACCCCACCCGCCCACTGCACTTTTGAACCTGATGACTGGTTGCGTCTCGCCAGTCAATGGCACCCGGTGGCACGTTCCTGTGACATCGCCGGTGCCCCCACCAAAGCGGTGCTGCTGGATGAGCAGCTGGTGGTGTATCGCATCAAAGGTCAGGTGGTGGTGGCGCGCGATGTGTGTCCGCATCGTGGTGTGCCGCTGACGCTCGGCTTTCATGATGAGGAAGGGGTGGTTTGTCCTTATCACGGCCTGCGCTTCGGTGAAGGCGGACGGTGTAACCGCATCCCGTCCAGCCCCGGACAGCCAATCCCCGCCAAACTCAATCTGATTAACTATCAGGTGGAAGAACGTTACGGGCTGATCTGGGTGTGCATGGCCCCGGACGCTGACAACCCTGCTCCGCTGCCGGTGATGCCGCACTGGGACGATGCCGGATTCCAGCAGATTAACTGCCCAGGCTTCGATGTTAACGGCTTCGCCGGTCGTCAGGTGGAAGGTTTTCTCGACGTGGCGCATTTCGCCTGGGTGCATACCGAAACCTTTGCTGACCCGGAGAACCAGACCGTTCCGCCTTATCACCCCATCGAAACCGCCTATGGTTTCGCGGTGGATTACTGGAGTTCCGTCAGTAACTTCGCCGCCGACAGCGGCCAGCAGGCACCGGAAGGCTTCGAGTGGCTGCGTCATTTTGAGATGCACCTGCCGTTCACCGCCACACTGACAATCCATTTTCCCGGCGAGGCGCGACTGGTGATCATGAATGCCGCCTCACCGGTTTCAGCACGCAAAACCCGCATGTTCGCCCCGATTGCCCGCAATTTTGATCTGCACATTCCTGTGGAAGATGTCCACGCCTTTAACCAGCGCGTTTTCGAGGAGGACCGGCTGATGGTGGAAACCCAAATGCCAGAACGCCTGCCGCTTGACCTGACGCTGGAGGCACATATCCCGGCCGATCGCAGCTCGATCGCCTATCGTCGCGGCCTGAAACGGATGGGCTTCGGTGAGTTTTTCCTGGTCTAATGGAGGCGATGATGAGCAACGTTTTACGGGTGGTGGTGGATGGGATTTATCGTCAGGGTCGTCACAATCTGGGGATTAATCTGGTGGCAGAAAATGGCCAGCCTTTACCGTGCTGGCAACCGGGTGCGCATATTGATGTCCACCTGCGTGAGGGGTTGGTACGGCAATATTCACTGACCGGACACAGCGAAAACACCGGCCACTACCAGATTTGCATCGCGCGCGATAAACAATCGCGTGGCGGATCACGCTATGTGCACGAGGTGCTCCGCCCCGGCCAGGTGATCGACATTTCTCCGCCACGTAACCTTTTCCCGCTCACCACCGCAGGCAAAGTGATTCTGATGGCGGCGGGGATCGGTATTACACCGCTGTACGCCATGGCACAGGCGCTGGAAACCGCCGGTGTCGCCTTTGTGCTCCATTACTATGTCAGGGAACGGGGTGACGAGGCATTTTTGCCGGAATTATCCCAACCCTTTCAACACGGTTTTTGCGAAATCTGGCACAGCAGCGAAGGACGCAGTCCGCGCAATCATGCCCCGGCAGAATTGCTGGATCCGGCAGAAGATACCCATCTCTATCTGTGCGGTCCGGAGGGCTTCATGGCCCATATGCGTGCCACGGCAACGCAGCACGGCTGGCATGAGGAGAATATCCATATTGAGGCCTTTAAGCCCCTGACGACTGCCCTGACGAGTGGCAACGACGAGAGCTTTACCGTCACCCTCGCCTCCAGTGGTCAGCAATGGCCGGTGCCGCCAGAAAAGACCATCGCCACGGTGTTACTGGAAAACGGCGTCGATGTTCCGCTTTCCTGCGAGATGGGCATGTGTGGTGCCTGTCTGACGCGCGTGACCGCAGGGGAAGCCGATCATCGCGATACGGTACAATCAGACGCCGAGAAAAGCGCGGCTGAGCAATATATCGCCCTGTGCTGTTCGCGCAGTTTGTCACGCAACCTGGTGATTGATCTTTAGCACATTTCCCACAGGTTATAGCCCACGCCAGCAAGGGCGACCAGCAGCAGAAAGCATTGGGATAACACCTCCAGCCGCCGCTGCTGTTTGCCCGTCACCCAGTGACGTACCACCAGGATGTAACACATCATCACGCTGAAATCGAACACCATCCACACCCCTGTCAGCACCATCAGGCTGGTGCTAACGTGAGGCGTAACGCTGATAAATTGAGGAAATAGCGCGGCGAAAAACAGAATATCTTTCGGATTTGCCACCCCGACCCAAAAACCCTGACACACCCCGCCCTGCATAACATGTTGCTGCCCAGCGGGTGCTGCTGGCGCGGTTAATCCCCGCCATGCGCCAAAACCGATATAGCCGCACCCCGCCAGTGCCGCGATGCGCAAACTTAGTGTATTGATCGACACCAACCCCACCAGCATCAGGGTTGCCAGCGCAATCAGCACCAGCGACGCACCATGCGCTCCCATCACCGTGGCCAAGGCCCGCCGTGTACCATGGCGCGCAGCGGTGCCGGTTACCAGCGCCACCACCGGGCCTGGCGTCACTAATAAGGTGAGAACGGTCAACATATAGGTACTGAGCAACACCAGGTTCATGAGCGACATCGTTAGAGAAAAAGGAAGTGCAGTATCCCCCGCGCTGATCCGGTTGAAAAACGGATAAAACTGACGTTGAATATGAGTTTTAGTCACAATAGAACATGATAATGTCACTTCCTCCGCTCTATGCTCTGCGCGCCTTCGCCTGTGCCGCCCGGCTTGGGTCCTTCAGCCAGGCCGCTGCTGTGTTGCATGTCACCCCTGGAGCCATCAGCCGTCATATCCGTACGCTGGAAACCGTGTTTGGCTGTGAACTCTTCATCAGGCGTGGGCCAAAGGTGGAAGTCAGCCCGGCGGGAAAAATACTGGCGCTGCAATTGCAGGAGGGATTCGACAACCTTGAACGCGCCTGTGCCGCCTTCAGCCAGCAGGGTAAAGCATTGCGTCTGAAAGCGCCGTCAACGCTGACCATGCGCTGGTTGCTCGATGTTTTGCAGGCTTATCGTGAGCAAAACTCAACACAACCCGTCGCCATCACCAGCGTCTGGATGGAAACTGACAGTGTCGATTTCAGCCATGAGCCTTTTGATTGTGCCATTCTGCTCGGCAACGGTGATTTTGGCCCTGATAGCGAAAGTCGGCTGTTATTTAAAGAGTGGCTGATTCCACTGTGTGCCCCGCCCCTTAAACACCAGGCGCAGCAGGATCTGGCCAGCTGTGAATTCATTCATCCCACGGCCGATCGGCGCGACTGGCGGCGCTGGTTGCACGCCACCGGGTACACACCTGTCCCCAATCTCTGGCAAGGCAAGGTGTTCGACACACTTGAACAAGGCAATATGGCGGCAATCAGCGGCCACGGCATTTCGGTGGGTGACCTGATGTTGAGTCTGACTGCGGTGCGCGATGGACTGCTGGCCTTGCCTTTTACCCAGGCGGTGGCAACCGGTGACGGATATTACTTTGTCTGCCCGCGCGTCGGTGCCAAAACCTCCCAGACCGAAGCATTGTGGTGTTGGCTAAAAGAACATGTCCCTGCCGAACTGCCAGATGGGGTGGAACGGTTAAACAGCGGCGCTTAGAACATTAGGCTGGAAATTATTTTGTAGCTATCTAAATCAACGAAAATAATTTTAACGACAGAATTTAAACCCGGCAAAATTGCAAACTTAGGATTATTCCTAGACCACCATAATTAAAATCACCGCTACAGTTATTCTTGCTTCACGAGGTAAAAGAAGCACGTACCGTTAATCGCCAAATACATCGATGAGGAATAAACAATGACACAACGTCGTGGTGGTTCAGGTAACTTTGCAGAAGATAAGCAGCGCGCGGCTGAAGCGGGTCGCAAAGGTGGTCAGATGAGTGGTGGGAACTTCCGCAATGACCCGGAGCGCGCCATCGAAGCTGGCCGAAAAGGTGGAAAAATCAGTCGCCGCAAGTAACGAAAACATCCAAATATTCCATATTCATTTCTTCCTTTTGTGGGAAATTCTTTCCTGACGAACATGGTAAGTGCTATCGGAGAGTTATTTTCCCACAAACACCAGGATATTCCCCGCCATCTTATACAAACAGACCATTTAATTTGTACAAGGATATTTTCCTTGTACAAATTAAAACAAAACCAAAAATCAATATATCTCAATTAATAAATGGACCTGACAATAACTAACCTTATAAAAAGTCGTCATTTCTTGCATTTGTGATGCTACTTTCCTGAAGCCTATGTGTTTCGCTGTGGCGGATTATGCAAAGTGATATTTTGATGACTTGTACAGAATCACAACATAAAGCGCGATAAATCGCGCCGCTACAATGCCGCAGCGCGTTATCGCAGGTTTAACGCTTAATGTTCTGCCATTTGCGCAGGCAGCCGCAGTGATGTGCGCTGTTTCACCACGTCGTCCGCAGTCACCGCAGGCGCAGCATTGCCCCAGCTGTTACGCAGGTAAGTCGCTACCGCCGCCACCTGAGCATCCGAGAGTTTCCAGGCAAAGGATGGCATCGCACCGCTGGTAGGATTGCCGGCGGTGACAGCCCCGCGGCCCCCCTGCAACACGGTGGTGATGATAGATGATGTATCCTCCGCCATCAGTCCCGGATTCCCTGCCAGGCTGGCCGCCAGGTTGGGTATGCCTTTACCATCACTGTTATGGCAGGCGCTGCAATTGGCCGAATAGACATTTTCCCCCATCTTCATTTGTGCAGTATCCGCAGACAGGGGCTGCGGGCGTTGCGTTGCTGAAGCCGGTACCGATTTCAGATACACCGCAATCGCCTGCAAATCCTGATCGGTCAGATGCTGAGTCGAGTTGGTCACCGCCTCAGCCATCGGACCCGATGCCACCGCGACATGGTTGCTGCCCAGCTTCAGGTACTGCACGATTTGCTCATTGCTCCAGCCACCGATGCCGGTGTAATCATTCGGCGTGATATCCGGTGCGTGCCACTCCGCAAGGTTGCTGCCTTGCAAATAATCGCTGGTGTCACCGCCAATCAGGTTTTTCGCGGTATGGCATGCGGCGCAGTGTTCCGGCCCTTCCACCAGATACGCCCCGCGATTCCACTCAGCGGAATGATTCGGATCCGGCTGGAAACCGGCGTTTTTAAAGAACAGCAGATTCCATCCCATCATCGCCAGACGGATGTTATACGGGAAGCCGAGGTGGGTTTCCGGCACCTTATAGTGCACCGGCTGCACGGAACGCATATACATCCACAAATCGTGCATATCCTGATCGGTCAGCTTAACGTAGGCGTTATAAGGCATCGCCGGATAAAGGTTCTCACCCTCTTTGCCTTTGCCATGGCGTACCGCGCGGAAAAAATCCCGCTCAGTCCAGCTGCCAATACCGGTTTCCACATCCGGCGTGATGTTGCTGGCGTAGATGCCACCAAATGGCGTGCTGATCGCATAACCTCCGGCCAGATGCAATTTGCTCTCCGGCATGGTGTGGCACGCGGTGCAGTCACTGGCAATCGCGACATAGCGACCACGAGCCACCGCCGCAGCATCATCCGCACCTGGCGGCTGGCTGGTCAGCACATCCTGACTGGCGACATCATCCGCCGACGTGTTCCCGTTTTGCCACAGCAAGGCCGCAGCCACGGCGGCGGCCACAATGACCACGCCACCTGCAATCGTTGTTTTTTTCATGTCACACCTTCACCAGCGGGCCAGGGTTTTTCCGGTACTGCTCGATAATGGCTTTCGCCGTCCACAGACTGAGTGCACCAATGGTGCCAGTGGGGTTGTAACCCGCATTGTTCGGAAAGGACGATGCCCCGAGAACAAACAGGTTATGAACATCCCAGCTCTGTTGATAACGGTTCAAAACGCTGGTTTTGGGGTCGGTGCCCATCACCGCACCACCAATGGTGTGATCGCTGGCGAAGTTATAAGGGGAATAGCTATCCGATGCCGAGTTGGTGCCAATCACCTGTTGAGCGCCCATCGCTTTACCAATTTCGACGCTTTTTTCTTCGATGAACCTGGCTGAGCGACGGTCGTTCTCGTTGTAGTCATAGGTGACGCGCAGCAGTGGATTGCCGTTGTCGTCTTTGTATTCCGGGTCGAGATCGAGATAGTAATCTTCATGCGAGTAACTGGTGCCCTGACCGAAGATAAAGGTGGCGTTCTGGAACGCGTGGGTATACGCCTGTTTCCACTCTTTACCCCAGCGCGGCGTACCCGGTGGCAGCACATCGGCGTTACCAATCGGTCGTGCACCACGCGCGACCACCAGAATACCCGCACCGCCGATAAAACCGAGGCCGGTATGGTCGAAGTTGTCACCGTTATAGTCATCAACCTGCTGCGATAACGCACCGGCCCCGATGTACTGATTAAGGTTCTCATCCGCGAAAAACAAATTGGCACCGGACACGGTCTGGAAACTGTAAGCACGACCCACCACGCCGGTTTTGCTCACCGGATCGTAAGGCTTACCAATTTGCGACAGCAGCAACAGGCGCACGTTTTGCATCTGGAATGCGGACAAAATCACGATATCCGCTGGTTGCTCCCACTCTTTCTTGTTCTTGTCGATATAGGTCACGCCGGTGGCCGTTTTACCGTCGGCGGCTTTATTGACGCGTACGACGGCAGAATCCGTCAGCACGGTGAAGTTTTCACGCTGCATCAGCGCCGGAATCACACAGGCGTTGGGGCTGGATTTGGAGAAGTTGCCGCAGCCGTAATACAGGCAGTAGCCACAATAGGTGCAGGGCCCCATACGCACGCCCAGCGGATTAACATAGGCGCGCGAGGCCTGCCCGGCAGGCACCATAAATGGATTGAGACCCAGCTTCTTCGCGCCATCCCGGAACAGATCGGTCAGACGCATACTTTCCAGCGCGGGCAGCGGATATTCGCTGCTGCGATTACCTTCGAACGGGTTGCCATCGGGGATGATTTCGCCATTCAGCTTGCCCGCTTTGCCCGACACCCCGGCAATCTTCTCGAAACGGTCATAGAAAGGTTCCAGTTCGTCATAAGTGACGCCCCAGTCCTGCAAAATCAGCCCTTCGGCGATTTGTTTTTTGCCATAGCGGGTGACAGTTTGCGTGTAAGGTTCAAAATCGAACGGGGTAAAACGCCAGGCCATCCCGGCCCAGTGCGTGCCGGAACCACCGACGTTGTAGCCCAGTTCGTTCAGGTTCCACTCACGCGACGGCAGCGCGGTCTGGCTGCGATTGTTACGGAACGTGGTGGTTTCCACTGCGGGCGGCAGCAGCATACTGCGACGGGTATCCCAGCGCAGTTCATCGGTATCAATCGAAGGGGGGAAGTCAGTCGCGGTTTCAAACCACGGGCCACGTTCAATGGCAACGACATTCAAACCAGCACGGGTCAGCTCTTCGGCGATCAAAGAGCCACACCAACCCAGACCGACGATGACGACATCAGCTTTTGGACGGACATTATTCATGTTCAGAACTCGTTATTGCGGGAGTTAAAGGGTGTTATCAATCAGGCTGGTAGGAATGATGTTGAGCTTCTGCCCTTTCTTCGCCAGCAGGTCACGGAAGTCGTAGCGTGCGCCAGGGAAACCAATCATCTTCCAACTGGCCATCTCTTTATTGCCGCCGTAGATCGGATCAGAGAGGAAGCCTTCACGGACGTTTTGCAGCAGCAGTTCGAAGAACACCTTCGTTTCCACCTGCTCGCCGAGATCCAGTTTGTTATTCTCCATCGCCTGCAATACCGCATCCTGTTGATCACCGTTTAGTGCCACAAAGGTTTTGCCATACTGTTTTTGCGTCGCGTTATCGAGCGCCGCAAGGCCCAAACGATAGCGTTGTGCGGGAGTCAGCGGTGACTGTGGGCCTTGTTCCGGAGTGCCTTTCACAAAGCGGCCAAGACGATAGACCGCGACCGCGTTACCGTAATCACCGGCCAGCTGCCGATCGATAAAAATGGCGCAGCCCGCGTCTTTGCCGCTGATGCTCATATCATCAGCCGGAATAAAACGTTCGGCGATGGCACCCACGGTGTCGAATTCGTGTTGCGTGAGGTATTGCAGCCCACCTTTTTTCGGCGGTGCGAGTGGCGTTTGCACTTTGCCCGGTTCCCACGGCTGCCCGCCATTGACGACTTCAGCCTGCGCCAGCGTGGGGATCGAGGACGCCACTCCCAATGCGGTGATGGAGGTGAGAAATTCTCTGCGTTTCATATTTTCCCTGCCAATGAATTTGTCACATTGCTCACCGGGCTAAATAACAGACGTGTTTTAGCCTGGCGATAAACTTGCCATAAAGAAAAACTGTATGAATTAAATACAGACGTGCCCATTGGGCGTTTAATAATCAGAATAACAACGAGGTAAGAAGCTTTACATTCAAATCAAAGAATTAAATAAATTTTAACAACGACGCAAAGGTTAATTTCTCACCCTGCATTTTGAAAGGGTTTTCTTGATGGTTTCCCATCATGGATTTTTTTAATTCTTGTTGAGATCAGTTGTACAGTGCGTTTTTGTTTCGCAACATTTAGTTGCTTGCAAGCGATGCTCTCCTGAGCATAATACGGCGCAAAAATAAGCCCTGCTGTGATGTAAAACGCAAACTTAGCTGCCGGATAATGCGGCACAATTTTTATACTGGTGCGCTGAGGAAAAAATGAAAAAACTCACCCTGATTAAAGTGGCCGAACTGGCCGGGGTTGGAATTGCGACCGTCGACAGGGTGTTAAATGAACGTGGCGGCGTCCGGCCAGAAACAGCGCGCAAAGTGTTGCGCGCCGCGCGTCAGGCGGGTTTGCAGCGTTTGCTGCCGGAGGAATCACAGCAACCGTGGCAAATTGAGGTCTTTTTAAGCAGCAACAACACCTGGTTTTTCCGTCAGCTGGCGGAGGAATTCGCCCATATTGCCGATCGGCTTGGCTATCGAAAAATTAAATTATTCCGTACGCTGGTGGCGGAATCACAACCCGAAAAGCTGGCAGAAAAGATAAATAAAAGTAGTGAGTTGCGCGACGGTATTATCGTCTTTGGTCACGATTATTCGGTTATTCACCAGGCATTATCAGCGTGCCAACAAAAATCGGTTCCGGTGATTTCACTCGCCACTGACTTACCCGAATCGCATCGTTTATGTCATGTGGGAATAAATCAATATCAGGCCGGGCGCACTGCCGGTTTATTAATGAGCCGCAGTATGCCGACGGAAGGCGACGTCATTATGGTCAGTGGGCGTTTTGATTTTCGCGCCCATATTCAACGTATTTCCGGTTTCCGCGATGCTATCAGCCAGCGCGCCCCCTGGCTGCGGCTGCGTGAAGTGCTGGCCGGTGAAGATGAACGCCACAAAATACGCACCCTGTTACACCAGACATTACAGCAATCAAACAATGTGGTCGGCTTATATAATTCCGGCGACAGCAATAGCGATATCAGCGAACTGCTGCACCAACATGGTCTGGCTGGTCACTGCTGCTATATCACCCATGAGCTGTATGATGTGACGCACCGTTTATTACAGGAAGACGTGCTGGCCTATACCCTCGACCAGAACGCACGCCAGCATGCGGAGCTGGCCACACAGCTGCTGCTGCGTCATCTGGAGCAAGGCTACCAGCCTGATTTATATCAGGATGGCAGCGTAGAACTAAGGATTGTCACCGCCGAAAACCTCCCGCACAATCGATAAAACTCTGTACAGAGTGGTAGCGGCGCGATTTATCAGGCTTAAACAGCAAAAGGAGCGACAACGATGGCAGCACGGGAACATCATTATCAGGTGACGGTTCGCTGGACCGGCAATCGCGGTGACGGCACCGCCAGTTACACCGCTTATGATCGCAATGGCGAGCTGCTGGCGAACGGCAAACCCACCATGCCGCTGAGTGCCGATCCCGCCTTTCGAGGTGACGCAACACGCTGGAACCCGGAAGAGTTGCTGCTGGCAGCAGCCTCAGCCTGCCATAAGTTGTGGTATCTGCATCTATGCGCTGATGCCGGAATTATTGTCGAAGGTTATGAGGATGCAGCAGAAGGGACGATGGTGGAAGGCACGCGCGGTCGGTTCACACAAATCACCTTAAAACCGCGCATTACCTTGCGCAACCCGGCGGATGCTGACCGCGCGCGGGGGCTGCATCATCAGGCTCATGAGGCCTGTTATGTTGCCAACTCCTTTAACTTTCCAGTGAACTGCGAACCCCGCTTCGATTAAGTTTCAGGCCGCGCCGGCCAGCGCAGGTTGCCACAACCGCACCCCGTTACGTCCGGCGCGTTTCACCTGATACAAGGCTTCATCGGCATGGCGTAACCAGTAGCCGAGCGATTCCGAACTGGCGGCAGCGGCAATGCCAATACTGACCGAGCAACTGTAATCGGCTGACGCGGGCAAACGCAGCTGCGCAATCTTTTCTTTCAAACGTTCCGCCAGCGCCACCACCGATTCATCACAAGCGTGATGCACAATCACCCCCAGCTCATCGCCGCCAAAGCGGGCCGGAATATCCTGTATCCCAACATAATTGCGCAACAACGCCGAGATTTCCGCCAGCAAAAAGTCACCAGCTTCATGGCCCCAGGTATCGTTGACCGCCTTAAAATTATCGACATCGATCAGCAGCAGATAGGCGGAACTGTCGCCCCGGCGCGTGCTAAGGAATTCGCTCTCCAGTCGCCGTTCGAACAAGCGCCGGTTGGGGATTTCTAACCCCGGATCCATCAGCGCGATGCGCTCCAGTTCGCGGTTACGTTTGCGCAATTGCCAGGTCAGATTGTAGGAAGCTACGCTCAGCGCCAGCATATACACCGTCGCCAGGGGCAACGTCAGCCAGACTGTCTGGGTACTGAACGCCCAATGGAAACTCGTGCCATCGAACAGCCACACCACCATAAAGGCGCAAAAGAATGCCTGAAGGGCCGCCAGCAGTTGCGCCCCACCGCCTGCGGCATAGCGGTCTGAAGCCAGCACCGCCATGATGACAAACGACGGCATCGGACTCATTCCCATCAGCGCCACCCAGATGCCACCAAAAGCCGCATCCAGGGTCAGATTCCGTCTCTCCGTCGCGGTGGAGTCTTCCGCACGTAACGCGAGGCGATAAGCGACCCAGGGCCAGATAAAGGCGTTGATAAATAACAAACCACAGAATGCCAGGCCGCGATTCATTTCCAGCAGCACCGAGAGGATCGGGAAAAAACACAGGATCGTGCCAAGCTGGCGCATCAGGAACATGCGACGGACGAAGCGTACAGAACGTCGCTTCAGGTGGTTATCATCAGGTGAGTAGTAATTCATTCACAGGAAATATCAGATCGTCAAGAAATCCAGTTTATCGGAAAAGCACGAACCCGAGCGGACTTTTTCAGATTTTTTCCCTTGTGCATTAGTAACAGAATAAATTTCTAACGATCTGCGAGTAAAACCAGCATCGCAGGCCATACAGGCGGCCCGCGATGCATTTTTTATTTAGCGGGCAGTTCCCTGTAAACGGAACTGTGCCACCAGACGTTCCAGCATCACCGCCTGTTCTTCCAGCGAGTTAGCCGAAACCGATGAAGCGCTCACCAGAGACGCGTTTTGCTGAGTGGTGGTATCCAGTTCACCCACCGCGCGGGCAATCTGTTCAATACCGCGACTCTGCTCATCCGAGGCTGCCGAAATCTCTTCCATGATTTCATTAACGCGCGCAATGCTGCTGAGGATGTGATCCATGGTTTCACCGGCGCGTGCCACCTGCTGATGACCATTGCTAATGCGGCTGACCGATTCGCTGATCAACTGTTCAATGTCTTTTGCGGCCTGCGAGCTACGCTGCGATAAGTTACGCACCTCACTTGCTACCACCGCAAAGCCACGGCCCTGTTCACCGGCGCGCGCCGCTTCGACCGCCGCGTTCAGAGCCAGGATATTGGTCTGGAAAGCGATGCTGTTGATCACTGCGGTGATATCAGCGATTTTCTTCGAACTTTCCGAAATCTCGCCCATGGTACTCACCACATCCCGTACCGCGACACCGCCCTGATTGGCATTGCGGGTGGCCTCTGCGGCAATCTGGCTGGCCTGACGGGCGTTTTCAGCATTGTTTTTCACCGTCGCGGTGAGCTGCTCCATGCTGGCGGCCGTTTCGACCACCGCCGCCGCCTGCTGTTCGGTACGCGAAGACAGGTCAAGGTTGCCCTGATTGATGGCACTGGCCGCGTGCGACACGCTGCTGACGCTGCTTAACACATCGCCAATCATGCTGCGCAACCGTTCGTTCATTCTCCCCATCGCCGACGTCAGCTTGCCGAGTTCATCATGACGATCGGTGGCAAACTGCGAGCTAAGATCGCCATTGGCAATGCGCTCCGCCAGTTCAAGGTTATGAAAGACCGGCTGAGTAATCTGGCGGATGATGTACCAGGCCACCAGAACACCAAACAGAATCGCCAGCCCGCCAATCAGCAATAACAGCGCCGAGGAACCGTTAGCCAGTTCATCATTGCGTGCTTTCACGATGGTGATGATTTGTTTGATCGCCGCACTGCTTTTATCGCCCGCGACTTTCACGCCATCTTCCGCGCTACGCAGCTGCGTATAAGCCTGTGCTGACTGCAGACTGAGATCTTTAAAACGTTCGGTATCCTGCCACAGCGCGTTAAATCCACCCTGCTGTTCCGGCGGTAATTGCGCCAGCAGCGCCTTCATCCCTTGTTCCGCCTGGCTGAAATGGGTTTCCAGCGTTTTGCGCAACGGTTCGCTGACGTTAAAACGCAGCGCCAGCGCTTCTTCGCGCACGTTGCTGATGGCGAATAACTGGTCGTAGATTTGGTTGGTCAGTTCAGGAGTGGCAACCGGGGTACGGATCAGTTGCGTATAGCGTGAGGTGGTGTCCTGCTGGCTGATGCTATCGAGCTGCGCGCGCAGGCTATTAAGCTGCTGTGTCGCCTGGGTCATCGCCCCAATACGCTGCTGAAAATCCGCCAGATAAGTACTGATATTGCGGATGATTTCCGTGCCGCCATCTGACCAGTTAAGCTTTTTGGCCTCATCGGTGAGTTGCTGCGCGTGAGTCACATACTTCGCCATTACCGCGCCTGACGCATCATCGCCATAGAGATATTTAAGGCGGTTAATTTTCGCCTGGAAGACCTCAATATTGATGTCATAAATCAGGTTGGTTTTCTGATAGATATTATGGATTTCATTAAAGCGCTGCACACTCAGCCCGGAGGCTAGCGCCACCAGCAGCAGCACGATGCCGAATCCCGCCGATAATTTTCTGGTGATGCGCACGTTCCGCAATCGCGATACCAATCCCATGTTTCCCACTCCTGCGTTTTTCGTTTTTGTTAAGTTTGCTGCTGGAGTTATCGGAGGAATTGCGGAATTGTTTATCGTAAGGTGCACAAAAATGCGCGAGTCATCACACCGCCCGCAGCGGGGCGGCGTGATGTTGGGTAATTTATCCCTGCCAGCGACGGAAAATCAGGCTGGCATTGACCCCGCCAAAGCCAAATCCATTGGAAAGCACGTACTCCATCGGCATCGGGCGAGCCGTCAACGCTACCAAATCAAGACCGGCGGCCGCCTCGTCGGGCTGATGCAGATTCAGCGTCGGCGGTGCCAACTGGTCACGCAGCGCCAGGATGCTGAAAATCGCCTCAACCCCGCCTGCCGCACCCAGCAAATGCCCGGTCGCGGATTTGGTTGAAGTGATCGCCACGGGATTGTCGGCGAAAACTGAACGGATCGCTGCCAGCTCACCTTTATCTCCTACCTGCGTTGACGTGGCGTGCGCGTTGATATGCTGGATAGCGTCAGGCGTGATCCCTGCCTGACGAATCGCCGTCTCCATCGCCCGGCGAGCGCCGCTGCCATCTTCCGGTCCGGCGGTCAGATGGTAGGCATCAGCGCTGGTGCCATAACCCACTACCTCCGCCAGCGGTGTAGCACCACGCTCCAGCGCATGCTCCAGCGATTCAATCACCAGCAAGCCCGCCCCTTCGCCCATCACAAAACCGTCACGCTGCTGATCAAAAGGACGCGAGGCGCTGGCGGGTTGATCGTTAAAACCACTGGAAAGCGCTTTCGCCGCGGCAAAACCGCCGAGGCTAACGCGATGGATTGCCGCCTCGCTTCCGCCACACAAAGCAATATCCGCCTCGCCACTGCGAATCAGCCGCGCGGCATCACCAATCGCCTGCGCACCGGCGGCACAGGCGGTGACGGGCGCGCCAATCGGGCCGCGAAAGCCATGCGCAATCGAAACATGACCGGCGGCCAGATTGGCTAAAAACGAGGGCACGGTGAACGGTGATAAACGGCGCGGACCGCGATTGTTGGTGGTTTCTACCGCCGCCGCGATTTCGTTAAAGCCGCCGATACCGGTGGCAATGATGGTCGCGGTACGCTCACGCAGCGCCTCCAGCTGTGGGAACCAGTTGGCCTGCGTCAGGGCTTCCTGAGCCGCAACCAGCGCGAATTCGATAAAGCGATCCATTTTTTTGCGCTCTTTGGCCGGGATAACCGCCAGCGGGTCAAAACCATGTTGCGGATCCTGTTCAACCGAAGGCACCTGGCCCGCCACTTTGCAGGGAATATCCTGCGCGATAGCTTCAGGTAACGGGCTGATGCCGGACTGCCCTTTCACCAGGTTACGCCAGACATGTTCCACACCACATCCCAACGGGCTGACAATACCCATGCCAGTCACGACGATGCGCTTTAATGAGATATCCATATGATCTCCGGATAGTGAGACTTAAGTTTTTGGCACTTTCATAAACGGCACCAGCAAGGCGGCGATAAAAAACCCGATCATGATTAGCCAGAAAGCGTCCGCGAAAGCCTGGGTTTTGGCTTCGCGGAGCGTAAGTGCCGCAAGATTTTTCAGCGCGGCGGTCTGTGCAGCATCGGGGCTGAAGCCCTGTTTTATCAGTGCTGCGGTGGAAGATTGCATAAATTCGCCCAACGACAGACTGGCGCTATTGAGATGGTCCGCGAGGCGACTGTAATGCAGGTTTGTTCGATCATTAAGTATAGTGCCGCACAGCGCGATGCCGATGGCGCCGCCCAGGTTGCGCATCAGATTAAACAACCCGGATGCCAGTTTGAGACGCGCTGGCGGCAGGCTGCCGAGGGTCAGCGTCACCGTCGGTGCCACCGCGAACTGCTGGGCCATGCCGCGAAAGGCCTGCGGCAACAACAGTTGTTCTGCACCCCAGTCGTGGGTGATAGGTACAAAGCTGTACATCGATACACCAAAAGCAATCAACCCGGCGGCCAGCAGCCAGCGCAAATCCACCCGATTGGCTAACCAGGAATACAGCGGGATAGAAAGCACCTGAAACAGGCCGGTGGAGAAGATCGCCAGCCCAATTTGCAATGCGCTATAGCCGCGCACCGTGCCGAGAAACAGCGGCGTCAGATAGATGGTGGCAAAAATGCCGACCCCGGCCATAAAGGAAAAATAACAGCCGAGGGTAAAGGTGCGGTCTTTTAACGCGTATAAATCCATTACCGGTTGCTTGTGACGCAGCGTGCGCACAATAAACAGCACCCCGCAAATCAGCGCCAGCCAGCCGGTGAGGGTCAGTGTACTATCATCAAACCAGCCCCAGCGCGGACCTTCTTCCAGCGTGTATTCCAGGCATCCCAGCGACACCGCCAGCAGGACAATGCTGAGATAATCGGCACCACGCAGCAACGAGGTATCCGGCGAATCAATGTTCACCAGCGCGGGCACGGCGAACGTGATGTAGATACCCGGCAGGATGTTGATAAAGAACAGCCAGTGCCAGTTAAAATTCTCGGTGATCCAGCCGCCGACGGTAGGGCCAAGGGTAGGTGCCAGCGAGGCCAGACCGCCGATGGTGGCGGCAGCGATCACCCGCTGTTTTCCCTGAAAGAACGCAAACGCCGTGGTGAACACCAGCGGAATCATCGAACCACCCGCCAGCCCCTGCAACGCGCGGAAGGCAATCATGCTTTGAATATTCCACGCCCAGCCGCATAACACGCTCATCAGGGTAAAACCTGCTGCTGAGGCGGCGAATAGCCAGCGCGTAGACATCACCCGAGCCAGCCAGCCGGAAAGCGGGATGATGATGATCTCTGCAATCAGGTAGCTGGTCTGCACCCAGACGGTTTCATCATCACCTGCCGATAGCCCCCCGCCGATATCCCGTAACGAGGCGGAGACGATTTGAATATCCAGCAAGGCGATAAACATCCCCAGACACATGGTGGCAAAGGCAATCACCTTCTGGCTGACCGGCATCTGCAATGTCGGGATGGCAGGCAGAGCCGTCTGGTTGCTCATGGCAAGGGCTTCTCATCAACCGTTACCGTCACTGACAGCCCAGGGCGCAGCAGACCGAGATTCGCCGCATCCCCCTCCAGCGCGATACGCACCGGTACGCGCTGAACAATTTTGGTGAAATTACCGGTGGCATTTTCCGCAGGCAGGATACTGAAACGCGAACCGGTAGCCGGAGACAGGCTGACAACATGGCCGCTAAAGGTACGCCCCGGCAGCACATCGGCAACGATCTGCGCCTTTTGTCCCGCCTGTAAATGCGCCAGCTGGTTCTCTTTAAAATTGGCATCCACCCATAATCCCTGCGCGGGCACCAGCGACAGCAACTGGGTGCCACTGGTGACATAAGCCCCTGACCAGGCGCGTCGGTTGCCGATCACGCCATCGAAAGGCGCACGGATTTCGGTATAGCTCAGGTTGAGTTTTGCCATTTCCAGCCCCGCCTGCGCCTGGACCAGCGCCGCCTGGGTCTGCTTTTCACGCGCATCCAGCACCATCAACTGACGCACGGCGACGTTTTTGTCGGCGCGCGCCTTACCCTCCTGGGCCACCGCCTGATGATAATCGGCCTGCGCATATTCGCGGGTTTGCGCCGAAACGATAGAATTCAACGCCAGCGCACCATAACGTCGGCTGTCCCCGGCCGTTTTCTCCGTCACCGCCTGAGCGGCATTCACCGCCGCAGACGACCCGACAATGGTCGCCAGCTGCAATTCACGCGTAGCGGCGATATCGGCCAGTGCCGCCTGTTGCGCATCCACCTCACCACTGGCCTGCATCAGCGCGGCCTGATAATCACGCGCGTCGAGCCGCACCAGCAGCTCGCCTTTTTTCACGCGCATGTTGTCCTGCACCGCAATATCCTGCACGTAGCCCGCCACTTTGGCGGAGATGGCGCTAATATCACCACCAACATAGGCATCATCGGTTGACTCGATAAAGCGACCCGATTGCCACCACCACAGGCCGTAGCCGGATGCCAGCACCGCCGCTGCAATAACCACCACCGGAATCACCACGCGTTTGTTCATGGCTGCTCGCCTTTTTGCGTCTGCGGCATAAACTTCAGCGCGGCCTCACCCGCGCGTTTTTTCTGCAAATATTCGTGCCGATAGTGCAGGATGGGAGCCGCTGCGGGGGCCGGAACCATGCTGTATTTATCTGAGGTGATCGGCTGTCCGGTGGTGCTATCCACCATAATGGGCTGCACCGGACGCTGAGTGGCGGTTTCCACCAGCTGCATCTGACGACCTTCCGGCGAGAAATGGCGGCTCCCCCATTCTGCCAGCGCCAGCATCACCGGCCGGAAATCCCGTCCCAGTTCGGTGAGACGGTATTCGTAACGCGGCGGCGTGCTGCTGTAGCACACCTTTTCCAGCAGACCATCTTCCACCAGCTCTTTCAGGCGGCGGGACAGGATGTTAGGCGCGATGTCGGCGCTTTTCTGGAACTCATCAAAACGGGTAAATCCGGCAAAGGCATCGCGCAGGATCATCATGCTCCAGCTGTCGCCAATCCTCCCGAGGCTGCGTGCAATGGGGCATGGGGTCTGACAAAGCGGTTCGTTTTTCATGGTGCTGGCTCAGATAAGGTCTTAATGCGCACAGATTTCCATAGTCACTTTCAAAATGCAAGTGACTATATTGACGGCAGCTCAGAGTGCGAAGTGATTGAGTCAGGTGGATAGGGCCTGCCCAGGTGCGCATGAATGCGCACCCTACAGGAGTAAGGTCGGCATTTATGCCGACCAGGCCAATAACCGCACGGAACCGTAGCGGAAATTAATGTTTCGGAGCGGGTCCGACGGATTCGCGCATGACCAGGCTGGCATTGAAACTTTTGCGCTGGCCGATTTCTCCGCCGTCCAGCATCGAAACCAACTGTGCAATGGTTTGCTGCACCATCTCCGTCACCGGGATTTTCATACTGGATAAGGACGGGATGGTATAAGGTGCCAGTGGAATATCATCAAAACCCACCACGGAAACCTGTTCAGGAATGGCGATGCTGGCCGCCTAGCTAGCTAGCGACAATCGCCGTAAAGCGGCATCCGCGCGTCAACAAAGTTTCTACCGCCGCCATGCCACTTTGCGCATTCCATTTTCCGGGGATAATCAGCGCATCCTGCACCGGTATCTGATGTTCAGCCAGCGCCGCTTTATAACCTGACAGGCGCTCCAGCCCGGTGGGAGAATCGAGTGATCCGGTGATAAAGGCGATATCACGATGCCCGAGCGCCACCAGCTGGTTTACCGCCTGCATCGCGTTGGCTTTCTGATCGGAATAAATACAGAAACTATGGTGCTGCCGCAGGCGACGATTGATCACCAGAATCGGCTGTTTATGTTGAGAAATGATCTCATCCATCTCATCAATGGAGAGAAAACGCGGGTAAATGATGATGCCATCACAACGCAAATCCAGCAGAAACTGAATCGCCGCCCGCTCCTCCGCCGCGCTGTGTTTACCATCGGCGAGGATTAACTGCCGATCCTGCTGTTCCAGCAAGCGGGCAGAATGGGACATCAGCTCGCTAAAGTAGCTGCCGCTGTACAGGGTATTGGTGATCACCAGGCCGATGGTCTGGGTCGATTTAACCGCCAGATTGCGCGCCAGCAGGTTGGGTCGAAAGTCAGTCTCAGCAATCGCCCGCAGCACCCGTTCGCGCTTTTCCTGGCTGACATAGCCATTTCCCGACAACACGCGCGACACCGTGGCTTTCGACACACCGGCTCTTTCAGCCACTTCCAGAATGGTTGCCATGGTTTTCTCATCTAATTCAAGACGTTTCGCAGTCTACCTAACATGCTCATTGATTGGGAAATTTTTCGCATGTCCGGCTTTGACACGCAACCGCCATTAAGTGATTCAGTTCACAATGTCATAAATCAAATTTTAAATTTCTTGCCAGGTTAAAAATACAATTTCATTATTTTGTGAAACCGGTTTCTCATGATGAGAAATTGAGCAAACGCTTTTCCCTGGTGTGCAACATCGTGTCACCTCTGTCCCTACAACAGATGCGCGACCGGCCAGCAAGTGACCTTTTGATAAGAGACGAAGAATCCATGTCGAAGAATTATGCCGAAGTCTCCCGCTCCATAGTCCAGGCGTTAGGTGGGCTGGAAAATATCGAAGCCGTGACGCATTGCATGACCCGCCTGCGCTTTGTGGTCAAAGACGGTAATCAAATCAACAACCCGGTATTGAAGGCCATTCCCGGTGTGATGGGGGTGGTGCATAACGATGCGCAATGCCAGGTGATCATCGGCAATAACGTCGGTCTGGCCTATCAGGAAGTGTTAAAGCTCGGTACGCCAGGAGCAACTGGTGACGCGACATCGGTGAAACGAAAAATCACCCTGAAAAGCATCGGCGCAGGCATCCTTGATGCGCTGGTGGGCACCATGTCACCCCTGATTCCTGCCATCATTGGCGGATCGATGGTGAAACTGCTCGCCATGGTCCTGAATATGTTCGGTGTGTTCGCCGAAGGGTCGTCAACGCTGGTGATCCTCAACGTGATTGGCGATGGGGCGTTCTTCTTCCTGCCGGTGATGGTCGCCGCCTCAGCCGCGCTGAAGTTCAAAACCAATATGTCGCTGGCGATTGCCATCGCCGGGGTGCTGATCCATCCCAATTTTATTGACCTGATGGCTAAAGCGGCACAGGGACAACACGTTGAATTTGCCTATATTCCGGTGACTGCCGTCAAATACACTTACACGGTCATTCCGGCGCTGGTGATGACGTGGATCCTGTCGCATATCGAACGCATCGTCGATCGCATCACCCCGGCGGTGACGAAAAACTTCCTTAAACCGATGCTGATTGTGTTGATTGCTGCACCGATCGCCATTGTGCTGATTGGCCCGCTGGGTATCTGGATCGGCAGCGGCATCTCCGCGCTGGTTTATACCATCCACGGTTATCTCGGCTGGCTGTCAGTGGCCATTATGGGTGCGCTCTGGCCGCTGCTGGTGATGACGGGCATGCACCGGGTATTTACCCCGACCATCATCCAGACCATCGCCGAGACCGGTAAAGAAGGCATGGTGATGCCTTCGGAAATTGGTGCCAACCTTTCCCTCGGCGGTTCCTCGCTGGCGGTCGCCTTCAAAACCAAAAACCCCGAACTGCGCCAGACGGCACTGGCCGCCGCCGCGTCAGCGATTGTCGCCGGTATCTCTGAACCGGCCCTGTATGGTGTGGCGGTACGCCTCAAGCGTCCGCTGATCGCCAGCCTGATCAGTGGTTTTATCTGCGGGGCGGTGGCCGGGATTGGTGGCCTTGCCAGCCATTCCATGGCCTCGCCCGGCTTGTTCACCAGCGTGCAGTTTTTTGATCCCAATAATCCGATGAGTATTGTCTGGGTCGGTGCCGTGATGGTGCTGTCCGTGGTGCTCTCGTTTATTTTGACCCTGATGCTGGGCTTTGAAGACATTCCGGTGGAAAAAACCGCCACTGCAACCCCGGCAACCGCTCCTGACATCGTTAAACCCGTAAACGCCAATTAATTGAGGCTATTCATGTCTGAACTGACATTTCCAGAAGGATTTTTATGGGGCGGCGCTTTGGCCGCCAATCAGTCTGAAGGGGGCTACCTGGAAGGCGGTAAGGGATTAACCACTGTTGATATGATCCCACATGGTCAGCACCGTATGCCGGTGAAACTGGGCCTTGAAAAGCGTTTTACCTTACGTGATGACGAATATTATCCCAGCCACAACGCCATCGATTTCTATCATCGCTACAAAGAAGATATCGCGCTGATGGCAGAAATGGGGTTTACCGTGTTTCGGACTTCCATCGCCTGGAGCCGCCTCTATCCGAATGGCGATGAGTTGCAGCCCAATCCTGAAGGCATCGCTTTTTACCGCGATGTTTTCAGCGAATGTAAAAAATACGGTATCGAACCGCTGGTGACCCTGTGCCATTTCGATGTCCCGATGCATCTGGTGACCGAGTACGGCTCATGGCGCAATCGTAAAATGATTGAGTTCTTTGCCCGCTACGCACGCACCTGTTTTGCAGCCTTTGATGGCCTGGTGAAGTACTGGCTGACATTTAATGAGATCAATATCCTGCTGCACAGCCCCTTTTCCGGTGCCGGGCTGGTGTTCGAAAGTGGTGAAAATCCCGAGCAGGTAAAATACCAGGCGGTACACCATGAACTGGTCGCCAGCGCCCTGGTGACGCGCATTGCCCACGAGGTCAACCCGGAAAACCAGGTCGGTTGCATGCTGGCGGGTGGCAACTTCTATCCGTGGTCGAGCAAGCCGGAAGATGTCTGGGCGGCGCTGGAAAAAGATCGTGAAAACCTGTTCTTTATCGATGTTCAGGCGCGTGGTGCCTACCCTTCCTATGCTGCGCGCGTGTTCCGCGAGAAAGGTGTGAAAATCGAGATGGAGGAAGGCGATAGCGAGATCCTGAAAAACACCGTGGATTTTGTTTCCTTCAGCTACTACGCCTCACGTTGTGCCTCTGCGGAGATGAATGAACAAAACAGCAGCGCGGCAAACGTGGTGAAATCGCTGACCAATCCGCATATTAAACGCAGCGACTGGGGATGGGGCATTGACCCGCTTGGCCTGCGCATCACCATGAATACCCTGTATGACCGCTACCAGAAGCCGCTGTTTCTGGTGGAAAACGGGCTGGGTGCGCGTGATGAAATCACCGCTGACGGCGAAATCAATGATGATTACCGTATCAGCTATCTCAAAGAACATATTTATGCGATGGCGCAGGCGATAGATGATGGTATCCCGGTCATCGGTTATACCACCTGGGGATGCATTGACCTGGTGGCCGCCTCGACGGGTGAAATGAGTAAACGCTATGGTTTTGTCTACGTTGATCGCGATGACCATGGGCAAGGCACCCTGAATCGCACGCGCAAGAAATCGTTCTGGTGGTATAAAAAAGTCATCGCCAGCAACGGGCGGGATCTGGATTAACCCCCCGCTTTTTTTGGCGATTTCAGCCTGAAATCCCTGCCCTGACGGCAGGGATTGTTTGTATTACCAGCGCGTTGCCTGCATATCAATGACGAAGCGATACTTCACGTCACCCTGCAACATACGTGTAAACGCCGCTTCAATCTGTTCCCCGGCAATCAGTTCGATATCCGCCGTGATGTTGTGCTCACCGCAGAAATCCAGCATCTCCTGGGTTTCTTTAATGCTGCCAATCGACGAGCCGCTGATACTCAGGCGGCGGAACACCATCGGCGTCACGTTGGGTGCCGGATGCGGCTGATCGGGAATGCCCACCAGCACCAGTTTGCCGTTGGTTTTCAGCGTGGCGAGATAAGGATCGAGGTCGTGCGGGGCGGCCACACAATCAACAATCATATCCAGCGAGGTCTGGCAGGCCGCCATCTGCGCCGCATCACGCGACACCACCACCTGCTTCGCCCCTAAGCGGCGTGCATCGGCACCCTTCTCCGGCGATGTGGTGAACAGCGTCACGTCCGCCCCCAGGGCCGTCGCCAGTTTCACTGCCATATGGCCTAAGCCACCCAAACCGACCACACCGACGCGGTCTCCCGCTTTGACATTGAAATGACGCAGCGGCGACCAGACCGTCACGCCAGCACATAGCAGCGGAGCAACTCCCGCCAGCGCCAGCTGCGGCGGCACTGCCACCACAAAATGCTGATCGACCACCACATGCTGCGCATAACCGCCCCAGGTGCGGTCGCCGGTATATTTATCGATGCCGTTATAGGTCGCAGTAAACCCGGCTTCGCAATATTGTTCTTCCTGCTGCTGGCAAAAATGGCACTCGCGGCAGGAATCGACCATCACGCCCACCCCGACCACATCGCCCACTTTAAAGCGGGTGACATCGCCACCGGTTGCCATCACGCGCCCGACAATCTCGTGCCCTGGCACCAGTGGATAGTGACTGACGCCCCATTCGTTACGCGCCATATGCAGATCTGAATGGCACACGCCGCAGTACAGAATCTCGATTTGGACATCCTGCGGCTGCACGCTTCGCAGCACGATTTGGCCGGATGACAAAGGTTGTGTGGCATGGGGTGCGACTAACGCGTTGATTTTCATTGCGCCTCCGAAAGCTTACTGGCAATGGCTGAGTGAAGGCGGCAGACTATAGTGAAGATGGTTCGATATTGATAGTAGTCACCATTTGGTGACCATAAAGCGAGAAACTGACTATGCCTGCCTGGGTTGATGGCAAACTGATGTTCTACGCGGATTCCCCGCCGCGTCGCCTGATGGATCTTTTTTCACTGAAATGGAGCAGCATGGTGCTGCATGCGTTATATCACTGGCCGGGACATCGCGCCCGTACCGGCGAGTTACAACGCAGTTTGCAGGGGATTTCGAAGAAGATGCTGTTTCAGACCTTAAAAGAACTGGAGCAGCGCGGTTTGATTGCCCGCCATGTCTATGAAGTGATCCCGCCAAAGGTGGATTATCGCCTGACGCCCCTCGGCATGACCTTTGCCGCGCCGATTGAGCAGATGTATCAATGGGGCCTGGAAAATCAGGCAGCGCTGGATGAGATGGCCGCCAATTATCAGGCCGCTATGGACGAGCCATCAGCCGCGTCATACACGCATGATCCTGCTCCCGATGTGGATTAAACACCACCAGGCTGAGTCCAGGTTTGCCCTCTACCGCGAAGGTGCTGTACTCCAGTTCCAGCACCCCTTCGTCCGGTAGCCACAGTTGCTTGATGCCTTCCCCGTGCTGGCTGACTTCATGCGATTGCCACAGACGGCGGAAGGTCTCGCTCATGGCACACAGCTCCTCCACCAGCGCCCGCACATGCTCGCTGGCACCGGTACGCGCCACGTCAGCGCGGAAATTCGCCACCAGCCCACGCGCAACGCTCTCCCATTCGGGTAAGCGTTTTTTCATCTGTTCATCGCGGAAGATCATCAACAGGATATTGCGCTGCGCAGGCGGCAACTGTGCGTAATCGACAAAGACCTTCGTCGCAGCCCGATTCCAGGCCACCACCTGCCATTCAGCGGTTTTCACCAGCGCCGGGGTCACGGGCATACTGTCGAGCACCCGTTGCAGTGAAGGTGAGACGCTGACGCCCGCCTGCCAGGTGACGCCGGGCAGGCGGTTCTGCGCCAGCAGAAACAGGTGGTCACGCTCTGCCGCACTCAGTTCCAGCGCTTGCGCCAGGCGTTCCAGTACCACTTCTGATGGCGCGCCACCCCTGCCCTGTTCCAGCCAGGTGTACCAGGTGGTACTGACACAGGCGCGGATCGCGACTTCTTCCCGGCGCAGGCCTGGCGTACGGCGACGCTGCATCGGGTAGCCCAGTCGGGCCGCATCCAGCCGCTGGCGGCGTTCACGCAGATAATTGCCCAGCAGATTGTCGTCTTGCATTGTCATGGTTTTATCCTGTTAGTCCCGATACCCGTATAAGCTCACGACTTTTCGCCGCGCCGCAGGCTTTTATCATAGTGCCTGTTACCAGCCAGTGAGGAGCACGATTATGCGAATTTTTGTGACCGGGGCGAGCGGCTTTGTCGGCTCCGCCATTGTGAAAAAACTCCACGCCCGTGGATATCAGGTGCTGGGTCTGGCGCGCAGCGACGCATCAGCAGAGAAGCTACAGCAACAAGGGGTGACGGTGATACGCGGCGACCTGGAGGATATCAGCAGCCTGCGTGCGGCAGTGCAGCAGAGTGATGGCGTGATCCATGCCGGTTATATCCATGATTTCAGTCGTATGGATCATGCTGCGGCCGTCGATCAACGCGCCATTCTGGCGATGGGGGAAGCACTGGCGGGCTCAAATCGCCCGCTGATTGTCACCTCCGGTACCGCACTGGTGGCGCCGGGGCGTATGGCAACCGAACAGGATCCACCGGCAGCGGGTGTGCATCCCCGTTCTGACTCCAACGTTGCCGCGCTGGCGCTGGCGGAAAAAGGCGTGCGCGTGGCGTTAGTCCGCCTGCCACCGACGGTGCATGGCGCAGGGGATCACGGTTTTGTCCCCATTCTCATCAACCTGGCGAGAGAAAAAGGCGCTGCGGTTTATATTGAGTCAGGCGAGAACCGCTGGCCTGCGGTGAATCGCTTTGATGCTGCTGAACTGTTTTGCCTGGCGGCGGAAAAGGCCGAAGCCGGTACGATTTTGCACGCGGTGCAGGAGGAAGGCATTGCCTTCCGGCAGATTGCCGAAACCATTGCCAGCGGGTTATCGCTGCCGGTGAAAAGCCTGACGATGGACGAAGCGCAGAGCTGGCTGGGCTGGATGGCACGTTTTGCCGCCATCGATAATCTGGCTTCCAGTGCGTGGACGCGCAAGACATTTAACTGGCAGCCAGATGGGCCGGGGTTGTTGCAGGATATGCGCGAGACGGATTATTTTCGTTAACGGTAATGGCGCGATCATTCGCGCCATTTCACATTAAAATCAGGCAAACGGAAATTCACGCGCCAGCAGGCGGGCAATGACATTCAACACGCCGTCGTCATTGTTACTTTCCGTTTTGTAACTTGCCACAGCACTGACTTGTGGGGCGGCGTTCGCCATCGCGAAGCTGTAACACGCCTGACGCAGCATTTCGAGGTCATTGGCGCTGTCACCAATCGCCAGCACTTCACAATCATCGATACCCCATTTCTCCTGCAACAAGGCGATGCCGTGTGCCTTATGGCATCCGGGGATAATCAGATCAACAAAACCGAAGCCGCTGGAGACCGGATGCATAATATTTTCAATCGCATTCAGTTCCGAGTGCAGGCGTTCCAGCAATGCATCCACCCCTTCGTGTGCCAGATTGAGGGAGAATTTAAAGATGGTGTCATCGATATTGTAGAGGTTGTCGCGCTTTTCCAGCCGATGATAATGATTAGCCAGCATCGCCATCACCTCATCCGGCATCGAGGTATGGACGTAGGCACCGTTACGACCACACACCACGGTGCTGATTTCCGGCTCTTTCGCCAGAATGTCGAGTACCTGACGCACCGATTCGGGAGCCAGTTCGCCACAGAAAATCTCTTCGTTGCTGTCTGATACCCAGGCACCGTTTTCCGCCACAAAGGCGATTTCATTTTTGATTTCGGGAAAATAGCGCAGCAGCTGGTAATACTGATTGCCACTGGCGACCACGAAGCGGATGCCTTTTTCTTTTAACAACGCGTACTGGCGCAGGAAACGCTGCTTGTTGTACTGCTTGTTGTCATCCAGAAAAGTGCCATCCATATCCACCGCAATCATTTTCACTGCCATATTACTCTCCCGTATCAGAGTGCCGTCGAATCCGTCCGGCGAAAAGGTTTTATAAAGCTTACTCGCGGTGTGGGTTCTTGAGAATGCGAATTCGCGCTTTCAGAGCTTTCCAGACCTCTTTTCGTGCATTTTTGCACCTTTTTCCTGTTCGCGGTTCTGAATATGGCGTGATCGATGTGATGAAACCGGTGGGACATCGTTAACATGCCCCACCCCGGCCTTAAACTATTGCCTTTTCCTCATTCAATCCAGCGAGTAGTTGCTCTGAAGTCGTAACCGCACCAAAGATACCCCCCTGCATATGAATCATACTTAATGCTGCTTCGTGATGTTTCAACTCAGTCGCCGCGCAGCAGTCCGACACGACAAGACACTCAAACCCACGGTCATTAGCCTCGCGCAGCGTGGTATGGACACAAACATCGGTGGTAATGCCGGTGATGATTAAATTCCGTATCGCGCGACTCCGCAGGATCAGCTCAAGGTCAGTGGCATAAAACGAGCCTTTTCCCGGTTTGTCGATGATCACCTCGCCAGGCAAAGGGGCCAATTCCGGGATAATTTCCCAGCCCGGTTCACCACGTACCAGAATGCGGCCACATGGGCCAGGTGTACCAATCTCCGCCTGCATCTGCCTGGAACGCCAGCGCTTATTGGCAGGCAGATCGCTGAGATCCGGGCGATGTCCCTCACGGGTATGAATAATGGGAAAACCCAGTGCGCGCATCTGCGCCAGCACGCGCTGTAATGGCGCAATTGGCGCGCGCGTCAGAGCGATATCGTAACCCATGCTATCGACATAACCGCCCTTGCCGCAAAAGTCGGTTTGCATGTCGATAATTAATAACGCGGTATCGGCAGCAGTGAAACGTCCATCGAATGGCCATGAATAGGGGGTGGAATCAATCGCATACTCAGGCATTTTCTTTCTCCATGCTCTGAACCGTCACTTTTCCCTGCATTTTCACAATCAGGGTGTAACTGATAGCCGCAGCCACCAGGCCAATCACCGCTTCACCAAACTGCGGGAATGCCAGATGCGCCAATACCGCACATAAACTGCCGATCGCCCAGGCCGCAAAAGCGCTACCACGCAAACGACGTGTGGGGCGTTTTTCACTCACTTTAGCCATGAAGATCAGATCAACAATCATCACCGCGCCAAACGGTGGCACCACGATGCCGAGCAGGCTGAGCCATTCGAGGAAATAAGACCAGACACCCGCCAGCGCCAGGACGCCGCCAATGGCACCCAGAATCAGGGTCCACAACCGCATTTTGCTGCTGAACAGGTGACTGAACCCCACCGCACCGTTGTACAGGCAATGGGTGCAGACAGAACCCAGGTTGATAAACACAAACAGGAAGGCGATGGTTGACAGCAAAGCGCCGTGCCCCATCAGCATCGGCAGGAAATTCCCCCCGTTGCTGGCCGGATCGACCGCAGCACCTACCGCAACAATCACCACGCCAAACAGATAGGAAATCACGTTAGCCAGCGGAAACGCGGAAAACGCGGCGATCACCGCAGAGCGTCCATTTTTAGACCAGCGAGTGAAATCAGCCGTCATGGTGCCGGAATCAGCAAAACCCGCCACCACCATTGTCACCGCTGTCCCCATGCTCATCGCGCCTGCGGCACTGGCGCTGCCGTGCCACTGCGTGATGGTACTGAAATCGTGATTTTCACCGATCAGCCATAATGCGACCAGGCCAAGCACGACAAATAAAGGGGCAGCGATCATTCCCAGCACCGAAAGCGCCCTGACGCCAAGGAAGGTCACGCCGGTATAGAGCACCATCGCCAAAGCCGTCACCGCCAGTGCATTCCAGCCGAACGTCTGGTTGATCACCGTTCCCGTCAGGCCAGTCTGAAACGCGTACCAGCCAATCACCACCGTAGACAGGAAACCGGACACCAGAATGTAACCTTTGGTGCCAAAGGTCCGCTTCGCCTGTAACGCGAAGTTCATACCGGTTTCCCCGGCAAACCAGCTCAGCGCACCGACATAAGCAAACAACACCAGATTACCCAGCAGAATAGCGATGAGCGCAGGCCAGAAGCCGAGATGCCAGGTAATGATGCCGCCAAACAATGCATTGGTTAGGATCATCGGAAAACCAAACCACACCGCAGAAACTGAACGGGTGGAATGGCGATGGCTCAGGGGAACAGGCTCGTGTTCAAATTCCTGCTCCAGCGCAGGGGAAGATTTATGTTTCATGGACGACTCCAGTGAAAGCAGGATAGAGATGATTCCAGGGTTGAATGCGCTCAAAGGCGGCGCTCGCCGCCAGCACCAGGCCATCGTCCAGGTGACGACCAACAATCTGCATACCAATAGGTAATCCGCTACGGGTTAACCCGGCGGGAACCGATGCCGCTGGCTGACCGGTAAAATTGAAGGGGAAACAGAAGGAGAGCCAGTGATCGCTACTGACCATACGGCCATCAATGACCTCCGGGCCTTGCATCCCCAGCGGGAATGGCGGCACGGCCAGGGTTGGCGTCAGCAGCAGATCGTAACGCTGCATAAAGCGCCACATCTGATTACTGAGTTTTTTCCGCGCCACAATCGCATCGGTGAATGTCTCCGCACGCCATGGCTGTTGCAGCATACCTGCGAGGTGGGGCGACATACGATCACCCAGCTGAACGGACATCTCACGCATGCCACTCAGGTCACTCTCCAGTGCGACCAGCGCCCGGAAAGCTGCTGCCTGATCGGCGATATCGGGATTGACCTCTTCCAGGTCCGCACCCAGTTCTCGGGCAAAGCGGCGCGCTGCGGCGGTGACCACACGGCGCACTTCGCTATCAACCGCCACATAACCAAAATCAGCGCTGAAAGCGATACGTAAACCGTTGAGCGGTTTTTCCGGCGCGCTTAGCCAGTCCACATCGTTGCAGGGGATGGAATGGCGATCGCGCATATCCGGCCCCGCCATGACCGACATCATCAATGCCGTATCCCGCACGGTACGCGTCATCGGACCAATATGTTCCAGTGATTCCCAACTGGATACCCCTGGGTAACGCTCGTCACGACAGCCAGGCCAAAGCGGAACCCGTCCCATCGATGCCTTGAATCCATAGACGCCGCAGTGTGCGGCTGGAATACGTACCGACCCCCCGCCATCGCTGCCGAGCGCAATCGGACAAAGCCGCGCTGCCAGCGCTGCACCTGAACCGGCGCTGGACCCGCCCGGTGTTTTACTCAGATCCCACGGATTACGGGGTGAAGGGAACAGCGGATTATGACCCACGCCGCTATAACCAAATTCCGGTGCAGTGGTTTTTCCCAGCAGCACCGCATCAGCCGCCAGCAGGCGTTCAACGGTGATGTCATCCTCATCCGGGATAAAATCCGCATAGGCAGCCGATCCTGACGTGGTTTTTACCCCGGCAGTACAAATCAAATCTTTCACTGCCAGCGGCACCCCGGCCAAGGCACCGAGCGTTTCCCCCTTCGCTCGTCTGGCATCAATCGCGCTAGCCTGGGCCAGCGCCCGCTCCGGCACCGGGGTGCAAAAAGCCTGAATCTGCGGTTCCCGCTGGGTGAGGCGATCAACAGCCGCTTGCGTCAGTTCACGCGCGGACACCTCACCGTTACGAATCAGCGCCGCCAGCATGGTGGCATCGCCATCCAGTAACTCATCAAACATGGCTTTCTCCAGGTTAATCATTGATACCTGGAGTCATTGCAGATCGCATGCCAGATCGCGCAGGTAAAGGCGGATAAAACAGAAAAGTCAGTCAGGATACGGGCCTGGATACAAGATCGAATTCTTATGGGCTTTTTTTGATAGCACAATTGCTAGCAATGCACCAAAACCGTTCGTCGGATGCGCTATGACTTGGCAAAACCCGGCATCGTCTGTAACGAGATGTTGAGGAACTCGACCAATGCTCTGACCCGCTGTGGGATAAACCGCGCATCAGGAAAAACGGCATACAAATAGCGATCCGGCAGGCGATAGTCTGGCAAGATGTGCACCAGCCTGCCGGAATCCAGTGCCGCCGCGCTGAGCGGCCGTTGCAGGCCCCCGATGCCAATACCCGCTTCTATGGCCTGCATCAACGCCTGGCTGGTGTTGGCCCTGAACACGGTATTCACCGCCAGCGAACATATTCCTGCGCTGCTGAGCAAGGTTAACGGCGCATCTTTGGCGATACCGCGGAAGCGCACATGCGGCAGTTGCGCCAGTTGCGTCACCTCGTTAACCGGCGTGGCCCTGATGAAGGCCGGTGCTGCCACCAGCACCGTTTCCACTCGCGCCAGGGAACGGGCCGCCATGGTTGTCGGCGGCTGTTCTGCCAGGCGTAGCGCCACATCAACCCCTTCACCAATCACATCCGATAAGCGATCGTCGAGCGCGATATCCAGCCTGATCCCCTGATGCTCCCGCTGGAAATTGAGTAAATAAGGCAGGAAAAGCTGCCCGATCCCACTGGGCAACTGCATATGCAGATTTCCCTGCAACTGCTGCTGCGCCGGGCGCAGCTGGGTTTCAATCTCATCCATGGCCTCCATCAACGGTAATATCTGCTGCAAATATTGCGTACCCGCCTCGGTCAGCGCCATGGATCGGGTGGTGCGTCGCAGCAACACCACCCCCAGCTCCGCTTCTAACGCGGCAATCTGCTGACTTATCGCCGATTGTTTAAGGCCTGCCTGCCGCGCCGCCGCTGAGAACGAACCGGCTTCCGCGACCCGGATAAAAGTGCTGATGGCATTAAGTTTGTTATTCATCTATTAAATTTCGTGATAAGTGCTATCGAATGGATGGGATATAACCACAAAAAATAATAGATGAGAATGCAACCACAACCTCATGCGGAGACGGTCAAATGCATCATTCATCACACAACAAGGTAGCCCTGGTGGCGGGGGCAAGCGGGATTGTCGGTAGCCAGCTGGTTAATAGCCTGCTGGCGCAGCAGTGGCAGGTGATTGGGCTGACGCGTCAGCCAGCGCGGCAACATCAACCGATTCCCTATGTCAGCGTTGATCTGCTGGATAGCGCCGGGAGCACGAAAGCGCTGGCACCGCTGACAAACGTCACCCACATTTTTTATAGCGCCTGGCTCGATGCAGCGGACTGGTCAGCGATGGTCGAACCAAATGTGCGGATGCTGCGCAACCTGGTACAAGGCGTTGAGGCGCATGCCCCGCTACAACACGTTAGCCTGATGCAGGGCTATAAGGTTTATGGTGCACATCTTGGTCGTTTTAAAACCCCGGCGCGCGAAACTGATCCTGGTGTACCAGGCGCGGAGTTCAATGCGGCACAGCTGGCATGGTTGTCGGCATTCCAGCAGGGAAAAAACTGGCACTGGAGTGCTCTGCGCCCAGGCGTAGTGGGTAGCGCGGTGCCGGGTAATATGATGAATCTGGCACTCAGCATCGCGGTTTACGCGTCATTATGTCAGGCAGCGGGTTTGCCGTTACGGTTTCCGGGGTCTGAACTGAGCTGGCAAAGTATGGTGGATCATACCGATGCCCGCTTACTGGCTTCGGCCAGCGTCTGGGCGGCCGAAGCCCCGGCGGCACACAACCAGGCGTTTAATGTTAACAACGGCGATCTCTGGCGCTGGAGTGAACTCTGGCCAGCCATTGCCCGCTGGTTTGAACTCGACTGTGCCCCGGCGGTCGCGTTGTCGTTCCAGCAGCTGTTCCGCGACTCGCGGGATAACTGGCAGGCGCTGGCACAACAGCACGCGTTGCAGCAGGAGGATATCCTGCAACTCAACGATGGCCGTTTTGCTGATTTCGTTTTTGGCTGGGATTACGACATGTTTGGCGACGGCAGCAAACTACGTCGTGCCGGTTTCAGCCAATATCGCGCCACTGATCAGATGTTTTTTGATCTGTTCAGCGCCTTTCGCCAGGCGAGGCTGATTCCTTAGCTTCGGATTCGTAGAAGAAATTACACAGCAGCTGCCAGAGATAGCTGGCAGCTGGGGTGAAGCGATGATCGGCACTGCGCAACAGGTGGCTCTGGCTTTCGCGGGCAATACGATGATCAAGAGGAATCGCCCTGAGTTCCTGCTGGCGTAACACCTGTGGAATGGCCTGCTCGGTCATAAACGCAATGCCCAACCCGGCCTGACACAGCGACAGCGCACTGGAAAACAGGTTGCAACAATAAGCGGGGGCCAGCACCTGCCCTTCGCTTTTGAAGATGGCGCTGAGATAACGTTGCAAGCCAAAGTTTTCACTCATGGTAATCAGTCGGTGCTGGGTCAGCTCGGCAATGCTGATTTTGCTATATCCGGCTATCGGATGGTCCGGGCGCACGATGGCGCAAATGGGTCCACGCCGAAAGCTGTGGGATTTCAGCCCCGGCGGCCCGGCGGTGCCAAAACCGACCGCCATATCCACTTCGCCGCGCATGATCAGATCCACGGTGCTTTGCATATCACCCGAGCTGATATCGACAAACACACCCGGCCAGGCCACGGAAAACTCCTTCAATACGTTGTTGACCACCTCTTCCACGATGCCCTGCCCCACCCGCAATGTCACCGAGCCACCACGCATATGCCGCATATCGCGCAACTGCCGTTCCAGCAGCTTGCGCCGTTGGCTGGTTTGCGCGTAATCATCTGCCAGTAGCTTACCGGCTTCCGTTAACACCACATTGCGGCCACGCCGTTCCAGCAAGGGTAATTGCAGGCTACGTTCCAGCAACGATAACTGACGACTGACGACCGAAGGGTTGATGCCCAGCGCATCGGCGGCGCGCCGTATCCCGCCATGCATCCCGACTTCATATAAATAACTTATCGCCTTCTCCGGATAAGTGGCCGTTGTCATAAGTTGTTCCTATCTGTTGCTATCAGGTCAACAATTCTAGCATTCCCACCTCATTTTTATACGCTGAGTTTTCTGCGCATACTGCCGTCTGGACTCAGGCAGGAAACGATAAATGAACAACATAAAAAATTACTTACAACAGCATGCTGATGACATTCTGGGTGATATCAAACGACTGGTGCAGGCGGAGTCACCGTCATTAGATAAAGCGGCGGTGGATCGCTGTGGCGAGGTGCTGCAAAGCATTTTCAAACAGCGCCTGGAAATTGAGGCACAGGTGGATCACCAGACAAAATATGGCAACCATTTGCGTTTTTCACTCGGGAACGAGGGGCCGCAAACCACCCTGATGGGTCATTTCGACACGGTCTGGGATCACGGTGATTTAGCCCTGCGCGAAGAGGATGGCAAACTGTATGGCCCCGGCGTGCTGGATATGAAAGCGGGCCTGGTGCAGGCCATCTGGGCGGTACGCGCCCTGCAACAGCTGGATTTGTTAAGCGGGCAGCGCATTGTGTTCCTGTGCAACAGTGATGAAGAGGTGGGTAGCCCCAGCTCCAGTGACTGGATTGGCCGCAACGCCGCAGGATCACAGCAGGTGCTGGTGGTGGAACCTGCGGTAGTAGGCAGCAACGACCTGAAAATTGCGCGTAAAGGCACCGGACGTTATGACGTGGTGATTACCGGCCAGGCAGCACATGCTGGCAATAATCCTGAAGAAGGGATCAGTGCGGTGCAGGAGATGGCGCATCAAATCCATTTCCTCCATGCCTTAAATGCACCGGAACGCGGGACCACGGTCAACGTGGGCATCGCCAATGGCGGCAGCCGGATCAACGTGGTGGCCGACCATGCTGAACTGGGCATTGATACCCGTGTCACCAGCGAAGATGAAGCCCAGCGCATCCATGATGCTATCACCCAACTGCAACCGGTGCTGCCGGGCATTGTGTTGTCCGTTACGGGTGAACAGGGCCGCCCGCCAATGCGTCAGACTCCGGCGTCACAGCAGATGCTGGAACGCGCCCAGCAGATCGCACAACAGCTCGGATTTGCCGTTGAGGGTAAATCCGTCGGCGGCGGCAGTGACGGCAACTTCACGGCGGCGCTGGGTCTGCCCACCCTTGATGGTCTCGGTGCCACCGGCGCGGGCATTCACGCACGCCATGAACACATCATCGTTGCCAATATTGTCCCGCGTGCCGCACTGGTGGCAGGCATGGTGCTGGGCAACCGTGCAGCAGGGGATGCGGTATGAGCCAGGTAAACCTCGCACAGACAGCAACAGCACCGGCCGCCCGCCCCGTCGGGCAAAGTCCGTATCTGCTGCTGTTTATTATGCTGGTGGTGGCCGCTGTTGCCACCTGGCTGATCCCGGCAGGCGCATTCGATTATGTCACCCGTGAGGGGATCAAGTTTGCGGTGAAAGGCAGTCTGCATGCGGTGCCGCAGTCTGGTGTCTATCCGCTGGAGATTTTTACCGCCATCGCTGAAGGCATGGTCAAAGCCGCGCCAATTATCTTTTTGATTCTGTTTACCGGCGGTGTGCTGGCGGTGGTGGAATCCACCGGGGCGATTAAAACCGCGCTCAACTCGCTGGCCCGCAGTACCAGCCTGAGTGATACCCGCATCATCCTGATCTTTGGTGTGATTTTCGCCATTCTCGGCACCACCGGCGCGGTGATCAATGCGGTCGTGGCTTTTGTGCCGATTGGCCTGCTGGTGGCGCGTTCGCTGGGGCTGTCGCCGATCCTCGGAGCATCGCTGGTGTACCTCTCCTGCGCTGCCGGGTTTAACGTCTCGGTATTAGGCCCGGCGACCACTGGCCTGACGCAACATCTGGCGCAACTGCCGATCTTTTCCGGCATGCTGCTGCGTGGGATAACCTTCCTGTTGTTTGCGCTGAGCGCCATTGCTTACCTGATCTGGTCGGTACGTAAAGCGCGTCGCGAAGGTCATCTGCGCCCGCAACAGGCTGAGGAACAGGATGCAACGCTGGTCGTCACCGGTCGCCATAAGCTGATTCTGATCACCTGTGCGCTGGCACTGATTATTTTCATCAGCGGTGCCGTGCGGTTGCACTGGGGCACCAATGAAATGTCCGCCATGTTTATCCTGCTGGCGATTGTGGTGGGGCTGATTGGCCGCATGTCCGGGACGGATATCGCCAATACTTTCCTTTCCGGCTGCTCTGGCCTGGTGAAAGGTGGTTTTATTGTCGGCCTGGCGGGCGCAGTGTCGCTGGTGCTGCAACAGGGCCATGTGCTCGATCCTATTGTTGGCTTCCTCACCGACCTGCTGGCACCGGTGCCGCAAAAGCTCGCGGCGATTGGCATGTTTATCAGCGCAGCGTTGATTCACTTTGGCATCTCATCAGGCTCTGGCGAATCGGCGGTGCTGATCCCAATCTTTTCTCCGCTGGGGGATAACCTCGGCCTGACACGTCAGGTCACGGTGCAAACCGTATTGCTGGGTGAAGGCATTGTTAACTGCATCAGCCCCACCTCCGGCGTACTGATGGCGGTGCTGGCGACCGCCGGTATTCCTTTCGGTAAATGGCTGCGTTTTATCGCGCCGCTGATCGCCGTGTGGTTCAGTATCTGCGTGGTGATGCTGTTGATCGGTGTGTCGATTAAGTGGGGGCCTTTTTAAGCCATTGAAATAACAACATCTCTGTAGCGGCGTGATTTATCACGCCTGTTCTGGCAATACATGCACCGTTCCTAAAGGCGCGCGATAAATCGCGCCGCTACACCATCTGAAAAATTTCCCCTGGTGATCTGTGAGCAAGCACAACATTTTGATGTTGTGCTTTTGTTATTTACGTTTAATATTACGAATGAAAGTTAATTTAGATTCATTCGAAACACACCGAACCGACCAGGAGTTGCTATGAACACCTCTTTTACCTCAGTGACCCTACCTGACGATCACAAAGCAAAAATCCGGCTGATGAAACAGCAGCTGAGAGCGCAAATCGGCGACGTTGAAGGCTTATTCCTTCAGGTGAAAGCCAAAATCACCCAGGCCATTGCCGAAGCAAAGGAAGATGAAGCACAGCGGGGAACAGCCTGGCCGGTGGTGAGCTGGCGTGATATCGCGGGAAAAAACATCTCTCAGGAGCAAATCGACTTTATTAAGCGTCGCGGCTGCGTGGTGGTGAAACAAAACTTCGCCCGTGACGAAGCCCTGGCCTGGGATAAGGCGATGCTGGATTACCTCGAACTGAATGATTTTGACAACCTCTATCGTGGCCCCGGCGATACCTTCTTCGGCAGTCTGGAAGCCTCGCGACCGGAAATTTATCCCATCTACTGGTCCAAATCGCAGATGGAAGCACGCCAGAGCGAAGGGATCTCCCTGACGCAATCCTTCCTGAACCGGCTATGGAAATTTAATAGCGGCGGTGTGACCTGGTTCGATCCTGACGTCAGCATTATCTATCCCGACCGCATCCGTCGCCGCCTGCCGGGCACCACCTCGAAAGGGCTGGGCGCGCATACTGATTCCGGCGCACTGGAACGCTGGTTGCTACCCGCTTATCAGCAGGTATTTCGCAACATCTTCAATAACCAGTTTGCTGACTACGATCCCTGGGATGCGGCGCACCGTACCGAAGTGGATGAATATGATGTCGCTAATACCACCAAATGCTCGGCTTTCCGCACATTCCAGGGCTGGACCGCGCTTTCAGATATGGAAACGGGTCAGGGCTTGCTGCATGTGGTGCCGGTGCCTGAAGCCATGGCATATGTACTGCTACGTCCGCTGCTCAGCGATGTGCCAGAAGATGAACTCTGTGGTGTGGCACCCGGTAAAGTGCTGCCGATTTCGCAGCAATGGCACCCGGACCTGATCGCGGGTTTATCTTCCATTCCGCCGTTGCAGGCAGGTGACTCGGTGTGGTGGCATTGCGATGTGATCCATTCCGTCGCTCCCGTTGAATCACAACAGGGCTGGGGCAATGTAATGTATATTCCCGCCGCCCCCTTGTGCGACAAAAATCTGCGTTACGCGGAAAAAGTCGCCAATGCGCTGGATTTCGGCATCTCTCCCCCCGACTTCCCGCGTGAAGATTATGAGCGTGACTGGCAGGAGCGCTTCACCACTGCGGATCTGAATGCGATTGGCAAACGCAGCCTGGGGCTGGCCTGATGAAATCTGCCCGGTGGTCCATCGTTCGCCACCGGGCGCACCGCTTTCTGCTAGACTGGCGAGGTTTACCCTAACCGTGCCCCCTAAAAACTCTATGAATACCCGACACGAACAGATTATCCAGTTGGTGAACGAGCGCGGCAGCGTGAGCGTGAGCGAGCTTTCGCAGTTGACCGGCGTTTCTGAAGTGACCATCCGCCAGGACCTCAACGCACTGGAACGCGAAAATTTCCTGCGTCGCGTGCACGGCTCGGCGGTGGCCCCCGACAGTGATGATGTCGGTTCGCGCATGCGTACCCGCTATAAAATCAAACAGGCGATTGCCGAACACGCTGCGTCACTGGTTAATGATGGCGAAGCCATTTTCATTGAAGGCGGCAGCACTAACGCGTTGCTGGCACGTTGCCTTGCCAGCCGCAAAGATTTGACCATCATCACCGTGAGCCACTACATCGCCCAGTTACTGCGGGATTCGCAGTGCGAAGTGATTATCCTCGGCGGTCAGTACCAGAAAAGCAGTGAATCGATGGTGGGATCGCTTACCCGCTTCTGCCTGCAACATATCAATTTCCATAAAGCCTTTCTCGGCGTCGATGGCTGGCACCCGGATACCGGTTTTACCGGCCGGGATATGATGCGATGCGATGTGATCAATGCGGTGATGGCCAAACAGACTTACACCATCGCCGTGACCGACTCCTCCAAATTTGGCGTGATCCATCCCTACCCCAGCGCGCCGGAACACCCGTTTGATGCGGTGATTACCGATGACGGCATTCCCGCCACCGCACGCGAGCAACTGACGGAAACCGGGGTGCGGTTAGAACTGGTCGCTCAGCCAAAGTAACGTTATAACGCACAAATTGATCGTTGCCGGTTACGCTGATAAGCGCATGATGTCTTCCTTTGGCATGAAACCAGGATAAACCCATGAGCAAATTGTTTAGCCCAATCAAACTGGGTGCGCTTCAGTTAGATAACCGCATCGTGATTGCCCCGATGTGCCAGTATTCGGCACAACAGGGATGCGCCACGGCATGGCACCGTATCCATTTAGGCCAGCTGGCATTCTCCGGCGCAGGGTTGTTGATCATCGAAGCTACGGCGGTAGAACCGGAAGGCCGTATTTCGCCCCAGGATCTCGGCCTGTGGGATGATACGACGGAGCAGGCCCTGCAAACCGTGGTCAACGATATTCGCCAGTATGCTGATATCCGTCTCGGCATTCAGCTGGGCCATGCCGGACGCAAAGCGTCTACCTTCGCCCCATGGCAAGGCGGCACACAGATTCCGCTGGAGCAGCAAGGCTGGCAGACCGTCGCGCCTTCCGCTATCCCGATGCATGAAGGTGAGCGCCCACCCACCGCGCTGACCCATGCAGACCTCGAACGTATCAAACTGGCTTTTGTTGCCAGCGCACAACGCGCGGTGCGTATTGGTTTTGAATTGATCGAACTGCATGGCGCTCATGGCTATCTGTTGCATCAGTTCCTGTCGCCGCTTGCCAACCAGCGTGAAGATGAGTACGGCGGCAGCCTGGAAAACCGTATGCGTTTCCCGCTTGAAGTGTTAGCAGCGGTACGCGCCGCAGTGCCGGAGCATGTCGCGGTGGGTGTGCGAATTTCCGCGACTGACTGGGTAGAGGGTGGCTGGGATGTGCCGCAGTCTGCTGAGTTCTGCCAGAAAATCGAAGCGCTGGGATCGGCCTATGTTCATGTCTCCAGTGGCGGCCTTTCTGCCCAGCAGAAAATCACCGTATCAGCCGGTTATCAGGTGCCCTTCGCCCGTGAGCTGCGCAAAATCACCCGCATGCCGGTCATCGCAGTGGGGCTGATTACCGAAGCCCGCATGGCCGAAGATCTGTTGCAGGAAGGCGATGCCGATTTGGTGGCGCTGGCACGAGGTATCCTCTACGACCCACGCTGGCCCTGGCATGCCGCAGCCGAACTGGGTGCCAGTGTGCATGTACCGCCACAGTATCTGCGATCTGAACCGCACGGGGTGAAGGGAAGTATTAAGGCCCGATGACGTAGCTGTCCCCATTCGTAGCGGCGCGATTTATCGCGCGGTTTTTTAAAAGACGCGCGATAAATCGCGCCGCTACAAGGGGTTACCCGCCCAAAACACGCTTCAGCACGCTATAAATCCGTTCGTCATTTGACTGCGACACATTAAAACGCAAAAACCGATCGCCAGTGCCGGACTGGCTGAAAGTGTTGCCGGGGGCCAATACCACCCCCTGAGACAAACAGGCGCGCGAGACGTCTGCGGCATTCATCCCTTCCGGCAGTTCACACCAGAGAAACAACCCGCTTTGCGGCACCAGCCACGGTCGAATGCCGAGCTGCCCGAGCCGTGAGATCACCTCCACCCGGTTATCCGCCAGACGCTGCTTAATTGTCTCGATATGCCGCCGATAGCCACTGTCCTTCAAAATATTCAACAACACATCGGCCGCCAGCTGGCCGCTGCTAAAGCCGGTGGCGATTTTAAGATCGGTAAGTTTATCCACCCACGCGGGTTTAGCGGCAATAAAGCCACAACGTACCGAGGCGGAGACCGTCTTAGAGAAGCTGCCGATCAGCATGACCCGCGACAGGCCATCGAGCGCGGCCAAACGCGGTGCCGTGCTGCTTTCCAGATCGGCAAAAATATCATCCTCGACAATCACCAGATCCGAATCTTCGGCAATTTTCAGCAGCCGATGTGCCGTTGTCGGAGAAAGCGTGGCACCGGTCGGGTTGTGGATGCCGGAGTTGGTGATATACAGGCGCGGAGCGTGCAGCGTCAGTGCCTGCTGGAACGCATCAAGATCCGGCCCCTGTGCCGTCCAGGGTACGCCAATTACGTTAACCCGCTGCGCCCTGAGCAGCGCATGGAAATTGAAGTAACAGGGATCATCCACCAGTACGCTATCCCCCGGCTCCAGCAGAAAGCGACAGATCAGATCGATGGCATGGGTGCCGGAATCCGTCAGCACCAGTTGCTCAGGCTTCACCGACAAGCCATAGCCCGCCAGCCGTCGGGTCAGCAGTTGACGCAGCTCCGGGTTGCCTGCGGGCACGGCGTAATCGGTAAGCAACACGCTTTCACTGCGCGCGGCCTTACGTAACGCGCGGCGAATTCCCTCTTCATACATCCAACTCGCTGGCAGCCAGCCACAGCCGGGTTTCAGCATGTCCGGCGCAGCGTCGAGTGCCTGCCGGGTAATCCACAGCGGATCGATGTCGCGCTCCACCTGCGGTCCGAGCTGCGCAAGATCCAGCGGCGCAATCGGCCCGGAAACAAAGAAGCCCGCCCCCGGACGCGAGACGATGATATTTTCCGCTTCCAGCCGATCATATGCCTCCACCACGGTGGAAACGGACACGCCTGCCGACTGCGCTCTGGCACGCACCGAAGGCAAGCGACTGCCCGGCGTCAGCGCCCTGGACGCGATTTGCTGACGAATATCATCCATCAATTGCTCGATACGGGTTTTCATGTCGTTCCCTGCTGTACCGCCCTGGAGACCAGTACAGTTATTTAAAAGTGTACTGGATTGTATCTGGCCTGAGTGCCGTTGTCAGTGGTTTACTGCGCAACATTCAGGAAGGAGACGATGATGAAAATTGTATTAAATGGCTGGGTCAGTGGGTTTATTGGTGTGATGATTTTTGCCGGTTCGCTGCCCGCCACCCGCGCTGCCATCGCCGGTTTTAACCCGCTGTTTCTTACCTGCGCGCGTGCCACCATTGCCGCCTTGCTGGGGAGTTTATTATTGCTGGCGTTGCGCCAGAGACGCCCTGCCCGTAGCGATATTCCGGCGCTGACGATCACCGCGCTGGGCGTGGTTGTGGGTTTTCCACTGCTCACCGGCCTGGCTGTGCAGCATATTTCATCCGCACGTTCGATTGTGTTCCTTGGCTTGCTGCCGATGTCCACGGCGATCTTTGCCGTGCTGCGTGGCGGCGAACGCCCTCGCCCGCTGTTCTGGCTGTTTTCACTGACCGGCGGAGCCATCATCGCCGGTTATGCCCTGAGCGGCACAGCGGGAATGATGATGAGAGGTGATAGCCTGATGATCGGGGCCATTATCTTATGCGGGCTGGGCTATGCCGAAGGGGCAAAACTCTCCAGGCGTCTCGGTGGCTGGCAGGTCATTAGCTGGGCGCTGATTCTTTCCGTTCCGATTATGTTACCGATCGCCGTTTTCACTCGCCCGGTAACCTTTGCCAACATTGCGATGTCTGCCTGGCTGGGGTTCGCCTACGTTTCCATCTTCAGCATGTTGATCGGCTTTATCTTCTGGTATCACGGGTTGGCAAAGGGCGGCATTGCAGCGGTAGGACAATTGCAGTTGATACAACCGTTTATGGGATTTGCGCTGGCGGCCTTGCTACTGCACGAATCCGTCAGCTGGGCCATGCTGATGGTGGCATCCGCCACCCTTGTTTGCGTGTTTGGTGCTAAACGCTTTGCGGGTTGAGACAAGGTGCGCTTGAAAGCGCACCCTACGCCCGTAAGCTCGGCATTAATGCCGACGGTTATTTATTGTCCGGATAACTCAGCGTGATCGCATCGTCAGGGAAGGTGGTGAAATCTTTAATAATGGTATGGAAATCAGCGGTTGGATTGAGATCGCTAAATTGCTGCGGATAGAGATCTTTCGCCAGAATTTCCATGCCGATGATGTTGTACGGATGGTTATAGAAGTGGTGGTAAACCCCGTACACACGGCCCTGTTTCACCGGTGCGATCTGCGACAGACCGGTACGGCTCAGCAGTTTCTGGAAGGTGACACCCACATCTTTGGGATCCACACCGTAACCAAACGGCAGCACATTGGTATTCGGACGCTTTGAACCGGTCATGATATAAACATCCGGCTTCATGGCGATGATTTTTTCCAGCGCGACAAAACCAGAGCTACCTGGCAGCAACGCAGAACCGATATTTTTGCCACCGACGGCTTCAACCAGACCGCCCCAGCCATTATGACTGTGGGTAAAGCAGCAGTTGTCGCTGTTGCCCGCAATCGGCTCGATAAATACCGTAGGTTTATTTTTAATCTTATCAATCGTCTGTGTCAGCTTTTCCATATGCTGATGATAGAAATCAGTATAGGCTTTGGCCTGCGCTTCGCGGTTCAGCACTTTACCCAGCAGAGTAACAGACGGCGCGGTGTTCTGAGCGGGGTGCAGTTCGTAATCAACAAACACCACCGGGATATGCAGGTTGTTCAGCGTATCCAGCACACCCGATTGCTTCAGCGCCGGTTTGGCGCGCAGCTGCGCAATCATCAAATCCGGCTTTTGCGCCAGTACGCTTTCCAGGTTGACCTGTCCCTGATCGTTAAAGCCCATATCGACGATTTTCGTCGCTTCCGGCCAGCGCCCTTTCAGCATGTCCCAGGTCTGGGTGTCTTGCTTTTTCGGCAGGTTATTCCAGGCGACCACGCGTTTGAATGGGTCATCACGATCCAGTAACGCCAGCGTCAGGACATCACGACCATCCTGCAAAATAATGTGCTGCGGTTCTTTGTTGATGGTCTGGGTATGACCATCCATGTCGGTAATGCTCACTGGATAGGTGGTGGCCGAAGCCGCCGCTGAAGCCAGTAACCCCATAGCCAGTAACAAGCGCGTTTTCATCGCAAACTCCGTGATAAAAAGAATAGTTATTATTATCAATAACCTTAACACAACCTTAAGAGACAAAAAATAAACTGTACTTCAATCAGTTGTGTCGGAGTGTGTAGAAAACGCGAAGGGGTTCAGGTGAAATCAGACAGTCTCTGCCCGGATACGATCAGTTCCTGCAACAGCATCTGGCGACGCTCCTCAGGGGTATCACGGCTCACCATAAAGCAGATCGCCGCCACCGCTTGTCCGCTTCGCGAGCGAATCGGGGCGGCCATACAACAGGTGAAACTCTCCGACAGGCCCTCTGTCAGACAATAACCCAGCTGCCCAGCGCGGTGGATGTCAGTCAAAAACGCCTGTTTATCGAGGATTTGTCCATTCGCCAGCTGATAGTCTTCTTCCGGGATCAGATCGAGAATCGCGCGATCGGACCAGTTACTCAGCAGCAAACGTCCCGTGGCTGTCCAGGTGATGGGCACGCGTACACCGATGTCCGAGGTGATTTTGAACGGATGCGCATTACTTTCCGACAGCACCACGGTGTACTTATCCCCTTCCAGCATACAGAGCTGGACGGTTTCGCCATGACGCGCAACGATTTCTACCATTAACTGATGAGCACGGCGGATAAGATCGTTATGCGCCATGTAGTCTGCACCGTAGTAGTGCATTTCCCGTCCAAAGAAAACCGCGCCATCAGCATCCAGTTCCACCAGACCCGCTTCACTCAGCAGGCTGACTAACTCATAAACGCTGGAGCGAGGTGCGCCGGTGGCATCGATCAAATCACGCATCGCCATCGGCTGCCGGGCGATATGCAACTGGCGAAAAATGTCGATAACCCGGTCAACGCCGCGCGCCCGTGATGGCTTTTCATCCGGCATAAGCAAATTCTCCTCAGGCAATAATGCGGTGGCTGAACTGCGCCAAAAAGAAAAGCATCATACACCCAGCGCTGACGTTAACCCATCCCTGTTAATTAAATTTTTATTTTCTGTCTTTATATTTTCCTGTTCTATTTTGGGGCCTCATTTTAGCGCATGCCGCTTGATGTATTTTTTAAAACCACGATAAAGGTCACATTCCGATTAAGAAAACTTCAGCTTCATTTTTTTATTTTGCGATCGCGACAACATCACAAAAAATTAAATCCCCCCACACATATTGCAAAAGCAAAAATCCTGTGCAAATCTTGCCCTATCCGATATTGCAGATACGAGTCTGATATACCGGACAACCCAGTAAAGAGTTGTCCTGATTAAAAAGGAGCAGAGTTGCATGACGATCAAACGTTATGGCATTGAAGGTGGTACCGGCACCGGCGGCCAGAAACTGCCGTTCGCACGGGCGGTAGAAGCTGATGGCTGGCTGTATATCTCCGGCCAGACACCGATGCGCGATGGCGAAGTAGTGGAAGGCGGCATCATCGAACAGACCCGGCTGGCGTTCGATAACTGCCTGTCTATCATGCGGGAAGCTGGTTACCGGGTGGAAGATGTGGTGCACGTCACTGCGGTATTAACTGACGCCCGCTACTTCAGTTCATTTAATAAAGTATTCAGTGAGATATTTAGCGGAAACCCTCCCGCACGTATTTGTAGCGTGCAGGATTTAGTTGTCGACTGCAAAGTTGAAGTCGATATGAAATGTTTCCGTAGCGATCGTAAATAACATTACCTCACCAACAACAGACTGAATTTTTTATTTTTTGCCCACACCAGGGTGTGTCGTTAATAAGTCATGTTTTTTCATGTTGTCTCCATTAAATAAGAGAGCATAAAAAATGAATGCAATTTCGTTGAAGATGAGCGCCAGAATGGTTGCAGGTGCGCTGGTTATGCTGGCCGTGGCTGGCTGTACCCCCACCGAGGAGAAAAAAGAGGCGGGAGCGGCACCACAATCTGCGCTGCAAACCGTGTTACAACGCGGCACGCTGCGCGTCGGTGACTGTCTGAGCTTCGCGCCTTTCGGCTTTTACGATAAGGACGGCAATCCCGATGGCTATGACGTCGATTTAGCCAAAGCGCTGGCGAAAGAGATGGGCGTTAAACTGGAAATGGTCAATACCACCAGCGCCAACCGCATTCCCAACCTGCAAACCAATAAAGTGGACGTGGTGTTCTGCAACTTCACCCGCAATCTGGAGCGCGCCAAAGAGATCGGTTTCACCAACCCGTATGTGGTAGCAAGTGAAGCGATGCTGGTACGCAAAGAGAGCGGCATCAAATCCGCCCATGACATGGCCGGTAAAACCATTGCGACCGTCAAAGGTTCAACCAACGGTGACGAAGTGCGCAGCATGGGTATCGACGTGAAAATCCAGGAATACGACTCTTCACAGGCAGCGATCCTTGCCGTGAAACAGGGCCAGGCAGATGCGATGATCGAGGATAACAACTTCCTCGCTTATCAGGCCAAACTCGATCCGACGCTGACGGTGACCAACGAAGCGCTGGTGCCGCTGGAATACAACGCCTTTGGCGTGAAACAGGGCGACCAGGTATGGCTCAACTATCTGAATGAATTCCTGTTTGAAATCAATGCCTCCGGCGAGAATGCCACGCTGTACCAGAAATGGTTTGGCAGCAAACCGCGTTACCCGCTGAACCCGCAATTCTGATTGTCTGCGGCGCAGCGCTGCATGCTGCGCCGTCAGAAGGAGTAAGCCCATGAGTTATCAATGGTTAACCCTGTGGAATTATGGCGAAACCTTTCTGGCCGCCGCCTGGCTGACGCTTCAGGTCACCCTGCTGGCTTTTGTGCTGGCCGTGGCGCTGGGACTGCTGGCGGCACTGGCGAAAGCCTCTCCACTGGCACCGGTGCGCTGGGTAAGTCACTGTTATGTGGAATTTATCCGTAATACGCCCGTCCTGCTGCAAATCTTTATTATCTTTTTCGGGCTGCCTTCTCTCGGCATCACCATGAGCGCCTTTACCGCTGGTGTGCTGGCGCTGGGCATCAACGTGGGTGCTTATTTGTCGGAGACTTTTCGCGCCGGGATTCAGTCCGTGCCGAAAGGACAGCTGGAGGCGGCGTGGATTCTGGGCATCCCGCGTCGTCAGGTGTTTCTCAGCGTAGTGCTGCCCCAGGCCGCGCGCGCAGTATGGCCAGCGATTATCAATAACCTGATTCAGTTGTTACTCGGCACGTCGCTGCTGTCCGCGATTGCCTTGCCCGAACTGACCGGCACCGCAACGGTGATCAACGCCCGTACCCTGCTCTATATCCAGACTTTCAGCGTGGTGACGGTGGTGTATTTGCTGTTCAGCAACCTGTTTTCCTGGCTCGGCAATCTGGCAGGACGACGGATGTTTCATCCGCCGCTGGTGACCCAGGTAAAAAAGTCCGCCTGGTGGTGGGCAAGAAAATGGCTGACTAACCCACTGAAACGGGAGAACGCACTATGAGTGACCTGATCATCAGTTCGTTACCGCTGCTGTTAAAAGGGCTGGGTATCACCCTGCTGCTGTCGGTGGCGGCGATTGCTGGCAGTACCTTACTTGGTCTGCTCGCGGCGGTGTTGCGTACCAGCCGATTACCGGTCGCGCGTCAGGTTGCCGTGCTCTATACCGAGCTGTTCCGTGGCACACCGGTGCTGATCACCCTGATGTTTATTTACTTCGGCGTGGCGTATTTCGGCTATGAAATCAACCTGTTTGCTGCCGGGATTCTCGGCCTGAGCATTTATCAGGGCGCGTATATCGCCGAAGTGTTTCGTGCCGGGATCGAAGCCGTGCCGAAAGGACAATGGGAAGTGTCATGGATCCTTGGCCTGTCTAAACGCCAGACCTTTCTTAGCGTGGTCCTGCCGCAGACGCGCGGCATCGTGCTGCCGCCGCTGGTCGGGCAGTACCTTTCCCTGATTAAAGACACCTCAATTGTCAGCATGATCGGCATGTCGGAGCTGATGCATCAGGGTCAGGCGATTGTTGACCGCATCGGCCAGCCGGTGGTGGTGTATGGCCTGGTGGCCGTGCTGTATTTCGTTGTGTGCTTTCCGCTTTCCCGCTGGGTTCAACATCATCAAACCAGGAGTCAGTTATCATGAGCAAGTCCGCCATTACGCTGAGCCGTATTACTAAATCGTTTGGTGCCACCCAGGTACTGAAAGAGATCAGCCTTGATGTCTCACCTGGCGAAGTGCTGGTGTTGATCGGTGCATCGGGTTCGGGAAAAAGTACCGTGCTGCGCATTATGAGCGGGCTGGAAACTGCCGACGGTGGCGAGATCTGGGTTAATCAGGTGCCATTGCACGATCGCAAACGCAGCCGGGAAATCTGTGGTCACGTTGGCATGGTGTTTCAGCAGTTCAACCTGTTTCCGCATAAAACGGCACTCGGTAACGTCACACTGGCGCTGATCAAAGCGCAGAAACTCTCCGAAGCGGAAGCCAATAAACGCGGCATGGCGGCACTGACACGCGTCGGTCTGGCTGAGCGTGCACATCACTATCCAGCGCAGCTGTCCGGTGGACAGCAACAACGCGTGGCGATTGCCCGTGCCCTGGCAGTTGAACCTAAAATTATGTTTTTTGATGAAGCCACGTCAGCCCTCGACCCGGAACTGGTGGGTGAAGTCATGGAAGTGATGCGCAGCCTGGCACGGGAAGGCATGACGATGGTCGTCGTGACCCATGAGATGGGTTTTGCCCGTAAAACGGCTGACCGTGTGGTGTTTATGGACCAGGGCGTGATTGCCGAACAGGGATCGCCAGAGCAGATTTTCGTCCATCCACAAAATCCACGCACGCAGCAGTTTTTATCGCGCGTACTTGAACATTGATCGGGGGTGCTATGTCGATTCAATTCCCGCTGGTGGCGGATGGCAGGCTGGATGCACAACAACCCGCACCACGATTCAAATCGGTCGCCGGGGCGGGTGACGCGCCGCTGCCGATTGGCACCGCCGTGCTCAGCAGTGAACAGGTGTTTTCACCGTTGCTGCTGATGAAGCAATCGGCCCTGGAAAATAACCTGCGTCAGCTGGCTGACTTTTGCCGTGAACAGGGGGTGATGCTGGCGGCACATGGCAAAACGTCAATGTCACCTGCCATTCTGCGCCGCGCCATTACCGAAGGAGGAGCCTGGGGGCTCAGCGCCGCCACCCCGGCGCAGGTACGCGCGCTACGTCAGTTTGGCATTCGCAACGTCTTTCTCGCCAATCAACTGGTCGATCCTGCGGGTATCCGCTGGATTGGTGAATGGCAAAAGCAGCATCCCGACCACGGTTTTCTCTGCTACGTAGATTCACTACAGGGAGTACGCTTGCTGGAACAGCACCTCGGTGACAGTCAGATTGCGGTATTGCTGGAGATGTCGGTCAGTGGCGGACGCACCGGTTGCCGCACCCAGGCTGCTGCACTGGAGATTGCGACGGCGATTGCTGCCAGCCCTGCCCTGCAACTGGTGGGCGTGGCAGGCTATGAAGGCGCATTGGGGGCGGGTCGCGATAGCCTCGGTATCGCCAGGGTACACGACTATTGTCAGATGCTGATCGCCACTGCCGCACGGCTGGCAGAAAAACAGCTGTTCGCACGCGACCACATTATTCTCAGCGCCGGTGGCGGAGCCTGGTTTGACGTTGTCACCGCCTGTTTTACCGAAGCGCAGTTGCCATTACCCGTAACCCCGCTGATTCGTTCCGGTGCTTATATGGCGCACGATAACGGGCTATATGCGCGGATCAATCCCTTCTCGCAACCGGGTGCCACGCATCATTTTGACGCCGCGCTGGAAATCTGGGGCCGCGTGTTATCACGCCCGGAGCCGGGACTGGCATTTGTGGATTTTGGCCGCCGCGATGTGCCGTTCGATCAGGATTTGCCGAACCCGATGTGGGTACGTGATGCCGATGGCAGTGCACCTCGTGCGGCTGGTGCGATGCGCATCAGCGAAGTGAACGATCAGCATGCGTATTTGCAGCTAGCAGAGGACGACGAATTAAAGGTGGGTGACTGGGTTGGTTGTGGTATTTCGCATCCCTGCACCGCGTTCGATAAATGGCGCTATCTGCCGCTGGTGGATGATGATTATTGCGTCACAGATTCACTGGAAACAGCATTCTGAGTGATATGTCGCCAATGGCGGCCGGGAGTCCCGGCCGCATACTTCTTAGTTCAGGGTCGACATGTCGATCACAAATCGGTATTTAACGTCGCCTTTCTCAAGACGCACAAACGCCTCATTAACCTGATCTGCGGTAATCAGCTCAATATCGGCAGTGATGTTGTGTTCGGCACAAAACTCCAGCATTTCCTGGGTTTCATCGATGCCACCGATATTGGAACCGGCAAAGCTGCGGCGTCCTTTAACCACATTAAACGCACCAACTTCGATAGGTTCCGGCGGCAGACCCACCAGTACCACGGTGCCATCAATCGCCAGCAGTTGCAGACAGGCATTGATGTCATGTTTCGCTGATACCGTATCGATAATCAGATCGACTTTGCTGGCAAATTTTTTCATTTGCTCAGCATCGGATGTCAGCACAGCCTCGTGGGCACCTAAACGCTGGGCATCTTCAACTTTGGCTTGTGATGTGGTGAAGACCACAACGTGAGCCCCCATCGCGCGCGCAATCTTAATCGCGACATGTCCCAGGCCGCCAATGCCCAGCACGCCAACCACCTTACCAGGCCCCGCCTGCCAGTGCTTCAGCGGCGAATAGACGGTAATACCGGCGCAGAGTAACGGTGCAGCCGCTGCCATATCATCAAAGTGCGGCATTTTCAGGGTATAGCGTTCTTTGCACACATAGGTTTGTGAGAAACCACCAAAGGTCATACCGCCCAGATGTTTATCTGGCGTATTAAAAGAATAAGTGGTGCCATTTTCACAGAATTGTTGCAGATCGCGTTCACATGCCGGGCAGGTACCGCATGAATCGACAATGCAGCCCACGGCAGCATAATCGCCGATAGTGAAGTTTTTAACGTCTGAACCCACAGCGGTTATCCGGCCGACAATTTCATGCCCTGGCACCATCGGATAATGGCTGGCGCCAAAATCATTCTTCACCTGATGAAGATCTGAATGACAAATGCCGCAGTACAGGATCTCCATTTCAACGTCATCCGGTAACAATCCGCGACGCTGAATGCTGAAGACATTTAAAGGATTGATAGATGAATCAGTGCCAATCGCTTTAATGGATTTGATCATGGCTTCCTCGCAAACTACAGAAATTAAAAAAGTCATCATACTGGCTGGCATCGGGGGGATTAAGATGCCCTGGCATAATGAGGATATGAATGGCATTCATGAAACCTGCGCGATAAATCGCGCCGCTACGGCTGGCTCCCAGGCCGGTATCAATGTCCGCCCTTGATTAATGAACGCCATTTATAGGGGCTAACGACCGAAAAAATCCATTCCGCCGCCCACCAGGCGCTATGCTTTTTAGTTCTCCATCGTCACAGGAAAGATAAAAATGCAAAGCGTCCTGTTAAATAACGGCGTCAGTATGCCGATGCTGGGATTCGGCGTTTACCAGATTACCGACCCGGCAGAATGTGAAAAATCAGTGCTGGATGCCATTGAGGTCGGCTATCGTCTCATCGACACCGCAGCTGCCTATCTGAATGAAACCCAGGTCGGAAACGCTATCCGCCGCAGTGGGATCAAACGTGAAGAACTGTTTATCACCACCAAGCTGTGGTTGCAGGACACCAGCTACGAAGGGGCTAAAGCTCAGTTCGAACGTTCCCTTAACCGCCTCCAGCTTGATTACGTAGATTTGTATCTCATCCACCAGCCGTATGGCGATGTGCATGGTGCCTGGCGCGCAATGGAAGAATTGTCGGAGCAGGGAAAAATTCGCGCCATTGGCGTGAGCAATTTCCACCCGGACCGACTGGCAGACCTCATCGCCTATAACCGTATCGTTCCGGCAGTGAATCAGATTGAGGTCAATCCCTTCCACCAGCAGCTGCATCCTGTTGCGTGGATGCAAAGCCGCCAGATTCAACCGCAGGCATGGGCACCTTTCGCCGAAGGACGCAATAATCTGTTCGAAAATCCCCTGCTCACCGCTATCGGCCAGCGCTATGGCAAATCGGTCGGACAAGTGATTCTGCGTTGGTTATGGCAACGTGGCGTGGTGTCACTGGCAAAATCAGTGCGAAAATCACGGATGCAGGAAAACTTTTCCATCGAAGATTTCACCCTCAATGCGGAAGAGATGCTGTTGATCACCGCGATGGATAGCGGCACCAGCGCCTTCTTCTCACACCGCGACCCCGCTCGCGTTGAGGCGATCACCAAACACAAGCTGGATATTTAAGCCGTGTGACTCTGGCCATACCGGGTGGCCAGAGCTCCGCCTGATTAACCCGGTGTTTGCAATTTTCCTGCGCGCATCGCCGCAATCACACCGCCATCAATCAGTAAATCGCTGCCGGTAACAAATCCGGCATCCGGACCCAGCAGGAAAGACGCCGCAACAGCAATTTCCTCGGGAGGAGCCATACGTTTTACCGGAGAGGCATCGACCATCGCGCGATAGATGTCGCCAATGTCGGAGTTAAGTTCATGCTGCGCCAGCGGAGTCACCACGACCCCAGGGCTGATTGAGTTCACCCGTGCGCCCTTCTCACCCCAGCTGATAGCCGAGGCCTGCACACGCAGATGATTGGCACGCTTCGCCATCATATAAGCCACCAGGGTATTCGGGATGGCATCCTGTTGCAGGAAAGGTAAATCCAGTAACTCATCGGCTGGCGTAAAGGCTAACGCCTGATCCTGCTCCGGGGGAAGCGCAGGCATCATATGGCCTGCCATGCTGGAGATAATCAGGCCAGCACCACCGGGAGCGATAACTTTTTCAAACTCATCAAACACCAGTGCGGCACCGTAGAGATCCACTTCCAGCACTTTGTCTACCGGAGCCATATTCGGTGACAGACCCGCGGTATTGACCACCTGCATCACATTGCCGAGTGACGCCGCATAAGCAGCCAGCTGTTGTACCGAGTCACGCGATGTCACATCAACATGTTGCGTCTCGACGCGATAACCCGCTGCCACAATTTGATCAGCAGCCTGTTGCAGCGTTTGCGCATTGAAATCGGCCAGCAGCAGCGTTTTGCCAAATCCCTGACGGCGTGCAATCGCCTGACCAATGCCACCCGCGCCGATAATTACCACGATATCTTTCGTCATATTGACCTCTCAATAGTTCGTCAAAGGTGATTGCCGCCCTGCGGTTCAATCAATGAGCAAAAGTCTATACGCGGGTGATTCAGGTGATAAGATGCTTAATAGTTAATGAACTTATATCTGAGATTTATAAATGCTGCGAGATGAGCTGGGCGACCTGGCCGCTTTTTTGGTGGTGGCCGAAGAAAAAAGCTTCACGCGTGCGGCGGCAAGGCTTGCCACTTCGCAGCCGTCGCTGAGCCAGACCGTGCGACGACTGGAAGAACGCCTCGGCGTGCGTCTGTTAATACGGAACACGCGCAACGTGGCGGTCACCGAGGCCGGTGAACAGCTGGTGAATACCCTGCGTCCGGCGTTTAGCGATATCGACAACCGCTTACAGGCGTTGAGTCAATTCCGTGATAAACCCGCCGGAACGGTACGCATCACCGCCGGTCAGCATGCGGCAGACACCCTCATCTGGCCCGCCATCAACGAGGTGCTGCATAGCTATCCCGATATTAAAATTGAATTGTCGCTGGACTCCGCGTTGACCGATATCGTCAGCGAACGCTTTGATGCCGGTATTCGCCTCGGTGAGCGGGTGGAACAGGATATGATCGCTGCACGCATTGGCCCTGAGTTGCGCCTGGCGGTGGTGGCGACACCCGATTATTTCGCCAGGCATGGTCTCCCCACATCGCCACATGATTTAACCCATCATTCCTGTATCAATATCCGTTTGCCCAGCTCGGGCGGAATCTACGTGTGGGAGTTTAATCAGGGAGAACGCGAACTTAACGTGCGCGTGGAGGGGCAATTTATTGTTAACAACATCGTCGCGACGCTGAAAGCGGCCGAAGCCGGGCTGGGGTTAGCCATGGTGATGGAAGATATGGTTGAGACCCAGCTTGCGGCAGGCACGCTGGTACGGGTGCTGGAAGCCTGGTGTGAGCCCTTTGCCGGTTATCATATTTATTATCCCAGCCGCCGCCTGCTTTCTCCGGCGTTTCAGGTGTTTTTACAGACCTTACGCCAGAGAAATGAGACGGCAGAAAAACAGCGCAGAGAGAAACGTTTAGGCTGAAAGCGCCAGCTGCACCGCGTCCTGGGCATGAATCAGCGTGGTATCGAACAACGGCACTGTCGCATCTTCTGGTTTTACCAACAGAGTGATTTCAGTGCAGCCGAGAATGATCGCTTCAGCGCCGTCGGCCACCAGTTGCGCGATAATCTCGCGATACTGCGCCCGTGACTCCTCACGGATCACACCGAGGCACAACTCCTGATAGATGATGTCATGCACCACTTTACGCTGCGCTGCCGCGGGCACCAGCACGTCGATGCCGTATTCCTGTTGCAGGCGGCCTTTGTAGAAGTCTTGCTCCATGGTAAAGGCCGTTGCCAGCAATCCCACGCGTTTAACTCCCGCCTGACGAATACGTTGCGCCGTGGCGTCCGCAATATGCAGCAGCGGAATCTGCACCGCTGCGGTGATCTGGTGAGCGACTTTATGCATGGTATTGGTACAAAGCACGATGAAATCCGCCCCACCCCGCTCCAGACTGATGGCGGCAGCTGCCAGAATTTCCCCGGCTTTTTCCCATTCCCCTGCCACCTGCAACTGCTCGATTTCCTGAAAATCGACGCTGTACATCAGGCTGCGCGCTGAGTGTAAGCCACCCAGTTGCTGCTTCACCTGCTCATTGATGATGCGGTAATACAGCGCGGTTGATTCCCAGCTCATCCCGCCAATCAGGCCGATCAGTTTCATTGTGCGTCCCTTATTTTGTCCGGCCATCGTGCCGTCGGAAATAACGATAACCGAATATTAAATAAATGGAACAGCGGAACGAACAGGGCGCGATCCTGTAACGCCCCCGCCTCCAGCCCCAGCAATAACCGGTTCAACTCCTGCAGCAATGCCGCTTGCGGCTGGGTTTGCAGCGATTTCAGACGCTGCTTCAGGAACAGACTCAGCTCGTGAAACATCGCTCCGCTATCAATGTTATGCGCTGCCAGTAAGGTCTGATGACGTGTATAGAAGTCATAGCAATTGGCTCCCAGCCAGGCTTCAGCAATCAGGTTTCCTCCCGCCACCAGGTCCGGCACCGGATCAACGCGTTTACGTGGCAGGATCACATTCACCTTATCCAGCGTGCGTGCCACAAATTGCTGGCGCATCGACATGGTTACGCCATTGAGCCGCATCTCCGTAAGAAATTGCAGTAGCTCGCGGATGCCTTTACGCATGGCTCGTTTCGCCGTCCATGAGGGCCGTTTATTACGGATCAAGGCGGTAATCACCACCCCAAAGACGATACCCAGCATGGTGGAGAGCACAGCGTTCACTATAAGCAGTAAATCCGGTTTGAAGTGATGGCTCATCCCGATAAAGCCAGGTATCTGCGTCGCGACAATCAGGCCAATCAGGTTAGTGGAAGGATTGGCGATCACCAACCCCAGTGCCAGCAGGCCCGGTGCCAGGCAGATGATCAGCGCTTCAAAGGTGATGGCCTGGGGTATCAGAAACACGATATACATCAGGCTGATAGCGACCGCGATAATCACCCCTTTCAGGAACAGCTTCATCGGAGCAATCGGGCTATCCATACCGGCAAAGAATGAACACAGCACTGCCGCCATCATTGGCGCGGTCGAACCATCTACCCATCCACTGCCGATCCAGAACAGACAGGTGGCAAAGGTGGCGATAAACGCGGTAAAGGATGAGAGCAGCAACAAACCTTTGTCGATATGTCGATGAGTACGTGCCACGGTTTTTCCGGGCTTCACCGTTAGTGTCCACTCACTCACACGTTCGCTAACGCTGTGGTAGGCATGGGCGATACGCACAAAGTTCAGCAGCCGCTCCAGCAATCCGAGCAATAAAATGCTCTCCTCACTGTTCAACCTGCCCTCTTCCCACGCCTGTTTCAATTGATCCTGCGCCGCCACCAGATTGGCATGCACCGGTTGATCGTCGTCACCATTCAGCCACAGCAGGAATTGCTGAAACGCCTGCGCAACATACTCGGGGAAAAGAATCCCCTGTTGCGCCAGCAGGTTAAGCCGCGACTCAATGGCTGTCAGCGTCGGGATCAGATACGAAAGATGTTGATACTGCACGCTGACCAGACGCACCAGACGACGCGCAGAGTCTCCTTCGTAGACGCAATGGGTAATCAGCGTTTCCACGTTCAGCGGGTAGTTCGCCATCTGAATCAGGATACCTTCCCGTTCAACCGTCTTATCGGCTGGCATCGCGGTCACCAGCTCGCGGCACAGATTGCGTGCGTTCTGATACCACTGGCTGACGCTCTGCTCCAGCAGATGACGCATTGACACCGGCATAATCAGGCGATGTACCAGGCTGCTACACACAATCGCCACGGTGATTTCTTCAATACGTGAGATGACGGTGTAAGTAATGGACGCCGGTGACGTTACATCGGGGAAACCCATGATGGCTGCGCTATATCCCGCCAGCATAAAGACATAACTTTTCGGCGTGCGGTCGTGCAATGACAGATAGAGGCAGCCTGCCACCCACAACGAGATGGCGAAACTGAATAGCATCGGATCCTGCACCGTAGCCGGGTAGATCAGCAGCGTGAACAGGCCACCCAGCAACGTACCAAAGAATCGGAAGACCGATTTCGACACCGTTGAAGCGGAGTAGAGCTGGGAAGCAACGTACACTGTAGTCAGCGACCAGGCCGGTTTATCGAGATTGAGTTCCAGAGCAATGTAAAAAGCCAGAAAGGCAGCAAGACAGGTTTTGGCAGAAAATAGCACTGCGCTTTGAGAAAACCACTTCATAAAGCTTAAAAGACCTTGAGCAGGCAGGGAGGAACTCTATCCTGGCAGAAGCCTCTGTGGTTGGCATTTTGATTTGTTATACAAATTATTACCGTGCTAATTATATGGGCATCTATGGAAATTCCACGCGACATTTTTTACCGGTTTACTGATTACAGTGAACGTGAGAAAACACGCAACTAAAGTTATAAGCGATCGAAAATTGTTATTTATTGGTTATATATGCGCTTTGCTATGGTGGTGAAAAAACCACGAGAGAACAACGATGAAACGTAAAACGCATGTATTAAGCACGCTGGCGTTAAGCCTCGGGCTGCTCTCCGCACACAGCTTCGCGGCGAATCCGCAAACCGTCACTATCGGTTATCAGAAAGCCAATATCTTCGCGCTGTTGAAATACCGTGGCACGCTGGATGACACCTTTAAAAAGGAAGGGATTAACGTGCGCTGGGTCGAGTTTCCTGCCGGGCCACAAATGCTGGAAGGACTGAATGTCGGCAGTATCGATCTCGCGGCTACCGGAGATGCGCCACCGGCCTTCGCTCAGGCGGCTAAAGCGGATTTGGTCTATCTCGCACATTCACCGGCTAACCCGAAAACGGAAGCCATCGTGGTACCCAACGATTCACCGATCAAAAGCGTGGCCGACCTTAAAGGGAAGCGTGTTGGCCTGAACAAAGGTTCCGACGTCAATTATCTGCTGGTGAAAGCACTGGAAGAAGCCGGGCTGAGCTACAAAGATATCAAACCGGTTTACCTGCCTCCCGCTGATGCCCGTGCTGCATTTCAGAAAGGCGCGATTGACGCCTGGGTGATTTGGGATCCGTTCCTCGCCGAAGTGGAAGCGCATACCGGCGCACGTCAGGTGCGCAATGCCGAAGGCCTGGTGCCGCATTACACCTTTTATCTCGCCAGCCGTCATTTTGCGGAAGAGTATCCGCAGGCAGCGCAACAGGTGGTGGATGAGCTGAGTAAACTGAGCGACTGGGCTAACCAGCACCAGGATGATGCCGCCGCGATTCTGGCGAAATCAACCGGGCTGGATAAAGCCATCTGGCAAACCACGCTGGCACGCCTGCCTTATGGCGCGCAACGCATGACACCGCAGGTGTTTGCTGAACAGCAGGCCCTGGCGGATAGCTTTACCCGTGTCGGCCTGCTGCCGGTGAAGGTGGACGTGCGCAGCGCAACCTGGTCGCTGGATAAACAAGCGACCCAATAATTTGCATATGCCGTAGCTACCGTCTTGAGCGTCAATCCCTAGGTGCGAATAAATTCGCACCCTACGCCTGTAAGGTCGGCATTCATGCCGACCAGGCCAATAACCGCACGGAGCCGTAGCGGCGCGATTTATCGCGCTATTCTGTGCACGGAGCCGGTTAACACCGCGCAATAAATTGCGCCGCTACGCCCGGTGCGGTATCGGGTCACGGCGTCAATATCCCACACCGGCCGTCCTGAACGTCAGGCGGTCGCTACGTAATTTTCATCCCACTTCATCCGGGTTTTCAGCACGCCGAAGCACTGATGAACCAGCTTTCGCATCACCGCCCCCAGCGCGGCCTTTTTCGCTTTCCCTTTCGCCAGTAATCTCTCATACAGCGCTCTGGCCGGACCGTTCCACTTCGACGCCACCACCGCAGCCATATACAGTTTCGCCCTCACATCCGCCGGGCCCGTTTTGGACATCCGCGCAAGCCCCCTCACGTAACTTCCCGATGTCTTCTCTACTGGCACCACCCCCAGCCACGATGCGACCTGCGACGCACTGCGGAACGGGCACGAGTGCAGCACTGCCAGCATCGTCGTTCCCACCACGCTGCCTATTCCTTTTATCGATTCCAGCAGCTCACGGTCCTCTTTCAGCCCCGGATGATTATCCGTGTGGTCTGAAATGAGGGCTTCAATACGCTTCAGTTCTTCCTCATTCGCTTTCCGGGTTCTCGTCAGGGAGTCGATGACCTCCCGTGACGTCCGGGTTGAATGGGCTTTTTCCAGCCGGTTTACTGCCCGCTGCACATCCGCCTGAAGCGAGTCCCGCAGGCGCATCAGTTCCCGCAGCTTACGCACTTCAGGTGACGGTGGTACCCACGCATCGGGCTGTTTCAGCTCACCGTAACGGGCCAGCACCCAGGCATCGGCGGTATCATTCTTGGTGAGCATACCGATCCCACGGGCAAATTCCCTGACCCGCTGAGGATTCCCCATGCAGACCGTGACGGGGGTGTTTTCATGCAGCCCGAACGCCACATTCTCGTGGTAGACACTGGTGGCTTCCAGCACCGCGGTAACCTGTTCAGGCGGGCACTTCTGCATGAGGAGCCAGTCGTATATCTCACGCTCCGCACCGGGCTGGTTCTTCATGGATTTGGTTTTCTTTTTGCCGTTGCCGGGTAACAGGCAGAGGTCAAGTTTGTTTTTACTGACATCAATACCGAGATAAATCATCAGATAACTCCCTTTCACATGAACCATCACGCCATCTTGCCTTGTACATACGAAGTCAGAGCTTCTGGTTACCGTTCAGAGTAGATGCTGGCGTGAAAGGAGAAACGGAGGGCTTAAACTACGATGCAGGATTTTCTCCTGAGCGGCGCGACAAGCTTCCTCCGTTTCCTGTTACTGGTAGCTAACCAGCAACAGTTTCAAGATACAAGCGGCGCGATTTATCGCGCAATTCCGTTCGTCGTACCGGAAAACACGCGCGATAAATCGCGCCGATACAAATCAATGCCAACCTGAACTACACCTCTCCCCTGCCGATTTAGTGGCGGTCCAGCGCTTTGCTTAGACGGGTATCGTAAACACCCCCGCACATCGGCGATCAACAGCTCGTCAAATTTTCCGCGCTCCAGCAGACGGGCTAAATCGACCGAATATTCCAGATCTTTGTATTGCCATTCGCGGTCATGCGGATGCGCCCACAGACCCGGCGACTAATGTTGGGGAATTAAGGGGCGGAAGGGGGAGATCGCTCCGCGTGAGCGAGTGGCAGCGATGCCAGAATCTGGCGTGCGACTTCAGCGGCATGATCAGCCACCTGCGGCAAGCCCATCAGCTCACCAAAACGCGCCCGCGCTGCCGGGCCGACAACGAACAACCTGGGGTTCGGCTGGCCGGATTGCGTCAGCGTACGGGAGTGGCGATCAACATCAATGCCAAATCCCAGCGCATCGGCACGAATCATGCCCTGCTGGCTGAGCGACTTCAGCAGCGGCTGGCTGGCGGTTAATGCCTCATGGCCGGGGCCGGTCGTGACAATCAGATGATCGAGTTGATGATTTTCCGTCACGCCATGGCGCGTATGCAGCTGAATTATCAGTTGCTTGTCGCTGGCATCGATCCTGATCAGGCGTGCGGCTAACACGCGCAGGCTCCCCGCCTGCTGACGTTCGGTTATGGCCGCCGTCACCTGTGGCGCGATGCGGTAACGATGTACATCCCACCATGAACGCAGATGGCGCACAAAACGTTGCTGCTCCCGTAGCGGCAAGGACTGCCAGATATCCTGCCCCTGCACGCGCACCTCATCCAGCACGCGCTGCCACGGCAATTGTTGTTCGGCGGCGCGTACGACTTCCGCACGGATATGGTGTAGCCACTGACGTACGCTCGGTTGCTGCTGTGGAGCAAGCGTCCACTCCGGCCAGTCACCGCTCAGATTAGCACGCGATAGTTGCCCACGACGCGAGAAGGCCAGCAACGGCCCGTGGTGCTGGCGCGTTGCCAGCGATGCCACCACATCCGCCATACTCAGGCCGGTGCCGATAATCGCGACCGAGGCATGACCCGCAATGTTATCCAATCCCCCTGGCCGCCACGGGTTGGTAATCAGCGCCGGATGTGCCGCAAAAGGAAGTAAGGCGCGAGGTAATGCCGGTGGCGGATGGCTGATCGCCAGGGCCAGCACATCGCCTTGTAGCGCTTCCCCGTTACTCAGCAGCAGTTGCTCTCCTTCCCAGGCGATAGCGCTGGCCTGAATGTGCTGCAATGTCACCTGTGGATGTTGTAAGGCTGCCTGCGCAAATTGCTCCGCCAGATAGCGACCAAACATCCCACGCTGCGGGTAAACCGCGCCATCAGCGCAATGTGCTACTGAATCCAGTGAACATTCGGGTTGCTGACGATACCAGCGGTCGAACGCACCCGGCTCGTCACCGCTCAGTTGCATACGCGCAGCGGGTACGTTGATGCGATGCGCAGGCTCCTGGGTCGAATACGCCACGCCTGCTCCGAGGCTGTCTCTTGGTTCAATCACCGTCACGCGCAGGGGTGCCGTTGCCGTTCGGGCAAGATGAATCGCCAGCGCCGTACCACTGAACCCGCCGCCAACGATAATCACATGCGGTGTCTGCATCGCCTTTTCCCCATTGCCTGTATGCATTTCCTATATAACTTTAATAAAAGATGAACAGATGAAAGTTATCCACTTTTTCTGTGGATAAATCGTTGCATATCATCTGGCTAATTTTAGCCAGTATTTATGATGGCGTTACGGCAGGGTGCATCCATGTGGCGATTTCACCCTGAAATCCTTTTCTAAAAATCATTATATTCATAGAGATAGGCGTGAAATCGGCGTGGCGAGCTTTATAATTTTCCGACCAGTACGAATGCGGGCAATCATAATTTAGTGGATTGTTGCCTTCACAGAGGGATGGTTAATTTGCCGTCACCGGTTGTGTTCATTGATCGGAAGGATTGCCCGTGATGAGTGAAATCATGGCGATTTCAGCCTGAAATTTTAGGCCTCATTACTGATATTTCATGCAGTTAGCGGTGAAATTACGCTGGCGAAGGAAAAGGAGGTAAAAAAAACCGCCCGAAGGCGGCATTGCTCATTGATTGAGGTATTTGTTCAGGGTCTCGTTAATCACCCGATCCAACTCGTCCTGGAGTTCTTTTGACTGTCGATTAAATTCATAGCTGAACATGCGACCACGCGTCTTTTTACGTGCAAAGCGGTCTTTGTCGGCAAAGGTCCAGAGCGCGGTGGCGACGACTTTATCTTTAGCGGGTGACTGCACCAGCGTCTGGCTGCCATTACGCACCAGACGCAGAATTCCATTCTTCACTTCATCTTCCGCTAATCCATCTCTGGCACAAACGGTATCAACATCCATACCAATGGCATCAATCAGCGCATCAACCGTCTGACCCGTCTCCTGCAGCTTCTCATAAGCCTGCAACAGAGATTTATAATCGGGATAGGTCAGCTCTGAGTGGTTAGGGAATAACGTGATGAGATCGGCAGGCACACTGGCCGCCTGCAATGCGCGTGTCACTTTGGCCTGAGAAAGACCTTCGCTCTGGGCAATTTCTTTTTGCGACAAACCACCATCTTTCAGCGCCAGCAGACGCATGCCAACCTCACGCAGGTTGTGTTCACGGGCAGTCTGAATATCCTGTGCCAGACGACGGGCTTCTTCTGCCGTGATTGAGGCGTCAGTAACCAGAACATCAAGACCTGTTTTACAATGCAGCGCAGCAGCACGGCGGCGTGAACCATCGAGAATCTCGATACGGTCATCACGCTTGACGCCAATAGCCGGAAAGAACTGCTGGAGTTTGATGGTACGGATAATGTCGCGCAGTGATTCGGGTGTCAGACCTGATTGGTCACGGCCGTTGGTTTCCATCACCACAAAGGTTTTATCTTCGATATCTTTTGCTGCAATGTGCTCCAGTGTGAACTGGGCGCGTTTACCGGTGGACAGGATAAAAGTCTGGGTATGGCCTTCTGATGTTTCTTCTGTTTGCAGCGGTGTCTGGCTGAAAGTTCTGCCAATCGTTATGCGTTTTGCGCTCATAGTAACCTCAGTTCAGGCGAATAAATTCAATGCGGTCAAACACGGCTTTGGCAAAATCCTCCGCAGCCGAACGCGCATTCTTCAGGGCTTCACTGCTGCCTACATAGGTAGAAGGATTGGCCGAAATTACAGTGTCAAACGACTCTCCGCAGCGCTCAAAACCATCAAGCCTTGGTAAGGCGGCATCCAGCATGTCACCGCCAAAAATCTCTTTAGCAAGGCTGTGGCAGAGTTTGTGGTCAGCTTTGTTGGAGAGCTTCGACATAAATCCAATATTGCCCTGTAAACGACAACTTGCGCCGGATTCTTCAATGATGCCAATCAGCTCTGGCAGACGCGTCAGATACTTCAAAGTGGAGTGAAAATCGACCTGTGCCGGGGGAACTGGCGTCATCAGCAAATCAGATGCGGCAATGGCGTTTTTCAGGAATGCGTCGAGGTGAGGGCCACTGTCGATAAAGATGAAGTCATAATCTTTCTTCAGTTTGGCGATAACATTATCGTGCAATACAGAATGGACATTATGCTGAGGCAGATGCTCGGCACAAAGCTCATCCCAGCGTGAAGCGATAAACGCATCATCGATGGAAGCGGGCAGCACATCCACACCAGGAATAATAGAAGGAACGATAAATTCGTTCAGCAATTCTTCGCGGCTGACATTCTGCAACATCGCCTGTGCCGCGGTGGCTTCAACTAATCCCACTGAACGCTCATGATTGAGGAACATGGTTGCGGAAGATTGCGGGTCAAGATCGATAACCAGAATGCGTAAATCTTCAAATAACAGGTGTGGATGTGCGCGCAGCGCGTGGGCCAGCGAAACGGTTGATACCGTTTTCGATACGCCACCTTTCAGGTTACCAACAAATAACGTGAATGCATCACCGTGACGATCACGGTACTTGGGCACACCACGATGGTGATAGATGTCGATAATGTTCTGAATCGACATTGCATATTTGGTTGAGCTACCGGCGGCACGCTTATCAAACGGATAACCGTTTTCTTCCATCTCATTCACAGCATAATCGACACTGGCGCGCGTCAGCTTGGGTAACTTTGCCAGTGCCGCTTTAGCGTAAACCTGGTAAAAAGTATTTTCCTGCAACTCTTCTTTTTGTGCCTGGATCTGTTCCGTCAGGCTCATGAGCATTTTCTCAGAACGTTGAGCGACCTTCAGAACCTGCTTTTCATCGTTAGCCATAGTTGCTCCACACATGTAGGATTTATGACTTTATACCGAAATCCTGCACATCAGGCAAATATATCTCATTTACTCAGAAACAACTGATGTGAACGAAACACCTTGTCCAGGAGGATGTTATTACAAACATTCACTGTAATCAGTGCGGCAATCCTGAGCAGCCGGATGAAATGAATAAAAGATGAGCTGATCATTTTTCGAGCTAACCTGCCAGAATTCACTGTAATCAGTAGTGGCGTGAGTAAAAGTACGGAGCAGGGAGCAGGGAGCAGGGAGCAGGGAGCAGGGAGCAGGGAGCAGGGAGCAGGGAAGATTCACTGTAGTCAGCAAGCTTTACAAGCAACGCGGGCATAAACCCACTGTAGTCGGCAAAAGATTCACTGTAATCAGCAAGCCATCACTAAACATTCACTGTAATCAGTAACCGCATCTACACGGATAAGCTAACGATAGCCTGTTTAACACCGGCTGAAGGGACAAAATCATTCACTGTAATCAGTAAAAGAGAACCCCATTCTGGTTTTCCGTCAAACATTCACTGTAATCAGCAGTCGCAATTTGCGAAATCCATAATCGTTCACTGTAGTCAGTAAGACAATTCTCCGCCCACCTCAAATGTTCACTGTAGTAAGTAAGCCAAATTTCCCGGCATCCGGAAACGTTCACTGTAGTGAGCAACCCTGGTTATATAACCCGCAGGTGTTCACTATAGTCAGTACAAGGTGTCATCAAATCGGCAAACATTCACTGTAATCAGTCGCTGCTTTCGTACTCCGATCAACCATCATCTGTCCCTGACTGATGCTTTTACCGCGATAAAAAATCAAAACATTCACTGTAGTCAGCAAGATTGAGAGCGCACTTCAGAGGATTTTCCATGCGTTACGTACCTCAGGCCGAATCAGCAACATTCACTGTAATCAGTGGAGGGTATGCGGACGTATTACGTCAGCAGTTCTCCGGGAGCGGGAACTGGCGTGAGCTCAACAGTGAGAATCGGACGTTCACTGTAATCAGTAAGTGGTATCCATAAGGAAGAAGTTAAACATTCACTGTAATCAGCAGAGGGGGATCAACAGAAGTGAAATGTTCACTGTAATCAGCAACGGACCACACAAAGTCGATGATGGCTAGTAAGCAGCGATATCCCAAATTCACTGTAATCAGTAAGAGGTCATGTTAACGCCTGAGCCGAACATTCACTGTAGTCAGTACCCGGTCACACACAACCCCACTGGCGATGTTCACTGTAGTTAGTAGAAACGAACATCGGCAGCCGCTGACCTCTGTATATCAACAGCTGAAACAGAAGATTCACTGTAATCAGTGACACCGTGACGTTAGCAGTGAAAGGCTTAACCCATGCTATCAGGTGCCAATCTGGTGTTCACTGGAGTCAGTAACCGGGGTAAATATTCACTGTAATCGGCAAACGTGACCAACCCTGTCACTTTTTTGTTCCTGAAAATACGTGAGATGCTGATTACAGTGAACATAATGGCTATCAATTCAATAAGACATTGAAAATCATATACATATAACAAAACACCCACTGTAATCAGTAAGTTCATCACAACGTAAGCATTCACTGTAATCAGTGGGGACGTACGAGTTGATAGCGTTCACTGTAATCAGCAAAAACCCCTCGGATACTCATCTTTTAACGATGAAAACAATAAATGTAAGCACTCACTATCAATTTATAACAATGAATACTGTATCTGGCAGCAATAATATGGATTATGGTTTTGTGATCACAGGCAGGAATGCTGATTACAGTGAACGTTACTGATTGCAGTGAATCTGATAGGCGCTAGCTGATTACAGTGAATGTCTGAAGGGAGGGAAGTGTCACTTTTCGGCTAAAAGTGACACTGCAACGCGTGATGTACTGATTACAGTGAACATGATGACTTAGTCGTCAAAATCCAGATCGTCGAGTGCATCAATGCTCTCAAGATTGCTGATCCCATCCAGTTTTGGTGTCCGGCTGTGGATAATAAAAAACACAGAACGACCACGTTTCACTTCTGAATAGTCGAGATAACCAATCTCTTTCAGTTGCTCCATGGCACGGCGTACCACATGGTTCTGGGTGGTGGTTTTTGAACCCAGGTTGAGGCGCATACGCAGACGAGCCAGTGATATAGGAGCAGGGTTTGTTGGCAGGCTCTCCAGATAGGTATAAAGCGCCTGAGCAGATTCCTTACGCTTAAGCCGCGAGATGGCGCGGAGCTGCAGCAAAACCTTATGGTCAAAGTTATACAACTCGAACAGTTTAGGATCCGCCTGAATCTGCACCACATCCTTTTCACGATCGTAATAGGCCGATTGTACCAGGTGGGTATGATAGGCTTTGCCGTTACCTTCAAAGGAGAGGGTATTGGTCGCGATACGACGTAATGAGGCATCTAAACGCTTACGTAAGGCCGCAGAGGAGTTTGCCGAGGGGATCCCGCACATTTTTACGAAATCGATAAACGGCAGCGTCACCGTGTCGCCTTTCGACGGATAACGGGAGAATGACTGAATGATCCCGGCCCAGGTTTTGAAATCATTATCCATATCCAGCCTTGCGCCGGTAATGGTAATCTTTTCATAGCCTTCAGCTTTAACCAGTGACAGGTTTTTCAGCTCTTTCGTGGCATCGGTTGAAGCCATCGCGCCAGATTTACCGCGCGCGGTGGATTTCAGTGTCGGAACAAACAGTCCCAGGCGCATCAAGGCGACCGGTTGTACGGTGTTATTTTTGTTAGGGTGGAGCTGAATAACTTCACCGCTGTTTTTTGTCACCGACAGAAAAGGTTCAAGTAACGCCTTGTTTTCACTCTCTTTATCTGCCATAGCCTGAGATCTTCATTCTGTGGATGAAAAGGGTCGGTTTCTGATTACAGTGAACATTAACACTGTTTATAGTGAACATTCTACTGCTTACAGTGAATATAATGCTGATTACAGTGAACACTTTGCTGATTATAGTGAACACGATCACCTTCTCAGCCCTTGTCCGGTGCGGCCTGCGACGATCGGGGATCTCTTTGGATCTCTTTTAGATCTCTCTATGATCTTTCTTAGAGATCTAATCACTGTATAACTGGATAACTCTTTGAAAAACCCAGTCAGAACGTGGAATAAAGCACGATCGGGAATAAAACACCGCCAACTGCATATTCAGGATCCTGACATTAGCCGCACGCAAGTTAGATCCCTGTACGTTCTTCTACTGAGAACAACTTTGTCATTAATATTCATTTTTCAACAATTCAACCACGGCGTATGGTAAGCCTCATTGACGACACAAACTCACGATGAAGGTTGTTATGACTGAAAATGTAATCTCACGTAACCCCACCAGCGGTGAAATCCTGGCAACGTATCCGCTGCAAACGCCTGCTGAACTGGAAAAAGCGCTGCAACAAAGTGCACATGCTTTCAACCAGTGGCGTAACACAACATTGGAGCAGCGCGTGCTGGTTCTGCGCCAATTAGCAGAACAGATCCGTCAGCGTCAGGATGAGCTGTCCGCGATGGCGACACTGGAAATGGGTAAACCTATTGCTCAGGCTCGCGCTGAAGTACTGAAATGCGCCAACCTGTGTGACTGGTATGCTGAACAAGGCCCGGCGATGCTGGCTGACAAACCGACGCTGGTGGAAAATCAACAGGCATGGCAGGCATTTCGTCCGCTTGGTGTGATCCTTGCGGTCATGCCGTGGAACTTCCCTTACTGGCAGGTACTGCGTGGCGCAGTCAGCATGTTACTGGCAGGAAATACTTACCTGCTAAAACATGCCCCAAGCGTGATGGGCTGTGCCAACCTGATCACCAGCCTGTTTGATGCGACCGACCTGCCGAAAGGCGCTTTCAACGTCATCAATGTTGATAACGATGGTGTCTCGGTGGCGATAAAAGATCCGCGCGTTGCGGCGATTGCCGTTACCGGCAGCGTACGTGCAGGCGGTGCGATCGCCGCACAAGCGGGTGCCGCACTGAAGAAAACCGTACTGGAACTGGGTGGTGCCGATCCTTTTATCGTTCTCGCCGATGCAGATCTGGACGCCGCAGTGGCTTCAGCGGTCACAGGACGCTACCAGAACACCGGACAGGTGTGTATGGCAGCCAAACGGTTCATCATTGAAGAAAGCGTCGCAGAAGCGTTTGAGGCGCGTTTTAGCGCAGCGGTGCAGGCACTGAAAATCGGTGATCCACTGGATGAAGCAACCTATATCGGTCCGATGGCCCGTTACGATCTGCGTGATGAACTGGATAAGCAGGTGCAACAGAGCATTGCCGAGGGTGCGCGTCTGGTTATTGGTGGTCATAAGATCGAAGGTGTGGGTAACTACTATGCGCCGACGATCCTGGCAGATGTCACACCGGAAATGACAGCATTCCAGCAGGAGATCTTTGGCCCGGTTGCCGCGATCACCATTGCTCGTAACGCAGAGCATGCATTAGAACTGGCAAATAACAGCGAGTTTGGCCTTAGCGCTACCGTGTGGAGCGGCAATGAAGCCGTTGCGGCGGAACTGGCCAGCAAACTGGAAACCGGTGCAGTCTTCATCAACGGCAACGGTGCTTCCGATCCGCGCGTAGCGATTGGCGGCGTGAAGAAAAGTGGTTATGGCCGCGAGTTGTCAAGCTTTGGTGTTTACGAGTTCTGTAATATCCAGACTGTCTGGAAAAATCGTCGCTAACTCGACCGGGGCGCGCGATACTACGCGCCCCGACTTAGCAACGATGACTTCGTATGAACACACCTGGCATCATCATCCTTGCTGCTGGCCTCGGTGCACGGTTTACCCGTGCCGGAGGGCAGGGCAACAAACTGCTGGCACCGCAGGAAAACCAACAACCCCTGCTGGCGTTGACGTTGCAACAGGCGCAGGCTTCCGGCCTGCCTGTGCTGCTGGTTACCCGTCCTGAATATCACGAGATCCTTGCACTTGCGGAGCAATACCAGGTACCTGCCATCACTGTTGCCAGTGCAGGCAGTGGCGAAAGCATTGCGGCGGCAGTACGGGAAACCCGAGCCTGGTCAGGCTGGCTGATTCAGCCGGGTGATATGGCATGGGTAACGGCACAGGATCATCAACGCGTGGCGAGCCTGCTTACCGCCGGGGCGCAACAGGTACGTCTGTGCTGGGATCAACTGCCAGGACATCCGGTAGGCTTTGCGGCACGTTATGGTGAGGCGCTGAGTCAGCTAACCGGTGATAATGGCGCACGCGCCTTGCTGGACCCGGCAATCCTGCAAAAAATCAGTGCGCACGCCGGGGTGATTCGTGATGCGGATCTTCCCGGTACTACAAACCATTCCTGACACGAACAATATCCGCCAGCGTCGCGAGGGCGATTTCTCCCGGTGTTTTGCTGCCAATTGGCAAACCGATCGGCGCATGAATCCGAGCCAGCGCCTGTTCGGATAATCCCCCCAGGTCTGCCAGGCGTTGAAAGCGGCGCTGGCTATTCTTCGCCGACCCCATGGCACCAATATAAAACGCTGGCGTATTGACCGCTTCCATCAGCGTCAAATCATCGACGCGTGGATCATGGGTAAGACAAAGGATCGCTGTTCCCGCCGAAGCCCCCGATTTTTCCAGATAGCGCGCCGGATGCAGCTGTGTGCAATGCAAATTTTCATTTGGCTGCACCGCTGCACATAATTGACCGAATTCGGTATCGCGATGTTCACACACCACCACACGAAAACCGAGCATCAGCGCCAGACGAATACAATCGTTCGCCACCGCTGAATAACCCGCGATAAACACCGTGGTCACGGCACCCACCGGCAATACCGCGCTGTTATCGTCATAGCGCAGCAATGTTTGTGGTGAACCGGGAGCGAGAACCTGCCATTCATGATCAACCCCCAGCGTGATATAACGCGTCAGCAACGGGCCACCACTCAGCGCGGCCTGCATCGCACTCAGTAACGCCAGCGAGCGTTCCTGCGGTACAAAACGTTCCACCAGCACATCCAGGACACCACCACAGGGCAGTTGCACCGGAGGTGCCAGCCCTTCGGCACCGTAACGCACTTGTTCACTTGGCTGCGGATAAGCACCCTGTTGCAGCCGCGCCAGGAAATCCTCCTCAATGCAGCCGCCCGAAAGTGATCCCACCCAGTTGCCTTGCGCGTCAGCCACCAGCATGGCGCCGGGTGAGCGGGGGGCAGACCCCCAGCTATGCAGCACGGTACACAGCCAGATGGTCTTACCCTGTTGCAGCCACAGCAATGCCTGGTCGATAACGCGTTGATCGAGTGACAACATAGGTTTCCTCCGCGTTAGTGGCTGCTGGGATTCGCGCGTACCTGCGCCACTTTTTCCGTTAAGTCAGTCCAGGCGGGCTGGTCCGGGGCATAACGCTGGCGCAGATAGGCCGCAATATCCGCCACCTGTTTATCCGACAAACTGGCAGCAAAGCCCGGCATATAACCGAGTTCATCCGTCGCGGGTTTATCGATGCCATGCAGCACCACCTGCAACAGGTTATCCGGCGTCGCACTGGTCAGGCTGCTGCTGTTAGCCATGACCGGACTGACGCCAAACAGCTTCGGCCCGCCCTCGCTGGCGCTGTGGCATGCCTGACATGCGCCTTTGAACAATCGTTCTCCGGCAGCGGTGTTCCATGCCGGTTTGATCGACGGTTGCGGCACCGGCTCAGGCATAACGGTCTGGCCATTAATATCCGCCAGATAACTCGCCATCGCCCGCACATCCGCTTCCGGCAGCGTAGCCAGATGGCTTACCACCGGTGCCATTGGCCCGGCTGCAACCCCATGTTTATCGTCGTAACCCTTCCGCAGATAGTTGTAGAGCGAATCCGCTGTCCAGGGTTGCGGCGATTTGCTGAGCTGATTCAACGCAGGCGCTTCCCAGCCATCAACCCAGCCACCCGCGAGGAACTGATCGCCGGATTTTTCCGCTCCCATCAGGTTACGCGGGGAGTGGCAGGCGCCACAGTGACCGGCCCCGTTGACCAGATAGGCGCCGCGATTCCATTCGGCGCTCTTGGCCGGATCGTTCTGGTACTCGCCACTGCGCAGATACAACGTATTCCAGCCCGCCATCAGGAAACGCATATTGAACGGGAACCGCATACTATTAGGCGGCGGCGTCTGTTCAACGGCAGGTTGCGACATCAGATATGCATACAACGCCTGCATATCTTCTTCGCTCAACTGACGAAACGAGGTGTAGGGAAATGCCGGATAGAGATGATGACCATCACGGCTGATGCCCTGGCGCATGGCGCGATCGAAGGCGGTAAACGACCAGCTACCGATACCCGTTTTCTTATCCGGGGTGATATTGGTGGTGTAGAGGGTACCAAACGGCGTATCCATCTTCAGTCCACCGGCGTTGGTGGTTCCGCCCTCGGTGGTGTGGCACACCGCGCAATCACCGGCAGCGGCCACCTGACGACCGCGCTCCAGCATCTCCATTGACCAGCTACCCGCCTGCGGCGGAGTGACCGGCGCGATAGCCGCACGCCAGGGTAGGGCATTGGTGGCGATGCCGATTGCCGCACCGAGTAAACCCGCCGCACCGCCAAAGGCCCATTTACGGCGGCGGGTGGATTTTTTGCGTTGCGGCGCGGGCAATGCGGGTTCGGGTTGTGGGTCCGGTCCGTTCAGGGCCTGGCGCAGTTTGTCCGAGGTGATGGGCAGTTCGCGAAAGCGGATGCCGGTGGCGTCAAACACCGCGTTGGCAATGGCGGCCGCGCTGGGAACCGAAGCGGATTCCCCGGCACCGAGCGGAGGCTCATACGGGCGCGGCATCATCATCACATCGATATCCGGCACTTCCGGGAAAGTGAGGATCGGATAACCCCCCCATTCCTGGCTGGCGATCATATTGCTTTCAATCGTCACCTGTTCTTTCAGCACGCGGCTGGTGGACTGGATAACGTTGCCGTGGATCTGGTGTTTCACCCCGGCAGGATTGACCATCATGCCGGCATCGTGGCCGACGGTAATGCGCGTCACGGCAATTTCGCCGCTTTGCTTATCGATAGCCACATCCGCCACCCAGGCAGCCCAGGCGGCACCAAAACCGGGGAATTTGCTGTGGATGTAACGCGCATAGGCGAAGCCGCGACCGCGTAACACGCCGGGTTCGCTGCTGTTCTGCATCGGTTCGGTACGTGGCGTCCAGCCTGCGCGGTCGGCGGTGGAGCGGATCAACTCAGCTGCGCGTTGGTCCTGGATATAGCGCAGCCGGTATTCAACCGGATCGACGCCTGCTGCGTGCGCCAGTTCGTCCATATAAGATTCATGGGCGAAGGTATTTGGCAATGCCGACACGCCACGCATCCATGAGGCGCGCACAATCGGGGCCATATCTTCGATGGTGACGCGCATATGGGGAAAGTCGTAAGGCGGGATCGAGGTGCGATCGCCCATCTCGTAGGCCAGCGCAACCGGGTCAACGCGTCCGGTCAACAGCAGCGCCAGAGTTGGCGCGCCGTTGGAAGGGTAGGAAGTGGTGAAGTCGTAAACATGCGGGTTACCCTCAGCATCGAGGCCGCCATCCACATCCATCAACTGGGCGGTGCCTTTCGGCTCCCAGACGTGTTCCTGCGCGCGCGTCAGCTGCACGCGCACCGGCTTACCGACGGCACGGGAAAGCAGTGCGGCATCCGCTGCCACATCATCCGCGCAGTTGCGGCCATAACAACCGGCCGCCTCCATGCGGTTCACCTCGATATCACTTTCCGGGATTTCGAACAGCCAGGCGAGGTCAGCACGCAGCAGGTGAGGATTCTGGGTACCGCTCCAGACCTGCAACCCCGCCTCGTCATAAGCAGCCACCGCACAAGACGGGCCAATCGAGCCATGCAGCTGATACGGCCAGACGTAATTGCGGGTAAAGCGCTGCGTCACGTTTTCCAGCGCCGTATCAACCTCGCCGGTATCGTGTACCACACGCGAGGTGCGGGGGTTATCGCGAATGGCTTTTTCGACGTCACGCATATCCGGCAGCAGATGTTCCCAGGGTTTCCAGCGAACTTTCAGGGTTTCCATCGCGGCGATGGCCTGATCTTCGCGTTCCGCCACCACGCCAATAAAGTCAGCGATTTGCACCACTTTGACGATACCGTCGAGATGCGCAATCGAGCTTTCATCAATGCTTAGCAGCGACGTCCCGACAAACTGGCCGGTGTCATACCCGGCATAGGGCGGGCGGATCACCCGACCATGCAACATCCCCGGCAGGCGCATATCATGCACCCAGGTCAGTTCGCCGGTGGCTTTGGCCGGGATATCGACACGTTGCGAGCTGGTGCCGACTAAGCGATATTCACTGGCGGGCTTTAGCGGCACATCGTGAGCAATAGGTAACTGGCTGCGTTGACCGTTGACCAGCTGCGCGAAGTTCAGGGTGGTGCCATCGGCCAAGCGAAACTCACCGGCATCAAGGGTTAATGCATCGACCGTGACCTGTAAACGCGCTGCTGCCTGCTGGGTCAGCCACTGGCGCGCAACGGCGGCGGCTTTGCGCAGCGGCACAGCGGAAATCTGTAAGGTAGCGCTGGCAATGGTCGCTCCCTGATTCGGGACGCGGAGCGTATCGCCCAGCACCATCTGCACCTGATCCATGCGCAGATTTAATTCTTCTGCGACGATTTGCGTCAACGCGGTTTTCACCCCGGTGCCGAGATCAACATGGCCGTTAAACGCCCAGACGTTGCCCGCACCATCAATGGCGAGGAACAACGCCAGTTCTTTCGGTTTGAGGCTCGGCGTTTGTCCTTTTGGCACCAGGCCAGGCGGGGGCTGAATCTCATCAACGATCAGCAACACATTATCGGCATCCAGCAGCTGTTGCTGGGTGGGTACAGCGGAATGGCTCATTGCTGTGCCTCCGCCTGCTGTAAACAGAGTTGTACCGCACGCTTCACTGCGCAGAGGATTTCCTGATGGGTGCCGCAGCGGCACAGGTTGCCACTCAGCGCGGAGCGGATTTGCTGGTCACTGGGGCAGGGGAGATCGCGCAACAGCGCGGCGGTGGTCATGATCATGCCATTCAGGCAATAGCCGCATTGTGCAGCCTGTTCATCAATAAACGCCTGCTGCACCGGATGCAGCGCGTCACGGCTGCCCAGCCCTTCGAGGGTGGTCACCGCGCGCTGCCGCACGCCATACGCCGGAATGACACAGGAACGCGCCGCAACGCCATCGATCATCACGGTGCAGGCACCGCATTCGCCGAGGCCGCAGCCATACTTGGGACCGTTAAGCGACAATTCATTACGCAATACCAGTAATAACGAGGTATCGCGGTAGCTGGTAACTTCCCTTTCTTCGCCATTAACCTTCAATGAATAACAGCGTAAACCTGCAGGTGAAACCGGTGTGGCAGACTGTTGTGCCATCATTTTCATTATTGACCGCCTTACCGAGGCGGCTCACTCGCCCCGGGTTATGGCTGGCTCGTGTCGTCCAGCATTTTCCTGAGCAGATAAACCAGCGCGACTCGTTCGGCCGGATTTAACTGCCCATACGTCATTTCAGTAATACGAACCGCGTTGTCGGTGGTGTGCTGAATCAGCGTCTGTCCGGACTCGGTCAGCATCACAATCACCTTACGCTTGTCAGTCGGATCGGGACCGAGGCTGACCAGATCGCGGGCTTTTAAGCGTTCGACCACGCCGCGAATGGTGGCCTGATCGACAGCGGTGTAACGTACCAGGTCATTCTGCGCACTGGGACCGTGGTCACGCAGCGCACAGAGGGTAATAAATTGCACCGCCGTAATCTGTGAATCACCCACATGTTGCTGAAAAATAGCCACATGACGCTGGTAAACTTTGCGCAGCAGATGGCCAACCTGTTGGGTGTAGTCGTAATTGTCTTCCGCTGAGGAAGTATGGTCGTGTGACATAAAAAGGTCCTTTTTCCCGGATACTGCCAGGCAGTGTAATGCATTGTCACTGCGCTGACAGCCGCTCCCTGCGCAAGATTAACGCGCGCGCGAGGCTTCCGGTGCCACCACTTCCCCTTCGGCCACCACCAGCAGATCGTCAACTTTGATATCGCAACGGCGCAGAGCGATGTCCATATGGCAAGGCGTTTTGCGTTTGCCGCCGACTTCGGTGTTCGGCCCGGTGGAGAACAGGAAATTGCCGTAAAATGCGCGGGCATCCATACACATGCCGTCGTTTTTGTCGTGCAGCCCCATGGCTGTCCACTGCGCACGTGGCTGCAATCCCCAGCCAATATGCGAAATACCGTACACTTCCGGATCGTTGAAGTAGCCCATGTAATCGCGCAGATATTCCGCTTCAAAGCCACCGTGGATCTTCGTCACAAAGCCTTTTTCAATTTCCAGCGTGATACGTTCACGGGCATAGGATTTAAACGGCAGCAGGATGTCGCCCACTTCCAGTACCAGCACCCCTTCCGCCTGATCTTCATTCGGCCAGGTGAACAGGAAACCGCTCGGCCAGTGGTCCCAGCGACCCGGCTCATCGGCATAACCGTATTCGGTCACCGTCGGATACTGTCCCAGCGGTGCGCGGAAATCGCTGCCTGCCTGTGATTTCACCGTCATCATGCGCGCTTTCTCCAGCACCGCCGCAGCGGCCAGCACACGCGTTTTGTCCTCTTCGGTTGGCAACATTCGTGCCAACACTTCCGGCGGTTCAACAGCCAGCAGGATACGCGTCCCGGTTTTCAGGATTTGCTCCTGCTCCGGCGAGTGCAGCAGCATCATGGTATCGACAATCAGATCCGCCGCTTCCAGCGCACGTTGGGCCGCGATGTTGCCGGTCAGCGCGGTATCACCGCAGTAGGCGGTCATATCGTTACCCATCGCGGTGGGGTGGTTAAACGACGGCAGTTCAACGCAATACACTTTTGCGCCCAATCGTAGTGCAGCGTCGGTCGCTGCCTGCACCGTGCGTGCATCAGAATAGTGACTTTTCAGAATAGCGACGCTCTGGGTGGCATCGACTTTCGACAGACGTAATACCTGTTCAAACATCTGTCCTAACTGACTCTGATTTACAGCCATTGTGGGTTCCTCTCAGGTTAGATGCCAGATGATATCTGGTGGTTAAAACTTCATCTTTTTATAGCGAATACGCTCGATATATTTGTTATAGACGTGTTGCGAAGAAGAGTGCAAGCATTTCTTTTTGTCATAAGAAAAGCCTATTTAACGCAGTGCCAATGCTGTGATTAACATCATGACATGCAGTTTTCACCACAATAACCATTGCAATTCACAAAAAAATAACGCCAATAATTATAGCGTACACACTCAATAATTTGAGCCGGAGTCGAAACGGATACCGCAGGTGTACCTTCAAATCAGCGTGAGTTTTGAGAGGAAAATATGAGCAATATGAAACGCATCGCCATCGTCGGCGCAGGTCTTGGCGGCCTCGCAGCGGGTTCGCTGTTACAGAAAGCGGGCTTCAATGTGCAGGTTTATGAACAAAGTCCGGCGTTTTCCCGTCTCGGGGCAGGTATCCACATGGGACCGAACGTCCTGAAGGTGTTCCGCCGTATGGGGATCGAGCAGCAGCTGGAAGATCTGGCGTCACACCCGGATTTCTGGTTCAGCCGCGACGGCGAAACCGGGGAATACCTGTCACGCATTCCGCTGGGGGAGTTTGCCCGCAAAGAGTACGGCGCGGCGTATGTCACGGTACATCGCGGTGATTTACAGGCGATGCAGATGACCAGCCTGGAGCCGGGTTCAGTGCACTTCGGCAAGTGCCTCAGCAGCGTGGAAGACAGCGGCAGCGATGTGGTGTTGCGTTTCCAGGATGGCAGCGAAGAACGTGCCGATATCGTGATCGGTGCCGACGGCATCAACTCAAAACTGCGTGAACACTTGCTGGGCGCAGAAGCGCCGACCTACAGCGGCTGGGTGGCGCATCGTGCGCTGATCCGTGGCGAGCAGCTGCGCAAATACAACCTCAATTTTGAAGATTGCGTGAAGTGGTGGTCGGAAGATCGTCACCTGATGGTTTACTACACCACCAAATCACGCGACGAGTATTACTACGTTTCCGGGGTACCGCATCCGGCGTGGGATTTCAAAGGCAGCTTTGTCGACAGTAGCCAGCAGGAGATGCTGGACACCTTCGGCCATTACCATCCGGTGGTGCAGGCGCTGATCGAGTGCAGTGAAAACGTCACCAAATGGCCGTTGCTGAATCGCCAGCCGTTGCCGGTGTGGAGTGAAGGACGCATTGTGTTGCTGGGCGACGCCTGTCACCCGATGAAACCGCATATGGCGCAGGGTGCCGCGATGGCGATCGAAGATGCGGCGATGCTGGCGCGCTGCCTGACTGAAACCGGTCTGGAGGATTACGGCACCGCGTTCCGTCTGTATGAAGTCAACCGCAAAGAACGTGCTTCCCGCGTACAATCCGTCTCCAACGCCAACACCTTCCTGCGTACTCAGGAAGATCCGGCCTGGGTTTATGGCTATGACGTCTTCGCCGCGCCGCTGAAAAGCGAGGGGGCGTGATGAGCACGTTTATCAGTGGTGGACAGGTGCAGGCGAACGGTATTCGCCAGCACTACCTGCGCTACGGTGGCAAAGGCCCGACGCTGATTCTGGTGCCTGGCATCACCAGCCCGGCCATTACCTGGGGTTTTGTCGCAGAGGTATTGGGTCAGCAGTTTGATACTTGGGTGCTGGATGTGCGCGGACGTGGTTTATCCAGCAGTGGTGAGGGGCTGGATTACGGCACCGAAAGCTGTGCCGATGACATCAACGCGTTTGCCAACGCGCTGGGTCTGACGCAGTACCATCTGGTCGGTCATTCGATGGGCGCGCGTTTTATTATGCGCGCGGCCGTCAAGCAGCCTGATGGCGTGTTATCGCTGTCGCTGATTGATCCGCCGGTATCGGGGCCGGGGCGTCGTCTCTATCCGGGACAATGGCCGTGGTATCAGGATTCGATCCGTGAGGCGGAGCAGGGCATGGACGCGGAAGCGATGAAGAAATATTGCCCGAGCTGGACCGAAGAACAGCGTCAGCTGCGTGCGGAATGGCTGCATACCTGCTACGAACCGGCGATTCGTCGCGCCTACGACGATTTCCATCAACTGGATATCCATCAATATTTCCACGCGCTGCCAGCCAAAACTCTGCTGATGGTGGCAGGCAAAGGTGGGGTGATCCTGCCGGAAGATGAGGCAGAGATCCGCGAACTGCTGCCCTCCATTACCGTCGCGCATGTGGAGCAGGCCGGACATATGATCCCCTGGGATGATTTTCCCGGCTTCTTCGCCGCCTTTGGTTCTTTCCTTGGTGCAATCCTGCAACCGGAGACTCAGCAATGACCCGTCAATACCGTATCGGCCAGATTGTGCCGAGTTCTAACATCACCATGGAAACGGAAATCCCGGCCATGTTACAGGCGCGTCAGCTGATTCGCCCGGAGCGTTTTACTTTCCACTCCAGCCGTATGCGCATGAAACACGTCAACAAAGATGAGCTGGCGGCAATGGATAAAGAATCGGACCGCTGTGCGCTGGAACTGTCGGACGCGCAGGTTGATGTGCTCGGCTATGCCTGCCTGGTGGCGATCATGGCGATGGGACCGGGTTATCACCGCCAGTCACAGCAGCGTCTGACGGCGGTCACGCGGGAAAACGACGCACTGGCCCCGGTGATTAGCAGTGCCGGTGCGCTGGTGGACGCGCTGCACATCATGGGTGCGAAAAAAATCGCGCTGGTGGCCCCTTATATGAAGCCGCTGACTGAGCTGGTGGTGGATTACATTCAGCGTGAAGGCATTGAGGTAAAAGTCTGGCGAGCGCTGGAAATTGCCGATAATCTCGCGGTCGCCCGTCACGATCCCAGCAATCTGCCGGGCATTGTTGCTGATATGCCGCTCGATGACGTTGATGTTGTGGTGCTGTCGGCTTGCGTGCAAATGCCTTCCCTGCCAGCGGTGGCCAAAGTGGAAGCGCAGACCGGTAAACCGGTGATCACTGCCGCGATCGCCACCACCTACGCGATGCTCAAGGCGCTGGAACTGGAGCCGGTGGTACCCGGAGCCGGTGCGTTGCTGTCCGGAGCCTGGTAAGGAGAAACGTGATGACACAAAGCGCCAGTGACAATTACGCCGGTGTCTGGGGCAACCGTATTGGTTTTGGTAAGCGTCCCGCGCTGCTGATGATCGATTTTCTGCAAGGCTACACCACCGAGGGCGCGCCTTTATTTGCGCCGGGCGTAGTGGAGGCGGTACGGGAATCAGAAGCGCTGCTGGCAACGGCGCGCCGTTGCGGTATTCCGGTGATCCACACCCAGATTCGTTACCACCCACAGCACCAGCGTGACGGCGGTATCTGGGTACAGAAAGCCCCGGTGATGCGTGACATGGTGGAAGGCAATCCGCTGGCGGCGTTCTGCCCGGAAGTGCTGCCGTTGCCGGAAGAAGTGGTGATCACCAAGCAATATGCCAGCGCTTTCTTTGGCACCGCACTGGCATCGCTGCTGGTGACGGAAGGCATCGATACCCTGATCATCGCCGGTTGTTCCACCAGCGGCTGCGTGCGCGCCAGCGCCGTGGACGCTCTGCAATACGGCTTTCGTGCCATGGTGGTACGTGAATGCGTCGGCGATCGCCACGCTGCCCCGCATGAAGCCAACTTGTTTGACATCGACAGTAAGTACGGCGATGTGGTGTCCAAAGCCACCACACTGGAATATCTCGGACAGTTCAGCGCCCGTTAAGGGCGCTTATTCACCTGCACGGAGTGCGCACAAAGAACAGGTTTCGCTGGTAAGCGAAACGCATAACAACATGCCCATCAGGGTTTATGGCGCCCGGAGAAAATCATGACTGTTGCTACAACCCGTCCTGCTGTGCTGGCAGCCGAGGACACTGCCGCGATTTACCGCAAGATCACCTGGAAACTGATTCCTTTTCTCTGTTTATGTTACCTGGCGGCATATCTGGACCGTATCAATATCGGTCTGGCGAAGCTGCAAATGGCGAGCGATCTGTCGCTGAGTGAAACCGCGTTTGGCCTGGGAGCCGGGCTGTTTTTTGTCGGTTACATTCTGTTTGAAGTGCCGAGCAACCTGATTCTGCAACGTGTTGGCGCGAAGATCTGGATTGCGCGCATCATGATCACCTGGGGTTTACTCTCCACCGCGACGTTGCTGGTGCAGACGCCGATGCAGTTCTACATTGTGCGTTTCTTACTCGGCGCGGCTGAAGCCGGTTTCCTGCCGGGGGTGTTGTTCTATCTCACCAAATGGTTTCCCTCGTGGCGTCGCAGCCGCATCATCGCGCTGTTTATGATTGGTCTGCCGCTCTCCAGTTTGATTGGCGGGCCGCTTTCCGGCTGGATCATGGGTAATTTTCATGAGGTTTACGGCCTGCGCGGTTGGCAGTGGTTATTCCTGCTGGAAGGCATCCCGAGCGTGCTGCTGGGCGTGATGACTTTCTGGTTACTGCCGAACAGCGTGGAAAGTGCCAGTTGGCTTAGTGAGGATGAAAAGCAGGCGGTGCAGCGCGAGCTGGCCGCTGACGAAGGTGAAGCGAAAGGGGTGAAACACCGTTTGCGCGATGGCCTGCTGAATATCCGCGTGGTGATGCTGGGTGGGATCGACTTCTCCATTCTGCTGAGCGCCTATGCGATGGGCTTCTGGATGCCGACCTTTATTAAAAACGCCGGAACCACCGATATCGCCACAATTGGCTATCTGACGGCGATCCCCAGCCTGGCGGCGCTGATCGGCATGCTGGCGATTGGCGGCAGTTCAGACCGGATGCGTGAGCGCCGCTGGCATATCATCGTGCCGTTTATTGTCGGCGCAGCGGCGATGGGAGCCAGTACCTTTTTCTCCCATAACGTCATGATGACGGTGCTGCTGTTCTCCGTGGCGCAGGCGATGATCATTGGTGCCGTACCGGTGTTCTTCAGCCTGCCAGCCACCTTCCTGAAAGGTACGGCGGCTGCGGCAGGGTTTGCGCTTGCCTGTTCAATCGCCAATATTGCCGGGTTGGTCAGTAACTCCGTGATGGGCATCGCGCTGGATCTTACCGGCAGCGGCAACGGCGCGCTGTGGTTCTTCGCGGTGTGTCTGTTGCTGAGCTGCCTGCTGGTCATCGCCTTACCGGCGAAACTGGTTAACCGTTAAACTTATTCTTTCCTCAAACCTGCGCGATAAATCGTGCCGCTACGGGCCAGTGCGTATCTGTAGCGGTGCGGTTTATCGCGCATTTTTTTGCCTGTTAACCATCGGTTAAAATTATGTGGGTTAGGTCAAACTATCAGCTAATGGTATTATAAAGGTATTGTCACTGGTGTTAGATTGGTTCTACCAACACCGGGGAGTGAGTTCGATGAAAAATACAATGCCAAAACTGTCGTTCATGATGTTTCTGGAATGGTTTATCTGGGGGGCATGGTTTGTGCCGCTCTGGGCCTTTCTGAGCAAAAACGGTTTTACACCGATGGAGATCGCCTGGTGCTATGCCTGCACCTCCATCGCTGCCATTCTGTCACCGATTCTGGTGGGCTCACTGGCCGACCGCTTCTTCCAGGCGCAGAAGGTGCTGGCGCTGCTGATGATAGCCGGGGCGATCCTGATGTTCTTCGCCGCGCAGCAGACGCACTTTGCCAGCTTCTTCCCGCTACTGCTGCTTTACGCGCTGACCTACATGCCCACCATCGCCTTAACCAACAGCATTGCCTTCTCTCATGTTGGCGATGTGGAGCGCGACTACCCACGCGTGCGCGTGATGGGCACCATTGGCTGGATTGCTTCCGGCATCGCCTGTGGTTTCCTGCCACCGCTGCTTGGTTTCGGCGATATCTCGGCGAGCAACGTGCCCTTGCTGATCACCGCCGCCAGCTCGCTGGTGCTGGGCATCTTCGCGTTGATGCTGCCCGCTACCGAACCTAAGAGCACCGGCAAGTTCAGCCTGCGCGTGGCGCTCGGCCTCGATGCATTGCATCTGCTGAAAGATCGTAGCTTCCTCGTGTTCTTCGTTTGTTCGTTCCTGTTCAGCATGCCGCTGGCCTTCTATTACATCTTCGCCGAAGGTTACCTGACCGAAGTCGGATTGCCGCACGCAACCGGCTGGATGACGCTCGGCCAGGTTTCGGAAATCTTTTTCCTGCTGGCACTGCCGTTCTTTATCAAGCGTTTCGGCATCGGCAAAGTGCTGCTGCTGGGGCTGGTGACCGCCGCATTACGCTACGTGTTCTTTGTGTTTGGTGGCGATCAGAACCTGCTGACTTACGGCCTGCTGTTTATGGGCATCCTACTGCACGGCGTCAGCTATGACTTCTACTTCATCACCGCCTACATTTACGTGGACAAGAAAGCGCCAGTGGCGATGCGTAACGCGGCACAGGGGCTGATCACGCTGGCCTGTCAGGGTATCGGCAGCCTGCTGGGTTATCGCCTTGGGGGCTATCTGATGCAGGAGATGTTTGCGTATGACAAACCACAAAATGGCCTGACATTTAACTGGGCCGGGATGTGGATGTTCGGTAGCGTGATGATTGTGATTATCACCCTCGCATTTATCACGCTGTTCCGCGACGGCAAAAAACGCAGTGAAGAATTAACCGCTTTTGATACTTCAGCAGCCGCTGAAAGCCATAAATAAGAGAAGTGAAGATGACAATGACACACCAGGAAAAACGGATTTTGGGCGCCTTTTATGGTCAGGCACTGGGCGATGCGATGGGTATGCCGTCGGAACTCTGGCCGCGCAGCCGAGTGAAACAGCATTTTGGCTGGATCGATCGCTTCCTGCCCGGTCCGGCTGAAAATAACGCCGCCTGCTATTTTGGCCGGGCGGCCTTTACCGACGACACCTCCATGGCGCTGGCGTTGGCTGACGCCATCATCACCCACGATGGTGACATCAACGCGGAAACCATCGGTGCCAATATTTTGCGCTGGGCGGAAGCGTTCGATGCCTTCAATAAAAATGTGCTGGGCCCGACGTCAAAAATCGCGCTCAATGCACTGAAGGCTGGCACACCGGTGGCACAGCTGGAAAATAACGGCATGACCAACGGTGCGGCGATGCGCGTTTCGCCGCTGGGTTGCCTGTTACCGGCGCGCGATCTGGCGAGCTTTATTGATGCGGTGGCGCTGGCTTCCAGCCCCACACACAAATCCGACGTGGCGATTGCCGGTGCCACGGCGATTGCCTGGGCCGTCTCGCGGGCCATTGATGGCGCAAGCTGGGCAACCATTCGTGATGAACTGCCGTCAGTCGCGCGCGCTGCACAGGAAAAACGCGTGACCACCTTCAGTGCGTCAATTGCTGCGCGTATCGAGCTGGCATTGCAGGTGGTGGCGCAGGGCAGGGGCATCGAATCAACCATGCAGCAGATTTATGATCTGGTCGGCACCGGTACCAGCACCATCGAATCGGTGCCTTCCGCCATTGCCATGGTGGAACTGGCCGCCTGCGATCCCAACCGCTGCGCCATTCTTTGTGCCAATTTGGGCGGCGATACCGACACCATTGGTGCAATGGCGGTGGCAATTTGTGGGGCATTGCAGGGGATTGAGGCCATCGATCCGGCATTAAAAGCCGAGCTTGATGCGGCCAATAACCTGGATTTCACCCGCTACAGCAGCGCGTTCAGCCGCTTCCGTCAGCAGCGTGAGGCCGCCTATGCTGACGCCTGATTGCCTCGCGCGGCTGACTGCCCGCCTGCCGGTCTGCGTCATCGGTGCGGCGGTGGTTGATGTGATTGCCGATGCTTATTCGCTGCCGCATCGTGGCAGCGATATTGAGTTGCAGCAGCAGGGCGTCAATGTGGGGGGGTGTGCCCTGAACGTGGCGATTGCCTTGCATCGGCTTGGCATTCCGTCGCTCAATGCGTTGCCGCTGGGCAAGGGGGTGTGGGCCGGGATCGTGCGCCAGAAGCTGGCAGAATATGGCATCGAAAGCGTTCTCGAAACCGCGTCAGGTGATAACGGCTGGTGTCTGGCGCTGGTGGAGCCGGATGGCGAACGTACCTTTCTTTCGGTCAGCGGCGTCGAAAATCAGTGGGACGCGGCGCTGCTCGATGCCTTGCCACAACCGGAACATCGCTGGATCTATCTGTCGGGGTATCAGCTCACCAGCAAAAGTGGCGAGGTGTTGATTAACTGGCTGGAGCGCCAGACGGCACCTTATCAGCTGCTGGTGGATTTCGGCCCGCGGCTGGCGGACATCGCGGATGCTGATTTTGCGCGCATCATGGCACTGAAACCACTGATTACAGTGAACAGGCAGGAGGCGGAACTGCTGTGGCGGGAGCGACTGGGCGCAGCGGAAATCTTTGATGCGCACAGCCTGTTGACGCGCTGGCAGCAACGGTTTGGCAGTGCGATGGTGGTGCGGCTCGACAGCGACGGCGCGGGCTATAGCGATGGCATGACCCAGGGCTGGATTCCGGCACTGGTCACCACCGTGGTAGACACCATTGGCGCAGGCGACAGCCATGCAGGTGGTTTACTGGCCGGGCTGGCTTCCGGCTGGTCACTGGCTGACAGCGTTGCACTCGGCAATGCGGTGGCGTCTTATGTGGTGTCGCAGCGCGGCGGTGATTGTGCGCCGGATCGCGCGACGCTGGCGGCTTACTGGCAGCAGCGGCTTACTCCGCAATAAACACGTACATATCGCTGCGGCAGTAGCTGATGCTGTACTCCAGCGGATTGCCTTGCGCGTCGAGTGCCAGCTGCTTAATCACCAGCACCGGCACATTGGCGGGCAGGGCGATTTGCTGTTGCAGCGCTTCATCCGGCATCCGTGCGCTGACGCGGCTCTGCGATTTTACCGGCAGAATTTGCTGCTCACGAAAGTAATCGTACAGCGAGATACCGATGTCATCCGCATCGGCAATCAACTGGGTTGATACCCACGACTCCTCCACGGACACCGCCTGTTGATCGACATAGCGAATGCGTTTTAGCTGCCAGACATCGCTGCCGCTGCTCAGTCCCAATTTCTCTGCAATCTCGGCGGTGCAACGAATTTTGCTTTTGTTGATCCACACCGTATCGGGCTTTTTGCCACGTAACACCGCCTGCTGCGAGAGTCCCTTGGGTTCCTTGAGTGAATATTCGAACTGGCTGCAAATTTGCGTGCCATAACCGCGTGAGCGAAACACCACGCCCTCTTTCTCCAGCTCGTCCATTGCTTTACGAACCGTAATGCGCGAAATCCCCAGCGACTGGCTGAACTCGCGCTCACCCGGCAGGATCTCCTCATGCACCAGCACGCCCTCACGCACGGCATCTTTAATCGCGGAAGCAAAGCGCTTGTACAGAGGCGTACGGCTCTCATCCGCCAGGATGGAGGCAAGCCGGGCAAACAGGGAAGTATGTTGATTGGTCATACGCAATCCAGAAAACCGCAGATCGGGCTATGATACTGAAAATTCGATGGCTGCGAAGCGGATTTGCAGTGCTAAAGCGGTGTTTTGCGGATGGAAGGGTGCGGTGTTATCTGACAGACAGACAAGCCGCACCTGAAGTTTTATGAATATGAATCATTAAGGGCCATTATTATCACTTATGGCCGGTAATTCATCTGCGGATTTGTCTTTCCACTTATCGCCGGAATTTGAGCAGTTTGAATCATGATTCTGCCCGATTTGCAGACAGACTTCAGAAGAGTAATTCCCGTAAATCGGGGAGTTGTTCTGACAACCTCCTGTAAGTAATACCATGGATGCAGCAATCGCTAAAAACAAAGTGGGTTTCATATCACACCTGGCCTGTGTATTCAGGTTAACGGGAAGAAAAATGATAGGTGTGATCGGCGCTAATAACGAATTATCTTTGCCGGGGTTTAATTAACTTGATGCGATTGATTTATTAATGTCCCGATAATGAGTTTTTTGTGTTGTGTCCCTGGTGTAATAAAGTGACTATTTTAAAAATCTATTTATTTTAGTGACAAGGGCTATTGGTCATATAATCCTGGTACACCTGAGATGATTATGGTCAATGGTGAACAACGCATTCAAATAACCGGTGGCTGGAGTTGGGTCAGTGATGATCATCTTCACTGGTCCGACGGTAATGAAGGCGGCAGTAGTAATGACAATTTGCGCACCAATGTCACAGCAAAAGTCCCTTCCGGTTATCGTGCTGCGGTCGATGGTTATATCTATATGATATCCGTGGACGGTAATGACGATATCGTCAACGTCAGTCTCTATTCTCGTCCACTGAATTCCAGCCGACAGGAATGGATGAAAGGAGAATCCGCACGTCAGGAACAGGCTAAAGCGCTGGCTCAGGAACAGATTAACCTGAAGAAAGCTATGGAAGCGGAAGCTGCGCGTAAAGCAGCAGAAGCAGCCGCTGCGGCTGAGGCACAGCGGCAGGCCGAAGAGGAGGAAAGACGTCGTCAGGCTGAGTGGGATGCCGCACATCCCGTCGAAGCTGCGCAGCGGGATGTTAACAACGCATCAGCCGCCGCAACCGCCGCCAGCAACCAAATCAACGCTGATAATGCGCAGATCAACAGCAACAATGCGGAGATCAACGCGCGTCAGCCCAGATTGGATCAGCTGAATGGCGAAATTGCCCAGTTGCGTGAGGTCTGGGCCTCAATGATGAAGGCGGGTGATACGGCTCGCGCGAACCAGTTCCATAGAGCGCAGATTGATCCGCGACTCAACGAAAGGGAGCCGCTGCAAAGTGCTGTGGAGTCCTTTCAGGCGCAAAATAACGCGTTAAGTCAGGATGTTGCCAACCAGACGGCAACGCTTAACAGCGCTAATCAACAGTGCAGGAGGCGGAAAGCCGTTTGCAACAGGCACAGGCTGATGCGGAAGCTAAGCGCCAGGCAGAACTCGCCCGGCAGGCTGCCGAGGAAGCGCGTGTGCAGGCCGAGCGCGAGGCGGCAGAACGTGCCAGAGCCGAAGCGGAGGCACGAGCACAAGCAGAGGCCGAAGCAGCCTCTAAAGCAGCGGCGCTTGAAGCCGCACGCTCTAAACTCGAAGAACCCAATGTTTTTGGTTTTGCTGGATTTCCAGCGGCGGCTGCGGCTGCCCCCCTGACATTTGCTGAAACTGGATTGGGTGGTTACGCGCTCGGTGAGGCAGCTGCCGCCGCTGCCTGGGGCACTGTCCGGGCGGTTCTCGCGGATTTGCTCGGTACAGCCCTGGCCGGGAGTGGTGTGGGTGCGCTTATTGCCTCAGTGACCTATATTCCGGGCGAGGGCAGCGACCAGGTGCCAGGCCGTGACGATATCAATATGTTCCTGTCGGCAATGCCCGGTGAGGCCATTAACCTGCCTGCAGAGCATGAGTTGCTGGCTGCCGCTGCGGCAGATGGTTCGGTTGAGATGTCAGTGCGCGGGCGCGTTTACTTTAGCGATGGCCTGCTAAAAACCTATCTGGTCCGCACGATCAATCCGAGTCGGGTACGAGTGTTGAGCGCGACGGTGGATGCGGTGACGGGGTTGTATAGCGTCACGATTCCGGCGGAGAGCGGGCTGCCTTCGCGTACCATTCTGGTCTCGCCAGAAGGTGCACCGGGATATCAGGGATTGCCGCCACTGGCTACGCCCGTACACAACGAAGCGGTGCCCGAGAATACCGGCAACACCGATTCTGGCGTGGCTAGCCCTGCGGTGGAGAGTTTTCCGCAGGCCGATGACCTGGATTTTCGCGACGCTATACTTATCTTCCCGGCGGATTCCGGGTTGGATCCTGCCTACGTCATGCTGCAAAGCGGCCGGGACCTGCCGGGTAAAGTCACAGGAACCGGGGCTGATGTGGAGGGAACATGGTTAGCTGGGGCGAGTGAGGGCTTAGGCTCCCCGGTACCAACTCGTATCGCTGATCGGCTGCGCGACCGCGAATTTAGTAGTTTTGATGCGTTTCGTAAGGCGTTTTGGCAGGAGGTGGCAGCGGATCCGGAGCTGGCAGCGCAGTTTAAGACCAGCAATTTGGGGCGAATGAGAAAAGGACTATCTCCTCGTGTTATTGATGTAGAGCGGTCAGGTAAACGAGCTTCGTCTGAGTTACATCATATTGACCTGATATCAGAAGGCGGAGAGGTCTATAACATAGATAATATCCGAGTTGTTACACCCAAGCAGCATGTTGGAATTCACTCAGAAAAATAAGGGATATTCATGGAACGCAAGGCGAAGTTAGAAGAATATACGGAATCCGAGTTTCTTAATTTAATTGAAGAAATTTTCTCAGCAGAAGGAGGAGAGGAGTATCAGGATGCTCTAATTGATCATGTATGTGAAACTTCAGAATATCCCAACTGCAATGATCTTATTTTCTGGAGTGATGATGACTTGACCCCAAAAGGAATTGTTGACGAAATAAAATCATGGCGTGCAGCGAATAATAAGCCAGGATTTAAATCCTGACTTGTAAATTAATTCGCTAAAACCTCGGAAGGTATGGCCGGAATGTAACGTGCATCCGGCCATTTTAATTCCAGCCATTTCTCTGGTGATCAGATCGCGAATCACTGGCTGGTTGTCAACTCTCTGCTCGCTGCCGGGAAACCATGATTTCCGGCACGCATCGCGATGATAAACGCCGCCAGCAATAAAACGATCAACGCCCAGGGAAAGGATCGGGTACCGACATGTTCCAGCAATAATCCCCCCACCAGACCACCCAGCGCGATAGCGCCGTTCCAGGTCACCACGTTCATAGAAAGCGCGACATCAGCGTGTTCACCCGCCGCGTCTGCCAGTGCCGTTTGCAACAGGGTCGCCGCGCCGCCAAACGTCAGGCCCCAGACGCCGATCCCGACCAGCATCACCGCCGGGGATGCGGCACCGATGGCAAACACCAACGCCACCGCGGCAAACACCGCCAGGGACAGCAACACGGCATTGCGCAGGTGGCTGTCGATAATCCGGCCAGTAATATAAATCCCGCCCAGTGCCGCCAGGCCAAATATCAGCAGGACCACGTCAACCCTCGGAACAAGACCCGCAGGCGTGATAAACGGGGCGATATAGGTATAAAGAATGTTGTGCGCCAGCATCCATGTGAGAACCACGCCCAGCACCGAACGGACTCCCGGAATCAACAACACCGCACCGATAGGCATTTTTTGCGTGGCTGAGCTGCCCGGATAATCCGGCACTGCCAGCAGAATCCAGCCAATCAGCAGCACAGACAGCCCCGACATCACCGCAAATGTCAGACGCCATCCTAAAAACGCCCCCATCCAGGTGCCTGCCGGTACGCCCAGCGACAGCGCAATCGGCGTGCCGACCATCGCCAGCGCTAAAGCCCGTCCCTGCATCGATGGCACCACCATTTTGCGAGCATAACCGGCGAGCAGGCTCCAGGCGAGTCCGGCGGATGCCCCGGCAAGGAAACGGGCAATCATGATCACCGCAATGCTGCCAGAGATGGCGGTCAGCGTATTAAAAAGCAAAAACCCTCCGACGGTGCTGAGCAACACCAGACGACGTGACCAGGTGCGGGTCACGATAGTCAGCGGGATGGCTGCCAGCAGGGAACCGGCCGCGTATGCGGTAACCATCTGCCCGGCGAGCGAGGGGGAGATATGCAGTCCTCTGCTTATTTCCGGCAGCAGCCCGGCAGGGATGGTTTCGGTCAGAATACAGATAAAACCCGTCATGGCCAGCGCCAGCAGGGCAAGGATGGGCAGGTGCTGAGCCGGTTCAGCCCGATGGTTTTTCTTCATAAAAACAGCCTTAGCGGTGATTAATTAATGTATCGATCGGTATGTATATTGGAATGGGGTTGCGGCGATTGTCAATAAATTATGTATCGATTAGTATGTATGTCGTGGAGGAGAGAAGATGAGAACAGGCCGACCAAGACAGTTTGACCGCGATGAAGCGGTGATTCATGCCATGCACTTATTCTGGGAAAATGGTTATGAGTCCACCTCGCTCGCCCAGCTCAAGGCAGCAATTGGCAAGGGGATTACTGCGCCCAGTTTTTATGCTGCCTTTGGTTCCAAAGAGGCGCTTTTTCAGGAAGCGGTGAGCTGCTATCTGCGCACCCATGCGCAGGTCACGGAATCTTTATGGGATGCGGAATTACCGCCGCGTCAGGCACTGGAAACGGCGTTATTTAACTCCGCCCGCATGCAGTATGAACCCGGTCATCCGCGTGGATGCATGGTGGCATTGGGCGTGATGTCCTCATGTTCGGAGGAAAACCGTCATCTGCTGCAACCGCTGAAGGATTCACGGCAACGTACCAGTGCAGGGGTAAAAAATTGTGTTCAGCGCGGGATACGTGCGGGCGAGCTGAGGGATGATGAGGCGACGCTGGCGCTGGCAGTAAGTTTCAATAGCTTTCTGCTGGGGATATCGACATTGGCGCGCGATGATGTTCCGCTGGCTGAAACGGAACGGGCCATCGCGCAGATGATGAAACTGTGGGATGCGGCCCGCATCTGACGCAACATAATGCCTGCCCGTTTCAGGTAACGGACAGGCAGCTCAGCGTCAGTTAGCGCTCATCAAAGGGGATGCCGCCCTTCGATTTGTTTTGCAACGGGGTTTCCACAATCGAAACCACCACTGCGTTTTTGTCGATTTCAAAAGATTCCGACACGGCAGTGGTGATGGCTTTCAGCAGTTTCTTCTTCTGCTCAACAGAACGGCCTTCCGCGGCATAAACGACAACTTCTGGCATAACGTCTTCTCCTGTAAGGGTAATTTCCGTCATTCAGCATACTCCTGACATGGGCAGAAAGACGTAGCTAATTGTTGCTTTCTGTACCTTTATGCTTCCACCGGGTCACGCTCGAACCATTCCGGTACCGGATCGGGTAATTTCACCCAGTTTGCCGGGCCTTCAGCCATCTCTGCTGGCGTCAGCAGGGCATGATCCAGCGCGCTCCGCACCTGGTCTTCATCCATCTCAATACCGATAAACACCAGTTCCTGGCGTGCATCGCCGATGCCTTCCTGCCAGTGCTGGGCAATAAACGCCAGTGATTCGCTATCCTGCGGCCAGCGTTCGCGCGGGATGCTGGCCCACCAGTGACCGGCATAGCCCTGGCGCGCCACGGCTCCGGCCTGCGACCACATCGCCGCATATTCCGGTCGGCTGGCGAGCCAGAAGTAACCTTTCGAGCGGATCACCCCGTCCAGCTGGTGGTTTACGGCATGCCAGAAGCGTTCTGGATGGAAGGGGCGGCGTGCACGATAGACAAAACTGCGGATGCCATATTCTTCGGTTTCGGGTTGATGTTCGCCGCGTAATTCCTGTAACCAGCCGGGGGCCTGCGAAGCGGCATCAAAATCAAAGCGGCCGGTTTCCAGCACTTCACTCAGTGGCACCTGACCAAACCGGGAAAACACAATGTGTGCGCGGGGATTAAGGGATTGCAGCATGGCAAACAGCGTTTGCTGATCGTCCGCGTCGATTAAATCGGTTTTATTCACCACCAGCACATCACAAAACTCGATCTGATCAACCAGTAAATCGACGACCGAGCGTTCATCAGCCTCACCCAGTGATTCGCCGCGTGCCTGTAGCGAATCGGTTGAGCGGTAGTCGCGCAGGAAATTAAATCCATCCACCACGGTGACCATGGTATCGAGCCGGGCAAAACGTGACAGGCTCTGGCCGTCTTCATCCTCAAAGGTGAAGGTTTCTGCCACCGGCAGCGGTTCGGAAATACCGGTGGATTCGATCACCAGCTGGTCGAAACGACCTTCCTGGGCCAGACGTTTCACTTCCAGCAGCAAATCTTCACGCAGCGTGCAGCATATGCAGCCATTACTCATTTCCACCAGCTTCTCATCGGTGCGTGACAGCTCCGCACCACCGTCACGCACCAGCGCAGCATCAATGTTCACCTCTGACATATCATTGACGATCACCGCGACGCGGCGGCCTTCCCGGTTGTTGAGAATATGGTTGAGCAGCGTGGTTTTACCCGCGCCAAGAAAACCAGAAAGAACGGTAACGGGGAGACGTGAGTCTGAATCGAGCGGCATAGCATTTCCTCTGAATCATGTATTGATATGTTATAACATAACAATAATAACCCAGAGATGACAAGGGAGATTGTTCGGCGGGACAAAAGGGAAGGGGTAGACGCCGGGCGATGACCCGGCGGCGAGGGGTTTAGAGTAAACCCCAGTAGGCACCAAATTCCGGCAGGATATGACCCTGTAAAGCCACCAGCGCACTGTCGTAATCGTTGTTGCGCAGGGCGGTCACAATGGTGACGTGCTGATTCCAGGAGCGATGCATATGCTCATCATTGCTGCCGAGATAATTACGGATGGTCGCCATGCGCGATGAAATCAGCGTGTAGGCCTGCTCCAGATAAGGGTTCTGGCACCAGGTAAACAGCGCCTGATGGAACAGGTTATCCAGCCGGATATATTCCACAGTGGAGCCGTTGTTAATGCAGAATTCCATGTTATCGAGAATCGCCGAAATCTCCTGCACCAGCTGCTTCGGATTCTTTTTCAGCGCCAGCTCCATCGCCTTTGATTCGACATAAAAGCGAAATTCCAGCAAATCCTTAAATTCCAAATCGTTGAGGCTAAACACAAAGGTGCCGCTCTTCGGTTTAATCTGCACCAGACCTTCGCTCTGCAAACGTCGTAAGGCATCACGGACCGGGGCTTTGCTTGCCGCTAAGCGGGTGGCGAGGGCCGATTCTGAAAGCTTACCGCCCATTGGCAGCGAGCCATTAACGATCATGTCCTTGATTCGTTTGTACACCACATCTTTCAGAAGATCCTGCGCCATAGTTTTACTGTCTGCTCCACTACTAATCGGAGCAGTATGTATACCAGAAATGAAGCCATTCGGACATGAGGTAAATCCCGCTCTGCGCAGCCAGATTAACGCTTAACCATCTGCTCGCTATCGGCATTATGCCGTTGTCCGGCGGCCGCTAACTCAGGACCATAATTTGCCACCAGCACTGAGAACGTTTCCTGTGCCTTGATGCGATACAGTTCCTCTGAGGGGTGAATACAGTCTGGCGACAGTAACGATTGCCAGTCTTTCATCTGCAAAATACGTTGATACTGCCTGACCAGCGGCACAGATTCCGCGCGAGCCACCGCATCAAGTTTGCTGACATAAGGGGCGATATGCCATTTCTCTCCGCCGCCACAAATCGGATGGGGTTCCTGAAGAATCACTTCTTTTCCTGCTGCGCGGGCAATATTCACTAATTGCGTCATTACCGCCGTGTATTTATCCGGGCTGACACGATAATCCGGCTCAATATCCCGAAAATGAAAATGGCGCGCATCGTTAGTCGCAAAATTCAGCAAAATGATCCGGGCAGGGGATTTTTTCCATTTCCTCACGCCAGCTTTTATTGTTTTTGTAGAAATACTTTCCATTTAACAGGTCCATCGCCTGGGATGACGAAGCACCTTTATTGACCACAGAAATACCATCA